>MEMX01000035.1:12388-18711 GCA_001768075.1 Anaeromyxobacter sp. RBG_16_69_14 | reverse complement strand
GGCGGCGCGCTCCGGAGCGCGCGGCCCGCCCGCGGCAGCGCCACGAGATCACGAGGTGGGTCGCAAACCGCCGAGCCCGGCGCGTGCCGACGTTCGTGATCGAGATGACGGGCGGGCTCGACACCAAGAAGAAGATCGTCGCGAAGTTCGGCGAGAACGCGGCGTTCGAGAAGGGGAAGCCCCCGCCGAAGCCGGCCAGGGCGGCGTAGTCGGCCGCGCCGATCGACGCGGCGCGCTCTCCACGGCGAAGCGTGTTCGACCGCGACGGCGAGAGGCTCGAGAGGGTCGGTCGCGAACGGCCGCGAGGCCCATGTGTGCGAGCCGCGCCTCCGGGATTCTCGCTTGAGGGCGACGGCTGGTCACGCCAGGGCCATCGGGGACCCGTGCACAAGGGCCCGGGATAGCGCATGTTGGGGCATAGTCAGCACGGGTGACGGCGCGGGCGGAGGGCCGACGCCTCACGCACCGGGGGTGGCCGATGGCGGGAGATTCAGCGCGGCGGGTGGGGGGCCTGCGGACTCTCCTGGTCCGCGATCACGAGCGGCTCGAGGCGCTGTTCGCCCAGCTGCTGGACGGGTTCCGCGAGGGAGACCGGGACGAGCTCCGGGAGCTGTGGACCCGCTTCGACGCCGGTCTCCTGGCGCACCTCGCCGCCGAGGAGCGCTACCTCATGCCGCTGTTCGAGCGGGTGCAGCCCGGCGAGGCAGCGGCGCTGCTCGCCGAGCACGCCACCTTCCGCAGGACGCTCGAAGAGCTGGGAGTGGGCGTGGACCTGCACACGGTGAAACTGAACGTCGCGCAGGCGTTCGTCGACTTGCTGCGCGCCCACGCCCAGCGTGAGGACCGGCTCCTCTACCGCTGGGCCGAGCGCGAGGTCGGGGAGCCGGGCCAGGAAGCGATGGCGCGCGAGCTCACGGAAGACGCGGATCAGTCCACCGGGACGAGTTGACTGATAGCGCATGCCACATGAACTGACGCTCGAGATGGGGGGCGCGGGGGGAGAGTTCTCCCCTCCGCTTGAGGCGCCGCAAGGCGCCGGACATCAGCTCACAGCGGCGGCGGTGCCGCTGGAGAATCACATCAACTGGTCGCCGCTGTGAGAAGCCGAATCGTTGTCCCCGCGGGCGGCTCGGAGGCGGGGGAAAGCCCCCGCCTTACAGAAGCACGCCAAGCAGGCCATGTAGACGGCTCGCCGTGTAGACTCCTCATGGCAATGACGCTCCAGGCCGGCGGGTGGAGGTCGCGGCGAAGCTCGACGGCAGCGATCAGCGCTCGTGTGGCGGACGGTCCGGTCGGCAGAACAACTGTCCGTCATCGTAGGCCGCGCAGACTCCCTGCATCGTGTGGTCACCGAACGCGACCGTGCACGCGGCGTCCGCGACCTTGTCCGTGCAGGCGGTGAAGGCTTCCGGCGGCAAGGGCGGACGAGCCGGCCTGCAGAAGAGCTGGCCGTCCCCGCTCTCGTAGAGCGCGCAGGTCCCCTCGATCGCTTGCTGACCGAGGTTGACCGAGCACGAGTCGTTCACCTTCTTGTCCGCGCATGCGGAGTAGGCTTCCGGTGGTGGTGGCGGTGGAAGTGGGCGATCGGCCGCGTGCCCGCGGACGGCGAGCATCGAGAGCAGGGCGCCTGCGACGAGGGACGGTCGGCGTCTGAACGGGATCTTCATGCATGGTCTCCTTTTGATGGTGCACCATGTCCCGATCCCTTGCGCGGAGCGTGACCGCCTCATGACGAGATGTTCGTGAGCTGAACTCCCGAGGACTCCCGCCTCCGGACTCCAGCGGGTCCGGTGGGAGGTTCTGCGCCGCGCCGGGAGAGGACCAACGGCCGAGCGCCCCGGTCGCCCCCGCGGTCACCCCGCAGTCGCCCCAAAGAGCACCGGCACGCTCCGCTGAACTTGCTATCTTCAAGAGGATGATGCACGGTGAACGCACCGGGCGGATCTGGTCGTTCAACCCCGCGGCCCCTGGTTTGGTTTCCGTCGGTGATGTCGCGTCGTGTTGCGGCTCGCGTCCCGAGGGCTCGATTCCAGGCGCCTCTACCATGGTCGTCTTGAATAACCGTCGCAATCAGCCACACTAGACAGGACCGTAGCAGGGGCCGTTTCTTCCCTTGCCAGCGAAGACTCCACGCGCCGCCTGCCCCGGTGGTCCCGGTGGCCGCGCCGCAGGAACGAGTAAACACCTTGAGCAGATCAAGCAGCGACAGTCAGCTACTCCGACCGGCGGGCAACACCTCTCGCAATGGGGGGCGTCACCGCCAGCCTCGCGGAAGCGTAGGCAGACCGGTCCCGGTTCAGCCTGCCGAGACGAGGCCTCCTCACCCCAGCCTGAACGGCGAGGCGACATCGCCAGCGGTCTTCACCACCGACGAGAGCCGGTCGCGGTGGCCGTGGCTCCCTCGCCGCGTCATCGCGGGCAGCGTCTGGCGCGGGCCCGCGAACGAGCGGGTGAAGGTCGACGGCAACGGTGAGGGGAAACCGTGGCCTCCCAACGGTACCGCGAGCAAGTAGGGCCGGTCTCGAGGAGACCCGCCGGCGAGAGGGGTGCTTCATGGCCAGCGCGGACATGGGCTCGTCCGCCACACCATGGGGCTCTTCCCACGGCCGCCCCCGCGGCGTAAAAGAGCGCATGCATCGTGGAGCACGCCTGGGGTGCCCCGCAGGATGTTTCTGGAAGCACGTCTCCAGGATCACATCTCCGAAGGGCACATCTTTCGAGAGCACATCTGGAGATGCAGGCATCGACGACCCGATGCCGAATACTTAAGATATAGCGGCCTCGTCGCCGCGAGCGCACGGGTCGCCCCGAGGGCGGCTTGGACGTCTCCGCGCGTCACTTACCGCGTCTCACTCATAGTCACGTGGTCGCGGGCGACGGGTGCGAGTCACAGGCCCGAGGTCCGCATGCGGCTCTCACGCTTCCGTTCGGGTCGCACGAGCGGTCGCCTTCCGAACGACGAAAGCAGGCCATGGCCGATCTCGAGAAGAAGATGCTGGTGCACCACGTGTCGCTTGGAGTCGGCAAGGTCGTGGCCCTCGACGCGAATGCCGTGCACGTCTTCTTCCCGGAGAGCGACAAGCGATTCGCGGCCAAGCTCCGACTGCCCGCGGCGAAGGTGCTCCTCCGGACGGACGGCGTCGAGCGGGACGCCTGGCTCGAAGGGCTCTCGGCCTTCTCCCTCGATCCGAAGACCGGGCGCTACGGCCTCGCGGCGACGTGGCTCACGCAGGACCAGGCCATCGCGCAGTTCATGTCCACGTATCCGCAGGGCTTCGCCGACCCGAGCTACGTCGCGACCGGCGAGCGCGCGACGCTTTGGCGCGTGGTGCACGAGACGTGGGTCGAGGCGCTCGGAAACGGAGAGGGTGAGCGGCTGCTCGCCGACGCCGACGTCGGTGAGCTGGTGAAGCGTGCGCTCCAGGTCGAGCGGCATCTGAGCCCGCTGCAGCCGAGCACCGAGAGGAAGGACATCCTCGAGGAGGCGCTCGGCGACCCGGAGACGGCGCTCGTCTTCTTCGGCGCGCTGTTCGAGGTGCTCGGCGTGCCCGTACCTGGCCGCGCCCGGTTCGAGAAGCTCTTCGCCGCAGCCGCCCACCTGCCCGTGGCGCCCGCCGCGATGTGGCCTGTAGCAACCCTGTTTCCGTTCGTCGCGCAACCGGACCGCCACGTGTTCCTCCGGCCCAAGCCGGCGCGCGAGGCCGCCGAGCGGCTCGGTTGCGACCTGCGGTTCGACGAGACACCGAACTGGCCGACCTACTCCGCGCTGCGGGCGCTGTCCACGCGGCTCCTCGAGGTGCTGAAGCCGAACGGCGCGCGCGATTTCGTCGACGTCGAGTCCTTCCTTCACCTGACCGCGACCAGGCGGGCACATGCGGTGAAGGGCGCGAAGGCCGTGGAGCGGGAGTGACCGCCCACCTTCAGGCTGCGTCGCGCGTGGCGCCCACCTCGCTCTCCTCGAGGTGGCGTCTCAGGAACTGCTTCGTCTTCACTTCGACCTGGCGCACCCGCTCGCGGGAGACGCCCCAGCGCTTGCCGAGTTCGTCGAGCGTCTTGGGTGAATCCTGCTTCAGGCGATTGCACACGATGTCCCAGCCCAACTCGCCGATGCGCTTGCGCACCTTGCCGAGCGCGTCGCGGACCTCGCGGTCGCCCTCGGCGGAGAGATAGGCGTCCTCGGGGCCCGGGGCCTCGTCCTCGAGGCGCTCCAGGCGGGAGGTGTCTTCTTCGTCGCGGATCGCGCTGTCCAGCGAGACGTCGACCTGCGCCATGGTCCCGCTCTGCGGTCGAACGGTCGAGCGCGCCGCCTTCAGATATTTCCCGGTGTAGGCGCGGATCCACCACACCGCATAGGTCAGGAAACGGGTCCCGGCGTGCGGGTCGAACTTCTCCACGGCCCGCATCAGGCCGATGTTGCCCTCCTGGATGAGGTCGTCGAGCCGCACGGCGCCGCGACGCTGCTTACACACGATCGTCACCACGAACGCGAGGTTGTGCCGGACGAGCTTCTGCTTGGCAGAGACGTCACCCTTGCGAGCGCGCAGCGCGAGAGCGTGCTCCTCCTCGCGCGTCAGCGGCGGGAATTCTCGGGCCGCTTTGAGATACGGAGCCAGTGCCTCGAATTCCCTGCCGCCACCGCGCTTTTTCGCCGTCGTCATCGAAGCGAGCCCTCCCCCGTCGGCGATCAACATGGGGCGCTCCGTCTCATTCCCGACTTCTATCGCCCGAAGGGGCGCGCGCCCGCGTAGCGCGCTCCCGAGCCCAGCTCCTCCTCGATGCGCAGGAGCTGGTTGTACTTGGCGACGCGCTCGCCGCGGCAAGGGGCGCCGGTCTTCAGTTGCCCGGCGCCGGTCGCCACGGTGAAATCGGCGATGAAGTCGTCGGCGGTCTCGCCCGAGCGATGGCTGACGACCGTGCCGTAGCCGGCGGCGCGCGCCTCGCGCATGCACTGGAGCGTCTCGGTCACGGATCCGATCTGGTTCAGCTTGATGAGGACCGAGTTGGCGACGCCCTTCTCGATGGCCTCCCGGACGATGGCCGGATTGGTGACGAAGATGTCGTCGCCCACGAGCTTGGTCTTCGCGCCCAGCGCGTCGGTCAGGAGCTTCCAGCCGCCCCAGTCCTGCTCGGCGAGCCCGTCCTCGATGGACCAGATGGGATACTGCCGCACCCAGTCCGCCCAGAACGCGACCATCTCCGCAGGAGACTTCCTGCTCTTGTCCGACTTCGCGAAGACGTAGGCGCCGTCCTCGTAGAACTCGCTCGCGGCAGGATCGAGCGCGAGGACGACGTCCTTGCCGGGCGCGAGGCCCGCCTTCTCGATGCCGGCGAGGATGACCTCGACCGCCTCGACGTTCGCCTTGAGGTTCGGCGCGAAGCCGCCCTCGTCGCCGACGCCGGTGCCGAGGCCCTTGGACTTGAGGGTGCTCTTCAACGCCTGGTACACCTCCGCGGCCCAGCGCATGGCCTCGCGGAAGCTCGGTGCACCGACGGGCACGATCATGAACTCCTGAAAGTCGACGCTGTTGTCGGCGTGCGCTCCGCCGTTCAGCACGTTGAGCATCGGCACGGGCAGGAGGCTGGCCTCGACGCCGCCGAGGTAGCGGTAGAGCGGAAGTCCCAGGGATGCGGCCGCTGCGCGCGCCCCCGCCATGGACACGCCCAGGATGGCGTTTGCGCCGAGCTTGTCCTTGTTCGCCGTACCGTCGAGGGCGAGGAGCTTGGCGTCGAGCGCGGCCTGATCCAGGGCGTCGAGGCCGCGCACCGCCGGCGCGATGACGCCGTTGACGTTGGCCACGGCCTTGGCGACGCCTTTCCCGCCGAACCGCTTCTTGTCTCCGTCGCGCAGCTCCAGCGCCTCGCGGCTGCCGGTGGATGCACCCGAGGGCACACCAGCGCGGCCGAAGGCGCCACCTTCGAGGGTGACGTCCACTTCGACGGTTGGGTTGCCACGAGAATCGAGGATCTCGCGAGCCTTCACTGCGGCGATGGCGCTCGTCATTGTCGTTCTTCTCCTTGGGTTGGCCGGAGCGGCGATTCCAGCTCGCGCCGGGATGGCGCGATCGACCGCAGCTCGTCCTGCACTGCCGCCTCTCCGTTGGCGCGGCGCACCCTCGGTCACCACCGAGTCCGGTCGCCGCGGCATCCTGACCGCTCTATCACATGTCCTGCGTCACCTAGCCGCATTCGCGGAGCGCCGTCGCCCGCCCCCCACGCGCGACTACGGCGCTGTGCGCCGCACTTCGATCACCGTGTACTTGCGGCAGCCGTCCGGCCGTTCTACCTCTATGGGTTCACCCGCCGCCCGGCCGAGCAGTGCGCGC
>MEMX01000035.1:11993-12359 GCA_001768075.1 Anaeromyxobacter sp. RBG_16_69_14 | reverse complement strand
GGATCGGCCTCATCCGTTCCGACGATTCGCCAGGTCCTGCGGCGGCCGTCCTCGCCCTCGATCGTGACCCACCTCGCGAAAGCCACCGTGCCCTCGGGCGCGGTGTCGGGGCCGAGAACCGTGAGTGCGGCGAGCGTTCCCGCGGTGAGAGCGACGCGCCGCTCGAGATCCGCGATGCGCGCGGTGCGCTCGCTGTCGGGCAGGCTGGCGGCCCCCGCCAGCGCGGCGCGGAGGCGTTCGAGCGCAGCCCGCAGCGCCTCCCGCCCCTCCGGCGTGACGTACCGCACCTCGCCTGGGCGCAGGACGGGCGGCTCCCGCGCGATGACGCCGGTGTCGGGGGTGTCCTCGCTCGTGAAGGCCTTCGAC
>MEMX01000035.1:6238-11966 GCA_001768075.1 Anaeromyxobacter sp. RBG_16_69_14 | reverse complement strand
AGGTGGGGCCACTGCCTTCGCGTGGCGCCCTCGAAGACGGCGCCACGAGGCTCCTGGCCGGGCGCTCGTGGTGCCTCCAGCCAACGGCCCCCCCCCGACGCTCACCGCGTGGGTGGCAGCGAGGCGCTGATCGCCGAGACGGCGTCGCCGCCGGCGATCTTGCAGATGGGATGAGAGAAGTCGCTTGCCAGGCTGGGTGCCGTAGCAAGGCCGATGTAGTTGATGTTGTCGGGACGGGATGCGTCGCCCGACACGCCCCCCCGGACGAAGTCCATGTTCATCGCATGGCGCGTGCGCCATGCGATGTTGTGGTCCGCGCACGACGTATCGCCGCTCACACCCACCGCACCGACCAGTTGGTGGTTGGCGTTGTAGAGGGCCAGGCCTCCACCGAAGACGTTCACGCCGCCGATCTTGGCGCCCACCATCGGGTCGTCGGGTGTGCCGAACCTGGCCGAAGGACCCTTGTACGCGACCTCGGTGTTGACCGGGTTGCTGTGCTGCAAGCCGTACAATGACCCGCCGGGCTGAACCGCGGCGTACAGGTTCGCCGTGGACAGCGCGAGGCCAGGCAGGCTGAACGAGTTCGCGGTATTGGCCTTCTGGGCGGAGATGACGCGGCTGCCTGGCCATTGCGAGCCGCGATCCGCGCCGGTGAACGCGACCGCGCAGACGACGCCGTCGCGGTTGACCACCGTGCCCCACATGTCGAGGTTGAAGCCGCCGTTGGGCGCGCTCCGCGCTGCTCTCAGCGCGACCGCCAGCTCGTCGTGGGACGGCAGCCCCGCGCAGTGCACGTCCCGCGCGAATGCGTTTGCGCCAAGGACCGTCCCTCCGATCGCCGCGGCGATGAGCGCTCCTCGTCCCGACATGACAGGTCCTCCTGTGGGGTATATTGACTTTCAGCTTGCGTCAGCGGGTGTCAGCTTCGTGAGGTCTGTCTCCGTCCGGTGCCCCGTCGGCGTTCTCGCGGTGGATGTAGAGCGCCGTCATGCGCAGCGTGCCCTGGCAGGTCACGGCCTCGTCGGAAGACTCGGCGGCCTTTCGCAACTGGGTGCACGACAGGAACGGGCCATTCTTGCCGTTCCTCATCACGGTCCACGAATTACACCTGGGGCAACGCAGCCTGTAGTCTGCCGTCGCGAGTTCTTCCAGCGATCTGACGATCTCGGGCAACGCGCGCGCGAGGGCCGATGCCGACTCGGCCCTGTGGATGGGCCCGATGAAGGCCCCCCAGCCCGCGTCCTGCGTGAGGCCCACGTCGATGTGGCCGTCGTTGTCCACCTGTGCTTGCAGGAACCAGCGGTCGTGCGCGGGACGCCTGTAGACTTCGAGCTCGATCAACCCCCGTACCACGTGGGGACAGAAGCCAGCCTCGACGAGGGCAGCGACGTATTCGGGGCTGACGGAAAGCCGGGCCATTTCGCGCTGCGCGAGTTGCGAGCGAATCAGGCCCCGACGCGGGCTGGCTGGCGCCCCGAGGCGCCGGCGGAAATGGGCAGCTCGACGTTCACTTCCAGCAGCGAGCAGTCACTCTCGCGCTGGAGCCTGAAGGCCACCTTGTCCTCGTCCACGGCCAGGTACTTCCTGATGACCTCCAGCAGCTCCTTCTGGAGCTGGGGCAGAAAATCAGGGCTGTGGCGGTCGGCCCGCTCGTGCGCCAGCAGGATCTGGAGGCGCTCCTTGGCCGTGGCGGCGAGGGTAGGCGGCCGGGGGGGGCGGAAGAGCTGCAATAACTCCGAGATGGTCATGCCGTCCTCCGCAGCAATCGGTCGAACAGGCCCCTTCGCTCCGCTTTCAGGAAGCGGTGCTCCACGGAGTCGCCGAGGAAGCGGGCCACCGAATCGGCATAGGCGAGGCTGGCGTTCGACTTCGCGCCCAGCACCACCGGCATGCCCACGTTGCTGGCGCGGAGCACGGCCGAGCTCTCCGGGATGACGCCCAGCAGCGGAATGGCGAGGATCTCCAGCACGTCCTCGACCTTGAGCATCTCACCGCGTTCCACGCGATCGTAGTCGTAGCGCGTGATCAGCAGGCGCTCGCGGACGGGCTCCAGATTGTGCTCGGCGCGGTAGGACTTCGCCTGGATGACGCCCAGGATACGGTCGCTGTCGCGTACCGACGACACCTCGGGATTGGTCACGATGACCGCTTCATCGGCAAAGTAGAGGGCCATGAGCGCGCCCCGCTCGATCCCGGCCGGGCTGTCGCAGATGATGTAGTCAAACTCCTTCTTGAGCTCGTTCAGCACGCGCTCCACGCCGTCGATCGTGAGCGCCTCCTTGTCGCGTGTCTGGCTGGTGGGGAGGATGAACAGATTCTCCACCCGTTTGTCCTTGATCAGCGCCTGATTGATCCTTGCTTCGCCGTTGATGACGTTGATGAAGTCGAACACCACCCGGCGCTCACACCCCATGATGAGGTCGAGGTTCCTGAGGCCCACGTCGAAGTCGATGACGCACGTCTTGAAACCCCTGAGGGCGAGGCCAGTCCCGAAGGCGGCGCTAGAAGTGGTCTTGCCCACGCCGCCCTTGCCAGAGGTCATTACAATGATATTGGCCAAGATCTCTCCTAAGCCTATTGGGGTGGCCGAACGGATCGGCTACGTGGTGTGCCCGGGGTCCAGATCACACGGTCATCGGGTCGATGTGCAGGTTGTCGTCCTGGATGTACACCTGCACCTTTCGGTGCTGGACGTCCTTACCCATGTCCTCGCTGACAAGGTAGAGTCCGGCGATGGACACCAGCTCGGCTTCCAGGCTCTGGCAGAAGATGCGAGCGGTGCCGTCCCCAGACGCACCGGCGAGCGCGCGCCCCCTGAGCGCCCCGTAGACGTGGATGGATCCGTCGGCCAGCAGCTCCGCGCCGGGGCTCACCGACGCGGAGACCACCAGGTCGCCGTTCTGCGCGTAAATCTGCCGGCCCGAACGCACGGGTTCGGTGACGAGCTTGGTCGTGCGCTGATAGGGGAGCTCCGGCGCCCGCTCCACGGCGGCCGCCCTGGGCTCCGCCTCGGATCGCTCGGTTCGAGCGGCGAGCAGTGTGAGGCCCGCAGCCAGGGCGCTCTCCTGCTGCTGCCGGGTCCCCCCCTGCAGGCTCACCGCGATCAGGCCGTGCCTGCGTAGGGCCGCGGAGAAGCCCTGGAACTCGAGCTCGGCCTCCGGCGGCAGGCCGTCCAGGTCGAGCACGACCGGCGCGTTCCGGAAGAAGTTAGGGGCCTGGCGGACCTTGTCCGCGAGCAGGGGAAAGAACTGTGAGTCGCGCGGGTTCAGGATCTTGAGGAGCATCATCGTGAAGGTGCAGCCGCGGAGCTGGAACGGAGCGTCGCGGGTCGCCGCCGACGCGCTCTGCCTCGCGGCCGGCTGCGGCACAGCCGACCTTCCTGCGGCTCGCTCCTCCGCAGTGCGCCTCTCAGGTCCATCCACGGTGGGGCCGAGCAGCTCGCTCTCCTCCTCAAGCTGGCCGATACGTTCCAAGAGCGTCACGGACGCAGTTTGCACGCGCGATATCACAGGGCAAGTTTTCGGCCGCCGTAGCCCCAAACCAGGGTTGCCGAGGCCCCCACCAAAGCCCCCTGTGCCAGGGCGAAGCCCGAGTCACAGCGGCGACCAGTTGATGTGATTCTCCAGCGTCACCGCCGCCGCTGTGAGCTGATGTCCGGCGCCTTGCGGCGCCTCAAGCGGAGGGGAGAACTCTCCCCCCGCGCCCCCCATCTCGAGCGTCAGTTCATGTGGCATGCGCTATCAGTTCCTGCCTGCACTGGCTGCGCCGACCCGCCGCTTGGGCTACGGGCCACAGGCTGCGGGCTACGGCGCGTTTGCAACTGTAGCCCGGAGTCCACGTGGCCCGTAGCCCTTTTCTAAAGGGCGCGGAGGAACGCGACGAGATCCTGCTTCTCTTGAGGGCTGAGCTGGGTCTCGAGGACGAGGTTGAAGAAGTCGACGGTGTCCTCGAGGGTCAGGAGGCGGCCGTCGTGCAGGTACGGCGGAGATTCCTTGATCCCCCTCAACGGGAACGTCTTTATGGGGCCGTCCGCCGACATCACCATCCCGTTCACCAGCTTGGGCTTGTAGAACCGCTCCGCGCGCAGGTTGTGCATGAGGTTGTCGGTGTAGTAGGGCGGCGCGTGACAGGTGGCGCACTGGGCCTTTCCGAAGAACAGGGTCTGACCCCGCATCTCCGGCTCCGAGGCCTTCTTCGGATCGAGCTTCCCGTCGACGCGGAGCTTGGGCGCAGGCGGGAAGTCGAGGAGTTTCTCCATCTCCGCCATGAAGTGCACCTGGCTACCGCGCTCGAGGACGTTGACGCCCTTCTTCGTCGCGATGACGGGATCGCCGTCGAAGTAGGCTGCGCGCTGCTCGAATTCGGTGAAGTCCTCGACGCTGGTCATCGCGCGCTGCGAGCCGAACGAACGCTGGATGTTGACCCCGCGCAGGGTCGGGGTCTCGATCCTGTGGCGGAACTCCTGGGGCCGGATGTCGCCGACCAGGTGCGTCCCGCCATTCGTGTGGCCGTTCACGTGGCAGTCGAAGCAGGTGACTCCTCGGCTCGGGATCTCCGTCCTCCTGTCCTCCGTTTGGTTGAACTGCTGTTGCGGGAATGGCGTCACCAGCAGACGCAGGCCCTCGAGATCCTTCGGGTTGAGGATCCCGTTGAACAGGTCGTAGTAGTTCATGATGGTGACGAGCTTCCCCTGCGAGACGTCGCCGAGATCGGGCCGGATGGTGAGGAAGATCGGCGGCGGGAATTCCGGCAGGAACTGGTCCGGCAAATCGAAGTCGAGGTCGAACCGGCTGAGATCCCGCCCCTCCTGCCTCTTGATCTCGTCGATGTGGAACTTGGGGAACAGCATTCCCCCTTCCGGATGGTTCGGATGAGGTAGCGGCATGAAGCCGGGCGGGAACAGATCCTTTTCGCGGACCTCCTCGGCGCGCATCGTGGCGAGCGTCTCCCAGCTGGCGCCCTTCGGCAGCTTGGCCCGGGTCCCCTCCTGCACGGACTTGCCGCGGAACATCGTCACGCCCTTCGCGGGACGGTTGGACAGGTCGTAGCGCGCGCTCAGGAGATCCATGTGGCGCTTCGTGACCTTGGGCTTCTCCGCCTTCATGCGCGAGAAGACCGACCTGAAGGACTCCTTCTGGTCGACAGGCATGTAGCTGGTATCGCCCCGTTTCTTCACCTCCTGCGCGCTCGCGAGCGCGACCACCAAGAGAGAGCCACCTGCCGCAACGAGGAACCGGTTCTGTCGGGTCACGTGTCCAGTCCTCCGCGCGCTATTGCGCGCCGACATCGGCCGGACACCTGGAGCGGGTCCGGCCTCGGTGTAGCACCTGCGGTGCGGGGTAAGACGCGACCGCATCGTGAAATCGACCAAATCTAAAGCTAGACGGACTCGCGTCAACTGCTCGTTGGGGGACGCTCCGGGGGGGCACCCCGAGGTTCACTGTAGGGCAAGTGGACCTCGCGATGCGACTCATCGAGGGCGTCTTCCACGATTACCCTCAGTCATCCCCGAAAGCGGAAGGATTCACCACGGGTCGGATGGGGCCGGCCATGGGAGGGGGGAGCCACTGCCATCGGTACCGCGGTCTTCGCCGTCGGCGGCTCCCCGACAGTGGAGCTCACGAGCGGCTGGCGTACCGCTCGCCCGGCCGCCCCCTGACGCCGCTGCGACCTCTCTGGCGGTGGTTCGGCTAGGATTCCGCGATGCGCCGCCTCTCCGGACTCC
>MEMX01000035.1:3024-6226 GCA_001768075.1 Anaeromyxobacter sp. RBG_16_69_14 | reverse complement strand
GCGGGGGTCGGCCTCGTGTCACGCTTCGCCAAGCGCGACTCGAAGCCGCCCGACTCGCCGGCAGTGGTTCTCCGGATCCGCGAGGTCGCGCGGCTCGAGACGCTGGACCTCTCGGTCTACAAGAAGATCGACTTCTCGCCCGAGCCCGCATCGGCCGGCTCGTTCTGGGGCGACGTCGCCGGGTGGCTGCGGCACAGCCTGGCGACGCCGCGAGGCAGGGCCATCGTCTTCGCCGACGCCCACCTGGGCCTCGATCTCGAGCGGCTCGGACCGGATAAGCTGCGCGTCTCGGGACGCGAGGTGTGGTTGGTGCTGCCCCCGATTGGAGTCCGCGTGGAGCTCAAGCCCGGCGAGACGGAGGTCATCGGTTCGAACCTCGGTACGGTCGAGACCGCCCAGCTCTTCGAGCTGGCCCGCTCCGCCTTCGAGCGCGAGATCGGGGCCGACGCGCGGCTCCGGGACCGGGCGCGCGGTGCCTCCGAGCGGGCCATCCGCGGACTCCTGCTCGACCTCGGGTTCCGCGAAATCCACTTCGTCGAACGGTTGCCCGCGCTGGCCGGTTCGTGAGCGATGAAGGGGACCGTCTGCACGGGCGATGGCGCTGCCGAACACGCCGTCGGCGTGGCGGGCCACTTCGTGTCCTGGGCGAACCCCTCGAACGTGTGATCACATGCTCCATGCCTTGTTCGTGCACGTCCTCCTAGCCGCAGCGCCGCCATCCCCGGCCATGACTTCCACCGATCGTGCCGAATCCCGGATCGTCGCCACGGGCGCCGAGGCCATCGCCGCGCTCGTCGCCAGGCACGGTGACGGACAGCGCGCGCGCGTCGAGCGAGGTGTGGCCCAGGTGAAGGCGATGTGGCGCCCGACGGACGGTGACGCCGGTGCGCTCCGGGCATTCCTCGAGAGCCAGTTCGTCTCTGACCCCGAGGCGCTCGCATCCCTCCTAGGCCGCTTCGAGGAGGCGCTGGAGGCTCTCGACGGTGGCTTCGTCGAGCAGAACCGCGCGCTGGCGCGGCACGCCGTCCTCGACCTCGGCCCCATGCTGGAGGTGGACAAGCTCCTCTCCGCCTTCGACGCCGGAGCCCACGTCACCGACGACCTCTTCGATTCGAAGCTCGCCTTCGTGGCGCTGCTCAACTTCCCGCTCACCACGCTCGACGAACGGCTGCGCGAGGGCGAGCGCTGGAGCCGCCGCCGCTGGGCCGAGGTGCGTCTCACCAACCGCTTCGCGCGCCGCGTGCCAGCCGCCGTGAACCAGCAGATCGCGCGTGCTTCGGCCGAGGCGGAGCTCTACGTCGCCGACGACAACATCTACGTGCACCACGTGCTGGTGGACGGGAAACGCCTCTTCCCGAAGGGGATGCGGCTCCTCAGCCACTGGAACCTGCGCGACCAGATCAAGGCCGACTACGCGACGAAGGACGGCCTGCCGCGGCAGCGCGCCATCGCCAAGGTGATGGAGCGTATCGTCGCGCAGACCATCCCCGCGTCGGTCGTGAACGATCCCGGCGTCGACTGGGACCCCGTGACGACCTCGGCCGTGCCCGCGCCGGCCGTCACGATCGAGACCGGTGCGCAGCCGCCGACCAGGGTGGATCCTGCCCGCGAGCCGGACACCCGCTACGCCCGGCTCCTCGGTACCTTCCGCGCCGCCAAGGCGGCCGACCCATACTCCCCCACCGCGCCCACGCACATCGCGCGCAAGTTCGAGCTCGAGCGCGAGATCCCCGAGGCGCGCGTCTCGGCGCTCCTGAAAGAGGTCCTCGAGTCCCCGCTCGTGCCGCGCATCGCGAAGCGGATCGAGGCGCGGCTGGGGCGGAAACTCGAGCCATTCGACATCTGGTACGACGGTTTCCGGCCGCGGTCGCGCTTCGGTGAGGCAGAGCTCGATCGGGCCACGAAGCAGCGGTACCCGACCGCGGAGAGCCTGCAGAGGGACTTGCCCAACGTGCTCGAGAAGCTCGGCTTCACGGTCGAGAAGGCGCGCTGGCTCTCCGCGCGGATCGTGGTCGAGCCGGCGCGCGGCTCAGGGCACGCCCTGGCGGCGGGCCGGCGCGGCGACTTTCCGCACCTGCGCACGCGGGTAGGGAAGGACGGGATGGACTACAAGGGGTTCAACATCGCGATCCACGAACTGGGGCACAACGTGGAGCAGGTCTTCTCCCTCTACGAGGTGGACCACACGCTGCTCGCGGGGGTGCCCAACACCGCCGTCACCGAGGCCCTCGCCTTCGTCTTCCAGGCGCGCGACCTGGAAGTGCTGGGGCTGGCGACGCCCGACGCGGAGGCGCAGCGGCTCCTCGCCCTCAACGACCTGTGGATGACCTACGAGATCGCGGGCGTGGCGCTGGTGGACATGGGCGTGTGGCGCTGGATGTACGCGCATCCCCAGGCGTCGCCGGCGGAGCTGCGCGAGGCGACGCTCCGGATCGCCCGCGAGATCTGGAACCGGTACTACGCGCCGGTCCTGGGCGTCCGGGACACTCCGCTCCTCGCCATCTACTCGCACATGGTCTCGTCTTTCCTCTACCTGCCCGACTACCCGCTCGGACACCTCATCGCGGCGCAGATCGAGGAGCACCTGCGCGGCGCGAAGAGCCTCGGCGCCGAGTTCGAGCGCATGGCGAGCTACGGAGCAGTCACGCCGGACCTCTGGATGAAGAACGCCACCGGAGCTCCCGTGGGGACGGCCGCGCTGCTCGGCGCGGCGGAGCGCGCGTTGGTGGGCGAGGAGGGCAAGAAGGACTCCAAGGCGTCGGCCCCTCCGTCGCGCTGACGCCTTGCAAGCGATAGCGATCAACCGGCTCGCTGGCCTCGACTACCCGCTGTGGGCCCACCGCAAGCCGCCCGAAAGTGCGCAGGCGGAGAGAACCGGCTGAGGTCGCGGGAGCGCGCGCCTGCCGGAATGCTCTCCCGTCCGGGGGGGTTCCGATGGTATGAAGGCGGGACATGTCGTAGAAGTTCGAGACTTTCCGCTGGCGTCTGTATTGCACGTCGCTGTGGGGCGCTGGCATCACGCGATCATCCACTACGCGACCGCCTTCGCCTTGCCTGTTGCGCTCCTCCTGGCTGCGCTCGGGCTCGCCGGACAACAGGCGAACCAGTTCCTCTTCGTCCCGGTTCTGGGGGTGGCGGCGGTCGCGCTCCTGGGCGGCGTGCTCCCCGGGGTAGCGGCGGCCTGCGTGTCCGTCGTGGCCGG
>MEMX01000035.1:0-3005 GCA_001768075.1 Anaeromyxobacter sp. RBG_16_69_14 | reverse complement strand
CCAGTCGGCTCGTCCAGTCCGCGCGACCCACTCGACGTGACCCGCGTCGCTGGGCTCGGAATCATCTCGATCGTCGTCGCGGCAGCGGTGGGTTCGCTCCGGAACGCGTACCACCAGGTTGGCGAGGAGCGGAGCGCTGCGCTGCGCCTCGCCGACCAGCTTGCCGAACAGAAGGCCGTCGCCGAGCGTGCGCTGCGCCTGAGGGACGAGGTGCTCGCGGTCGTTTCCCACGAGCTCAAGAATCCGCTGGCGGTCGTGGGAATCGCCGCCGACCTGCTCGACCGGCGCTGCGTGGCGCGCGGCGTCCCGGTAGCCAAGCAGGTTCAGAGCATCCGCGGTGCGACGGAGCAGATGGAGCGACTCATCCGCGACCTCCTCGACGTGGCGAGCATCGAGGCGGGGCGCCTGTCCATCTGCGCAGCGCCGCAGTCCGCCGGTGCCGTCGCGAGCGAGGCGCTGGAGGCGATCCGTCCGCTGGCGAATCCCGCGGCGGCGGATCTGAGGCTCGAGATCGCCGCGGGCCTACCCGAGATCCCATGCGACCGGGGACGCGTCGTCCAGGTCCTCACGAACCTCCTCGTCAACGCCACGAAAGCGACGCCGGCGGGCGGAAGCATCACGTTGCGCGTGGACGGCGGCGGCGAGCACGTGCTGTTCACGGTCGCCGACACGGGCCGCGGGATCGCGGCCGACGACCTGCCCGACGTCTTCGACAGCTTCCGGCGCGGCCAGTCCGCGGACTACGCAGGCTCCGGACTCGGGCTCGCCATCGCGAAGGGCATCGTCGAAGCGCACGGCGGCCGGATCTGGGCGGAGAGCCAGCCGGGCGAGGGAGCGCGCTTCTTCTTCACGCTCCCCCGTGGCGCAGTGTGATCCGTAGGGTAGAGGCCCTGTAATCTTTCGGAGAATCCCAGTCTCACCATGCCCTGTAGGCAAGGCCATGGCTACGGCCACCCTACGATTCAGGGCAGGTGCCGCACGTCGCCGGGCAGCCTCCTCCGAGCGGGTCCTGTTGCTCCGTCCCCACCTCAACCGCTGGCGGGGCCGCGGGCAACCTTGCGGCGAGGAGGGCGGCGGCGGCGAGCAAGTAGCCGGGGGCGCCGGCCGGGAGCCGCTCGGCGACACGACGGCCGGCGACGGCGGTGTGCTCGGAGAGGAACCGGGTCCGCTCTTCCCGCGTCACGGCCGCTGCCTCCTCTTCCCCGCGCAGGAGCGCATAGGCCTCCTTCAGGAACAGGTAACTCACGAAACCGCACTCGACCGACAGGTGGTCGTCCGCTTCCTCCGCTCTGGGCGTGAAGCCGAAGGCGCCATAGCGCTCGGTGAGGTCGGCGAGTATGCGCCCCGGGTCCCCGAAGCCGGCGTACGCCGCCTCGCGCAGCGAGGCCGGCCCGCCTGGACCGAGGAGCGCGTGATATGCACCCTCGGTGGCGCAGTGCGCCGCCAGCGCGGCCTCGCGCAGCCGGGGGTCGTCCACCTCACCGGAGAGCGCGGCCACCTCCTCGTGCCAGCCTGCGCACGGCCGCGACAGGAGCAGCGACAGGAGCCGCCATTCGGCGGCGGCGGTGAGCTGCTCCCGGACGTCTCGCCCGAGCGCGGTCACGGTCCGCCCTCCACGGCGAGAGGGATCCAGCCGCTGCGCATCTTCCGCGCGCCCGCCTCCCCCTTCGACCCCTGCCACACGGCAAAGGCCACCTGGGAACGTGCGCCCGGCTTCACGCCCTTCGGCAGCGGCCGCACGATCACGACCGACCACCCGGCCTCGGTGGCCTTTCCAGCGCCAGTGGACACGGTCCTGTCGGCCGGCCGGAGCGTGCCCGGGCCGCTCGCCACCAGGTCCTGGACCGGCCGGTCGCGCGGACCAGCCATGGTGTTCCCCATGGCGCGCGCCGGTGCATAGCGCTTCGCCATGGCGAGCTGCTCCGGCGATCCGGGCATGAGCGACGCGGACTCGAAGGGATAGTGATCCACCTTCGCGTTCGGGTAGAGCGCGGTGAGCGTGTCGGGGCGGCCGTCCACCGTCGCCTGCCACGTCGCGCGCCAGTAGGTGATCTCGACCGGCCTCGTGGCCTCACCCATCATGGGATTTGGCGCGTCCAGCCCGGTCGCGGCCGGGAGTTGCACCGCGCAGGCGTCGCCGAAGACGGCCGGGCCGGTGCGGTCGCTGCGCGGCAGCGCGGACCAGGTGAGCCGGAAGGCGACCTGCGTGCCGTCCGTCACCGCTTGTGCCTCCAGCGCCGTGGTCGTGGGCGCGAGGAGCCTGGGCTCCACCACGTCTTGGGGCAGGAGCTGTGCCGGGTGTACCGGCACGCCTGCCCACGCCGGGTCGTCGGGCGTGACCGGCAGCTTCGCCGACTTCACCACCCGCACCTCCGCAGGCGAGACCGCGCGCCGTGTGCCGCCGCTGCACGCGAGGGCCGCGCCCGCCACACAGAGGAAGAACGCTCCCGTCCGGAATCGGTCCATGGCGGCCTCCTAGGTCACGTTGGCCGGCGCGACGCCCCGCCGCGGGTCGAAGCCGGTGAGCACCTGCACCGGCTCCTTGATGGGCACCTTTACGATCTCGGTCCCCTTCTCGTCGTAGCCGAACATCGTCTCGCCGCGCCGCTTGAACTTGTGGATGATGCGCTCTGTCGAGCCGAAGAGCGCGATGAGCCCGGCGAGATCAGGATCGTTGCGGGCGTTCCGATAGGTCTTCAGCGCCTCCTCTACACCGGGCCCGAACATCTGCTCGAGGAACGGCACGGGCGCATGGAGCGGCGGCACGTAGTACACGTTGGGCTCCAGGCCGAACTGCGGGAAGAGCGGCAGCGCCACCTTGCGGACGTGCACCAGATAGTCGATCGGGTTCTCGGGGTCGGCCTTCTCCGGCAAGTGGACGAACCCGGCGTTGCGGATCTTGCCGATGCAGTTGAGGAAGCACTGCGGCGCGAGCCCCTGCTCGATCTTCGGGAAGCAGGCGATGCACTTCTCCGAGGTCCCGGTCATCGGGTTGAAGAAGACCT
>MEMX01000034.1 GCA_001768075.1 Anaeromyxobacter sp. RBG_16_69_14 | reverse complement strand
ACGTGTCGCACCGACAGTCACAGACCTCTAAATTGGCAGGAAATCAGGCCCGCGATGTGCGGAAAGTAGGTTCCAAAGATTATCCAGCGGCTCTCCGACGCCACGCCCACCCCTGGCGGCGGCGCGCCCTCACCACGGCACCACGACCTGCTCCTTTCCAGGGACAGACACATCCTTCGCAACGCGCTGAAGCTCGTCAACGAGCAAGGTGACACAAACTTCTGGCGACTCGGCTCGAACGTGTCCATCCAGTCGATGAGCGCGGTCATTCTCGTCCTGCTCTTCATTTCAATCTTGGGATTCGGCTTCTTCATCTTGGGATTCGGCTTCTTCGGACCACCCTCCGCGGCCACGGATTCGCGTCGAAATCTCGTGGATATCGTCATGCTCGGGGCTCTCGGGGCCGGAGGCGCCATCGTCTCCAACATGATCGCGAGGGAACCCCTCATCGTCTCGATAGGACCGACGAGCCGGCACTTCGCCTTCAACCTGTTCGTCAAGCCGGTGATCGGGGCCTTCGTGGCCCTCTTCGTCTACTTCCTGGAGCGGTCGGGGATCGCGTTCACGATCTCGACTGGTCAGAGCGACTCTTCGATGGGCGTCGCCCAGATCGTGGTGCCGTCCTCGACCGCGGTCACCTTCTTACGTTCCGTCATTGCCCTGGCCGCCGGGTTCTTCGGGGAACGGCTGCTGAGACCCATGATGGACAAGGTGCTCAGGGCAATGTCTGCGCAAGGCGAGAAGGTGACGATGACCCCGTCGGACGCCGGAACTCGAACGGCGTAGGAACTCGTGTTTCGATTTCCTCGTCCTCGGCCTCAGGGGGTAGGAGCGTGCAGTGGCAGCCGGCGGGCGGCGAAATCGAACGCGAGGATCGCCAGCGAGATGAAGCCCAGGGTCACTGCGAACTCCGCCACCGAGGGGAAGTAGCGGAAGTCCCGGTAGCCGGCGTAGCTGGTGAGGCTCACATTGAACCGGTTCAGCGCCACCCCGAAGGCGCTCAGTCCAGCGCACCACGTCAGCCCGATCCTGCCTTGCCGCACCGCGGGGAAGAATCCGAGCAGCGCCGCTGGCAGGGCTACGGTCCCGAAGAGCTCGAGGTAGAAGAGCAGGTGGGGCCCGTCGAAGGACCACACCGGGACCCGCCGTGCATAGAGGTCCGTTACCCTCATGGCGAAGGTGACGAGCAGCGCCGCGGCGAGACCCTTGCCCAAGGACGAGAGGAGCTCCACGTCGGGGGTCCGGCGGCGCGCCCGGGCGCCGAGCAGCGCCTCGAGGATCACGACGGCGAGGCCTCCGGCGATGGCGCTGGAATAGAAGAGCGGCCCGAGGGCCGGGGTGGCCCAGAGGGTGGACATTTTCTCGGGCATGAGCAGGTACATCGCACCGAGCGACGACTGGTGCATGGTGGACAGCACGATGCCCGCGACGACCAGCGCCACGTAGATGCTGCGGAGGATGCGGACCCAGCGCTCCTCCTCGCGCGCTTCCAGGATCATGGTGAGGACGTCGAGGGCGAGCACGGTGGTGTAGAGCATCACGCACCAGGACACCTCGAAGAGCACTGACCGCGGGTTCCACATGACGAGCGGGTGCCACAGGCGCCAGGGGAGCCCCAGGTCGAAGAACAGCCCGAGGACGACCATCACGTAGCCCACGAAAGCCGAGAGCTTGGCCGGTCTGAGCAGCGGCCGGAACTCCTTCAGATCGAAGACGTACACGATGGCCGAGAGCGTGAAACCGCCCGCCGCCAGGGCGACCCCGGTGAGCACGTCGAAGCTGATCCAGAGTCCCCAGGGATAGCCGTCGTTCAGGTTGGTCGTGGCCCCGAGGCCGAAGACGAAACGGGCGGCGCCGGCGATCGCCCCCGTGGCCAGGAAGTAGTAGGCGACGAGGCGCCAGGGGCTCGTTCCGGCAGGACTCGATCCGGGTTCGGTGAATGCGCTGCCGACCTGCTCCACGGTTGCCAAGGTCAGTCCCCCTTCTCTTCCTGTTCCTTCACTCGATGGCGGCGTTGGTTGAGATGGTAGAGACCCGTGGAGAGCGCGCCCACGGCCAGGGCCACCCAGGGCACCCCGGACATCCACGCCTGGCTGGCCTGGCCTACCGCGGTTTCGCCCAGATCGGTGCGGAACCCCCGGTGATGGAGGCCGAGAGCCTGGAACGGGACGGCGGTGAGGTACAGCATGGACGTGCCCCCAGCGGTCCTCTCACCGTAGACCTCGGGGGCGTAGGGCCCGGGGCTCGCCTTCATGCGGCGGTGCGCCTCCGCCAGCAGCTGGTCACGCTCGCCGAAGCGCAGCGCCTCACCGGGACAGGTCTCCACGCAGGCCGGCTTCTTTGCGAGCGCCTGGCGATCTGCGCAGAAGTCGCACTTGCGGACGTAGGGGACCCGGGCGCTCCACTGGTACTTGGGGATCTGGAAGGGACACGCCAGCATGCAGTAACGGCAGCCGATGCAGCGGTCATCGCGATAGACCACGGGACCGGTGGCGAGCTTCTCCAGCGCGCCCACCGGGCAGGCGGAGGCGCAGGCTGGTTCGAGGCAGTGCATGCACTGGCGCTTGACGAAGCTCCACCGGACCGCTCCCCCGGGGGCCGGGGACTCGAGGAACAGGACGCGGGTGAAGTTGCTGGCGTCGAGGTGCCTGGGGTTGCTCCCCGTCTCGGAGAAGGCGGTCTTCTCGGCAGGGAGCTCGTTCCAGCTCTTGCATGCCACCTGGCAGCTGCGACAGCCGATGCACCGGGTCGTGTCGATCAGCATTGCCTTGGTCATGGGTCGGCCCGCCTCTCGTCATGGGAAAGTTCGGGGAGTTCGTACAGGGAGGCGCCCACGCGCCGAAGGCCGCGATCCCTGGCCATGAGGTCCAGGTGGAGCGTGGACCAGTCTGCCAAGAACAGCTCCTCGTCTCCCTCGCCCGCGTAGGTCTTCAAGTATCCGCCGCACTCGTCGCAGACGTCGATGCGGAGGCGCTCCTCCTCCTTGACCTGGAGGATGCCCAGGCGTTCCGGGGCTTCGTTCCCGCAGAACGGACATCCGATGCGCGTGAACCTCCACGTCGTCCCGCAGCAGCCGCAGGCGAGGAACCGCTGCCGGGCCCCGTCCGCGGGCACGAGCTGGGCCATGACGGGGAGCGATCCACAGACTGGGCACTCGCTGCGGTCCCACGGCCCTTCCTCCCGCCCCGCGGTGCACTCCGCGCGGAGGACCCGGCGCAGCGCAGTCCAGCCGAGGAGCCTGAGGAGCCCGGGATGGACCGGAGCGGACGCAGCCGGTCCACCCTCGACGGTGAAGCTCATGGCCTGGCTCCACGCTCCTGAAGATCGCGGGATCGCCTCCCGCAGCTCCTGGCAGGCGCTCGCGATGCCGCCGGGGAGGAGCGCGCCGGCAAGACGGTCGACCAGATCCCTCAGCTCGTCGGCGGCAGCGGCCGAGAAGCCCGGGCCGGCCGCGCTGCGAAGGAGAGGTACCCCCGTCGAGAGGTCTTGGTCACGGGAATCCCAGCGCGGTGCCGGGAGCGCGGGCCGCACCCCCGGCGTGGCTTCCTCGACGATCCTCTGGAAGCGCGCGATGGGCCCGAGGTAGGGATGCGCTGCGAGCCAGGCCTGTCGGTCAGCGTCCATGGCGGGAGCCCGTCTCACAGCGGCGACCAGTTGATGTGAGCCCCCAGCGTCACCGCCGCCGCTGTGAGCTGATGTCCGGCGCCTTGCGGCGCCTCAAGCGGAGGGGAGAACTCTCCCCCCGCGCCCCCCATCTCGAGCGTCAGTTCATGTGGCATGCGCTATCAGCGCGCCGCCAGGTGCGCGTCCACCTTCTTCACGTCGACGAGGCAGGCCTTCGTCTCTTGCGTCCCCGCCCCAGGGTCGAGCGCGTCGATGGTCAACACGTTCGCACTCGGCCCGCGGCTGAGCCCCCTGTACCCCCAGTTGTAGGGCATCCACACCGTGAAGACCTCCTGGCCGTTGATGCGGAGCGGCTGCATACGCCTCGTGACAAGGGCCTTCACGACGAGCTCGCCCCGGGCCGACGAGACCTTCACGGCGTCGCCGCTCCGGATGGCGAGCTTCCGGGCGAGCTCCTCGGGGAGCTCGACCATGGGCTCGGGCACGAGCTCGTTCAGCCAGGGCACGTTGCGTGTCGTCGACCCGGCGCACCAGTGTTCGGCGACGCTCGAGGTCATGAGCACGT
This sequence comes from Anaeromyxobacter sp. RBG_16_69_14, assembly GCA_001768075.1. Classification (GTDB taxonomy): domain Bacteria; phylum Myxococcota; class Myxococcia; order Myxococcales; family Anaeromyxobacteraceae; genus Anaeromyxobacter_A. The sequence goes on along the minus strand of MEMX01000034.1, from coordinate 5,761 downwards.
AGGGGAAGTCGCGGGCCGTGCCCGTCGGCTGCCACTCCTTCACGCGCGGGTACTTGAGCGCTGGATTGGTCTGAGCGCGCGGGTGCAGGGCGTTCGCCACCGGACTCTCCACGGGCTCGTAGTGCTCGGGGAGCGGCCCGTCCTTGGGCACGTAGGAGCCGTCGCGAGGCAGGTCCTTCTCCTTCGCGTCGGGATCCTTGTAGGCGGCGGCGAAGAGTCGGCCGACGCCCTCGCCGGTCATGCGGAAAGGCTTCTGGCCGTTGGGGGTGTCGGGACCGTCGGTCACCACCGGTACGTCGGGTGTATCGTGTCCAGCCCACGTCTTCTGCGCCCTGTCCCACCAGACGATGCGCGTGCCCCCCCGCCACGGCTTGCCCGAGGCGTCGCAGGAGGCGCGGTTGTAGAGGATCTTCATGTTCCCGGGCCAGCTCCAGGCAAACCCAGGGTACATCCCCAGGCCCGATGGGTCGGTCTTCGCGTCGCGGCGCTTGGAGAGGTTCTTCCCGCCGCCGAAGACGCCCGCGTAGATCCAGCTGCCCGAGGAGGTCGAACCGTCCGCTTCGAGGTCCGGGATCTTCTTGACGAGCTCGCCGGTCCGGAGGTTCCGACCGCTGATCTCCCGCAGCACGGCCTCGGCCCCGCCCTCGGCCGGATAGGCCCAGGCCGCCTTCAGGATGGGCGCGTCCCTGGGGTGGGGCGATCCACGGACGAGGTCGCGGACCTTGCGGAACACGGCATCGACGACCGCGAGATCGGGCCGCGCCTGGCCCGGCGGGCGCACGGCGGCGTGGCGCCACTGCACCAGTCGGCCCGAGCCGGGGATGGTCCCCTCCTTCTCCATGAAGTAGGCGGCGGGGAGGAGCAGCACCTCGGTTGAAATCGACTTTGGGTCCGCCCCAGGCCGCTGCCAGAAGCTGGCCGTCTCCGTGTCCCAGAGCTCCGAGACGACCAGCGTGTCGAGCTTCGACAGCGCCGCGTGCACGTAGTTCAAGTTGGGATTCGTGACGAGCGGGTTCTGCCCCATGATCCACATGAGCTTCAACGTCCCGGCGTAGGCGGCGTCGATCATCCCGTACACGGAGTAGTCCCGGGATCCGCTCCTTTTCGGCAGCCATCCGTAGCCGAACTCGTTCTCGGCCGTGGCGTTGTCGCCGAACCAGGCCTTGAGGCCGTTGACCAGGAACTTGCGCCGGAAGGTGCCGTTCGCCTTCGTCCAGGACTGCAGCGTGGGCTGGTCGTGGCTGGGCGCGCTGAGGTAGCCGAACATGTAGCCGTTCAGGACGGACATGTCGCAAGCGCCCTGCACGTTGGGCTCGCCGCGAAGCGCGTTCACGCCGCCGCCTGGTTTACCCATGTTCCCGAGGAGCAGCTGTAAGATAGCGTAGGATCGGATGTTCTGGATCCCCACGGTATGCTGGGTCATTCCGAGCGCGTACAGGATCGTGCCCGGCCGGTTCCGCGCGAAGATCTCGGCGATGCGCTGGATCGTCTTGGCCGGGATCCCCGAGATCGCCGCGCCCACCTTCAGCGTGTAGCGCGCATAGTGCGATCGCATCCTGGCGAAGACGGTGCGCGGGTCGTCGAGGCTCGCTGCCTTGATGGGCTTCCCGCTCTTCTCGTTGACCTGGTACGTCCAGGTCGCGGTGGAGTAGCTGTGCTTCTCGCGGTCGTAGCCGGTGAAGACCCCGTCGGCGAAGCCGAAATCGGCGTTCGTGACGAAGAGCGCGTTGGTGTGGAGCTCGACGTACTCCTTGTCGTACAGCCGGCGCTCGAGGATGTAGTGGATGACCGCGCCCAGGAAGGCCATGTCGGCGCCGGGGCGGATGCGGGCGTAGAGGTCAGCGATGGAGGAGGTGCGGTTGAAGCGCGGGTCGACGTGAATGACGATGGCGCCGCGATCCTTGGCCTTGCGGATCCACTTCATCGTCATCGCGTGGTTCTCGGCGGCGTTGCTCCCCTCGATGAGGAAGACCTTCGCGTTCTGCAGATCGATCCAGTGGTTGGTCATGGCGCCGCGGCCGAACGTTGCCCCCAGACCGGGGACCGTGGGGCTGTGTCAAAGCCGTGCCTGGTGCTCCACGTAGTTGGTGCCGAGGAGGCGGCCCATCTTGTTGAAGAGATAGCACTCCTCGTTGGTGTTCTGGGCGCCGCCCAGGAGCGCGATGGCGTCGGTTCGGTTCACCGGGAGCTCGACGCCGCCGACCGTCTCACCCGCGACCCAGTGAGCGTCGCGCGTCGACTGCATCTTCCGGGCGAGCCGCTCCAACGCTTCGTCCCACGAGATCTCCTGCCAGCGGTCGCCGCCCGGAGCCCGGCGGAGCGGCACGCGCAGGCGTTGCTCCGAGCCATGGGCGGCGACCATGGCCGCGCCCTTGCTGCACAGGGCGCCGCGGTTGACGACGTGGTCCGGATCGCCCTCCAGGTGGACGAGCTTCCCGTCCTTGACGTGGCAGATGATCCCGCAGCCGCAGGAGCAGAAGTTGCAAGCAGTCGTGGCCTCCCTCGCTCCTTCCAGCTTCGTGCTCGCCGCGCTCGCGCGCACGGAGCGAGCGTCGACCAGCTCGCTCAGCGACAGCCCGATGCCGCCGCCGGCGGCGAGCTTCAACCACGTCCTTCGGTCGAGAGGCATGGCGTATCCCTTTCGCGCGGCCATTGCCGGCGGATCGCGTGGTAAGCGCCGTTGCCGTCGAACATGGCAGGCGAGGACTCGTGCGAGACCTCGTGCCAGTTCCAGGAATGAAGACGAACCTCTCTTCGTGAACCGCTCAGAATGCTCGGAGGTCGACGAAAGTGAGTTCGAAGGCGAACGAGGTGCTTGTTTCGAAATGCCGTACAGTAAACCCTGTACGGCGAGTTCAGGAAGCTGTCAACATGAATGAGGCAGCTCGCAAGTGACTTTACCGTGCAGTCTCCTGTGTAGGTGTCTCACGCAGTCCAACCAGGCTTGAGGCGTCTCAGCGCCTCGCGCATACTTTGGCGGAGGCGGTCGATGGACTTGGCCAGCTCCGCGACCTCGTCCTGGCTCGTGGTCGTCAGAGGCGTGTCGAGCTCCTCGCCCATGCTGACCGCGTCGGCGGCCTTGGCGAGGCCCGAGAGTCGCCTGATCAGGCGGCCCGTGGCGTACGAGACCACCAGCCCGAAGACGAGCGCCATCAGCACGGCGACGCCGCCCGCGACGAGGACCAGGTGGCGGAATGATTGGAAGAAATCCTCCTGCTTCACGCCCACGTAGAGCACGCCTATGGTCCGACCCTGCGCGTCGAGGAGGGGGTCATAGGCCGTGAAGTAGGGGACGCCGAGGATGTCGGCCTCGCCACGATACGGCTTTCCTTGATTGATGGCATCCCTGGGGGGGCCGACCAGGGTAGTGCCCACGGCCCGCGAGCCGTCCTCTTTCCGGACGTTCGTGGCGATCCGGGTGTCACGGAGAAATATTGTCGCCGTTCCCCCGGCGAGGGCCGTGAGCTTGTCGACGACTTCGTGGTTCCAGTTGGCCACGTAATTTCCGAACTGCAACTTGCCGTCCACGACTTCGGGTTCGCCCTTCTGCCTGAGAAGCTCGTGAAGCATCCTCAATTTCGCGTTCTGGTACTCAATGGCCTGGCGGGTCAACTCGGCGCGCATGAGGCTCAAGATTACCAGGGTCGTCACGATGACGGACACGACCACCGAAATGGCGCCGGAAAGAACTGTCTTGTTACGGATCTTCATATCGTGAACCCCCCGTTGCAATATGATTGGTCGTCGTCGGCGAATGACGTTTGCGTTGATTGGTGTGCCCTCGTTCTAGGCTACGGTTGTTTCACGGAAGACGTCCAGACCTTCGTCAAGCCCGCCCCCCTTTATCGGAACAAGACTACCCTCGCCTTGGCCAGGCTGCGCGGCAAGCTCGTCCTTGAGGGTGGGCACCGCCGTGGTACCCTGAGGCATGCACATCCCCTTTCCAACCAGGCAGGTGGCTGCCGCGGGACCGCCGAGGTGGCGCGCTCCGGCAGCTCATCCCAGATGATCGGATCGCCGGCGCCCGACCGCAGCCGCGCGCCGGCTTGCGCCGTCGTCGCCTGCTTCGACTGGCTCGAGGCGCGCTGGGAAGGCGTGCGCGTCAGGCACTTTGTAGCGTCCCTGCTGGTCGTCGGCTTCCTCCTGGGGCTCTTCGTCATCGAGCTGGGACGGCGCGGGCTCCTGCCGCAGAGCGTCGCCGCGTCGGTTCCGAGAAGCCATTTCCCGGCGATCGAGCTCGCCTTCTACCTCCTGCTCTCCTTCGAGGTGGTCGGGCTCGTCTTCGGTATCTCCCACTCCATCTCAAACGCCGCCGGCAAGCAGCTCGAGATCTTCAGCCTCATCCAGCTCAGGCACGCCTTCGAGGTGTTCGCGAACCTCGACGAACCTCTGCGTTGGGAGCAGCTCCGCTTCCGCGTCCTCGAGATGCTCGCCAACAGCGCGGGGGCGGTGGCCATCTTCGTCCTGATCGGCTTGTACTACCGGTTACAGCGCCACCAGCCCGCCCCGGGCGATCCACGGGATCGGCGCGCGTTCATCGTGGCGAAGAAGGCCATCGCCCTCGGGCTCCTGACGGTCTTCACGGTGGTCGGCCTCCGCTCGGTCGTGTCCCACGCCCTGCGCTTCGAGCGGCCGCACGACTTCTTCGAGCAGTTCTACACGCTGCTCATCTTCGCGGACATCCTGGTGGTGCTGCTCTCGCTTCGCTACAGTTCCACGTTCCAGGTGGTGTTCCGGAACTCCGGCCTCGCCGTGGCGACCGTGCTCCTGCGCATCGCGCTGTCCGCGCCGCCCTACGTGAACACGGCGCTCGGGATCGCCGCCGCGCTCCTCGCGCTCACCCTCACCGCGGCCTACAATGCCTTCACTCCCAGGGCGCTCGCGGAGGCGGCCGGTGACGGGCGGCCCGGGAACCCCGAAGGAACCTAGGTAGCCGCGAGATCGTGCAGCAGATGCTCGATCACCTGCTCCTCGGGAACGCTCACGCCGGCGCCGGCCATGGCATGCGCGAGGCCCTCGTCCCAGGGCGAGGGCGCTGGCCGGCCGGAAAGCGCCGGGCCATGCCTGCCGCCGCCGAGCGCGGCCCGGTAGTCGTCCGCCCCGAAGCGCCAAGGCGCGGCGCGTGTGGCCTGGGCGACCAGCGCGGAGATCCGCAAGCCCGCCCAGTCGAAGTCGGCGTGGACGCGCAGGGATGCGCCGGTACCGGCGAGGGCGCCGAGGAGGTGCATCGCCGCTGTCGACGGCACACCCTCCAGGCAGACGAGCGCGGCGCAGCGACCGCTGTGGACGTCCGCGGCGGCAGAGACGACCGCCGGGTTCTCGCAGGCGAAGACGGGGGTTCCGCTCGCCACGGCGATCTCGCTGCGAGCGGCTTCGCGCAGCGTCACGCGGCGGGGTTCCCCCGCCTCGGCCGCCTCGCGCAAGTGGCGGGCGAGGAGCATGTCCCCTTGGAGCCGAAGGCCGAGGACGAGCACCTGCGCAGAGAGCGGGTCGCAGTCGACGCCCACCTCGCTCCAGAGCCGGCGCCGCGCAGCCGCGGTGCCCGGGAGCTGCGTCCAGCCGGCCACGGCTGCCGCGGCTCGCAGGGCGAGGGATGCGAGCGGCTCACCGGGATCGAGCGCGTGGGGGTCGCCCGCACAGGACGAGGCGAGGACCGGCAGGAGTACCCCCGGCGCAGGGAGCTTCAGGGCGACCGTGACGACCTGCGCCAGCAGCTCACCCTCGCGCTGGTTGCCGCGCGCGGCGCGCCGCAGGGCGCCAG
>MEMX01000033.1:167700-167914 GCA_001768075.1 Anaeromyxobacter sp. RBG_16_69_14 | reverse complement strand
GGGGAGCAGTCCCTGGCGGTGTCGCGCCAGGCGCAACGCCCGCGCCGACTCGGAGGCGGAGACCGCTTCTCGCGCCGAGGCGACGCGGATGTCGGCCGTCTCCACTGCGCGGCGCGCCTCCTCCACCTCTCGCCGCGCCTGCCGCTCCTGCCACTCGCGCGCGGACGCGGCAGCGCGGGCGCGGGCCCGCGCCGCCTTCGCGGTCCGGACGTCA
>MEMX01000033.1:131796-167686 GCA_001768075.1 Anaeromyxobacter sp. RBG_16_69_14 | reverse complement strand
AGCCCGAGCTGCCAGCGCGCGACCAGGGCCAGCGTCGTCCAGGTGGCTCCCTGATCGACGGCCGAGCGCATGGTCTCGACGCTCGCCTGGGCGGACACCTGAGGCAGCAGGTTGCCGCGCGCAGCCGTGGCAGCATCCTGGGCCGCGTCCACGCGATGGCGGGCAGCCCGCAGATCGGACCGCTCCCCCATGTCAGTCGGGCTCGCGTTGCCGGGCGCGGCCATGGCCGCGGTGTCGAAGGGCGTCGAGAGCTCTGCCCGGCCTGCCTCGTCGCCGGCCAGGAGCGCCAGGCCGGAGCGGGCGGAGGCCAGGGCCTGGAGCGCGGTGGCGCGCTCTGCCTCGGCTTGCGCGCGGAACGCGGTGGCGCGCGCCACGTCGGCGTCGAGCGCGAGCCCTTGCTTGTTTCGAGCCTGGACGAAGCGCTCGGTCTCGCGAGCGTGCTCGAGCTGGTCCTCGGCAAAACGCACGCCCTGCGCGGTGACCTGCGCCGAGAAGTAGGCCTGGACGACGGCCAGCGCGACCTGCTGGCGTTCGCGCTCGTGCGTGCTCGCCTCGGCCTCGGCCTGTGCGGTCGCCGCACGGCGGCCCGCCGAGATGCGGCCGCCTGCGTAGACGGGGAGCGCCACGGTCGCGCCGAGGCCCACGCCGCCGATGAGGTCGGGCGCATTGAGGCGCGCAGGGGCGAAGTCGGCCTGGGTGATGCGCTGCTCGTCGAGCCTGAGCCCGAAGGCCCCCACCGGTTCGTCGGTGGCGATGCCACGAGCCGTGAAGGCGAGCGTTGGCAACCGGGCGTCCCTGGCGGCATCGGCGTCGGCTCGAGCAGCCTCGACCTGCTCCGCGCTCGCGGCCAGGCCGGCGTTGTTTTGCCAGGCCGCCCGGATCGCGTCGTCGACGGGGAGTCCCTCCGCCGCGGCCAGCGCGGGGACGAGGACGAGCGCGACGGAGACGGTGACGGACCAGGTGGTCGCCCGGGAGGCGAGGCGGAGGGGGCACGGCTGCGATGTCTTGGTGTTTTTCATGTCCACGGCTGGTCGGAGCCACAAGTGGCGGTCGCGATTCGCGGAAGCTGAGCGCCCACACGGGGGGGCGCTCGGCCGAACCCTTCGCGTAGCCGCATGCTCTAAGGAAGTTCTTGCGCCGAGAGGCCGGATGGCGCCGAGGGACATTTTCTTCGAGAACGTCCTCAGCGGGGTGGCCCATCATGGGTTATTGGCGCGGCGACGTGGTTGTCCGTCAACGGATCGCCGTGAACGGATCGTCAAGACTCCGGCGAAATCCGCTTGCACGATTATGAGCATGCGCTCATAATCGGTCACGTGGGTCGCCCTCCTTGCTGCCGCCGCATCTCCGGAGCGCCGGCCAGCTCGGTGTTCAAGCCCGCGGGCATACCCGCGCGCATGCTGGACGAGGTCGTCATCACGCTGGACGAGCTCGAGTCCGTCAGGTTGGCCGACTTCGAAGGGCTCTATCAGGAGCGGGCTGCAGAGCTGATGGGCGTATCCCGCCCTACCTTCGGACGGATCGTCGAGGCTGCGCGCCGCAAGATAGCCGACGCGCTGATTCACGGAAAACTGTTGAGGATCGCGGGGGGATCCGTCGCCGAGGCGAGTTGCCATCGAGGCGCCGCCATGGACTCCCGCGGTTCCCGTGGTCCCATGGAAGAGGGCGAGCGGAGGAAGCAGGGTGCCCCGGCCGCTCCCTGCCGCGGGCGGCGCCGCTGGCGCACCGGCGAATGAATGATGGGCTGCGAGGAGACGTGAAGCGGAGTTCACGACAACGCGAGGGAGGAATCATGTTCGTCTGCATTCCAGTCACGGAAGACAAGGGGCTCGAGAGCCCGGTGAGTGCCCACTTCGGCTCGACGCCGTCCTTCATGATCGTGGACACCGACAGCAAGGAGTGTCGGGCCATCCCGAACCGCGACATGGGGCACGCGCACGGCATGTGCCAGCCGCTCAAGGCGCTCGCGGGAGAGCGCATCGATGGGTTCGTCGTGGGCGGCATCGGGATGGGCGCCCTGAGCAAGCTGCAGCAGAGCAGGATCCAGGTCTTCCTCTCCCGGCACTCGACCGTCGGCGCGACGGTCGACGCTCTCCGGGCCGGCACGCTGCGGGTGGTCACGCCCGAGCTCGCGTGCCAGGAGCACGGCGGTCACGGTGCGGCTCAGCAAGGCCCCTGCAAGTAGCCGGCGAAGGCGTGTGCCAGCCCTGCTGGAGGATCGCATGAGCGAGTTCGACGAGAAGGCGAAGGACTGGGATTCCGACCCCCAGAAGGTCGATCGCGCGCGCCGCGTGGTCGAGGCCATCCTGGGCCAGGTGTGCGCGACGGGGCGCATGCACGTCTTCGAGTACGGGTGTGGCACCGGCCTGCTCGGCTTCGCGCTGAAGCCGCACGTGGCCCACGTCACGCTCGCCGACAGCTCGCAGGCGATGCTGGCCGTCCTCCGGCAGAAGATCGAGGCGAGCGGCGTCCGGAGCATGACGCCCGTCCGCCTCGACCTCTCGAGCGACCCGTTGCCCGAGTCGAGGTACGACCTCGTCTGCACGCTGATGACGTTGCACCACATCCCGGACACGGACGGGATCCTGAGGGACCTGTCCGCGCTGCTCCGGCCGACGGGCTCCCTCTGCATCTCCGACCTGGACGCGGAGGACGGCTCCTTCCACGGAGGGCGAAGCGACGTTCACAAGGGCTTCGACCGCGCGGACCTCGCGGCGAGTATGGAGCGCGCCGGGTTGCGCAACGTGCGCTTCTCGACCGTCTGCGAGATCGCGAAGCCGGCAGGCGCCGGCACGAGATCCTTCCCCGTGTTCCTCGCTGTTGGTGAAAAGGGATAGGAACGCCGTTGCCGAAACTGGGTCAGCGAGGGGCGGTAGAACCTAAACCCGCCGCCCAGTTGTCCTTGCCGAGGCTGGCGCACTGTGAAATCGTCTCCCGGCGTGGATGCGGTATCGGTCACGCGGGCTCGGGGGGTGGGCGCCATGGGACACCTGGTCGGCAAGGACGTGTATCGGTCGCTGGGCCACAAGATCGACGGGCTCACGATTCGTGCACCGTGGAATGCGGCGCTGCACGCGATCCTGAAGGAGCTCTACTCGGAGGAGGACGCCGAGCTGATCGTCAAGATGCCCTATGGCCTCTCGCCGTTGGAACGCGTCGAGAAGGTCACCGGTGTTCCTCGGGCGAAGCTGCAGGGGCGGCTCGACGGCCTCTGTGCGCGCGGCCTGGTCCTGGACCTGTGTGTCGACCGCAAGTACTACTACGCTCCGTCGCCCATGATGGTCGGCATCTTCGAGTTCACGATGATGCGCACCGACCCCGGCCTCGATCGGAAGAAGTGGGCCAGGCTCTTCGCCGACTATCTGGGCGAGGGATCGCTGTACGCGCGGAACCTCGATGCGAGCCAGAAGGTCTCGTTGATGCGCACGGTTCCCCACGACGGCGCTGTCCAACCCGAGGAGTACGTCGAGGTCCTCGACTACGAGAAGGCCACCGCCATCGTCGAAGGGTCGGATCGGTTCGCGATGGGGCTGTGCTCGTGCCGGCACGAGAAGCACCACCTGGGCGAGAAGAAGTGCGATTCGCCGCTCGACAACTGCTCCTCGTTCGGCCTGGCGGCTGCCTACGTCGTGCGCCACGGGTTCGCCCGCGAGGTCACCAAGAGCGAGATGCTCGAGAACCTCGCCCGCTCTCGCGAGCTGGGCCTCGTGCTCAACGCCGACAACGTGCAGCGCAATGTCGCTTTCATGTGCCATTGCTGTGGCTGCTGCTGCAATATGCTCCTCGGAATCACGAAGCACGGGTACCCGAACGCCGTCGTCACCTCGAGCTTCATAGCGGCCTCGGACCGCGACATCTGCAAGGGGTGCGGCACGTGCTCGAGGCGGTGCCCCATCGCCGCGATCCCTCGAGTCGGCGATCCCGATCCGCGCTTTCGCAAGCACGGCCGTCCAGAGGTGGACGAGGCGCGCTGCATCGGCTGCGGCGTGTGCGCGATCCGCTGCAACTCGGGGGCGATGAAGCTGCACGGGAGGAAGCAGCGGGTCCTGCATCCCGAGACGACCTTCGAGAGGGTGATCCTCCAGTGTCTGGAGCGTGGCACGCTCCAGAACCAGCTCCTCGACGATCCCGGCAGCAAGCCCCAGGCGTTCTTGCGCGCTCTCCTGGGCGGGTTCCTGAGGCTGCCGCCAGTGAAGCAAGCGCTGATGAGCGACGCGCTCCGCTCGCGGTTCCTCCATGCGATGAAGCGCGGCGCGACGAAGGAGGGTAAGGGGCGCTTGACGGAGATCTAGGAAGGCTGCCCGGCCGCGACGAGCGCCAGCTTCTCGGTTCGCGTGAGACGCTTCAGGGCGGCCTCGCGGCGCAGCGCCTGCCCCAGGTCGCTGGCGCGCTCCCGATGGACGAGCCTCACTGGAAGTCGCGAGCGGGTGTAGCGCGCACCCGTGCCGGCCGCGTGCTGCTCCAGGCGTCGGTCGAGATCGTTCGTGATACCGGTGTAGAGAGACCCGTCGCGGCAGCGGAGCACGTAGACGCACCAGCTCGCACGGCGCCGTTTGACGCCGAGAGCCTTCATGTTGGTCCGGAGACCGCTGGATGCGAGAGCGCGGCAGGCATGGCGTCGCCGCCACAGGAGAACATGTTTCGCGACGACGGTCGAGATTCCCTCCGAGACGGGGTGGCGAGATGGGCTCGTGCTGGTCAGGCGTCGCCCAAGGTGGGCCGTGCCGCCTCCGCCTCGCGCGCCTCGCGCTTGCCCGCGTCCACGTCGACGGCCGAGAGGAGCGCCGCGCCGGCCGCGAAGAAGCCGATGACCGACAGGATCGCGGTTCGGCTCGAACCGGTGAGCGCGTTCGCCGCCGCGAAGACGGCCGGCCCGAAGATGCCGGCGACCTTCTCCGAGATGGCGAAGAAGCCGAAGAACTCGCCCGAGAGGTGGCGGGGGATGAGGCTCGCCAGCAGCGACCGCGAGAGGGCCTGGGTCCCGCCCTGCACCACGCCGACGAGGAGCGCGAGTGCGAAGAAGTGCGCGGCCGTCCGCATGAAGTAGCCCAGGATCGCGATCCCGGTGTAGACGACGAGGCCGCCCAGGATGGCGCGCTTCGCGCCGACGCGCGCGCCCATGCTGCCGAAGAGAAAGGAGAACGGAACGCCGACGAACTGGACGAGCAGGATGGCACCGATGAGCGCGCCCTGGGAGAGCCCGATCTCGCTCCCGTAGATGACGGCCATGCGGATGATGGTCCCGATCCCGTCGTTGTAGAGGAGGAAGGCGGCGAGGAGGAGCGCCGCCTGCCGGTGGCGGCGCAGGCTCACCAAGGTGAGGGAGAGCCGCCGGAACGTGCCGACGGCGGGTTCCCTGGTGGCCTCGACCGGTGGCTCGCGGGTGCGCGCCAGGAGCGGCAGCGTGAAGAGGACCCACCAGAGCGCCACGGAAGCGAAGGCGATCCGGGTCGGGAGCGTCGCCTGCGCAGGGGTGGCGGCCTCACCCGCCGGGATCCCGATGAGCGCCGGGTTGGCGATCCAGGCGAGCTGAGCCGCGAGGAGGACTCCGCCGCCCAGATACCCCAGGGCGTAGCCGGCGGAGGAGACCCGGTGCAGGTCCTCGCCCCGGGCGACGTGGGGCAGGAGCGCGTCGTAGAAGACGAAGCTCCCGTTGAGACCGACATTGAGCAGGACGAGGAGCGCTGCCGCGAGGAGCCAGTCGCCGCGCCCCACGAAGAAGAGCGCTCCCACCGCAGTTGCCCCTGCCGCCGCGAAGGCGCCGAGGAGGAGCTTCTTCACTGGCCGCACGTCGGCGAGCGACCCCAGCAGGGGCGCGAGCCCTGCCACGATGGCGAGGCCGAGCGTGGTCGCGAGCGCATAGCGCTGTGTCGCCAGCGTGGGCGGAAGATCCGCAGCGGCGACCCGCGCGAAGTAGATCGGAAAGATGGCGGTGACGATCGACGTGACGGCGGCGGAGTTTCCGACGTCGTAGAGGGCCCACGCGCGGACCTCGGGGGTCCCGAGGCCGAGGCGGTCGAGGAGACGGGGGCCTGATCGCGGCGGTCGTGGATGCGGCGTGCGTGCGGTCATGACCTTCTCCTTGCGCGAGGCCCGGCTCCGGACCAGATCGTACCAAGAGCTCGCCGGACGGGCCGGTCGAGCGGATCACCCGAGGTGAGGGGACGATGGAGCTTCACGAAAAGACCTGTGTTCCGTGCCGCGGAGGGGTGCCGGCCCTGGGGCGTGCGGAGGTTGCCGGCCTGCTCGCGAAGGTCGAGGGCTGGGAGGCGCCGCGGGATCACCACCTGACCAAGACGTTCAAGTTTTCCGACTTCAAGACGGCGCTCGCGTTCGTCGATCGTGTGGGTGCGATGGCCGAGGAGCAGGGCCACCACCCGGATCTGCACCTCGCCTGGGGCAAGGTCGCGGTGGAGATTTGGACGCACAAGATCGACGGTCTCACCGAGAGCGACTTCGTCTTCGCGGCGAAGTGCGATCAGCTCGCGCGATGAAGCAGGTGCACCGCCCGGACCTCTTTGCCCGGGAAGTACCGCCACCCTGGCCCTCTCTCACAGCGGCGACCGTTGATGTGATTCTCCAGCGTCACCGCCGCCGCTGTGAGCTGATGTCCGGCGCCTTGCGGCGCCTCAAGCGGAGGGGAGAACTCTCCCCCCGCGCCCCCGATCTCGAGCGTCAGTTCATGTGGCATGCGCTATCAGCTGACGCGCGGGGGTGACCGTCCGGCGTAGACGGGTGCGGCGGGCCGTCGCACGCGCAAACCGATCCCAGCTCTCCGTTGCGCAAGATCGCCCCATCCCCCACATCGGAACGGTGTGCAAAGGCTGTATACGCCGAACAGGGGGTGTTTACCCCCTGGCACCGGACTTGCTTTTTTCGTTCGGACGACACGCGGAAGCACCCCGGAGCCCGTGCAGGATTGAACAGCGCGTCGGGCCCCGATCGAGCCAGCACAATTCGAATGCGAAGGGATCGCATCAGCGCATGATTCCGCTCATTTCCTGATCCCGACCGCACTCTGGAGGGCACCCATGGACGCACTCTTCCTCGCGCGCTTGCAGTTCGCGGTCACGGTCGGTTTTCACTTCATCTTCCCGCCGATATCGATCGGCCTCGCCTGGATGCTCTGCATCGCCGAGTGGCTCGGCTGGCGGAAGCGCGACCCCGTCTACGTGCAGGTGGGCCGGTTCTTCGCGAAGCTCTTCGCCATCACCTTCGCTGTCGGCGTCGCGACCGGCATCGTGATGGAGTTCCAGTTCGGGACGAACTGGGCCGTCTACTCGAAGTTCGTGGGCGACATCTTCGGCGCACCCCTCGCGGCCGAGGGCGTCTTCGCCTTCTTCCTCGAGTCGACGTTCATGGGCCTCTACATCTTCGGCCGGGATCGCGTCTCGAAGGGCGTGCACTGGTTCAGCTCGCTCATGGTGGCGGTGGGCGCGACGATGAGCGCCTTCTGGATCGTGGCCGCCAACTCCTGGCAGCAGACGCCCGCGGGCTCCGTGGTGCGCAACGGCCGCGCCGAGCTGACGAGCTTCTACGACGCGATCTTCAACCCCTCCACGATGCCGCGCTACCTGCACGTCGTGACGGCCTCGCTCGTGACGGGCGCCTTCGTCGTCGCGGGCGTCGCCGCGTACCACCTCCTCAAGGACAAGGACTCGGTGTTCGGCCGAAAGGCGCTCCGCCTGGGCGTGGCCTGGGGCCTCGTCTTCGCCGTCCTCGAGGTCATGCCCTTTGGCCACTTCCACGCGCAGCAGGTGGCGCGCACGCAGCCAGAGAAGTTCGCCGCCATCGAGGGGCTCTACACGAGCCAGACCGCCGCGCCGCTCGTCCTCTTCGGGATCCCCTTCTCGCCGCCGCCCCTCATCAAGGCCAAGGTGGAGGTCCCTGGGCTGCTCTCGTACATGGCCTTCGGCAGCGTGGGCGAGCGGGTGCGGGGCATCGACGAGTTCCCGCTGGAGGACCGGCCGCCGCTCTGGCTCACGTTCGTCTCCTTCCACAACATGGTCGTGCTCGGGCTGTGGTTCATCGCGCTCATGGGGTGGGCGGCCTTCAGGCTGTTCTCGGGCAAGCTCTGGGAGGACCGGCTGGTGCTGAAGGCGCTCATGTGGTCCATCCCGTTGCCGGTCGCCGCCTGTCAGCTCGGGTGGATGGCCGCGGAGGTCGGCCGACAGCCCTGGATCGTCTACAAGCTCCTGCGCACGAGCGAGGCGCACTCGCCGACGGTCACCGCGGCCGAGGTGGGCTTCTCGCTGGTGCTCTTCGGCCTCATCTACCTCATGCTGGGGGCGCTCTGGCTCTTCCTCATGATCAAGAAGGCGAAGGCCACGCCGGCGCCGGCGCACGCGTAAAGGGGAGGGCACGACATGGACCTCAACACGATCTGGTTCCTCCTCGTCGGCGTGCTGGTCGCCGGCTACGCCGTCCTCGACGGTTTCGATCTGGGGGTGGGTGCGCTCTCGCTCTTCGCCCGCTCCAGCGAGGAGCGCGACGTGTACGTCGCGTCGATCGCCCCGGTATGGGATGGCAACGAGGTGTGGCTGCTCACCGGTGGTGGCGCCCTCTTCGCGGCCTTCCCCATCGTCTACGCGACCGTCTTCAGCGGTTTCTACCTCGCCTTCATGTTGCTCCTCGTCGCGCTCATCGCGCGCGCGGTGTCCATCGAGTTTCGCGCGCTGGTGCCGTCGCCGGGCTGGACGAAGGTCTGGGACTGGGCCTTCGGCCTGGGCAGCCTGCTCCCTGCCATCCTCTTCGGCGTGGCGGTCGGCAACGTCCTGCGCGGCGTGCCCATCGGCCCGGCACCCGAGTTCCCGTGGCAGGGGAGCTTCCTCGGGCTGCTCAACCCGTACGCCGTGCTGGTAGGCCTCGTCTCGTGCGCCTTCTTCGTCATGCACGGAGCGATATATTTGAGGATGAAGACGGACGGGGAGCTGGCCGACCGGATGGGGAGGATCGCGCTCGGGGCGTTCGCGGCTTTCCTGGCGCTCTACGCCGCGGCGACCGCAGCCACCGTCGTGGTGTCACCTTTCCTGTTCCAGAAGACCTCGAACCCGCTCTTCTGGATCCTGGCGGCGCTGCTCGTGGCGTCTCTCGTGGCGACGCCTGTCTTCACGAAGACCGGGCGGAAGGCCCTGGCGTTCGTGGCCTCGTCGGCCGTGATCGTCTTCATGATCCTGGTGGCGGCGCTGTCGGCCTATCCGGCGCTCGTGCCGTCCAGCACTTCGCTCGCGAACAGCCTCACCATCTACAACGCCTCGTCCACCCCGCTCACCCTCTACACCATGCTCGTCATCGCCCTCATCGGGGTGCCGATCATGCTCGGCTACACGATCTTCGTGTACGTGGTGTTCAAGGGAAAGGCACGGCCGGGCGAGGGATACGGCGCGGCTGTGGCTGGGGCGAAGCCGGCCAGCGCCCGGCGGTGAGCCTGGGCGCCGGAGGGGAGTGCGTCGGCGTGATGGTCCCACGCTCGCCCGCACCCTTACCCGCTCCGGCCAATCACCCTGAGCCCACGGCTCGCGCCAGCCCGAGCGCGCGCATCTTGCGCCAGAGCGTGCTGCGGCTCAGCCCGAGCGCCTGGGCGGTCTCGGCGCGGTTCCACCGATGCGCTTCGAGCGCCGCCCTGAGCGAGGCGGCCTCATTCTGCGAGGCCCCCGACACACCACGCAGCGCCGGGACCTCGCTCGGCGGGGGTGAGGGCGTGGGGTCCGCCCCGGCCTTCTCCTGCCGTCGGCTCGCGCTCCCGAGCACCTCCGTGGGCAGGTCCTCGGGCTGGAGCGTTTGCCCGTCGCAGACGGTCGCCGCGTACTCGAGGGCGTTCTCGAGCTCCCGCACGTTGCCCGGCCAATCGTGGGAGAGCAGCGCTCGAAGCGCGTCCGGCGAGAAGCGGAGGGCGCGGCCGGTGCGCGTGCCGACGCGTGACAGGAGCAGGCGCGCAATCGGCTCGATGTCCTCCCGCCGCGCCCGCAAGGGCGGGAGCTCGATCGGGATCACGCGCAGCCGGTAGTAGAGGTCCTCGCGGAAGGTGCCCGCCTCCACGGCGCGGCGGAGGTCCCGGTGCGTGGCGGCGATGATGCGCGCGTTCGTCTTCCGCGGCTGGCTGTCGCCGACGCGCTCGTAGGTGTGCTCCTGCAGGACTCGCAAGAGCTTCACCTGAAGGAGCAGCGGCAGGTCGCCCACCTCGTCGAGGAACAACGTCCCGTCGTTCGCGGATTCGAACCGGCCGACGCGATCGCGCGTGGCGCCTGTGAAGGCGCCGCGGACGTGGCCGAAGAGCTCGCTCTCGAGAAGCTCGCCGGGCAGCGCTGCCGCGTTGACGGCGACGAACGGTCCGTTGCGGCGGGGCGAGTGCGCGTGGATGATCCCCGCCATCACCTCCTTGCCCGTCCCGCTGTCGCCCGTGATGAGGACGGTGGACTCGCCGTTCTGCAGCGACTCGATGAGCCGGAACACCCGCGCCATCGCCTGCGAGCGAAAGAGGACGCCGAACCCGGCGATCGGCCCGTGGGCCTCCACCGGTTCCTCCTCGGCCGGTCGCAACACGAGCAGGTAGAGCGCCTGGGGATCGCAGACCCCGTGGGGATCGTGCTGGAGCCGCGCGGCCGTCACCGAGAGGAGCCGTGAGCCCCCTCCCCCGAAGCGGAGGAGCGCGCGCCAGCCCTCGCGCTTTTCGCCAGCGAGCAGGGCCAGTCGGAGTGGTCCGTCGGGACCGAAGAGCTCGGGGCCGAGCAAGGACGCGATCGGCTGGCCCATGAGGCGCGCCGCCGCTCCGGGACCGGCCAGCGCGTCGAACTTCTCCGAGACGTGGCGGACGCAGAAGCTCGAGTCCAGGGCCATGCAGATGCGGCCCAGCGAGCCGAAGGCCGCGTTCACCGCGGCAAAGGCGACCTCGCGCGCCGTAATGAGCTCCGAGCCCTGATCCATGGGGCGCCTCTTTTCGCGGGGGAGCTTCGTGCCAATCCCCTGTCGAAAGAGTGACACGTTTCTGTCGCGGGCTGAAACGAGCCGTCGCATCGACTGAAACGTTTCGTCGCACTGGTAAACGCTGGTCGGATGGCAAGTCTAGTTATTTCAATATCTTACATGGTTGGCGCGATCCCCGCAGGAGTACCCCATCCGTGAAACGAGGCGACGGCTGCCGCAGCGCGTGTTCGGTGTGGCCGCAGTTCCCGACTGCTCTGGAGACGTTCATGAGAAAGATCGCGTTGCTCCTCGCCGCGACGTGCGTCGTCGCGGCGTCCCCGGCCTATGCCACGAACGGCATGCGCATGATCGGCTTCGGCCCGGTGCAGGATTCGATGGGCGGCGTCGGTGTCGGCACCACCCTCGATGCCTGCTCGCTGCTCTCCAATCCGGCCGGCATCGCCGACCTCGGCCAGCGGCTCGACGTCGGCGGCGCGTACTTCAAGCCAACAGTGAAGTACAGCGCCACGGGTGCCGCGCCGGGGCAGATCGTCGCGCAAGATGGCGCGACCCTCGACTCGACCCGCGGCGGGTCGCCCATCCCGGCCCTCGCCTACGTCCGCCCCATCGACGATCGGCTCTCGGCCGGCATCGGGGTCTTCGGTGTGGCAGGCATGGGGGTCGACTATCCGACGAACCTGTACCAGGGCGCCACCTACACATCGTATCTCCAGGGGCGTTTCACGCCGGGTGCCGCGTACAAGCTCACCGACACGCTCTCCGTCGGTGCCACAGCCAACGTCATGGTTGCTCAGATGAAGTACGACGTCGCCTCCGGCTTCGGGCAGGCGCTGCACGACACCGCCACCTCCGCAGGCATCGGCGCGACCGTGGGCGTGAAGTTCACCCCGGTGAGGATGGTCACTCTCGGTGCCGCCTACGAGACGAAGAGCTGGTTCCAGGACTTCTCCTTCAAGGTCGCCGAGCGCCCGAATCCCATGGCCCCCGGTACCACCATCCCGGGTGGCACCGACAAGCTCACCTTCGACCAGCCGCAGAGCGTCACCCTCGGCGCGTCGGTGACCCCGTTCGAGATGCTGCTCCTCGCGGCCGACGTGCAGTGGATCAACTGGTCGCAGACCATGGGCAAGGGCCTTCCCAAATATAGCAGCGACGCGAGCGCCACCGGCGCCATGCCCTTCGACATGAACTGGAGCGACCAGTGGGTGCTCAAGGTCGGCGCGCAGGTGGCGCCGATGCGCGGGCTCAAGGTCCGCGCCGGCTACAACTACGGAAAGATGCCGCTCGATCCGAACCGCGCCTTCGAGAACCTCGCCTTCCCCGCGGTGACCGAGCACCATGTCACCGGCGGCGTGGGCTACGAGCTGGGCGACAGGTGGGCGTTCAACCTCACCGGCATCTACGCGCTCAACACCAAGCTCCAGGGCGCAAACGCCGCGGAGCAGTTCATCACCGCGTACACCACCGAGATGTCGCAGTTCGAGGTGGACTTCGGCCTCTCCTACCGCTTCTAGCCAGCGCTGAATCTGCTCGGGGGCGGCCTGGCTCCAACAAGGCAGGGAGGGACGGGGGGCCCGAGCCCTGAAGTCATGAAGGAGCTGGAGCATGAGTCTCACCCGCAGGCAGTTCATCCAGATCGGTGGCGCGGCAGTCGGCGGGGGCGTGCTCGCCTCCGGTCCCACCAGCAAGTGGTGGGGCCTCGATGCCAATCGCGTGGAGGACCCAGGAACCGACGGCGACCACGTCGTCGCCACGTTCTGCGAGCTGTGCTTCTGGGGCTGCGGCGTGCTCGCGCACGTGAAGGACGGCCGGGTCACCAAGATCGTCGGCAACCCCGAGCACCCGCTCTCCCGGGGCATGCTGTGCCCGCGCGGCGCCGGCGCGACCGGCCTCCTCTACGACCCCGATCGGCTGAAGAAGCCCCTCGTGCGCCGGCAGAAGCGCGGCGAGGACGTGTTCGAGGAGGTGAGCTGGGACGCGGCCCTGAACCGCGTCGGGGACGGACTCCTCGACGTGAAGCGCAAGTACGGCCCGGAGGCCGTCGCCCTGTTCACGCATGGCTCAGGCGGCAGCTGGTTCAAGCACTTCATGAAAGCATGGGGCTCGCCCAACGTCGGCGCGCCCTCGTACGCGCAGTGCCGCGGCCCGCGAGAGGCAGGCTACCTCCTCACCTACGGTACGCCGCTCGGCTCGCCCGAGCCCATCGACATCGCCAATGCGCGCGTCATCACGCTCATCGGCAGCCACCTGGGCGAGAACATGCACAACACCCAGGTGCAGGAGCTGGCGGAGGCGGTGGGCAAGGGCGCCCAGCTCGTCGTCGTCGACCCGCGCTTCTCGGTGGCGGCGGGGAAGGCGCGCTACTGGCTCCCCATCAAGCCCGGCACCGACATCGCGCTGCTCCTCGCCTGGATGAACGTGATGCTCGCAGAGAAGCGCTACGACGCCGAGTACCTGGCGAGCCACGCCATGGGTCTCGACGAGCTCAAGGCGCACGTCGCCGACAAGACGCCGGAGTGGGCCTACCCCATCACCGGCATCCGGCCCGAGCTCATCCGCGAGAGCGCGCGCTTCATCGCCTCGGCGCGGCCCGCCTCGCTCGTCCATCCGGGCCGCCACACCACCTGGTACGGCGACGACACGCAGCGCGCGCGCGCCATGGCGATCCTGGCAGCGCTGCTGGGGAGCTGGGGCCGGCGCGGCGGTTACGTGAGCCCCGGCAAGATGGCCCTGGCGCCGTTCTCCGTCGCGAAGCCCTTCCCCCACGGTCCCAAGGGCGTCGCCGACAAGCCGAAGAGCGGCGGGTATCCCATCGCCGGCGAGGTGATCGCCTCCGGCCTGTGCGACGCCAGCGTGCCCGGGCACGCGCTGTACGACCTCAAGGCCTGGATCATCTACGGCTGCAACCTCATCCAGGCGTTGCCGAGCCGAAAGCAGACCATCACCGCCCTCCAGAACCTCGACTTCGTGGTCTCCATCGACGTCCTGCCGGCGGAGATCTGCGGCTACAGCGACGTGGTGCTGCCCGAGGCCACCTACCTCGAGCGCGACGACGACGTCGCCGCCCCCGCGTACAAGCAGCCCTTCCTCGCGCTGCGCCAGGAGGCTGTGCCGCCGATGTACGACTCGAAGCCGGGCTGGTGGATCGCCAAGGAGATGGCGGCCCACGTGGGCCTCTCCGCGTACTTCCCCTGGAAGGACGCTCGGGAGTACGTGGACGCGAGGCTGCGCGCCGGCGGCCATGACGTAGCGCAGGTCCGGGCCAAGGGCGTGGTGCTGGGAAAGCCCGTGCCCACGTGCGAGGAGGAGGGGCTCCCGGTCCAGGTCGCCACCGACTCGAAGAAGATCGAGCTGAAGAGCGAGCAACTGGCGAAGCTCGGTTTCGACGCGCTCCCGCAGTACTACCCGCAGGAGGAGGGGCCTCCGGGCCACTTCCGACTGCTCACGGGCCGCGCCCCCACCCATACCTTTGGCCGCACGGTGAACAACCGGCTCCTCGCCGAGCCCTACCCGGAGAACGAGGTGTGGGTGAACGCCGGTGTGGCGCGCGCGCTGCCGGGCTTCGATCACCCACTCAGGAGCGGCGATCGCGTCTGGCTCGTGAACCAGGACGGCGCGCGCTCCGGACCGGTGAAGGCGAAGGTGACCGAGCGCATTCGCGGCGACTGCGTCTACCTGGTCCACGGCTGGGGGCAGACGGCGAAGAAGCTCCGGTACGCGCACGGGCGGGGCGCGTCCGACGCCGAGCTCGTCACCCGGTACAAGATCGACCCGATCATGGGCGGCACGGGCATGAACGTGAACTTCGTGCGCATCGAGGTTGCCGAGAGGTTCGCATGAAGAAGCGCTACGCCATGGCCGTGGACACGGTGCGCTGTGTCGGTTGCAGCGCCTGCGTCATCTCGTGCAAGACCGAGAACGCCCTCCCGGACGGCGGCTTCCGCGACTGGATCGTGCAGGAGGTGCGGGGCGCGTTCCCGGACCTCTCGATGGAGATCCGCTCCGAGCGCTGCAACCACTGCAGCGAGCCCTCCTGCGTGGACGCTTGCCCCACGGGCGCCTCGCATGTCGCAGAGGGCGGCGTGGTGGCGGTGGCCAGGAACAAGTGTACCGGCTGCAAGGCCTGCATCGCCGCCTGTCCCTATGGCGCCCGCTACGTCCATCCGGCCGGCTTCGTGGACAAGTGCACCTTCTGCCTGCACCGCGTGCAGAAGGGGAAGCAGCCGGCGTGCGTCGAGACGTGCCCGACGCGATCGCTCACTTTCGGTGACCTGGAGGACCCGGACAGCCCCGTCGCGCGCCTCTTGCGCAGCCGCAGGAGCAGGGTCCTGCAGCCCGAGGCCGGCAACAAGCCGAACGTCTTCTTCCTCTCGTAGCGCTGGAGAGCTCATGGAACGGAACCCGAACAAGTTCTGGAACCCGTACCTGGCCGGCGTGGCGCTGGGCCTCGTGCTGCTCAGCGCCTTCCTGGTCATGGGCAACGGCCTCGGGGCGTCCGGGGCGTCGCTGCGCTTCGGCATCGCCGCGCTCGATGTGCTGGCGCCCGCCCACGTGGCGAAGACCGCGCCGCTGGCCCGTGCCGCGGCGAGCGCTCACGTCTCCTGGCTGGTATTCGAGATCCTGGGCGTGCTCCTCGGTGGCTTCGTGGCCGCCTACACCTCGGGGCGGCTCAAGATTGAGGTCCTGAAGGGACCGCGGATCGGCACGGGAGCCCGCGTGGCGCTGGCCCTCTCGGGCGGCCTGCTCATGGGGATCGCCGCCAAGATGACCCGCGGTTGTACCTCGGGCCAGGCGCTCTCCGGCGGCGCGCTGCTCTCCGTCGGCAGCTGGGCCTTCATGTTTTCCGTGTTCGGCGGCGGCTACGCGCTCGCGTGGTTCATGAGGAGGGAGTGGCGATGACGTTCCCGGTCCTTCCGGCGCACGAGCTGGGCCTCGTGGTCGCCGTCCTCATCGGCTTCGGGTTCGGGTTCGTGCTCGAGCGCGCTGGCTTCGGCCGCGCGCCCAAGCTCGCGGCGCAGTTCTACGGAACCGACATGACCGTCTTCAAGGTCATGTTCAGCGCCATCGTCACCGCCATGCTCGGGCTCGTGCTGGCGTCCACGGTCGGACTCGCCGACTTCAAGGTTGTCGCCGACCACGCCGCGAGCGCCACCTTCCTCCTCCCCATGGTAGCGGGTGGCTTCCTGCTCGGCGCGGGCTTCATCATGTCCGGGTACTGCCCGGGCACGTCCTTCGTGGCCATGGCCTCCGGCAAGCTCGACGGCCTCTACACGATCCTTGGGGTCATCGTCGGCCAGGTGGCCTGGTCGGAGGTCGAGTGGCGCCCCGGGTTCGCCTGGTTCCACAACGCGGGCAACTTCGGCAACTACTACCTGTGGGAGCTGTTCCACCTGCCGGCGAAGGCCGGGCCGGTGGTCGTGGCGCTCGCCGTGACCGCCATGGCCGTGGGCTGCTTCCTCGGGGCAGAGAAGCTGGAGAAGGTGCTGTCCGGCCGGGCGGATCCGGTCGCCATGGCGACGCCCGCGGGAAAGCCGGGCCGGCTGGTCTTCGCAGGCTTCGCTGCGGTCGTGCTGGTGGGCGTCGCGGGCCTCGCCCTGCCGAGCAGCACCCAGGCGCGGATCCGCGAGGCCCCGGCCATCGGTCAGCTCGACCTGGCCCGGCGTGTGTTCGACGAGCCGTGGAGGTTGCGGATCGTGGACCTCCGCGCGCTCGAGGCGTGCGCGACCAGGCGCATCCCGGGCGCGGAGTGCGTCCCGGCCGACAAGCTCGGCTCGCTCGGCCTCGCCTACGCGAACCCGTCGCGCGACCTCGTCCTGGTGGGGGAGGGCGACCTCCTCGAGCTGCCGCCAGCGGCCGCCGCCTACACCGGACGCGTGTTCACGCTCCAGGGGGGATGGAAGGGCTGGGAAACCTTCGCCCTGGTCCAGCCGGCGCCGCTGGCGGCCGGCGCCCTGCCTGCCGACGTCGAGCTCTACCGCCTGCGCTCCGGTATCCGATCGGCCATGACCGGCATGAAGGCGGCACCTCCTCCTCCGACGCCCGTGGCGGCCCCTGCCGGCGCGCCGCGCAAGGCGGGCGGCGGCTGCAGCGGGTAGGCAAGCTTGGCCGGAAGCCCCGAAATTGGTGACTCCATGAACGAGATCGACGTCGCTCGGCACAGCCTGATGATCGACTCACTGCTCCACATCTGGGGGTGGGAGATCCCGGTTTACCTCTTCCTCGGAGGCATGGCTGCCGGGGTGATGATCCTGACCTCGCTCCTCATGATGAGGGAGGGCGACCGGTCGCCGGCGGTGCGTTGGCTCGCCTTCGCGGCGCCGGTGCTGGTGACCGTGGGCATGGGGGCGCTCTTCCTCGACCTGTCCTTCAAGCTCCACGCCTGGCGCTTCTATCTCGCCTTTAGGTGGACGTCGCCGATGTCCTGGGGCGCCTGGATCCTGGTCGTCGTCTACCCGGTCTCGCTCGCGCTGGCCCTCGCCGGCCTCGGGGACGAGCAGGTCGAGCGGGTCGCCGCGTTCATGGGCCGCTTCGGCCTCGGGGCGCCGACGCGGGCCCTGAGCGCCTTTGGCCGGCAGCGCTTCGAGGAGCTTCGGTGGGTGAACCTCGGGGTGGGCGCCGCCCTGGGCTTGTACACGGGCATCCTGCTCAGCACGCTCGGAGCGCGCGCTCTATGGAACTCGGCCTTGTTCGGTCCGCTCTTCCTCGCCTCGGGCCTCTCCACGGGCGCCGCGTTCCTCATGCTGTTCCGGCTCTCCGAGGACGAGCGTCACTTCGTCACGCGATGGGACAAGCTCGCCATCGGGCTGGAGGTTGCCGTGCTCCTGCTCTTCCTGGCGGGGCTCGTGACGAGCGGCGCCGCGAGCAAGGACGCCGCGTCCCTGCTCCTCGGTGGCCCATGGACGGCGTCGTTCTGGAGCCTCGTCGTGATCGCGGGGCTGGCGGTTCCGCTCCTGCTCGAGACGCTCGAGTCGCGCCTCCACCTGCGCGCGACGGTGGTCACCCCGCTTCTGGTGCTCGCGGGCGGCTTCGCGCTGCGCTGGATCATGGTGGCGGCCGGCCAGGCCTGATCAGCTCGCCGCCACCGCTGCTCCGGGCTGCGGGGAGCTCACTTCTTGACGAGCTTCAGGAAGGTGAGCATGTCCCGGATGATGCCGATGACGACCCAGACGTAGATCGCGCCGAAGAGGAAGACGGCGAAGACCAGCATGCTGAGGTACTCCCTGGGGATCTCGTAGTAGAGCGCCAGCGGGGAAAAGAGATACCCGACGAAGAAGAAGGCGACGAGGATGGTGAGCAGGCCCCACTTCTCGCCGATCTCGCCGCCGACGATCGCGCGCCGGAGTCGGACGGCGAGGACGACGTTCAGGCCCATCACCAGAATCGCGAGCGCTGCCAAGCCGTATGCCATGAGCTGCATGTGCTCCCCCCCGAGGATTGCCGTGTCTGTCCCGAACTTACGACTGACTGTCGAGGACCGGGTGCATCTTACGGCCGATCTCGGCGGCTTTCTCCTTGCTGATGAAGCACCGCGTCATCTTTTCCGATGTCCGACGTGACACCCCTGTAGTCGACGGACGCGGGAAGGGCGGGTGTGTGTGTGTCTGTGCGCGCCGGGGGTGTTTGCGCGCAGTCCGTGTGCCCTCACCGCGGTTGCGATCGCGAAGATGACGATGCGCGGCGCGCATCGAGTGCGCGCCCGAGGCCACGCGATCGGCAAGGCTTGCGAGCCCCGGCCGGGGGGATCCGCCCGGACTCCCCCGGATCTTCAACAGAACCACTGCGGCTCGAGTTCGCGCACAGTGTTTGCAAAACGTTTTCGGCGGCACATAGCGACATTGCGATATCTAGAGAACGAGAGATGACGGTCACCACGCACGACAGGGCCGAGCGGATCGCGGAGGTCCTGAAAGCCGTGGCCCACCCGGTGCGCCTGCGCATCATCGAGCTCCTGTGCGAGGGCGAGCAGCACGTGAACGCCCTCGCGGAGGAACTCGGGGTCACCCAGCCGATCGCCTCGCAGCAGTTGCGGATCCTCCGAATGCATGGCCTGGTGGGGGTGAGCCGGGAGGCGGGGTTCGCGCACTACCGTCTCGAAGAGCAGGCGCTTCGGGATCTGGTGCGCTGCATGCGCCGTTGCTCGGTGGAGTGAGCGTCGACGGCCGTGCCCCGCCGGGTGCGGCGCACGTTAAGGAAAACGGCCATGGCGGAAGAGTCGAATCGCATCGCGCGGCGGACGTTCCTCAAGGTGGCGGCCACCGGCGCCATCGCGGGCGCGGTCTCGGCGCCCGCGACGGCCCAGGCCTTCGGCCTCACCAGGGACCAGCACGGCCTGCCGCCGGAGCGTGAGGTCCCGACCTTCTGCGAGCTCTGCTTCTGGAACTGCGGGGTCGTGGCGCGCGTCCGCAAGAACCGCGTGCTCTCGCTCCAGGGCCACCCCGACTACCCGAACGCGCGCGGGAAGCTGTGCGGCCGCGGACAGGCCGGAGCGGGCTTCGTCACCGACGAGGACCGCCTCAAATATCCAATGATCAGGGTCGGTGCGCGAGGGGAGGGGAAGTTCCGCCGGGCGGGCTGGGGCGAGGCGTACAAGCTCATCGCGGACGGCTTCCGCAAGATCAAGGAGAAGCACGGCGCGAAGGCGCTCGCGCTCTTCTACCACGGCACGGGCGGCCCGCTCCTGCGCACCATGATGGTGGCCTACGGCTCGCCGAACTACGCGGGCCCCGCTTACTCGCAGTGTAAGGGGGCGCGCAACGTCGGCTACTACCTCACCTTCGGCGAGAAGCTCCCGTCGCCCGAGCCGCTCGACTTCGACGAGACCCGCTGCATGGTGCTCTTCGGGTCGCACCTGGGCGAGAACGCGCACAACAGCCAGGTGCAGGACTTCGTGAAGGCGCGGGCGCGCGGAGCCAGCCTGGTCGTCCTAGACCCCCGCTTCAGCACCGTCGCCCAGAAGGCTGACCTCTGGCTGCCGGTGAAGCCCGGATCGGACACGGCCGTCATCCTGGCCTGGCTGCGTCTACTCGTGAAGGAAGGCACGTACGACCGGCGCTACGTCGAGGAGCGCACCATCGGCTTCGACGCCCTCGCCCGGCACGTCGAGCCCTGCACGCCCGAGTGGGCCGCTGCACAGGCAGGGGTCCCGGCGAAGAAGATCGTCGCGGCCTATGGCCTCATGGTGAAGGCTGCGCCCGCGGTGCTGGTGCATCCGGGCCGGCACACCTCCTGGTACGGGGAGGCCGACACGCACCGCGCCCGCGGGCAGGCCATTCTGACCGCGCTCCTCGGGGCATGGTGGCGACCGGGCGGGACCTACCGCTGGGAGCGGGCCAGCGTGCCCGCCTTCCCCGCGCCCGACTTCCCGGACCTTCCGAAGGACGTGGACAGCGAAGCGAGGCGATTCCGGTTTGCCCAGGAAGTCACGACGAACGGCATCCGCGACGCGACGCGCACGGGGTCCCCGTATCCGGTGAAAGGCTGGTTCGTCCACGGCACGAACCTCATCCAGTCGATGCCCAACGCCCGCGAGACGGTCGAGGCCATCCGGAACCTCGACTTCCTCGCCGTATGCGACGTGCAGCCCACCGAGATCACGCAGTGGGCCGACGTCCTCCTCCCGGAGGACACCTACCTCGAGCGCTACGACGACCTCGCCATCGGCAGCGGCAAGGCGCCCTACGTCGGGATCCGCCAGCCCGTCGTCGCCTCGCCGCACGACACCCGGCCCGCGTGGCGCATCGCAAAGGAGCTCGCCACCGAGCTCGGCGTGGGCGACTGGTTCGGCTTCTCGACCTTCGAGGAGTACCTCGACACCCGCCTCTCCGGAGCGGGGCTCTCGCTCGCGAAGCTGAAGCTCGACGGGATCAAGCTCGTGCCGCGCAAGACCCCGCTCTACCTGGCCGACGGGGAAAAGTTCCGCTTCCATACTCCGAGCGGCAAGATCGAGCTCTACTCGAAGCAGCTGGCCGACGCGGGGTTCGCGCCCCTGCCTGTCCACGCGGCGCCGCCCGAGGAGCCGCCCGGGATGTTCAGGCTCCTGTACGGCCGCAGCCCGCTCCACACCTTCGGCCGCACCCAGAACAACCCCATCCTCTCCGATCTGGACGGTACGAACGCGCTCTGGATGAACCCAATGGCCGCGCGCGAGCTCGGGCTCGCCGAGGGCCAGCCGGTGATGGTCGCGAACGGCGGAGGCGAGGAGACCGGTCCCATGCCGCTCAAGGTGACGGAGCGCATGCCGGCGGGGGCCGTCTACATGGTCCACGGATTCGGCCACCGCTCGAAGGCGCTCTCGAGGGCCTGCGGCAAGGGCGGGAGCGACTCGGACCTGATCGACACGTACGCGGTGGACCCCATGAGCGGGACCACCGGCATGCGGACGCAGTTCGTCTCGGTGCGCGATGCTGCGGGGAGGGTGGCCTAGATATGCGGTACGCCATGGGCATCGACCTCGACCGCTGCGTCGGGTGCCAGGCCTGCGTCTCGGCCTGCAAGGAGCAGTGGGACAGCGGCCCGGGCGCCGCGCGCGACTGGGTCCACACGTTCGAGACGGGCACCCGCGAGAGGGACGACCTCGCGGTGAGCTTCTACCCCGGCCTGTGCATGCAGTGCCAGGACCACCCATGCACCACCGACTGTCCGACCGGGGCCACCTACGCCGACCCGAAGACGGGCGTGGTGATGGTCGACGCCGACGTCTGCATCGGTTGCGGCAACTGCATTTCCACCTGTCCCTACGGCGCGCGCCACTTCGATCCCGTGAAGAAGGTCGTGGAGAAGTGCAACCTGTGCGCGCCGTTCGTCGCGCGTGGAGAGGAGCCGGCCTGCGTGCAGACGTGCCTGGCCGAGTGCCGCATCTTCGGCGATCTCGACGACTCGGGCGGCAAGCTCTCGGCGTTCGTCCGGTCGAAGGGCGCGCAGCCGCTCGTCACGGCGGATGTGGACGTCCGACCGAAGACGATCTACGCCGGCCGCGCGCACCGCGAGCGCATCCTCGCGGCGGGCGTGGTGAAGCGGTACGAGCGGAGCTCGCTCACGAGGACATGGCAAGTCTCGTTGCCGTTCGCGCGAATCGTCGTTCCGGGGCTCGGCCTCATGGCGATCGCAGGCGGCGCGCTCGTGAACCTCAAGGCGCGCTCGGATCGGGTGAAGCGCGAGGGCCAGGAGGCGGCCGCGACGCAGCCTCCGACACCGGAGCCGGCCCTGGAGACGCCGCTTCAGGCCAAGGCGTGCGGCGCGGGCGACGGGGAGCTCTTCCGCCACCGCGGCGGCGTCCGTTTCCTCCACTGGTTCAACGCGCTCTCCTGGCTCCTCCTCGTCGCCACCGGCACCGCGCTCATGTCCGCGGCGAGCTTCGCGCTCTTCGGGACGCGCTTCCCGCGGTGGTTCGCGGGCCTCGTCGGCGGCACCGAGCCCCTCATCAGATTTCACGTGGTCTGGGGACTCGTCTGGGCGGGGATCGTCGTGCCCTTGTTCCTGCTCCTCAAGGGCGGGCCGCGGCACGTCCTCGAGGAGGTCAGGATCACGAAGGACGACCTCTTGTGGCTGACGGTGAAGCCCCTCGCGATGGCCGGGCTGCGCAGGCAACCGCTCCCGCCGCAGGACAAGTACAACGCGGGTCAAAAGATCTTCGCGCTGTTCGTTCTGGTGGCGACGACCACCATCATCGGCAGCGGTCTCGTGATGACGTTCCACGTCGGCCCGCCCGGTGCGGTGGCCGCGGCCATCCTGGTCCACAAGCTCTCCATCGCGCTCGTGCTGGCGGGGATCGCCGTCCACGTCACCATGGCCGCGGTCATCGCAGAGGAGCGCCCGGCCCTGAAGTCGATGGTCACGGGCCGGATCGACCACGAGCACGCCCGGCATCACAGCCCGAAGTGGGTGGCGCGGCTCGGGCAGCAGACTCGAGATCACGATTCGGACGCCCATGCGGCGAGCAAGGAGGAGTGAAGTGAACGAGAACAGGCCATTGTGGAACCCCTACGCGGCCGGCGTCGCGCTCGGTCTCGTGCTGCTCGCGAGCTTCGTCCTCACCGGGCGTGGGCTGGGCGCGAGCGGGACGTTCAAGCACGTCGAGGCGGCGGTGATCCACGCGGTGGAACCGACCTGGGCCGAGGAGAACCAGAACATCGCATCCTTCTTCTCGGACCCGCAGCGCAGCTCGCTGAACGACTGGATCGTCTGGCTGACGATCGGCTCCGCCGTCGGTGGAGCCATGGCGGTGTTCACGGGGAAGCGCTTCAAGGTGGAGACGGTACGGGGACCCCGCGCCCGGATCGAGAACCGCTGGATCCTGGCGGTCGTGGGTGGCGCCATCAGCGGATTTGCGGCCCAGCTCGCCCGCGGCTGCACGAGCGGCCAGGCGCTCACGGGCGGTGCCCAGCTCTCGCTGGGGAGCTGGGTCTTCATGTTCGCGGTGTTCGGCGGGGCGTACGGGATGGCCTGGTTCGTGCGCCGGCAGTGGATCTAGGTTCTCTAGGAGATCGCCATGGAAGGACCTCTCAGCGTCGTCCTCAAGATGTCCCATCCCACCGAGATGATGATCTCGGTGGTGATTGGCATCGGGTTTGGCTTCGTCCTCGAGCGGGCCGGATTCGGCCGTGCAGACAGGCTCGCGGCGAACTTCTACGGGCGCGACTTCCGCGTGCTGCGCGTGATGTTCACCGCCATCGTCACCGCCATGCTCGGCCTCTACGTCCTGGACCTCCTCGCCATCCTGCCGCTCTCCAGCATCGGGATCCTGGACACCTATCTCCTCCCCCAGATCGTGGGCGGGCTCCTCCTCGGGGTCGGCTTCATCGTCGGGGGCTACTGTCCCGGCACGTCCGTCGTCGCCGCGGTGAGCGGGAAGATCGACGCGGTCCTCTTCATGCTCGGCATCGCCTTCGGCTCGGCGGTGTTCACGTTCGGCTACGACACGCTCGCGCCCCTGGCCAACGCCGGTGCGCGCGGACGCGTCCTCCTGCACGACTTCTTCCACGTGAACTCGGGCATCGTGGTCTTCGCGGTCTCGCTGTTCGCCGTGGGTGCGTTCTGGGCAGTGGGCAGGATCGAGCAACTCGTGCGCGCCCGCACCTCGGCGCGCGCTTCGGAGCACCAGGATGAGGAGGCGACCGAGGCGCGAGGCGCGGCCGGCCTCGCCCGAGAAGGGAGCCTGCCGTGATCCGGTTCAACGCGAGGCTCGGCGCCGCCGTGCTCGTCCTCGGAAGCGCGCTTTACATGGTGGCGAGCGTCGTCACCAGCCGCTCTGCGATGGCCGAGATCCCACCCGATCTGTCCGCGAACCCGGCCGAGGCCTCGCTCGGCGTCATGAAGGCCGCCGCGGCGCTCGTGCAGGAGGAGCGCTCGGTAGTCGTGGACGTACGCCCAGCGGGCGCCTACGCGCGCTTTCACGTCCCAGGCGCCGTCCTCATGCCGGGCGCCGGGCCGGAGCAGCTGAAGGCGCTCCTGCGCACGCACGCACCGGTGATCGTCTGCGCCAGCAGGGACGAGCTGGCGCAGAAGCTCGTCGTCAAGGTTCGGCAGGCCAATCCGACGGCGCGGATCCACTACCTGGCCGATGGCGCGCGCGCCTGGTACCTCGCGTTCGAGCTCCCGGTGCCGCTCTTCGCCGAGTCGTCGCCACCCGACGGTTATGCCGACGCGCTGCAGCTCGTGTCGGCGTGGTTCGAGGGGCCGGGCCCCCGCCCCGAGGCTCGCTCCCGGACCGTCGAGGCGCTCCAGACCCTCGCCAGGCTCAATTACCAGCCGAGCCTGCTCAAGTCGGGCAAGAAGGCCGCCGCGGCGGGCGGTGGCAAGAAGAAGATCGGTGGAGGTTGCGGATAGATGGCCGACCGAGGGAGCCGACACCTCGAACGCGGCCAGCTGCCGGCGCGGATGCTCACAGCGGCGACCAGTTGATGTGATTCTCCAGCGGCACCGCCGCCGCTGTGAGCTGATGTCCGGCGCCTTGCGGCGCCTCAAGCGGAGGGGAGAACTCTCCCCCCGCGCCCCCCATCTCGAGCGTCAGTTCATGTGGCATGCGCTATCAGCTCGCGGCCTGGCCAAGGCTCGTGGGGAGGCGGATTCCTCCCGCTCCATCAAGGCCGTACCGCGGTAATGTGTGCGCGCGCTGGATGAGCCCCTTGGGGGCCGCCAGCCGTCTGTCGACCTTGTAGGGGGTGCCTTGAAGAACGTTGCTTCCCATGCGGCTCTGCTAGGGGCGGGGTTCGCGTCGCTCTTCGTGGCCTCTGCATGCTCGGGGCGCGCGTGGTCGCAGCGCCAGCCCCCCACACCCTTCCTGTCGCCGACCGCTCCCTCCGAGCTTGCCGACGTGGCGTACAATCCCGAGAACCTCGCCGCGACCGTCATGTACCAGGGCGTCACCCGATACATCTGGAAGAACCCCAACGACGCCCACCGGGTGAAGGGGATCTACGAGCCGATCTTCCTGGCCTCGTTCAACGCCGCGGAGTCCTTCGAAAGGCAGGAGCTCTGTGTCGACGTGGTGATGGACGCCCCCGAGTATCAGGCCGCGGTCCGTGCGGCGGCGGCGCAGAACGGCCTCTCCGGCGCCATGCTCCGGCTCCCGCTCCTCGACGTGGTGCTGCAACTCACATCCCGCGTGGAGGGCGCCTCCTATCCGGGGTACACATGGAGCCCGCCGGTCAAACTGGCGAACAGCGATGTGCCCTCGGTCACCGCTTGCTTTCGGATACCGGGTTCACTGACTCGGGCCAAGCTCGCGAGGGCGGCCCGCGATGCGTCGGTCAGCTTCCACTACGTCCTGAACAGCGAGCAGTACCGGTCCGCCAGCTGCTCCCTCATGATCGAGGTGGCCAACACGGCGAGCCTGCTGCACGCCCTCTCGGGGCCGGCCGGCGCGCAGGGGGGGCACGAGGTCTACGTCACGCGCAACCAGTTCGTCGATCTCGTGCGGTCTGGCCGCTTCACGATCACCCGGGCTTGCCGGACGCGCGCGGGTGAGCGCAAGGACCTCGTGTCGCTTCGGGAGCTCGAGAAGTACATGCCTGCGCTGCTCTCCGAGGTGCGATTCGTGCACGAGAAGTGGGACAGGGCCATCGCGAGACTCGCGGACTACTCGTTTCCTGGCCACGACGCGAAGACGCAGCTCACCGCCTACATGACGCAGCTCTCCACCAAGGCGAAGGATGAGAAGTACCGCAGTCAGAACATCGAGGCATCGGGTAAGGCGCAGCTGCTCGACCTCGCCTCGGCGAAGGCAACTACGAAGCACGGTGACGTCGCCCATGACCGCATCCGGCGCGAGTACGACTTCACGTATTGGTGGGATGGCCAGAAGATCATCCCCGCCACGCTCAACGTCGCGGTCTTGCGCAGCGCGAACGGTACACACACCGCTCAGATTGTCGTCCGGGACGGCGAGACCCTCGGAACCGTTCTACTCGGCCGCACGGTGCTGACCCCGATCCAGGTTCCGACCACCGTCACGGCCGAATGCTCCGAGGTGCCCCGGGTGGAGCTCTTCTCGGAGTGCGAGCAATTCGGTCCCGGTGGACACAACCGGTTCCGGGAGATCGCGGACGGGTGGTTCGGAGAGGCGCACCTCGGCAGGGCCTGGTGCCAGCACGACACCCCGGGCTCCGGCCATGCCCAGACCCTCTCCGCTTGCACGGTGGCCGACGGCCGGGTGCAGATATCCTTCTCGAACGTCGCGGTGGCGCGCGGTGGCTACACGAAGTCTGACGACTGCACCGCGCCCGGCAAGAGCTCCCAGAGTTGCTGGACGCGCTCGACCTACACGGTTTCCAGGGGCGGCGCAGAACTCATGGTTCCGCCAGAGGCGGCGGGCCTCTACGTCCTGCACGTGGTGAGGCTGAACTGCGACAGCCAAGAGGAGTTGGTCGCGTCGGGCTTCGACCTCGTGCGGATCGGTTCGAAAGACGTCAAGCCGCTGCGCTATGACGATCGGATTGCCCTTTCGCCCGGACGGTACGTGGTGCGGGCGAGGGGCAGCGGATCGGCGTACCAGGTATCCCCCGATGCCGATCCGGGGGAGGCACGAGGCGAGTGCCAGGGTACCTTCCTCGTTGAGCCTCTCTAGTCCTCGAGGCAACGCCCGGCACCACCTCCGGCAGGAGGTGGTTCTGCACGATGGCGATGGGCTTCCCGACGGCGTGCCGTTGGCAGGACGAGATCGCTCGGCCTATACTTCGAGAGCCATGCTAGCAGAGCGGATCGCCAGGCACGAAGAGGCCCCCGCCGATGACCACATCGTGGTGCTGCGCAACGCCGCGTGGTCGGACTACCAGCGCACGCTCGAATTGCGCGGCGATCGGCCCGTTCCGCGGCTCGCGTACATGAGGGGGGTGCTGCAGCTCATGAGCCCGTCGCAGGATCACGAGGCCATCAAGTCGGTGATTGGCCGCCTCGTCGAGGTCTGGTGCCTCGAGCGCAACGTCGAATTCAGCCCGTTCGGATCGTGGACGCTCGAGGACAAGGAGGCCGACCGCGGCGTCGAGCCTGACGAGTGCTATATCTTTGGCGGCAGGAAGGACGCGCAGCGGCCGGACCTGGCTATCGAGGTCATCTGGACCTCCGGTGGGCTCGACAAGCGAGAGATTTACCGGGAGCTCGGCGTGCGCGAGCTCTGGTTCTGGCGCCGCGGGCTCTTCACGATGTTCGCCCTGCGAGGCGAGCGCTACGAGGAAGCGGCCGGGAGCGAGGTCCTGCCCGGCATCGATCTCGCCGAGCTCGCAACCTTCATCGATCGCCCTACGGCCAGCCAGGCCATTCGCGAGTACCGAGCAGCGCTTCAGGGCAGGGCCCGGTGACGTCCTGGCGGCCGGCGCCCATCCGGGCCGGCCCTCGATGGCGCCGACGGCGATGGGCACGTCATGGCGGAGCTACCGGCGCAGGGCTACGCGAGGACCGAGTTCTCGCCCCTCGTCGAGCGCCGCCTCGGTGACGACCTGCCGTCGTCACCGGGGTGGGCGTCTGGAAGAAGGCCTCGGGAGAGGACCTGAAGCGCTTCGGGATGACGTACACGCTGCGCCGCGCCGCGGACACCTGGCGCATCGTGGTGGCGGCCCATCCACGACCCCGAGGCCAAGTGATAGCCATCGCTACCGGGTCGCCCCGCGCTCTCGAGGCGCCCTGAGTCGCTCGTGCCTCTCGAAATTGGACCGGCGCGAACCGACCAGAGCGAGCCCAAAGCTATGATGCACCCGCCGGCTCTGCCTACACCAGCGGCGAAGACCTCGTCACCAGCTCTGGCGTGGCATCTATATCACCGTGGCTCGGCAGTGTGCAGGCAAACGTGGAACGTGGCGCCCTTGCCCGGCTCGCTCGTCACCTGGATGTCACCGCCGAACTTCCTGATGATCCCCAGGCTCACGGACAGGCCGAGGCCGGTGCCCTTGCCGGGTTCCTTGGTCGTGAAGAACGGATCGAAGACGTGCGGGAGGACCTCGGCTGGGATGCCAATCCCCGAGTCGCGGATCTCGACGCAAACCCTGTTGGCCTCATGGGTGTTCGCGCTCACCCACAGCGTGCCCCCTTCGGGCATCGCCTGGATGGCGTTGAGGAGCAGGTTGAGGAACACCTGCCGCAGCTGGTTGGCCGCGCCTCGAACCCTGGGAAGGCCCGGGGGGATCTCGACCGTCAAGGAGACGTCGTTGATCGCCATCTCGTTCTGCGCCAGGCGCAAGGTCGACTGGACGACCTCGGCGATGTCGAGGGCGACCATCTCGGGCTTTTCCTTGCGCGTGAAGTCGAGCAGGCTCTTCACGATCTCGCTGGCCCGCTCGGTCTCGAAGTAGATGTCCTGCAGGTGGCGCCACTTCTCCTCCTCGCTCAGGGAGGTCAAGCCCTCCATCAACGCCTCGGTGGTGATGGAGATGTTGTTGAGAGGGTTGTTGAGCTCGTGGGCAATACCCGAGGTGAGGGTCCCCACCGCCGCCAGCTTGGCGCCCTTCACCACGCGGTTCTGCTGCGCCCGCAGCTCCGCGAGCATCTGGTTGACCGCCACGGCCAGATCGGTGAACTCGTCGCGGTAGCGGCGGGCGGGCCGGATGAACGTGAAGTCGCCGCCGGCGATGCGGCTGGTGTATCCCTTGAATCTTCGGATCGGGGCGACGAACGCTCTGGTGAAGGAGAAGGTGATCACGGCGAAGAGCACCAGCAGGAAGCCGAGCAGGAAGAGAGACCTGGTCTCGGCGACACCCAGGATCCCGTCCACGGCGACGCGCTGGCGACCGATCATGGCCTCGAGCACGCGGTTCGCGTCGGCCCCCGAACTGCGCAGCTCGGCCGTCTGATCCGGCGAGAGGACTCCGCCCCCGCGCGCCCTGCCGTCCTTCGCCGAGGCGGTCAGCAACCGCCGGCATGCCTCGGCGTTGCGCAGTAACTTGGGGAGCACCTCGCGGTCCGCCGATTCCAGCGTGAGCGACTCCGTCCGGAGGACCCGCTCGGCGTCCTTTGCGCCAGCCAGCACCCTCTCGAGATCTCCGCTCGAGAGGATGTCCTCGTCGGCCAGTGTCCGGACCCGCAGGATGCGGTCGTCCAGCCGCTCGATGGTCTGGAGCAGGCGGAGCCTGGCCCTGGTCTGGTGCAGGAGATCGAGGGAGAGGAGGGTGAAGGCGCAGCAGAGGAAGAAGCACAACAACAGGCTGGCGACCAGCTTCAGCCGGATGCTCCGGCGGGGTCGCGCCAGGAGCGCCTCCTGCGCCGAGCGGAGCCGGTCGGCGACGTCGAGATCCGGGCGGCCGTGCTGGGCACCGCGCTTGCCGGCCTCGGCGTCGGGCGCGCCAACGCTGGCCATGGAGTGCTTCTCGTCCATCGTATTCACCACCTCGCGACGCGGAGGGCAGGTGGGCGAGAGGCCGGTGCGCTCCCGTCATCCCGGTGTTGCCACACGGAGAAAGCACTGTCAAAGTGGCATCATCGAGCATGAGCATGAGCATGAGGAGCTGACCCTCAATCTGCAGATCGCCGCAGGGGCCACCAGATCCTATTTCCCTGGGAGCCGCTGGTGTCGTGGCTGACTCGCGTCTTTCGCAGACGGGCCAGCGGCGAGGACATCACGCTCCTCAGGCTGCGGACCACGCGCTTCCGGCAACTGCTGGGGAGCTACGCGTCGTTGCTGGCGCTGCTCGAGGACGCCGCGGACAAGCAGGGCGGGGGCTATATCCTCGACAGGCAGTACGTGATCGCGCTCGTCGAGCAGGTGGCGGAGCTCGCCGACGCCGTCGTGTTCGACCTCAACGTCATCACATCGCACCGCAATCTGCCGTTCTACGAGGTCGCGGACGGCTTGCGGGCCCAGCTGCGAGCTGTCCTGGCGCAAGGATCGGGTGGCGGGTCGGACACTGTGAGCGAGGTCCGGACCCAGACCGCTGTGCCACTCCAGACCGTGAGCCCCTCGACGCTGGCGGCAGCGCTGGCGCGCTCCGAGGTGCTCTACCGACAATCGGGGCACGTGGCGTGCCGGGGTGTGGCGGCCGGACCCGTGTGCAACCTCTCGGACGGACGGCAATCCGGTGCCCTGCCTCCCGGCAGCGTGCTGGTGGCTACGGACGTGGAGGTAGAACAGGCCGCCCTCGCCGCCGGGAGAGCGGGGGCTATCCTCCTCGATCTCGGGAGCGCCGCAGGCACGGCAGCCCGCCTGGCGCGGGAGCTGCGCGTCCCCGCCATCTTGGGTCTTGGAGATGCGACGTCGCGCCTGGCCACCGGCACCGAGGTGACCGTGGACGCGGACGAGAACGTGGTGTACCGGGGTCGCGTGAACGAGCTCCTCGACTATTATCGATCAGGGCGGCCCGGAGGCGAGGACGAGGAGGAGTACCAGCTGCTGCGCTCGGTCCGAGAAGCGGCTTTTCCGCTCACCGTCGGGGCGGGCCGGACCGAGCCTGCCCTGTCGGATTGCCGCACGGTCCGCGACCTCGTGCACCTCGCGCACGGTCTCGCCGGCGACGCGCTCCACGAGCTCTTGTCCACGGAGCGTGGCGGTACGGGCACCCTCGTGCGCTTGGGCGGGCCTGCCTGGTGCGAGGTCCGCGTGGTTCATCTCGACGGTCTGCACCGTTCCGACCCGAGCGGTGGGATCATGCCATCCGAGGTTCGATCCCGCCCGCTGCGCGCGTTCCTCGAGGGCTTTTCGAATCACCATGGCACCAGCTCCGCCGGCCACCATGGAGCAGACCACCATGCGGCAAAGCACGGGGCCGGCGAGCAGCGCATGCCTGGGTTGGCGCCGTGCACGCTCCGTGCTGCCGCGACGGACGAGCACGCGCTCGCAGTGATGACGCTTTCGCGCGGTTTCGACATGCTCGACGCCACCGCGGGCGGGGGCAGGGAGAGCAACACCGTCTACTGTCGCTTCGCGGCGTGCGGCGACGGCGACCCCGAGGCGGCCCGCGGCGCCGTGGCCGCCGGCGTGTTGATGCGGCTCGGGTTCGCGGTCTCGGTCATGGCTGGTCAAGCGAGCGGCTGGCTCCGCGGCTTGCCGTGGGCGGAGACCGAGGATCGCGTCCGCATCGTCGGCTACCTCTTCGCCCGGCTCGCCCGGCCGGGCACCGCAGGCTGGGAGCGCTCGGCGGTCGAGCCTGACGTGGAAGCCTTCATGCGCAGCTGCGCTTGAGCAGCGAGCGGAGTCACGGATGTCAGAGACGCTGCGAGTGATGGTGGTGGACGACGAGCCCATCGTCGGCCGGAGGCTGCGGCCGGTGCTCGAGAAGCTCGGGTTCGAGGTGGAGGTGTTCGAGGATCCCGTCCTCGCGCTGGCGCGGTTCGCCGAGGGCAGGTTCGAGATCGTGGTGAGCGACATCCGGATGCGAGGGATGGACGGCATCGCCCTGCTCGAGCGGGTGCGCGCCCACGCCCCGCGCGCCAAGGTCATCCTGATCACGGGGCATCCTTCACCAGAGGTGGCGGCAGAGGCCATGGCCAAGGGTGCCTTCGAGTACATCGCCAAGCCCTTCAAGACCGACGCCCTGCGCCGTGTCGTGGAGCGCGCCGCGCTCTCCTTGGGCGAGATGCCGCCGCCGTCTTCCTCGGGGAGCTCGGAAGAATGATCGCTGCCACAAGGCCGGCAGGCGGCGATCTGCTGCGGCACCGTTACCGCGTCCTGCGGCGGCTGCTCGCGGCCAACAGCGAGATGCTCGAGCTGATGGCCGACCTCGAGGCCGACCTCGCCCACCTCGATCCCGGCGAGCGGGCCATCCGGCAGCCCGTGCAGCGCCTCCTGGATGGCTCGCTGCTCCTCGCCGAGAACCTCAACATCCTCACCGGTGGCGCTCACCGGGCCCTCTATGCAGCGCACGCGGGGATCGAGCAGGCCGTGCGCTCGGCACTGCGCGCCTTTCCGGATCCGACCGCGCTGCCGTTCGTGCTCCCGTTGGAGGATGCTTGCCTCGAGAGGATCCGGGAGGTCGGCGGCAAGGCCGCCAACCTCGGACGATTGCGCGCGGTGATCCCGGCCGTGATCCCGGCCGGGTTCGTCCTCACCACGGCGGCGTACAGACTCTTCCTCGCCGAGAACCGGCTCCAGGAACCGATCCGCAAGCTCTTCAAGGACCTGAGCCTGATCACCGGACGCCGCCTGTTCAAGGAGCGCACCGCGGCGATCCGCGCGCTGATCGCGGCGAGCCCGGTGCCAGGCCCGGTGGTCGAGGCGTTTGGCGCAGGGGTGCGCCTTCTCGGGATGAACCCACCGTCGCTCTGGGCGGTTCGCTCGAGCGCGGTCGGGGAGGACGGTCGAATGAGCTTTGCTGGTCAGTTCGACAGCGTCCTCAACGTGCCGACGGACGCGCTCGCCTCGGCGTATCGCGAGGTGATCGCCAGTCGCTACAACGACCACGCCGTGCTCTACAGGCTGGCAGGAGGCTTCTCGGAGGTCGACACGCCGATGGCGGCGCTGGTCATGCCCATGCTCGATGCCCGCGCTGCCGGGGTCCTGTACACGCGCGACCCGAACGACGCGTCGGCCGATCGGATGCTGATCGACGCAGTCGCCGGCCTCGCCGAGGCGATGGTTCGCGGCGGAGCGGTGGCCTCGAGTGTCCTCGCTCGGCGTAGCCGGCCAGGAGAGTTCGAGGCCCGGGCCCGTCATGACCAGCATGATGGGACTGCGGGCGCGCGATCCGCGCCGAGCGGGTTTCCGCTTGGCGCCGGCGAGGTGCGCGAGCTGGTGGAGCTGGGCCTTCGGCTGGAGGCGCCCTCCGGCCGTCCGCTCGACGTGGAGTGGGTCGTCACCCAGGGCGGGGCGTTGATGGTCGTGCAGTGCCGGCCGTTGCGCGCGGTCGATCGTGAGTCGCAGGGGGGACCGCCGGCGGATGCACGCGAGCCAGCCGCCAAGGGTGGGATGACCGTGTTTCCGGGGCGGGCGGTGGGACCGGCACACTTCGCGCGGACCGACGAGGAGCTCATGGGGGCGCCCGACGGCGCGATCCTGATCGTCCCTCAGGCCGGGCCCGAACTCGCGGCCGTGCTGCCCCGCGTGGCGGGCGTGGTGGCCGAGCAGGGCAACCCGGCCGGTCACGCGGCAGCGCTGATCCGGGAGTTCGCGGTGCCTTCGCTGTTCGGCGTCCCGGATGCCATGGGGCGTCTGGGGAGTTGCCACGCGCTGAGCCTGGACGCGACCCAGCGGATCGTCTTCGAGGGTTCGCTGTGGCCGGAGGTGCGCGAGCGGGTTCGCAGCCGCATCCGCCATCTCCCTGGTCGCCACCTCGAGAACCCACTGCACGAGCGGCTGCTCGTGCTCAACCTCACGAATCCCTTGGCGAGCACGTTCCGGGCCAGCGCATGCCGCTCGGTGCACGACATCGTCCGGTACACCCACGAGAAGGCCGTGGCGGCCATGTTCGACCTCGGCGACGATGCGGGCCGGCAGGGTCCGCGCCGGGTGTGCCGGCTGGAGAGCGACGTTCCCCTGGAGCTCGCCGTCCTCGACCTGGGCGCGGCCCTCCCGCCGGCCGGGCACGGGCGGCGGACGGTCCGGGCGGAGGAGATCGCCTCGCCGCCTTTCCAGGCGCTATGGCGCGGAATGACTCGCCCCGGGGTGAGCTGGGCCGGGCGAACGCAGATGGGCGTGGGCGGATTCCTTTCCGTCGTCGCCTCCTCCATGAGTGACCCGCGCGCGGCCGTACGCGAGGTCGGGGGTCGCAACTACCTCATGGTCGCGCCGGACTACGTCAACCTCAATGCCAGGCTCGCCTACCATTTCGCGATGGTGGACGCGTTCGTCTCCCCTGTGCCGGAGAACAACTTCGTCAACTTCCGGTTCCGTGGCGGCGGGGCGGGTCACGAGCGGCGCAGCCTGAGGGCGCGCTTCCTGGCGGAGGTCCTCCTGCGCTCTGGCTTCGGCGTGGACCGGCGGAGCGATCTCGTCACAGCCTGGTTGCGGCGCTATCCCCGCGAGCGCTCGGAGGAGGGACTCACCATGCTCGGCGCGCTGATGGCGTGCGCCCGGCAGCTCGACATGTTGATGCGCGACGAATCTGCGGTGCGCGACTTCGTCGACCGCTTTCTGCAGGGCGACTATGCGGCGTTTGTTTGACGTTGCCTCCGGCGGAGGCACGCCGCGAAGCGCCGTCAGTAGTTGTGCGTTCCCAGCACCACCTGTACGCCGAACTTCTTCTCGAGCTTCAGCTTGGCCTCGTCGAAGTCGATGGGGCAGCCGGCTGTCTCCATCGCGGCCTTCATGCACGTACCGAGGTGCAGCACTTCGATGGGCTTCCCGAGGCCGCTGGTCGTCTCCGTGAGGAGCTTCACTCGCGGAAGCACGAGCCCCGGGCAGTCCCCGCAGTCGGTCATCGCGACGAGCTCGATGGCCTCGTGACGGGCGTACTCTCCATTCTTCTCGGCGATACCCTTGAAACACTTCGCGCACGCGATGCAGGAGTGGTCCTTGATTCGCTTACAGTACATCACGGCGACTCGCGTCACGATGGGCTCCGTCTTGGTTCATGAGGCGTTGCTCTGGAGGTTTTGGTCTCGCCCTGTCCGGACCTGACGTGCCACTCAGCCGATGAGGCGGCGGACCTCGGCCAGGACGTCGTCGAGGGCTACCGGCTTCTCGAGGTACCCCTCGGGCGCCGGCACCTGACTCCTGCTCGAGATGAAGTTCTTGAACTCGTGCTGAACGCCCGTCACGATGAGTACGGGGATGTGCTTCAGCTCCTCGTTCTCCTTGATATCCCTGTACGTCCTGACGCCCGTCTTGTTGGGCATGGTGATGTCCAGGGTCACGAGATCGGGGTGCTCCGTCCGGATCTTCTGCATCGCTTCGACCCCGTCCATCGCCGTGATCGCACGGTAGCCGTTGTCCTCGAAGAGCGTCTTGAAGTACCGCACGACATCGGGCTCATCGTCGACGACGAGGATTGTCTTGGGCATTTGCGGTGACCTCATCTCCTCTAGAAGTAATGACGCATCATACCACCGCCGAAGGCAGGTGCCATGGAGTTCCGTCCCGTGATCAGGCAGGTATGAATCGTGCAACTGGTCTTGGCCAGAGCGGTGGACACCCAAACGCGAGGTGCTTCATGAGCGCGAAGGTCCTGGTCGTCGACGATGAGTCCGATGTCGTGCGGTACTTCACGGCGGTGCTCGAGGAGAACGGGTACGCGACCGTGAGCGCGGCCGACGGTGTCGAAGCGTTGGCCAAGGTGCGCAGCGAGCATCCCGATCTGGTCACGCTGGACATCACGATGCCGAACGAGTCCGGCGTGATGGTCTACCGCGAGATGAAGGGAGACGCGGCGCTGCGCGCCATTCCCGTCGTCGTCGTGACCGGCATCTCGCACAGCTTCAAGCAGTTCATCTCGTCACGGTCCAGCGTGCCTCCGCCCGAAGGCTACCTCGAGAAGCCCGTGACCCCGGACGGCCTGCTCGGAGAGGTGAAACGGCTCCTCAGCTGACCGGAGTCCGTCACTATCCGGTCTGCGGGACGCTGCGCAACTTCCGGAGCAGGGTGGTGCGGTGGATGCCCAGCTCGGCTGCGGTTCGA
>MEMX01000033.1:119409-131745 GCA_001768075.1 Anaeromyxobacter sp. RBG_16_69_14 | reverse complement strand
CCGAGCTCGGCCGCGGCGATGCTGGAAGCCACGGGCGAGGCGCCAGTCCCTGTCCCTGATTGCAGCACGGACGAGGGGAGGTGCTCGACGCCGATCCGATCGCCCTGGCACAGGATGAAGGCTCGTTCGACGATGTTCTCCAGCTCGCGGACGTTTCCGGGGAAGGGGTGGCCCAGGAGGCGGGCCATGGCGTCGTCGGCGAAGCCCTGGATGGTCTTGCCGGTGGACTCCCGGAAGATCCGGACGTAGTGGTTGACGAGCAGGGGAATGTCCTCGACCCGCTGGCACAGGGGCGGGATCTCGATCTGCACCACGTTGAGCCTGAAGTAGAGGTCCTCGCGGAACGAACCGGCGCGGACCAGCTCGAGAAGGTCGCGGTTGGTGGCGGCGACGACGTGGACGTTCGCTCGCACCGATGTATTGGAGCCGAGCGGCTCGTAGACACGGTCCTGCAGGAAGCGCAAGAGCTTCACCTGCGTCAGGCGTGGCAGGTCGCCGATCTCGTCGAGGAACAGGGTGCCGCCGTCGGCGGCGGCGATGCGCCCCGGTTTGTCCTTCCGCGCGTCGGTGAACGCACCCTTCTTGTAGCCGAAGAGCTCCGACTCGAGGAGCGTCTCCGGGATGGCCGCGCAGTTGAGGGCCACGAACGGGCTCTTCCGGCGGGGGCTGAGGGCGTGGACGGTGCGTGCGATGAGCTCCTTGCCCGTGCCCGAGGGCCCGGTTACGAGCACCGTCGAGTCGCTGGGGGCGACGAGGGGCAAC
Source organism: Anaeromyxobacter sp. RBG_16_69_14 (assembly GCA_001768075.1). GTDB lineage: Bacteria > Myxococcota > Myxococcia > Myxococcales > Anaeromyxobacteraceae > Anaeromyxobacter_A. The sequence goes on along the minus strand of MEMX01000033.1, from coordinate 130,983 downwards.
AGGTCGAAAATGCGCCGCATCGCCGGGCTCTTGCCGATGATGTCGGAGAGCCTGTACTGGGCGTCGACGCGGCGCTTGAGGTCCTCGATCGCGGTGAGGTCGCGGAACACCTCGACCCCGCCCAGCAGTTTTCCACCGTGCGTGAGCAGGGGAGCCGTGGACACCGAGATCGGGACCTCGTGGCCGTCGCGAGCGCGGATCAGGATCTCGCGGTTGCGCGACGGGCGGCGCGACGCGATGCTCAGACGCAGCGGGCAGACCTGGGAGCAGTGATCGGTGCGAAAGACCTCGGAGCAACGAGTCCCGATCACCTCGTCTGCGGTGTAGCCGGTGATGCGTTCCGCGGACTGGTTGAAGGACGTGATGCAGGTGTTGTCATCGACCGTGAAGACCCCTTGGTCGAGCACATCCAGGATGAGTGGAAAGTAGCGCGCATCGAGACCCTTCGTCGTCGCGTCCAGCATGCAGCACCTCTGCAGCAGTGTAGCACAACACTGCTGCATTTTGCCGCAGTCCCGCAGGGAGGGCCGCGTCGAAATCCGCCGAAATGCGCGAATTCGCCGCGAGACGTCCCAGGCACGCGGCATGCGATGTGGTGTCGCATGGCTGCGGGGCCGAGACGGCAAAAGCGGGCGAGAGCGCCGGAGGTGGCTGGCGACGCCCGCAGTCCTCGGCGGGAGTCTCCTCGCGTGGCGCTGACGACCGGCGAGGCGGCCCGACACTGCCTCGTGACCCCTGACACGATCGGGAACTGGATCGCGAGCGGGCACCTGCCCGCACAGCGCACGAGGGGTGGTCAGTACCGGATCCGCGTCGAGGACTTGCGCGCCTTCATGGCGGCACACGGGATGCGGACGGACCTCCTCGACGAGGATCTGGGCCTCTCGCCGACCTGCTGGGAATTCTGGGCCTCGCTCGACCAGACCGGGGGCTGTCCGCACGCCGCTCGGAGCTGCGGTGACTGTCCCGTTCACCGATCGCACGCCGACGTATGCCACGAGGTCCGGCCGCTGCTGCCCGGAGGCACGCTGCGCGCGCCAGCCTGCGTGGACTGCATCTTCTTCGCAACCGTGAGAGGAATCGAGCGCCATGAGCTCTAGCATGCTGCCGATCGTGGAGAACATCCCGGTCAAGTACTTCATCGAGCCGGTCCCGCCGATGGATCGTCCGCGCCGTTTCCTGGAGGTGTTTGCCGCTGTCTTGAAGCACTCGCACTACAGATACGTGCTCGACCACTTTGCGCGCGTGGCCGCCAAGTGCGGGATGTGTGCGGTGGAGTGCCCCGTATATCAGACCACCGGCATCACCACGGACGTGCCTTGCGCACGCTCGGGGCTCTTGCTGGATGTCTACCGCCGGCACTTCACGGCGGAGGGCAGGCTCATGGCGCGCCTCACGGCCGCCCGGCCGCTCGAGAACGCGGACATCGACGCCATGACGGAGGCCTTCTACCGGTGCACGGCCTGCCGGCGCTGCAACCTGCAATGCCCGATGGGCCTCGACCACGGCCTCATCACCCACCTCGGCCGCTACATCCTCTCCGAGATGGGGATCGCGCCCAAGGCGCTCGTCGTGTCCGTCCGCGAGCAGCTGGTGGGCAAGAGCGGCAACACCTCCGGTATCCCGGCCCCCGCGCTCCTCGACACGCTCTCCTTCCTCGAAGAGGACCTGAAGGACAAGTTCGGCCTGGACATCAAGCTCCCGACCGACGTCGAGGGGGCAGAGTACGTCTTCTTCCCGGCGGTGAGCGACTATCTCCTCGAGCCCGACGTGCTGATGGGTCAGGCCGCCGTGTTCCACGCCACCGGCGACTCGTGGACCATCGGTACCGGGTACTTCGACGGCATCAACTACGGCCTCTTCTACAACGACCGCTTCCTCGAGGACATCGTCCACAAGGAGGTGGCCGAGTGCCGGCGGCTCAAGGGCAAGAAGATGCTCATCGGCGAGTGCGGCCACGCCTCGCGGACGGCCAAGGGGTTCGTGCCCACCTACGGTGGCGAGAACCCGCCGCCGGTCATCAACATCCTCGAGTACACCGACCGGGCCATCCAGGAAGGTAAGCTGAAGCTCAACCCCGACGTCATCGAGGATCGGGTCACCTATCACGACCCGTGCAACTACGCGCGCTCGGGCTGGATCGTCGAGCAGCCGCGCCGGATCATCCGCTCCTTCATCAAGGATTTCGTCGAGATGGAGCCGCACGGCAAGGAGAACTACTGCTGCGGCGGCGGCGGCGGGACGGTCTCCATCGACGAGATGCGCGGTTTCCGCACCGGGATCGGCGGCAAGCGCAAGGCGGAGCAGCTCCGCGCGACGGGCGCCAAGTACGTCATCGCGCCCTGCGCGAACTGCAAGAAGCAGCTCAAGGAGGTCATCGAGGACCACAAGCTCGAGATCGAGCTCATCGGCCTCCACGACCTCATCCTGCGGGCGATCGAGTTCTGACTCGTTGCGGTAGGCGAGCGCCGCGTAGCATACTTATGGTGAACTTGTTCACAATGGATGCGGAGCACTAGGGGTGGCCATGGACACGCTCATCGAGTTGGGTAGAGGGCCGCTGTTCCGGTTCGCCGTGGCCCTGGCGGTGCTGGGACTGCTCAGGCACGCGGTCCTGAGCCTGTGGGGAATGAGGCAGGTGCTCCGCCGCGCCGGAGACAAGCGGTTCGCCCTCGGGCCAGTCATCCAGCGGACGCTGGTGCACCTGAACCCGGTGCGCTACTTCACCGGGAACAGGGGAGTCTACAGCATCCTCTCCACCCTCTTCCACGTCGGGTTGATCCTGGTGCCCATCCTCTTCGCCGGGCACATACGCCTGTGGCAGCGTGGTCTGGGGATAGGTTGGCCGGCGCTGCCGATGTCCGTGGCCGACGCGCTCACGATCCTCACCGTCGTCACGGGCGTGCTGCTCGTCGTCGGCCGCGCCTGGTTCGTGGCCTCGCGCGAGATGAGCCGGCCGCAGGATTGGCTCCTGCCGCCCCTCATCGCCTTCGAGTTCCTCAGCGGCTACCTGCTCGCTCACCCGGGCAGCAATCCTTTTGACCTCCAGCTCGTCACGCTCCTCCACGTCGGGGTAGGTGACCTGCTGCTCCTCGTGACGCCGTTCACCAAGATTGCCCACTGCGCGATGCTCCCGTTCTCGCAGCTCGTCTCGGAGATGGCGTGGAAGTTCGTCCCGGGCGCGGGGCACGACGTGGTCAAGACGCTCGGCAAGGAAGGGCAGCCGATATGACCTGGCGAGCTCCCGGAAACCACTCAGACTCACCTTGTAAGAGGCGGGTGAGCACGCAGAACAGCGAGAGGCGAGCATGAGAGCCATTCTCACCGATGTCACGAAGTGCATCGGCTGCGAGAAGTGCGTCGCTGCCTGCGTGACGGAGAACAAGCTGCCCCCGGCGCTGCCGGCGCGCTGGACCAGGGACGATGGCCTGTCGGCGGAGCGCTTCACGGCGATCGAGCGCAAGGGCACGAGCAACGTGCGCAAGCAGTGCCGGCATTGCCTGGAGCCGGCGTGCGCGTCGGCCTGCCCGGTCGGCGCACTGCACAAGACGCCGGAAGGGCCGGTGGTCTACGACAGCTCGAAATGCCTCGGCTGCCGCTACTGCATGATGGCGTGCCCGTTCGGCATCCCCAGGTACCAGTGGGGCTCCACCGTGCCGTACGTGCGCAAGTGCACCATGTGCCACGAGAATCGCGTCAAGTTGGGACGGCAGCCGGCCTGCACGGAGGCGTGTCCCACCCAGGCGACGATCTTCGGGGAGCGTACGGAGCTCCTCGCGGAGGCTCACCGGCGCCTCGGCGTTGACCCGGCCAGGTACCAGCCGGCGGTGTGGGGCGAGACCGACGTCGGCGGGACCTCCGTACTCTACCTCTCGCCGATCCCGCTCGACTTCCTGGGGGTGGGCCGAGTCCAGCACGAGCGCGCGCTGCCTGAGCTCACGGTCACCGCCATGGAGGCGGTACCCCCGGTGTTCGTAGGGGTCGGTGCGGTGCTCGCCGGTGTGCGCTGGATCATCGGCCGGCGCATGAAGCTCGCCGACGGTAGCTCGCCCCATGGTGGCTCGCACGACGGTTCGCACGGCGGTTCCGGCACCGGTTCCCGAGGTGGTTCCAAGGAGAAGAAGCCATGAGACGGCTGCTCGCGACGAAGGCTCTTCTGTGGTTCATCGCCGGAGGGGCGCTGATCCTGGCGATCGTGCGGTTCGCGCGCGGCATGGGCGCTACCACCGCGCTCACCGATCTGACGCCCTGGGGTTTCTGGATCGGGTTCGACGTGATGGGTGGCGTCGCCCTGGCGGCGGGTGGCTTCGTCGTCGCCGGCACGGTTTACGTGTTTCGCCTCGAACGCTACCACGCCATCGTGCGGCCGGCCGTGCTCACCGCCTTCCTCGGCTACCTCGCGGTCGTCGGTGGCTTGCTCTTCGACCTCGGCCTGCCGTGGAACATCTGGCACATGGTCATCTACTGGAACCCGCACTCGCCCCTCTTCGAGGTCGGATGGTGCGTGATGCTCTACCTGACGGTGCTCGCCCTCGAGTTCGCGCCGGTGCTGTTCGAGGCCGCCCGGCATCCGCTGCTGGCGAAGGCGTACAAGTTCCTCAAGAGCGCGACCGTCCCGCTCGTCTTCCTCGGGATCATGCTGTCCACGTTGCACCAGTCGTCCCTGGGATCCCTGAACCTCATCCTGCCGCACCGCCTGCATCCGCTCTGGTACACGCCCATCCTCCCCATCATGTTCTTCGTCTCCGCCATCGGCCTCGGGCTCATGATGGTGTCGTGTGAGTCGCTCGTGAGCGCGTGGCTTTACGAGCGCGAGCCCGAGCTCGAAGTGGTGCAGGGGCTCGGCAAGGCCGCTCGATGGGTGCTCTCGGGCTACGCCGTCCTGCGGCTCGGCGACATCTTCGTGCGGGGGCAGGGACCGGCCATCTTCGCCGGGACCTACGAGTCGTGGCTGTTCATCACCGAGTTCTTGCTGTCGGCCATCGTGCCCGTGGTGCTCTTGTCGCTCCCGGCCATTCGCCGGAGCGCGGGTGGCCTCACCGTCACCGCGCTCATGGCGGTCACGGGCATCGTCATGAACCGCATCGACGTGGGTGGGCTCGCCCAGGTCGGCACGACCGGTACACACTACGTGCCGTCGTGGATGGAAGTCTGGATGTCGCTCGGGGTCGTTGCGGCGGCCGCGCTCGCGTACTTCTTCGTGGCGGAGCGGTTCAACCTCTTCCACGCCGGCCCCGTGAAGCGGGAGCAGTTCCGCTACAACCTCCCCACCTTCGACCCGGGGACGCTCGTCGCGCACCCCGACCCGTACACCGCGGGGCTGGGGCGCTACACGCTGGCCGGGGTCTTCGGAGCGGCCGTGGTGCTGGGGCTATTGCCGCACAGCGCCTTCGCCGGACTGTCGCTGAAGTCACAGCGCGTCACGCCCCCGGGCTTCGGCGACCGCGTCCTGATCGACGGCAACCGGACGCGGGAAGCGGTCCTGTTCGAGCACAAGAAGCACGTCGAGCGCGAGGGTGGCGAGGCCTCCTGCGTCAGGTGCCACCACCTGAACAACCCGGCTGAGCGCACGACCGGCTGTGCCCGCTGCCACCGCGACATGTACCAGACGACGTCCATCTTCGACCACAGCCTGCACGCGGCGCGGCTCGGCACCGGAAAGGGCTGTGCGTCCTGCCACGTTGACAACGCCGCGCTCAAGGACGTGGCCCACACGAAGGCCTGCCTCGATTGCCACACGCGCATGCTCCCCGCCACTGCTGCCGTCAAGCCCCGCCAGCCTCCTCGCCTGGGGCCGGCGCCCAGCTACGTCGACGCCCTTCACGGCATGTGCATCCAGTGCCACGAGGAGCGGGCGAAGGACCCGCGCGTCAACAAGCCCGCGCTCGCCCAGTGCGCCACCTGTCACACCGGCAAGGTGCCCAGCTTCGACCCCGCGAAGCCGGACGCTCGTCAGACTCTTTGACGACCCAACTCATGGCCTGCGCGAGCTCCGTCATGGCCTCACAAACCATCCTCGAGACGTTCCTGCGAGACCGCCTGTTCGACCTGGTGCCGAGCGCCATCGCGGTCATCGACCGCACCTTCTCGGTCGTCCACGCCAACCAGACCTTCCAGGATCTCTTCGGCGAGTGGCGCGGCCGCCATTGCTTCGAGGTGTACAAGGGCCTCAAGCGACGCTGCGCGCGCTGCCGCGCGGCACGCACCTTCATCGACGGCAAGCTCCGCACCCACGCCGAGGTCGGCCTCGATTGCCAAGGCCGCGTGGCGCACTACGTCGTCCACGTCGCGGCGGTGACCCAGGAGGACGGTAGCATCCCGTTCCTGGTGGAGATGTCGACCGACATCACGCGACAGAGTCAGCTCGGTGAGGCGCTGTCGCGGGCCAACGTGCTGAACCGGGCGCTCGTCGAAGCGTCCGGTGACGCCATCCTCGCGCTCGACACCAAGGGTCGCGTGACGCTCTGCAACCCTGCTGCCGAGACGCTCTTCGGCTGGACTTCGGCCGAGCTCGCGGGAAGGCCGCCTCCCGCGGGCCTCCTGCCGCCGGACTATGCCGAGTCGCTGCGGCGAGGAAACCCGATGCGCGTCGTGCCGGACATGCAAGTGCCGCGAAAGGGTGGCGGCTCGGTGCAGGTCGGGTTCTGTGGCGTTCCGCTGTCGGAGGGCGACAGGCTCATCGGGAGCGCCGCCTTCTTCCACGACCTCACGGAGGTGAAGCAGCTGGAGCACGAAAAGCTCACCGCGGAACGCCTCGCGGCCGTGGGGCAGACGGTGGCGGGACTGGCGCACGGGGTGAAGAACATCATGACGGGGCTGGAGGGCGGCCTCTACCTCATGCGGAGCGGCCTCGACCGCGCCAACGATCAGCGCGTGCGAGAGGGGTTCGACATGCTCGGCCGGAACATCGGGCGCGTGTCCTCGTTCGTGCGCACGCTGCTCGACTTCTCGCGCGGGCGCACCCCCGCGGTGCGGCTCGTGAACCCGGTGGCCATGGGCGAAGACGCCGTGGCGCTGTTCCGCGACGCGGCCTCGAGGGCAGGGGTGAGCGTGCGCGTGGAGGCGGAGAACGCGGTTCCGCCGGCGGCCTTCGACCCCGAGGAGATGCACACCAGCCTGAGCAATCTGGTGACGAACGCCATAGACGCGTGCCGGTCCTCCGAGCAGGCGGACCGGCAAGTGGTGGTGTCGGTTCGCGAAGAGCCCGACCCTTATCCGTTCCGTGTGCCGCCCGCCGTGCCGCCCACCATGGTGGTGTTCGAGGTGCGGGACAACGGGGTTGGAATGGAGTACGAAGTACAGCAGAAGGTGTTCAGCAACTTCTTCACGACCAAGGGCGAGACCGGCACCGGCCTGGGGCTCCTCCTCACGCGCAAGATCGTGCAGGAGCACGGGGGCACGGTCGCGATAGAGTCGAAGCCGGGCTCGGGCACGGCGATCCGCCTGGTGTTCCCACGGCGCCGGTTGCCCCGGGTGCGCGACGAGGGTCAGGCTTCGTGAACCACAAGGAGAGTGCCATGGCCGAGGCAAGCGACTTCCTGGTGCTGGTGGTGGACGACGAGGACGACATCCGAGCGTACCTCTCGGCGGCCCTGGAAGATGCTGGGTTCAAGGTCGCCGCCGCCAGGAACGGCCGTGAGGCCCTCGAGGCGGTAAAGCGCGCTCGGCCGCACTTCATCTCGCTCGACCTGGTCATGCCGGGTGGGAGCGGCATCGGGTTCCTTCACGAGCTGCGCCGCAACAAGGAGTGGAGCAGCATCCCCGTCATGGTCGTGACCGGCCACGCCCAGGACGATCTCGGCCGGGCGGACCTCTCGAAGGCCCTCGAGGGAAGCCTGCTCCTGGGCCCGCAGACGTACCTCGAGAAGCCGGTGACGCCGGCGTCCTACGTGGCCGCGGTGTGCCATGCGCTCAAGATCGAGCCGCCGGTGCCGGCCCCTGGCAACGAGTCCGATCTCCGCTCGGAGGCGGCGCAGCTGCTCAGGGATGTCCCGAAGGAGAAGCTCGCAGCCGTCCTCGCGCTGCTGAAGGACAGATAGCAACCCGCACGCGCGATCTCGAGGCCGCGCCGAGCGCGGCCTCGGCTTGACCTCCGAAGGGCGGTCGTTCCGGGGCCCGTGCCCCAAAGTTCCGCCTCCCGCAAGGCAGGGAGTGTGCCAGGCTCTGCCCCAAGGAGGAATACATGAGCACCAAGGAAAAGCAGGATCAGCTCGTCGAGATACTGCGGTCGTGGCAACACGTCGAGAACAAGAGCGTCGCGCAGGCGGCCGACATCATCGATAGATCGCCGAACCCCGTGATCCGCATGATCATGGAGATCATCCAGCGCGACTCGGCGTTCCATTTCCGGGTCGAGCAATTCATCATCGACAGCATCGAGAAGCAGGCCGTGACCCTGACGCCTGACGATCTGGCGCAGGTGTGGGGGGCGATCGAGGCCCACATCGAGGCCGAGCGCCGGACCGGCGAGCTCGTGGCCGGGGCCGAGAAGGCGCTCGCGGGAACCAGGAACGTGGTCCAGCATTTCCTGATCTCTTACCTCGCCCACGACGAGAAGAAGCACGATCAGCTTCTCGAGGATCTCGGATCCATCAAGCGAGGGATGTACAAGAGCGCTTGAAGCCGGCAGGAAGGGGCGTGGCGCGGCGACCTCGGCCCACGCCAAGGGCGGAGCGAGCAACCGACCTGCCGCATCTCCTGGCGCGATAATCCAGGCTAACGCGAGCGGAACGGCACGCGCGCACCGAGCGCGTGGTCACGTGCCCTCATCGTCGATCGTAGGGTGGGGGTTGTCCTTCAGCGCGGGGTGTGGCCTGGCTCGCGAGGAGCCGGACATCGACGATTGCCGTTGGCACTTTGGTTGCGGCACTCGCTGCGCTGACACAGGTGAGGGGTCGGCGGGTCTCCCCGCCGGCCCCTCGGTGCAAGAGAACGACTTACAGCTTCGTCTCGGCGACGCTCTTCTTCACGCTCTCGACGCTCTTGGCGAGCTTCACCTTCTCCTCGTCGTTGAGGTCGATCTCGAGCACTCGCTCGACACCACCCGCACCGATGACCACCGGCACGCCGATGAAGAGGCCCTTGATGCCGTACTCGCCGTCGAGCAAGGCCGAGCAGGCGAGGACGCGCTTCTTGTCCTTCAGGTAGCTCTCCGCCATCTCGATGGCGGCCACCGCCGGCGTGTAGAAAGCCGAGCCCGTGCCGAGCAGCGCCACGATCTCGCCGCCGCCCTTGCGGGTGCGATCGACGATGGCGTCGAGCTTGGCCTGGTCGACGAGCTTGCTGAGCGGCACGCCGTTCACCGACGAGTACCGGAGCAGCGGCACCATGTCGTCGCCGTGGCCGCCCAGCACCATCGCCGTCACGTCCTGCGGCGAGACGCCAGCGGCGTCTCCGAGGAAGGACGCGAAGCGCGCCGTGTCGAGCACGCCGGCCATGCCGACCACCCGGTTCTTCGGGAAGCCGGTGATCTTGTACAAGGCGTAGACCATCGAATCGAGTGGGTTCGTGACCACGATCACGAGCGAGTTCGGCGCGTTGGCCTTGATCCCCTCGGCGACCTTGCTGATGGCCTCGAGGTTGACCTTGAGCAGGTCATCGCGGCTCATGCCCGGCTTGCGCGGAACGCCCGCCGTCACGATGCAGACGTCGGCGTCCTTGATGATGGAATAATCCGTCCCGCCGCCGGTCAGCTTGCAGTCGAACTTGGCGACGCCGCGCGTCTGTTGCAGGTCGAGCGCCTTGCCCTTCGCGACGCCCTCCATGATGTCTACCAGGACGACATCGCCGAGTTCCTTCTGGCCGGCGAGGAGCGCCAGCGTGCCGCCGATCTGACCGGCGCCGATGAGTGCGATCTTCTTGCGTGCCATGTGGATTCTCCTGAGTGTGAAAATGGAAGTGACGCGTGGTGGACGATCTCGCGCGACTCGAAGCGCTTCGCCACGACGACCGCGGTCGCCGAGGCCAAGCACCCTGCCTCGCTCGAGGCCATGCCTGAGCGCGGTAGACGCAGACGGCACCGTCATGCGGCGGCGCCGTCTGTGTCCTCGCCCGTGAGATCCGCGGCCCCGACGACAGGGACCGCGGACCCCGGGAATTCACCGGGTCTTGGTCTGCGAGCTGGCTACTTGCGCCCGCCGGCCGCCGCCCACTTCTCGAGCATCTCGGTCGTGACCGACTTCGGCCGCTCGATGGCGTAGCCGAGGCCGCGATCCCAGGTGATGTTCGCGAGGACGCCGAGCGCCCGGCCGACGCCGAAGAGGACGGTGTAGAAGTCCCACTCGCGGACGCCGTAATACCACTGGATCACGCCCGAGTGCGCGTCGACGTTCGGCCAGGGGTTCTTGGTCTTGCCATGCTCGGTGAGGACGCCGGGGGCGACCTTGTAGATCATGTTGACGAGCTGGAAGATCGGGTCATCCGGCAGGTGCTTCTTGGCGTACTCGTTCTGCGCGACGTAGCGCGGATCGGTCTTGCGGAGCACGGCGTGGCCGTAGCCCGGGACGACCTGGCCGCTCTTGAGCGTGTCCCAGAGGAACGCCTTCAGCTCCTCCTCGGTGGGGACCTTGCCGCCCAGCTTCTTCATCACGTTCATGATCCAGCCGAGCACCTCCTGGTTCGCGAGGCCGTGGAGCGGGCCCGCGAGGCCGTTCAGGCCGGCGGAGAGGGAGTAGTACGCGTCGGACAGCGCCGAGGCGACGAGGTGCGTCGTGTGCGCCGAGACGTTCCCCGACTCGTGGTCCGAGTGGAGGATGAAGTACATGCGCGCGACCTCGTCGTACGGCTGCGCGATGCCCATCATGTGGGCGAAGTTGGCACCGAAGTCGAGCTTGGGATCGGCCGGGATCTGCGTGTCGCCCCTGTACTTCATCCGGTAGATGTACGCGGCGATGCGCGGCAGCTTCGCCAGCAAGTTCATCGAGTCTTCGTACATCGGATCCCAGTAGTCGGTCTTCTTCATGCCCTCGGCGTAGCGGCGGGCGAAGATCGAGTCGCGCTGCATCGAGAGCACCGCCGCGGAGAGCATCGTCATGGGATGCGTGTCGCGGGGCATCGCGCGCAGCACGTCGACGACGTAGTCGGGCACGGCCGCGCGGGAGCTGAAGTCCTCAAAGACGTCTTGCGCTTGCGCGGCGGTGGGCACGTCGCCCGTGAGCAGGAAGTAGAAGAACGCCTCGACAGTCGGCTGCTCACATCCGGGCAGCTTGGGCAGCGCTGCGAACGTCTCGGGGATGGTCTTGCCACGGAAGCGGATGCCTTCCTGTGGGTCGAGGTAGGAGATGTCCGTTACCAGGGTGCGCACGTCACGCGCGCCGCCGATGGTCTGGCCGATGTTGCACGTGTCGATGACGACGTTGCCGAACTCCTTGTTGAGCTTCTGAATTCTCGGGCGGTGTGCTTCGATCTTCTCGAACAGCTTCGCCTTCAGTGCCGACTTGGCGGTAGCCATGCGGACTCCCATTGAAGCGGAAGAGGGAAAACTGCTGAGCGCGGTGAGGGGCAACGGCAAATCCTACGCTCGGGGCGCGTGGCGACGCAATGTCCAATTCAGGGGCTGGGCCGTTGGAATTTTGT
>MEMX01000033.1:114620-119381 GCA_001768075.1 Anaeromyxobacter sp. RBG_16_69_14 | reverse complement strand
CGGCAGGCGACCGCACGCGGCCGGTGATCGCACGCAGCCGGTGATCGCACGCAGGTGACCCGCACGCGGAGGGAGACCGAACGCGGGAGGCCGAACGCAGGTGCCCGAAGGCAGCAGAGTTACCGCACGAGGCTCGCCACTGCAGCGGCACGTGATTGCAGCGGCACGTCACGGCGGCGGCGCGTAGCCGCAGTGACATGGAGCCGCAGTGGCAGAAACGTACAACGTAACCGGCGCGGCCGACCGTCGCAATCGCTGCGGCCTTTTCTGCCCGCCGCACAGACGGTCCTGGCACAAGGAGAAGGCCTGGACCGACGAGGCGAAAAGCGTGCTGCCAGGCGCTCTCGAGGCTGCTCCTCGGACGGACCCACGAGCCGGAAACGCCAGCGAGCAGGGCGAGGTTCGTTGCCCGCCCTGCTCGCCGTGCGTGCAGGAAGTCTTCGACAGCCAGAGCTACGCTGGGCCGAGCGCCTCGCGGATGCGCGCGTAGACTGCGTCCATGCTGCCGAGGCCGTCGACCGACCGCAAGAGCTTCTTGCCCTTGTAGTATTCGATGAGGGGCTTGGTCTGCGTGTCGTAGGTGACGAGGCGCGTCCGGATGGCCTCTTCCTTGTCGTCGTCGCGCTGGTAGAGCTCGCCGCCGCAGGCGTCACAGACGCCAGGCTTGCGCGGCGGCTTGAAATCGACGTGAAAAGGGGCGCTGCACTTGTTGCAGGTACGCCGGCCGGCGAGGCGCCGCACCAGCTCGTCGTTCGCAGCCAGCAGGCAGACCACGTGGTCGATGGCGCGCCCTTGCTTGACGAGCATTTCGCCGAGGGTGTCGGCCTGCACGACGGTGCGCGGGAAGCCGTCGAGCATGAAACCGTTCTTGGCGTCGTCCGCGCGGATGCGCTCGTCGACCAGACCCAGGACCACGCTGTCCGGCACGAGGGCGCCGCGGTCCATGAACCCCTTGGCCTCCTTGCCGAGCTGCGAGCCCGCCTTGATGGCGGCGCGCAGCATGTCGCCCGTGGAGATCTGCGGAATACGGTACTCTTCGGTGAGCCGCTTGGCCTGGGTACCCTTACCCACGCCAGGCGGCCCCAACAGGATCACGTTCACGTTGACTCTCCCTGCGATGGGCCGAGGTTGGCCCAGAGCGCCTAGTGCCACTCCCAGTCGATGAAGCCCGGCTTGGCTTCAGGCATGGCGTTCACCATCAGCTCTACCAAGCCGCCGTAGTTGATGCCTGCCTTCTCCCACGCGTCGTAGTACTTGAGCATGTCGCGGATCTGGCCCTTGCAGTTGCTGCACGGGGCGCACACGTACTTCGGGTGCTCCTTGTCCATCTTCTCGCCCTGGAAGGCGTTCAGGATCTGCCGGAACTTCCGGCGGCCGGGGCCGCGGAAGCGCCAGTCCGGGAAGTTGTGGCCTCCGATGATCGCGAAGCCGGAGCCGCCGCCGCAGCAGTAGTTGTTGACGCCGTGGGGGGTCATCTCCCGGAAGCGTTCCTCCGGCACGACGGCGCGCATGATCTCGCGCTGCGGCTCCGAGATCCCCATGAGGCGGGTGATGTTGCAGGGGTCGTGCAGCGTGACCGGGAAATCGTTCCGGCTCTTGTCGAACTTGATCCGCCCCTGCCTGACGATGTCGACCATGAACGGAAGCCAGCTCTCGCGCGGGATGTTGAGGTCCCCGGTGAGGATCCGGTCGGCGATGACGGTCATGGCCTTGTGGGCGTGACCGCACTCGCCGATCAGGATCTTCTTCACCTTCAGCTTCTTGGCGGCCTGGATGTGCAGGATCAAGGTGCGCGCGAGCTGGACGTCGTCGTAGAAGGCGCCGTAGTTGATGCTGTCGTACGCCGCCAGGTCGGAGGAGAGCGTCCAGCTGACGCCCGCCGCCTCGAGCAGGATGCCGAACGCGCCCGGGTTCTCGGGCCAGGCCAGGATCTCGCCGGCGTTGTGCATGAGGAGGACGTCGGCGCCCTCGACGTCCCAGGGCGTCTTGAGCGTGAGACCAGTCTTCTCGGTCATTTCCTCGTCGATGAAGTCCATGTTGTCTTTGACGACAATCGAGGACATGCCCGTCGAGGATCCGACCTTCTGCTGCAGCATGGAGCCGTCGTCGTGGAGTTCCTTGGGACGGATCCCGAGCTCCTGGCTGGCGAGCTTGCGGATCTCGCGGGCCATCATGCCGTTGTCGACGCCGATGGGGCAGGTCTGCGCGCAGCGCCGGCAGAGATTGCAGCGGTAGGCGAGCTCGATGAGGCGTGCCACTGCCTCCCAGTTGAGCTCCATGTCACCGCGCGCCCAGGTGCCTTCCTTCTTGATGTGCTTGAAATAGAGTCGGCGGAAGATCTCGGACCGGTAGTTGGGCCGGTAGAGCGGGTTGTGGCCGCTCTCTGCGTAGATGTGGCACGACTCCGAGCAGGTCTGGCAGCGGGCGCAGTGCTCCATCGAAAGGACGAGCGGCTGCAGGAAGGTCCAGTTGTCGCCTGCGTTGAAGAGCTTCTGCATCCCGGAGAGGAAGCCCTTGACGAGGCGCTCCTCTTCGGCCTTGGTCTTCGGCTTGGGTATGTTGACGGCGATGGTGTTGTCGAGGTTGACGAACCTCTCCTTCGCCGAGCTCGAGAGGGCTGCCATGGGCGGCTCCTCGTCGAGCTTGTCGTACGGGGGCGGCAGGGGCTCCTGGTCCTTGACGTTCAGCTCGGTCACCGGACCTTCGCCGCGCGCGAGGTCGCGGATGGAAGGATTCTTGATCATTTCTTCTCTCCTCCGCCGTACTTCTTGTAGTCCATGGTCGCGACCTCGACCCAGTTCTTCTCACCGCCGCTCTGGATATGGGGCGCCGCCCAGGTGACCTTCTGGGTCAGGTTCGCCATGATGCCCGCCTCCTGTGGGCCGCCCTGCAGGTTGGGCGCGTCGTTCCAGCGGACGGAGTGGTAGGCGAAGTACTTGCCAACGAAGTGCGACATGTGCGTGAGCGGGATGTAGGCGAGCAGGACTGCGAGTAGGCTCACGGACACGCCTACCATCAGCCCAGCTTGCCCGCTAGCGACGGGCTCGAATCGCAAGGTGACGAGGTTGTGGATGAACGTGCTGACCAGCGTGAAGCTCCGGTCGAAGAGGGCGAAGGTGAGGAAGGCGCAGCCGAACGCCACCACGAAGAAGGCGAGGTTGAAGACGTCGGCGGCGGTGGTGAAGTCCTTGAGGTCGGGCGAGGTCAGGCGTCGCTGCAAGAGCCCGAGGGCGCCATAGATGCTGATCGCCAGCCCGACAGCGCCCGTGAGCACTACGGCCGCGTGCCACAAGCTTCCAAAGCCCGAAGCCGCGAAGCCATCGGCGAGGTGCGCCAGCACCGAGCCGGCCCCCATGAGCGCGGTCGCTGCGATGACCAGGTAGAGGCCGAAATGGAAGGGAAAGGAGCTCCGCCACATGGGTCGGTTGTGCTTGTGGAGCGCCTCCAGGAAGAGGATCTCGGTCCCCATCGCCTTGAGCTCGGCGGCCTTCGAGACCTCCCGTGGCTTGAGCCACCAGTCGACCTCCTCCAGGTACGAGCCACCATGTGCGGCGCGGCTGGCTTCGTGCGGTACCGGGTACAGCTCCCAGCGAAGGTGCATTGGCATGCGGGCGAACATGCGAATGCGCGCAATGACGGCGACCACGAACACGACGATACCTGCGTACGCCAGCAGATATGGTATCAGCGACATCGTCTGACCCCTTTCTCGCCGCCCAATGCGGCGAGGTGACTGCAGGCGGCAATTGTTGCGATGATTGCTTCGGGTGCCGCCCCTTCGGCGATCTCGATGACATTTCGCCATCCAAGCGCCCGGGCACGAATGACGGTGGCCGATCCCAGGCAATAGGCATTCATTTCGGCGATCCAGCCTGCGGTATCGCGTTCCTCCTGTAGCGCCTCGACCTCCTCGACGCTCCGTAAGAGCCAGCCGGTCAGTGGCGCGGCCCCCATGACCACGCGCGCGGCCGGCGAAAGCGGCCGGGGTGCCTCGATGAGCTCTGCCCCGGCGACGTCGAGCGCGAGGCCCAGTCCTGTCGCAGGTGCCGCGGCGCCCGGTCCCGTCGCATCCAAAAATA
Source organism: Anaeromyxobacter sp. RBG_16_69_14 (assembly GCA_001768075.1). Classification (GTDB taxonomy): domain Bacteria; phylum Myxococcota; class Myxococcia; order Myxococcales; family Anaeromyxobacteraceae; genus Anaeromyxobacter_A. Next base: position 115,302 of record MEMX01000033.1, on the reverse strand, counting down.
CACCGATTCGCTCCCGGCAGAGCGGCCGGCTCGCGAACCAGTCGAGCGTCGCCGCGCGACGCACCGTCGGCCCGATGACGAAGATGGCGGGCGGGCGCACTCCTGCAGCGAGACCCGCCGCGTGCAGCGCCCCGAGCGTGCTCACCACCGTCTGCTGGCCCGCCCGGGTCCCCTGGGCGACGAGCGCCGCCGGAGTCCCCGCTGGCATGCCGGCGGCGATGAGCTTGCTCGCGACCTCGGGCAGGTTCGCGACCCCCATGTAACCGACGAGCGTCGCGTGCGGATCCCGGGCCAGCAGATCCCAGCGCACCTGCGGGCCGTCACCCTTCGAGGACTCGTGAGCGGTGACGAGCGTGAGGCGCACGGACTCGCCGCGGTGAGTCACCGGGATGCCGGCGCATGCAGTCACGCCGATGGCCGCCGTCACCCCGGGAACGATCTCGTAAGGGATGCCGAGGTCGCGCAGGGCCTCCGCCTCCTCACTGCCGCGGCCGAAGACGAACGGATCGCCACCCTTGAGGCGCACGGTGCGCTTGCCGGCGAGGGCCAGGCGCGCGAGGAGGGCATTGATCTCCTCCTGGGGCACGGAGTGGTGACCCGCCTCCTTGCCGACGCAGTGCAGCTCCACTTCCGCTCCGACGTCACACGGTAGCGCTCCGGCCGCAAGGCGATCGTAGACGAT
>MEMX01000033.1:112137-114548 GCA_001768075.1 Anaeromyxobacter sp. RBG_16_69_14 | reverse complement strand
GAGCGACACCAGCCCGGGCTGCGGGGCGGGAGCCGGCCCGCCCCGGGGGGCGAAGGGTACCAGCGCGGCGCCATCGCCGGAGTCGGCTCCCTGGTCTGGGCTGTGGGGCGCCTCGTCGGCGTGAGGCGCGAGCCAGGCCTCGAGCTCGGCCGCCCTGGGGACGCGCGCCCGGAGCCGCTCACCGTCGACGGTCGCCGCGAAGAACGCGTCGTGGAGGCGCTCGACTGCCGCTCGCGGGAGCCCCAGGGCCCGCACGGCCTGTCGGAAGCGCGCGGCAGCCTCGACCCACTCGCTCCATTCTGGCCCGAAGCGGCGCGCCAGCAGCTGCCGCAGGCGGCGAACGACGAAGGGCGCGCCGCCTTCCGACGCGATCGCGAGCTGCAGCGAGCCGCGCTGGACCCGGGCTGGGAGGTAGAACGTACAGAGCTCGGGGTCATCGGCGACGTTGACCCAGATACCGGCGTCCCGCGCCTCGGCGAAGACGCGGCTATTGACGCCGCGATCATCCGTGGCCGCGAAGACCAGCGCAAAGCCGGCCACGTCACCCGCGCGATGGCAGCGCCGGCGCAGCTCGAGGGAGCCGCGGCGCGCGAGGGCGTCGATGGCCCCGACGGTCTCGGGCGCGATCACCGTCAGGCGCGCGCCTTCCGCGAGGAGGCCCTCGACCTTGCGGAGCGCCACCTCGCCACCGCCCACCACGAGGGCTGGGCGGCCGCGCAGGCTCAACATCACTGGGTACACCAGGCACTCCTGTTCTCGGGGCGAGCTGTCAGGCCTCGAGTTCCTCACGAACAGTGGTCGCGATCTTGTAGAGGACCGTGAGGACGAGCCCGCCGAGGGCGTAGATGCCGAGCGCGATGAGGGCCTCGCGGCCTGTCGGCCAGTACTCGGTCACGTGGCCGAGCGGCGAAGGCACGAATCCGGTGACCACCATCCCGAGCCCCTTGTCGATCCAGAGGGCGCCGACGACCGCGAGGCACGCGACGACGAGGACGGACTCGTTGCGGCGCAGCCTGGGGACGAGCAGCAGCACGAGCGCCAGGGCCGAGAGCGCGAGGGAAGCCCACATCCACGGCGCGAGGACGTGGTGCCCGTGCAGGCCGGCGTAGAGGTAGGTGAAGTGCTCGATCTCCTCGGGCCTACCGCTGTAGAAGGCGGTGAAGATCTCGAGGCCGACGAAGAATATGTTCACGGACATCCCGTAGGCGACGATCTCGCCCAGCTTGGCGATAGCCTCCTTGCCGGCGTCGAACTTCGTGACGCGGCGCACGAGCAGCGCGAGCAGGATGAGCAGGGAGGGGCCGGACGCGAAGGCGGAGGCGAGGAAGCGCGGTGCCAGGATGGCGGTGAGCCAGAATGGCCGCGCGGCGAGGCCGCTGTAGAGGAACGCCGTCACGGTGTGGATGCTGACCGCCCAGGGCACGGAGAGATAGATGAGCGGCTTCACCCACCCCGGGGGCGGCCGGCCGGCGCGCTCGGCGCGGAAGGTGGCCCGCGAGATGACGACGTTGAGGAGCAGGTAGCCGTTGAGGACGATCATGTCCCAGAACATGACCGAGTGCGGTGTCGGGTGGAGGATGATGTTGATCACCCGCCTGGGCTGGCCCATGTCCACGAAGATGAACAGGACGCACATGAAGCAGGCGGGGATGGCCAGGAACTCGCCCAGGATGGCGAGCTTCCCGAATGCCTTGTAGTGGTGCACGTAATAGGGCAGCACCACCATCACCGCGGACGCAGCGACGCCGACGAGGAAGGTGAACTGCGAAATGTAGAGGCCCCACGGGACGTCGCGCGACAACCCCGTGAGACCTAGCCCCTGGGCGAACTGCTGCAGGTAGGTGACGAGGCCCACCACGACCAAGGCGAACAAAGCCGCCAGGAGGGTCCAGTAGCCGCGGCTGCCTGTGAGTGCCTTCTCGAGCATTCTGACCTCAGAGGATGTAGAAGACGTGCGGCGACGTGCCGAGCCCCGCCTTGCGGCGACCCATCTCACCGCCGCGCACCAGCGCCGATACCGCCGAGCTCGGATCGCCGAGGTCGCCGAACACCAGGGCGCCGCAGCCGATGCCTTCGCACGCCTCGACGCACAGAGGGCGCTTGCCGACCGCAAGCCGCTCCGCGCAGAAGGTGCACTTCTCGACGACGCCCTTGGTGCGGGTCGGGTATTCAGTCGGCTCGCCGACGATGTGCGGACGCGGGTCTTCCCAGTTGAAACTGCGCGCGCCGTAAGGGCAGGCCGTCACGCAGTAGCGACATCCGATGCACCGGTGCTCGTCCATCATGACGATGCCGTCGTCCCGCCTCCAGGTCGACTCCGTCGGGCAGACGCGGACGCACGGCGGGTTCTCGCAGTGGTTGCAGAGGACCAGCGTCGGCCGCTCCTTCAGCCCGGCTGGCGTATACGGCGT
>MEMX01000033.1:97211-112101 GCA_001768075.1 Anaeromyxobacter sp. RBG_16_69_14 | reverse complement strand
TTCCTTCCAGATCCACTTCATCTGGTGCCGAGGGTTGGCCATCGTCGGTACGTTGTGGCCCTTGTGACAGGCCAGGGCGCACGCCTCACAGCCGGACTTCGTGAGGCACTTGCGCTCGTCGATCACCATCGCCCAGCGCTTCCCATGCGACGCGTTCGATGCGGGCTTGGTGCTCCCGGCGCGGGCCATGGCCTGCGCGACGGGCACGCCGCAGGCCCCGAAGATTCCCAGGCCCGCCATCTTGAGGAAGCTGCGTCGTCTCATGGTCAGCTCCTCTTCTTCTGCTGGTGGCAGTCCCAGCAGAAGACCTCCACCCCAGCGTAATCGTGACAGCGAACGCAGAACTTGCTCGGCTCGGAATGGCAGCGCAGGCACGTGCCGGTGAGGCTCATGTCGTGATGCTTGCCGTCGGCCGCGACATAGACATGCTCGCCCCGGCGCACCACGGCGTCGCGCCAGCTGTCGAGCAGCTCCATGTGCCGCGCTCGCATGTAGGCCGCGGGCTCGACGCAGTCCTTGGCCTCCGTGGGGCGCTCCAGGTCGGGCGGGCTGCTCTTGCCGTGCGCGAGCCCGTACCAGACTGGCGCGGTCACGGCAGCGGCGAAGACGCCCAGCCCGAGGATGATCTTGCCAGCACTATACATGGCCGTCCTCCTCGCCGCGCATCGGTTCCTTCCGGAAGTTGAGCTTGCGATCGCCCTCGCCCTTCATGACCAGCGCGTTCGCGACGAGCTCGGTGATGCCGGTCACCTTGACCCCTGGTGCCCAGAAATCGCAGACGGTCGTGAGCGTGGCGCGATCGATGGCGCAGCACGCGGCGAGCTGGTTCACGCCGTGTTTCTCCTGGACATGCCTGACGGCGTTGCCGCGCGGGAGCCCGCCGCGTAGCCGCATCTCCATGTTCTCGTCGGTGCCGAGACCCGCACCGCCACCGCAGCAGAACGTCTGCTCGCGGATGGTATTGGGTGGCATCTCGAAGAAGTTCCGGCAGACGTTCTTGAGGACGTAGCGCGGCTCCTCCAGCATGCCCATCGCTCGCGACGGGTTGCAGGAGTCGTGGAAGGTGACGCGCCTGCAGTCGTTGCGGCTCGGATCGAGCTTCAGCTTCCCGTGCTTGATGAGGTCGGCGGTGAACTCGGCGATGTGGATCATCTTGGTCGAGCGCGCGTGCTCGAACCGCGTTCCGGTCATGGGCGAGACGGGCACCTCGAGGAAGTCGGCAGGCCCGTTCATCGTGTCCATGTACTGGTGCAGAACGCGCCACATGTGGCCGCACTCGCCTCCCATGATCCACTTCACCCCGAGCCGCTTGGCCTCGGCGTAGATCTTGGAATTGAGCCGCTTCATCATGTCGGCGGAGGTGAAGAGCCCGAAGTTGCCGCCCTCGGAGGCGTAGGTGCTGAAGGTGTAGTCGAGGCCGATCTCGTGGAAGAGCGCCATGTAACCCATGGCGGTGTAGGTGCCGGGGTCGGCGAGGAAGTCACCGGAGGGCGTGACGAACAGGACCTCGGCGCCCTTCTTGTTCATGGGCACCTCGACCTTCACCCCCGTCACCTCTTCGATGTCTTCGGCGAAGAACTCGAGCGTGTCCTTGAGGCCGTGGGGCTGGATGCCGAGGTGGTTGCCGGTGCGGTAGCAGCTCGCGACCGGCTCCATGATCCAGTTCACGCCGATGCCGAGCAGGTGCAGCAGCTCGCGCGCCATCATCGTGATCTCGGCGGTGTCGATGCCGTACGGGCAGAACACGGAGCAGCGGCGGCACTCGGTGCACTGGTAGAAGTAGAAGAACCACTCCTTGATGACGTCGATGGTGAGCGGACGCGCTCCCACCATGCGGCCGAGGAGCTTGCCGGCAGTGGTGAAGTCGTTCCGGTAGATGGAGCGCAGGAGCTCTGCGCGCAGCACCGGCATGTTCTTCGGATCGCCGCCGCCGATGTAGAAGTGGCACTTGTCTGCGCAGGCGCCGCAGCGCACGCAGATGTCCATGAAGACCTTGAACGAGCGGTACTTGTCGAGGCGCTCGCGAATGCCCTGGATGACGATCTCTTTCCAGTTGGTCGGGAGCTTCCAGTCCTCGTCAATCGGCGCCCAGTTGCGGGCGTTGGGAAAATCGATGTACTCGATGTTCTTGGGCTTGGCGGAGTAGATGAACGCGCCGGGACGCATCGCCGTCGGCGTCTGCATCCAGTCTGTCGCGGGTGGGCGATAGTCCACCTTCAACAGGCTTTCCTGCTTGTAGTACTCCAGCTGGTCTGGCTTCAGGTCCTCGGACATGCTCACGACTCCTTCTCGAGGGGCAGGCCGGCGTCGCGCATGCGCTCGCGGAATTCTTCCTCGTACTCATCGTACGTGTGGAGCGCGACCGGGTGATTCCAGGGGTTCACATGTCGCACTTCGCGGGTGTTGGCGGCGAGATTGCGGGTAGGCGACAGGAACACGCCGGCCATGTGCATCAGCTTGCTGAACGGGAAGTAGACGAGGAGCGTGCTGACGAAGAAGAGGTGCGCGTAGAAGAGCGTCCCCAGGGACTCCGCCGGCTTGGGCGAAAGCTGCAAGAGGCCCATCACCATGGCCTTGGCGGCCGGCACGTCGATCTTGGTGACGTGGCGGAGCCAGAGACCGCTCGCGCCGATGGCGAGCAGCAGGAACAGCGGGAAGTAGTCGGTCGGCAGCGAGATGTAGCGCAGCTGCGGTGACGCAACCCGGCGCACGAGGAGGAAGGTGACCGCGCCGACGAAGATCAAGCTGGTGGTGAGCACCACAGGCAGGCCGAGCTGGAGGAAGCCGTCGACCGTGGTCAGGGCGAGCACGAAGCCCGGGATGGGCTCCATGAAGAAGCGCAGGTGCCTGAGCAGGATGACGAGGAAGGAGTAGTGGAACGCCAGCCCCGCCGCCCACAGCCACTTGTTGGAGGCGTAGGAGAGCCGCCCGTCGCGCAGCTCGGTCTTGGTGTTGCGGAACAGCGAACGGAAGGCGAACACCTCGAGGGCCATCCGCGCGATCACCCCGAGTGTGGTCGAGGGGTTCTCGATCGACGCCGACTTGATCCAGGGGAGCGACTTCTGCTGGCCACAGGTCGTGGGGATGGCGAAGGGCACGGGCGACCGAGCCCAGCCCAGGACCCGCACCAGGAAGCCACCCAGGAACAGCGCCGCAGCCGCGTAGGGCACGGCGACGCCGAACAGCCACCGCAAGCCGAGGCTGTCGATGCCGACGAGGACGGAGAGGAAGAGCGCGACGACCGCAAGAAAGGATACGAGGATTCCCATTCGTCACCTCCGGACGGCGTGATTCGGAGGCGGAGACAGGTGCACCACCTCCTCCGATGCCGGCTCGGGAAGCTCACTTCCGTGCCAGCGCCGCAGAAGCGAGGCGACGCTGCGCTTGAGCTCGTCCTGGCGCAGGCGAAAGACCTGCTCACGACAGCGGACGTAGACGTCGAACGCGAGCAGTGCCAGGCGCTCGATCCGTCGATCGACCGTCGCGAGCGCTGTGGCGTGAGCCCCCCGAGCGAGCTCGGTGCCGAGCTCGCCGCGGATGACGTCGCGCAGCATGTAGACGAACGCGATGGCGCGGGAGGGAGCGAGCTCCTGGACGGAGCGGATCTTGATGATCGCCTCGAGGGCAGCGGCGGCGACGGTGTCGAACTTACCGTCGCCGCTGACCGCCTCGACGAGCCTCGGGGCCTCGGTGGTGAACGTGTGGCCGATGGGATTTGCAAAAGGATCCCGCTCGCGCCGCCAGTTCGCCGCTGTCTCCTCGCCGTAGTCGGCGAGGAGCAAATCCAGCCACCGCTCGCACAGGGCGGGCTGCCTCTGGACCATGAACTCTCGCAACGTCACGCTTCTGCTCCGATCGCAGCCCCCGAGGGCTGTAGCTGCAAACTACTCGCCAGCGGGTCTCGACGCGGTCAGACGCAGCCCGTGGGCTTAGGCAAGCCCGCGACTTTACAGGCGCCCTTGGCCGGGCCCGACGGAAAGAGCTCGTAGATCTCGTTGAGCTTCATGTTGGTGTCCTTGCAGACCTTGCGGATCATCGGCGCGACACCGAACTTCTGGTAGTACTCGCGCAAATAATTCACGAGCTTCCAGTGCTTCTCGGAGAGCTCATTCACGCCTTCCGTCTCGGCGAGCGCGAGCGCCACGTTCTTGTCCCACTTCTCGGGCTGCTGGATGAAGCCGTCTTCGTCCAGGTCGAGGGAAAAGTCACCGACCTTCAGCTGTGCCATTGTGTTTCTCCTTGCTGGTTGACGGAGTACAACTCGATTGCGAACTCGTTCCGGTTGCGTCTTCTTCGTCGGCGAGACCTGCCTGGGCGCCAGTATGCGCTCGCTCCAGGTCCCGCAGCGACGCTGGATCAGCCCGGTAGCCGAGCTCGGTAGCGTAGGCAACGCAGAGCTTCGACTCGGCCGTTTGCCCGTTCGCCTGCAATGCGACACCGAGGTGGTAGTAAGCGGCGGCGTTCTTGGGATCGAGCTCGACGGCCTTGGTGAGGCACCCGATGGCGTCCGCGGACTCGCCCAGATGGAGGTGCCCGATGGCTTCGTTGTAGTGCGCCAGCGCCAGGGTCGGCTCGGCCGCAGCGGCTCGGCGGTTGGCCGCTATGCTGGCCGCGAACTCCCAGCGCGCGAGCAAGATACCACCGAGGTTCACCCACGCGCCTGCGCACTTGGGGTCGAGAGCCAGGGCGGCCCGGAGCTCGCGCTCTGCCTCGCGTAGCTCGCCAGCCTTGAGCAATGCGGTGCCGAGGCGTAGGTGGGCGTGCGCCGACGGCGGCGCCTCCGCCACGGCCCGCCGAAGCTCCTCGATCGTCTGCGTCTCTGTGGTCATCGTGCCCCTCCTGCCGACGCTGTGACGGCATGCCCCGGCAGATGGGCAATGACGCCTCGCGCTGCCTGCACCAAGCTCGAAGCCCACCCGGGAGCCCCGAGCGCGTGCAGATGCGTGTAGGTGGCGATGACATTACCCACCCTCGCGCCATCGCGGCCGTGGCCCAAGCCGACGCCGCGCTCCACTGCGAGCACGGTCTCGACATCGGCCGGACGGGCCAGGCGGGAGTAGTGGAATTCATGGCCGACGACGCGCGATCCCACCGCGAGGAACGGGTTGGCGGTGTCGATCGTAGCGGCGACATAGCCGTGCCCCTGGGGGCGCGCCGTGTGCTCGACGACGAAGGGGAGGGCGCCAACCATGGCATGTTCAAGCCCGTCGCGCACCAGCCCTCGCGACAGGTACATCAACCCACCGCACTCGGCCCACGCCGGCAGCCCGGCGTCGATGGCGGCTGCGAGCGCAGAGCGCAACCGCTGGTTGGCGGCGAGCGCAGCCGCGTGCTCCTCGGGGAATCCGCCGCCGGCATACAAGCCGTCGATGGCCGGCAGCTCGTCGTCGGCGAGCGGCGAGATGGGGACGAGCTCGGCGCCGGCCGCCTCGAGGGCCTCGAGGTTCTCTGGGTAATAGAAAGAAAACGCGGCGTCGCGGAGCACGCCGATGCGCACAGGCCGGCCGTTGCTCCGGGGCAGCTCCGGCATCGCGGACGCCGGCATGCACTCGGCACGAGCCGCGATGGCGCACACGGCCTCGACGTCCACGTGCTTCGAGATGACCGCCGCGAGCCCGTCGAGCGCCGCTTCGCGCTCCGGGTGCTCGGAGGCGCAGACGAGACCGAGGTGGCGGCTCGGAAGGTGCTGCACTTCGAGTCGCGGGATGGCCCCGAGGACCGGCACGCCCGTCTCGCTGGCGATCGCCTCTCGGATCACCTTCTCCTGCCGACTCGTCGCGATGCGATTCAGGACGACGCCGGCTAGGTTAAGGTCCGGATCGAGGGCCTGGCACCCGAGCACCTGGGCGGCGATGGTGCGGGTGACCTTGGCAGCGCTCACCACCAGGATGACCGGCGCCCCGATGAGCTTGGCGAGTTGCGCCGTCGAGTGTGAGCCCTTCGCGTCGGCGCCGTCGAAGAGGCCGCGATTGCCTTCGACGAGCGCCAGATCGGCGCTCTTCGAGGCCCGCTGCAGAGAGCCTGCGATGGCTTCGGGAGACATGAGATACGTGTCGAGGTTGCGCCCAGGGGCGCAGGCCGCCGCTCCCAGCCAGGCGACGTCGATGAAGTCCGGGCCCTTCTTGAACGGTGCGACCCTCCAGCCGCGCTGACGGAGGGCGCGCGCAACACCGAGCGTCACAAGGCTCTTGCCGACGTCGCCGGCAAGACCGGCGACGACGACTCTCGGTAGGGAAGGCCGCAACTCGTTCTCCCTGCCTACACCATGTCCAGCATGCCGCAGGGGCACTCGTCGACGCACTTCTTGCAGCCGTCGCAGGTGTCGAGCTTGATCTTGTAGTAGCTGCCTGGCGCATGCTCGCTGAGCTTGGTGAAGCAGGATGGCGTGCAGTACATCCAGCAGCGCTCGCAGCCGAAGCAGAGGCCGCAGGAGAAGCAGCGGCTGGCCTCCTCGGTCGCCTGCTCCGGCGTGAGACCATGCTCGATCTCGGCGTGGGGCTGCGCCAGGCGCGTCTCGGCATCGAGGTGGGTGCGCTCGGCTCGCGGCTTCGGTTCGTAGAAATCGATCTTGATGCGCTGAGCGGTGACCTCGGGACCGTGCGACGGCACCTTCGCCTCCTCGCCCCGGAAGCTGGCGTGGATGGCCTCGGCTGCCTTGCGGCCCTGGCCCACGGCGATGGTGGCAAGGCCCAGGTTCACGTTGTCGCCGCCCGTCCAGACCTTGGGGATGGAGGTCTTGCCCCATCCGTCGGCCTCGAGCCAGCGCGTGGCGCCGAGCGCGCCACCGACAGACTTGAAATCGGGCTCCTGGCTCACCGCGGTGATCACGGTGTCGCAATCGACCTCGATGAGGTCGCCTTCGATGGGTACAGGGGAGCGCCGGCCGGAAGCGTCGGGATCGCCGAGGCGCATCCGCTGGATGACGAGCTTCACGACCTTGCCCGACTCGTCGCGCACGATCTTGGCGGGCGCGGCCAGGAACTCGATCTTGACCTTCTCCTCCACGGCGCCGACCACTTCGGCCTCGATGGCCGGCATCTCGGTGCGGGTGCGGCGGTAGAAGAGGGTGACGTCGGCGCCGAGCCGGCTAGAGACGTTTGCGGCATCCTCGGGGAGGCGAAGGCAGACGCGGGCGGCGTCGATGGCGGTGTCGCCGCCGCCGATGACGGCCACCTTCTTGCCGACAGGAGGCGGCTTCCCGAGCGCCACCTGGCGCAGGAACTCGGTGCCCGTGTAGACCATGGGCCCATCCTCGCCCGGCACGCGGATCTTCTTGCCCTGATGGGCGCCGATGGCGACGAAGACCGCGTCGAAGTCCTTCTGCAGGCTCTCGAAGCTGACGTCCTTCCCGATTGCGGTGCTGCAGCGCAGCTCGACGCCCAGGTCGACGATGCGCTGGATCTCGGCGTCGAGCACCGAGCGCGGCAGGCGGTAGTCGGGGATACCGTAACGCAGCATGCCGCCCGCTTCGGGCAGGCTCTCGAAGATCGTCACCTTGTAACCGCGGCTCGCGAGCTGGTAGGCGGCGGAGAGGCCGGCAGGGCCGCCGCCGACGACCGCGATCTTCTCGGAGTGAGTGCCGGCGGGCGCGAGCACGGAGAGCTTGAGCTTCCGGTCGAGAGCCCAATCGCCGAGGAACCGCTCGAGCGAGTTGATCCCGACGGAGCCTTCCTTCTCCTTGCGATTGCACTTGTTCTCGCAGGGGTGGGGGCAGACGCGCCCCATCACCGCGGGCAGAGGGTTGTTGGCGCTGGCGAGGCGGAAGGCCAGGTCGAACGCAGCTTCGAGCGAGAGGTTGCTCTTCTCGCGCTGCGAGATGGTGTTGAGCCAAAGGCGAATATCGTTACCCGCGGGACAAGTGTCCAGGCACGGCGCCAGCTTCTCGATCTGCTGGGGTCGCAGCGAAGACACGCCGCCACCCGCGCCGCCACGAGTGGGGAGTTTCAGGGGCTTCTTGTCCGTCTTCTTCAGCAGGGCCATTCGTGCATTCTCCGCGGGTAACGATATGCGCTTACTGGGTACGGTTACTGGATACCTGGGATACGTTGCTGAATACGCTTACTTGCCGTAATCGGGGTTGAGGACGACGTAGCTGCCGCCGACGTAGGAGTACGTGCAGCGGGCGTCGTCCATGAGAATCCGGATGGCGCTCTTGCAGAGCTGCTTGTCGCAGTCGTCGCCAAACTTCTCGATCATGGCCTTGGTGAGGTCCATGGCCTTCAGGTTCTTCTTGCCGGCGTAGTCCTTCAGCATCGCATACATCGCGTCGGCAACGGACTCTGGAGTCTGGGCAGGCATCGTTCCTCCTCAGCCCTCTGACGAATGCCGCAGCTGCGCCGAGCGCTTGAAGCTCTCGCCGGCATGCGTGAAGTCGTCGAGGTGGTACTTGGTGAACTCGATCCCGGTCAGCTTGAAGAACTTCGGCCAACCGATGCGCTCGATCCATTCGCCGATGCGCTCGAACTTGCGGGCGTTCTTGGCATAGACATCGACGATGTTCTTGACTGCAGCCGTGACCTCGGGCCAGCGCGGCGGGTTGTTCGGCAGGTACGGGATCGCCAGCTTCGAGAACATCGGCTCGTGCCGGGCGTTGGAGACCTTGCCGCCGACCCAGATCGAGATGCCGTCGTTCTCGGGGTCCGCCATCGTCATGGACGGGCAGACGGTGAAGCAGTTGCCGCAGAACATGCACTGCTCTTCGATGACCTCGACCGACTGCTTCCCGTCGACGGTGGCCGGGCGGATGGCACCCGTCGGGCAGGCGGCGACCGTGCTGGGGATCTCGCAGGTCTTCCCGAGCGTGGCGTGGTTGATCTTCGGGGGCTTGCGGTGCACGGCGAGGACCGCGATATCCGAGCAGTGCACGGCGCCGCACATGTTGAGACAACATGCGAAGGCGATGCGGGTCTTCCCGGGCAGGTCCATGTTCTCGAAGCGCGGGTAAAGCTCGTCCATGAGCGCCTTCACGACGCCCGAGGCATCCGAGGCGGCCGAGTGGCAGTGCACCCAACCCTGGGTGTGGACGATGTTCGTGATCGACGGCCCGATGCCGCCAACCGGATAGCCCTCCTTCTTCAGGCGTGCGATCAGGGGAGCGACCTTGCCCTCGTCCGTCGCCAGGAACTCCACGTTGTTACGGCTCGTGAAGCGAAGGAAGCCGCCGGTGAACTCGTCGGCGATGGAGGCGAACAGCCGCAGGGTCTCGATGCTGAGGAGGCGGGGCGTCGCGGCGCGCACCGAGTAGAGCTTGGCGCCCGAGTGCGAAGTGTGCACGAGCACGCCCGGCTGCGGGACCTCGTGGTACTTCCACTTGCCGTAGTTCTCCTTGATGATCGGCGGAAGGAACTTGGTGTAGTTCGGCGGCCCGATGTCTGTCTTTCTCTTGGCTTTGACTACGTCGGCGGACATTGTGAGTCCTCCTTAAGAGTGTTGTCGTTGTCTCGAAGTTGTCGCTGGCTCACAACCCCACGGCTACAGGTTGTAGAAGATGTAGGGGTTGGTTCGCGGCTGGATGACCATCTCGGGAGCGGGATCGAGGCCGATCTGCTCGAGGAAGTTGCCCAGGCCGATGCGCTGGATGAATTCGCCGATGCGCTCTCGGTTCTTGCCGTGCTCGGCCCAGAGATCCCACATGGCCGCGATGAGCTCTTTCACGTCCTCGTAGGGCTGCTCGAGCTTGATGAAGGGAACGAGCACCGAAGCGAGCAGGGCGCCCTGGACGATCGGGGCCTTCGCGCCGATGAGGATGGTGGCGCCGCGATCCTTGCCCGGGGAGAGCGCCTTGGGCATGACGTTGATGCAGTGCATGCACTTGACGCAGTTGCTGTTGTCGATAGCGAGGGTGGTCCCGTCCCAGTCGATGACCTTGGTCGGACAGCGGCCGGCGACGTCCTTCCCGATGTCGAGCTTGCCGGCGAGCGCGTACTCCTTCACGGCGGCCGGGTCGATCTGGATGTCGTCGCGCCAGGTGCCGATGACCGACATGTCGGAACGAGCGATCGAGGCGACGCAATCGTTCGGGCAACCCGAGGCCTTGATCTTGAACTTGTAGGGGAACGCCGGGCGGTGCAGCTCGTCCTGGTACGTCTGAGTGACGTCGTTGCAGAAGGCCATCGTGTCGTAGCAGGCCCACTCGCAGCGCGCCATGCCGTTGCAGCAGCTTGGCGTGCGCATGTCGGAGCCGGAGCCGCCGAGGTCGAAGCCGGCCGCCGTTAGCTCCGAGAAGATGGGCTCGAGCTCGGTCGTCTTGGTGCCGAGGAAGACGATGTCGCCGGTGGAGCCGTGCATGTTGGTGAGGCCCGAGCCGTGCCTGTCCCAGATGTCGCAGAGGGTGCGCAGGGCATCGGACGTGTAGAACCAACCTGAGGGTTGATTGACGCGGATGGTGTGGAACTCGGAGACGTCAGGGAATTCCGCAGGCAGATCGCTGTAGCGGCCGATGACGCCGCCGCCGTAGCCCTGGACGCCGACGAGGCCGCCGTGCTTCCAGTGCCCGATCTTCTCTTCGTAGGAGCGCTCGAGGAGGCCCAGGAGGTCTTGCACCATGGGGCTCTTGGCGCTCTTCTTGATCTCCTTGACAAAGCTCGGCCATGGGCCTTTTTCGAGATCGTCCAGCAGCGGCGTGGGATACTTTTTGTCGGTCATGTAGGGTCCTCAAGGAGAACGAACTCGGGCTGACAGGATTATTCGCCCGCCATGTTGCGCGAACCCGGCTGGGTGTCAATACACAGAAGTTGGAACCATTCGATAAAATCGATTGATGCCCCGAGGGCGCGGTGGAGTGGAGGATTCATCGACGGCCCGAACCTCCGACGGACGCACCACCATCGACGGAAAGTGACACTCGTGACGCAATTGGTCGAGGACGGCGAGCCGTGCAAGGACGAGGGGGCGAGAGGCCGCGCCCAAGCCAACCGACCGCTCCGGTCCGCGGCGGCAGTGAGGCAGGCGCACGTCGAGGGGACGGGTCGGGACGGGCACAGGAAGGTGTCGCCACGACGGAGGAAACCCTGCTAGCATGACGCCCGGAATCGGTTGCAGGATTTGCGTCGCTGCGCGTCGGCTTGCGCCGCCGCTTGTGCTTGGGTTGGGAGTCACGAGTGGAGCTGCACCAGCTACAGTGCTTCGTCCTCGTCCTCGAGGAAGGCGGCTTCAAGCGGGCGACGGCTCGCCTGCACATCACGCAGCCGGGCCTATCTTACCAGATAAAGCAGCTCGAGGAAGAGCTGGGCGTGCAGCTCTTCCATCGCCGGTCCGGGGGCATCACGCCCACCGAGGCAGGCCGCGTGCTGCTGCAGCATGCCTATCAGGTGATCAACGCCGTGCACGAAGCGCATCAGGCCGTCCGCGAGCTGTCGGACGGCGCCACGGGCGAGATCCGCATCGGAACCGTAAACAGCGTGGGGACGTATTTCCTTCCACAGGTCTTGTGGGAGATCCGCGGCAAGCATCCGATGGTGCGCCCGAAGATCCTGTATCGCAACTCGGACGAGCTCCTCGAGGCCCTGCTCGGCAACAAGCTGGACGTGGCGATGGTCGCCGACCCGCACCCCGACCGGCGGCTGCGGTACGAGACCGTCCTCGAAGAGCACATCTCGCTGGTCTCGAGCCCGTCGCATCCTTTTTATGGCAGGCCCAGCGTCGAGCCCGCAGAGCTGAAGGGCGTGCAGTTCGTGTCGCTGTCGCCGCAGACGCCAACCGGAGCGCTCATCCGGAACTACCTCGACAGGCTCGGCATCCAGTTCGAGCCGGTGGTCTCGACCGACAACGTCGAGACGGTCAAGAGGATGGTCGAGGCGGGTATGGGCGTGGCCTTCCTGCCGGACATGGTCACGAGCGCGGAGATCGCCTGCGACGGAAAGCCTGGCCGGCTCGCGCGCAGCGCGGTCGAGCCGCCGCTCACGCGACGCGTGGTCCTCGCCACCTGGCGCGACTCGCACCACTCGCGCGCCGCGGAAGCGTTCATCGGCGAGGTACGCCGGACCGGGCGACAGTGGCGCGGCTGCCGCGGCTGACGCGCGTGTCACGGCGCCAGTCGAGGCGCGAGTTACGGCGTCCCGCGCGTGACGGCGCCGCGTCCGGGGCGTGCTCCCTTTGGGGGTGACAGGTGGTGCCGGGGCGTGCTACGAGTCCGAGGCGCCGGCGCCAGCTCCGGGCCGCTTGCTCCGGGGGGTAGGCAAGTACATGGCCGTCTTCCAGAACCCGGGCAACCCCGCCGCTCCAGCGGGTGGTCCTGCGCCAAAGCCGGAGAGGGCCTGCGGAACCACCCTAAACAGGCTCCACTGCTTCGAGGTGGTGGTCGAGGAATCGGGTTTCAAGCGCGCCACGGCTCGCCTTCACATCACGCAGCCCGCCCTTTCGTATCAGATCAAGCAACTCGAGGAGGAGCTCGGGGCGCAGCTCTTCTATCGCCGGCCCGGTGGCGTCAGCCCCACGGAGGCCGGCCGCCTGCTCTTCCAGCACGCCCGGCAGGTCAGCGCCGCCGTGCGTCAGGCGCAGCGCGCCATCAAGGAGCTTTCCGAGGGAGCGGCCGGCGAGGTCCGCATCGGCACCGTAAACAGCGTCGGAATCTACTTCCTGCCCCAGCTGCTCTTGACCATGCGCGCGGGCTACCCGGCGACGAGGCCAACGGTACTGTATCGGGAAGCCGACGACATCGTCGACACCCTGCTCTCGAACCAGGTCGACCTGGCGATCCTCGCCGATCCTCGGGTCGATCGCCGGCTGCGATACGAGACCCTCTTCGAGGAGCGGGTGTCGCTCGTCTCGGGTCGCACCCACCCCTTCTATGGTTCCCCGACGATCCGTCCCAAGAGGCTCAGAGGGGTACAGTTCGTCGCTCTGTCGCCACAGACGCCCACCGGCGCCCTCATCGCCAGCTATCTCGACCGGCTCGGCGTCGCCGTCGAGCCGGTGCTCTCGACCGAGAACGTCGAGACGGTCAAGCGCATGGTCCAGATCGGCATGGGGGTCGCCTTCCTGCCCGACATGGTGACCGAGCGCGACGTCGTCACCGACGCGCAGCCCGAAGGCCGTTTGGGGCGCAGCCTGGTCGATCCGCCGCTCACGCGCCGCATCGTCCTCGTCACCTGGAACGAGTTTCCCGCCTCGCGCGCCGTCGCGGCCTTCATCGACGAGCTGCGCCGCCAGAGCCGCAGCTGGCCTGGAAGCGACGCGAAACACAACGGCTGATCGGTCGGCCCCTCCATCATCAATCCTGTTTATCAGCAGCATTCGAATTCTTGGGTTTGACTAGCTTTTTGCGATCGCATACCGTCCCGCCCCGGTTGCATAGGCCGTGCGCGACGGTTGTGCACGCAATAGCGGGAACTCAATCAAGAAGCTCGAGCCCGAGAGGGAGGAAAGAGATGCCAAGTTTCGTAAACCCGGAGAAGTGTGACGGGTGCAAAGCGCTCGACAAGACTGCCTGCCAGTACATTTGTCCTAACGACCTGATGGTCCTCAACAAGGACCTGATGAAGGCTTTCAACCGAGAGCCGGAGATGTGCTGGGAGTGCTACAGCTGCGTGAAGATCTGCCCGCAGCAGGCGATCGACGTCCGCGGGTACGCCGACTTCGTGCCGCTGGGCGGCTCGGTCGTTCCGCTGCGCTCGACCGACAGCATCATGTGGACCGTCAAGTTCCGCAACGGCATGGTGAAGCGTTTCAAGTTCCCTATCCGCACCACCCCTGAAGGCAAGGCCGAGCCCACTGGCGGGTTCCCTCCTGGCGAGGACCTCCAGAGCATCGCCTTGTTCACCGAGCCGCAATCACTCGGCCTGCCCAACGTCTGGACGAAGTAAAAGGAGACCGGGAATGACTAACTTTGATACCGTTACAGTCGAAACGGATTTCCTGATCCTCGGCGGCGGCATGGCCGCTTGCGGCGCTGCAGTCGAAGCGGCGCACTGGGCGAAGAAGAACGGCCTCAAGGTCACCCTCGTCGACAAGGCGGCGATGGACCGCTCCGGCGCGGTTGCCATGGGCCTTTCCGCCATCAACCTGTACGTCGGCCTCAAGGACGGACAGAACACTGTCCAGAACTACGTCGAATACGTGCGGAACGACCTCATGGGCGTCGCGCGTGACGACCTGGTCGCCAACATCGCCCGCCATGTCGACGGCAGCGTCCACCTCTTCGAGAAGTGGGGCTTGCCGATCTGGAAGGACGAGAAGGGCGGCTACGTGCACGAGGGCCGTTGGCAGCTGATGATCAACGGCGAGAGCTACAAGGTGATCGTTGCCGAGGCGGCCAAAACCGCTCTGGGCAAGGAGAACATCTTCGAGCGCATCTTCATCGTCGGTCCGATCATGGACGGCGATCGCTGCGCGGGTGCCGTGGGCTTCTCGGTCCGCGAGAACAAGTTCTACGTGTTCAAGTCCAAGGCGACGCTGCTCTCTCTCGGCGGCGCCGTGCACGTCTTCAAGCCGCGCTCGGCCGGTGAAGGCCTCGGCCGCGCCTGGTATCCGCCGTGGAACGCCGGCAGCTCGACGTACTTCACCCTCAAGGCCGGCGCCGAGCTCACTTCCCAGGAAGTGCGCTTCATCCCCGTGCGCTTCAAGGATGCCTACGGCCCGGTCGGCGCCTGGTTCCTCCTCTTCAAGAGCCGCGCGACGAACGCGATGGGCGGCGAGTACATGGTGGAGCGCAAGCCCGAGCTCGAGAAGTGGCTGCCCTACGGCAAGGTGAAGCCGATCCCGGCCAACCTGCGCAACTACCTGGGCATGCTTGACGTGCTCGAGGGCAAGGGCCCCATCTACATGCGCACCGAGGAAGCGATCCAGAAGATCGCGGCCGCTGCCGGTGACGAGAAGGCGGCCAAGAAGAAGCTGAAGGAGCTCGAGTCCGAGGCGTGGGAAGACTTCCTCGACATGACGATCTCCCAGGCGC
>MEMX01000033.1:92562-97152 GCA_001768075.1 Anaeromyxobacter sp. RBG_16_69_14 | reverse complement strand
TACTTCATCGGCTCGCACTCCGGCGCGTCGGGCGCCTGGGTCAGCGGTCCCAAGGATCTGGCCCCGCCCGAGTACTTCTGGGGCTATGAGCAAATGTCGACGGTGAAGGGCCTGTTCATGGCCGGCGACGCCTCGGGTGCCTCCTCGCACAAGTTCTCCTCCGGCTCCCACGCCGAGGGGCGCATCGCGGCGAAGAGCGCGGTCCGGTACATCGTCACCGAGAAGCCGGCGATGCCGGCGGTCGACGCGGCAGAAGTCGAGAAGCTGAAGGCCACGATCCTGCAGCCGCTCAAGACCTACGAGGAGAACGTTGGGAAGAGCACCGACCCGAACACCAATCCCAACTACATCATCCCGAAGATGTTCATGTTCCGCCTGCAGAAGCTGATGGACGAGTACGCTGGCGGCGTGACGGCGCAGTTCACGACCACGAAGCCGAACCTCGATAGAGCGCTCGAGCTTCTTGCGATGCTGCGCGAGGACCAGACGAAGCTCGGCGCGAAGGACCTGCACGAGCTGATGCGCGCCTGGGAGAACACGCACCGCATGTACCAGGCGGAAGCGCACGTGCGCTCGATGCTGTTCCGCGACGAGACGCGCTGGCCGGGCTACTACTTCCGCGCCGATAAGCCGAAGATGGACGAGAAGGATTGGCACGTCTTCGTCAACTGCAAGCTGGATCCGAAGACCGAGCAGTGGGAAGTGAAGAAGGTTCCGATCAAGACGCTGTTCGCCTAGTTTGTAACCGTTCAACTCGGTCGGCGCGGCGACGCCCTGTCGTCGCGCCGGTCGAGATGTCGGCTGGTCCTCCTCTTGCGATCGGCCCCGCAGGTGATGTAATGTCTGAAGCGAATAGAACGAATTGCCCGCACTGCGGTGCGTCACTCGCCCGCTTCGCGCTCCCCGACGCCGGCTTCGATCACGAGTACGATCTCGCCTGCTTCAATGACGACTGTCCGTACTATGTTCGAGGCTGGGCCTGGATGTTGGAGCGGTTCGGAGTGAACACCTCGTACCGATACCGTGTGGACCCGGAGAGCGGGCAAGCCTCACCCATCCCCGTCTGGTCGGCGACGGCGCTGCGGTGCCGGATCCTCCCGGAGAATGGGCCAGCGGGCGCCGAGCGAAAGGAGTGTCCGTGAGCAGCTCGAAGTCTGCGACGTTCAACGTTGCCGCCGGCCCTTCGGAGTTGCCAGAGGCGCTGCGCAACAGCCGCCAGCTTCAAGGGGACGCGACGTTCTGTTTCGACTGCAACCCGAAGCTCGGATGCTTCACGGATTGCTGCGCGAACATCAACATCCTGCTGACGCCTGCCGACGTCTTGGGCCTGGCTCGCCGGACGGGACTCACGACGCGTGAGTTCCTCGATCGCCACACGCTGGTCCCGATCACAGAGAACCTACATTTACCAATCGTGATGCTGCGGATGGACGACACGGCCGAGAAGCGATGTCCGTTCGTGACCGCCGCCGGCTGCTCGGTATACGAGGCACGGCCGTGGGCCTGCCGCATGTATCCGATCGGCATGGGGTTGCCTCCGGCGCGCGCCGGGGTAGAGCCCGAGCCCGGCTATTTCCTGTTCCAGGACGACTTCTGCCATGGACACAAGGAGTCGCGGACCTGGACGGTAGAGCAGTGGCAACGCGATCAGGGTGTCCTCGCGCTGGAAGAGGTCGAGAAGGGTTTTCGCGACCTCGTGGGCCACCCCTGGTTCATCGGTGGCCGCAAGCTCGATCCCAGGCGCATCGAGATGTTCTTCATGGTCGCCTACGACCTCGACACGTTCCGCAAATTTGTCTTCGAGACAACCTTCTTGAAGCGCTTCGACCTGGGCGACGAGCCCGTCGAGGTGCTGCGTACCGATGACCGTGCGCTGCTGCGTTTCGGCTTCCGCTGGCTGCGCTTTGCGATGTTCGGTGAGCCGACCGTGAAGCCCAAGCCCCAGGCCGCTGGTGCGGCGGAGGTGGCCCCGTGAGTCCCTCGACGTCGAAGCCCATGCTGGTCGTTGGCGCCGGTATTGCCGGCATCACCACGGCGCTCGAAGCCGCCGAAGCCGGCCAGGAGGTGGTCCTGGTCGAGCGCGAGGCGAGCGTCGGTGGCCGGGTGCTGAGGAACCACCAGTACTTTCCCAAGATGTGCCCACCGGCGTGCGGGATGGAGATCAACACCCGCCGGATGGAGAAGAACCCGCGCTTGCGCGTGCTCACCCGGACGCAGCTCGAGAGCGCCGAGCGCACGGGTGCCACCTGGCGGGTCAGCCTGCGGCGGAGCCCCGAGTACGTCACGGCGGCGTGCACGGCCTGCGGCGATTGCAGCAAGGCCTGCCCGGTTTCGGTCCCTGACGCCTTCAACCTCGGGCTCGGCAAGGTTCCCGCCATCCGCATCCCGCACGTCGATGCCTGGCCGCGGCGGTTCGTGCTCGCTCCGCGCGAGGCGTGCCCGTCCGGCTGCCGGCTGTGCGCCGATGCGTGCAAGGTGGCGGGCGCCATTGTCCTCGACGCCAAGGAGACGCACGAGCAAGTCGAGGTCAGCAGCATCGTCGTCGCGACGGGCTGGGCGCCATATCGCATGGAGAAGCTGCCCGAGCTGGGCGGGGGCGTGCTCGCCGACGTCATCGCGAACGTCCACATGGAGCGGCTCGCCGCGCCCGGCGGACCGACCGGCGGCAAGATCGTGAGGCCGTCGGACGGCGCGGTCCCGAAGCGCGTCGCCTTCGTCCAGTGTGCCGGTTCGCGCGATGTGAACCACCTGCCTTACTGCTCGGCGGTGTGCTGCATGGCGTCGCTCAAGCAGGCCATGTACGTGCGCGAGCAGATCCCGGACGCGGCCATCACGGTCTACTACATCG
Organism: Anaeromyxobacter sp. RBG_16_69_14; assembly: GCA_001768075.1. GTDB lineage: Bacteria > Myxococcota > Myxococcia > Myxococcales > Anaeromyxobacteraceae > Anaeromyxobacter_A. Next base: position 94,304 of record MEMX01000033.1, on the reverse strand, counting down.
ACAGGCGCACGCCCGGGCGCAACGAAGCCATGCTCGAGAAGCTGGCGGCCGCCAACGTGCAACTGGTGAAGGGCAAGGTGGGGAAGGTGCAGCAGGGATCTGGCGGCGCCTTGGTCATGCACGTCGAGGACGTCGAGGCCGGGCGCCTCCTCGATGTCGAGGCCGATCTGGTGGTGCTCGCGACGGGCATGGAGCCGCGCCTCGGTGGCGGCGAGCTGCCCTTGCCCATCGTGCGCGATGGCGACGGGTTCGCGCTCGATGACCGTGCGGCGCGGTTGTTCGCCGCTGGAGTGGCGCGGCGGCCAGAGGACGTGGCGGCCTCGGTACGTGACGCGACTGGAACCGCTGCTAAGGCGGTGTCTTCCGCGAGGAGTGTCTGATGGAACGGGTCGGAGTCTTCGTCTGCACCGGCTGTGACATCGGCGCGGGCCTCAAGACCGATGGGTTCGAGGGTCTCGCCCTGAAGAGCGGCGCGAAGCACTACGCCGCGCACCCCTGCCTGTGCGCGCCCGAGGGCGTCGCCACGATCAACGCCGCGATCGACAGCGGCACGGTCGATTCGATCGTCCTCGCGGCGTGCTCGGCGCGCCACAAGCAACAGGAGTTCCGCTTCGACCCGACCAAGGTGCCGGTCGAGCGCGTGAGCCTGCGCGAGCAGGTGGTCTGGACCCATCCGGCTGGGCACGAGGACACGCTGGCCTTGGCCGAGGACGTCTTGCGGATGGGCATCACCAAGGCCGCCAAGATGCGCCTGGCCGAGCGAGCCTCCGACGCCATCGAGCAGACCGTGCTGGTGGTGGGCGGTGGCCTGGCCGGTCTTCAGGCCGCGCAGGCCGCAGCCGGAATGGGCCACCCGGTGGTGCTGGTTGAGAAGGCGGCCGAGCTCGGCGGATATCTCGCAGCCGTCCGCGAGGTGGTGCCCGAGGTGCCGCCGTACGACCGCCTGCATCCGAACCCCGTGCCGGCCCTCGTCCGCGAGGTCCGAGGCGACCAGCGCATCCGGGTTCTCGTCGGAACGCGGATCGTGCAGATCAGCGGGCAGCCGGGGCAGTTCGCGGTGGAAGTGGAGAGCGGAGGAGGGCGCGAGCAGTTCAAGGTCGGCGCCATCGTCCAGGCGACCGGCGCTCTGCCCTACGACGCCGGACGGCTCGGCCATCTTGGCTACGGCAAGTTTCCCCAAGTTATCACGGCGGCCGAGCTCGAGCCCATGCTGGCGGGCGGTCAATTTGCAGGCGAGCCGCCACGGCGGATCGTGTTCGTGCAGTGCGCCGGCTCGCGCGACGAGGCGCACCTCAAGTACTGCTCGAGCGAGTGCTGCGGGACGACGCTGCGGCAGGTCTTCGCCATCCGACAGAAGTGGCCCGACGTCGAATGCGCCGTGATCTACCGCGACATGCGGACGCCCGGGCAGATCGAGCATTTTTACCGCGCCGTGCAGGAGCAGACGCAGGTCATGCTGGCGCGTGGAACCGTCGAATCCGTGACTGGAAGCGGCGCGGGCGTGAAGGTGGCCATCAAGGACAGCATGCTCGGTGAGCGGGTTGAACTCGACGCCGATCTGGTCGTGCTCGCGACCGGGATGGTCCCGAACTCGGCCGATGGCGAGGCGATCCGGCAGCTGCGAGACGCCAAGAAGCGGATCGAGAAGAACGAGTCCGAGACGCAGGTCAAGGCCGCCACGGAGATGGTGGCGAGCCTCGCACAGTACGAGGGGACGGAGATCCTCAACCTGACCTATCGGC
>MEMX01000033.1:82873-92531 GCA_001768075.1 Anaeromyxobacter sp. RBG_16_69_14 | reverse complement strand
CTTCCCGGATTCGCACTACATCTGCTTCCCGTACGAGACGCGGCGCACCGGCATCTACGCCGCGGGCACCGTGCGCGCGCCCATGGACCCCGCCCAAGCTACGGAGGACGGCTGGGGCGCGGCGATGAAGGCGGTGCAGCTCATCTCCGCCGCCGGGCGCGGCGAGGCGGTGCATCCGCGCGCGGGCGACGTCGGCATCAACGACTTCTTCATGCAGCGCTGCACGCAGTGCAAGCGGTGCACGGAGGAATGCCCCTTCGGCTCCATCGACGAGGACGCGAAGGGGACGCCCCAGTACAACTCGCTCCGGTGTCGCCGCTGCGGCATTTGCTTCGGGGCCTGCCCGGAGCGCATCATCTCCTTCCCCGACGTCTCGGTGGATGCTGTCGCCAGCATGATCAAGGTGATCGAGGTCCCCGAGGAGGACGAGGAGAAGCCTCGCATCGTGGCCCTCATGTGCGAGAACGACGCCCTGCCGGCGCTCGACGATGCGGCGCTCAAGCGCGCCACCTGGAACTCGTGGGTACGCGTCATCCCGGTGCGCTGCCTCGGCCAGGTGAACATCGTGTGGGTCGGTGAGGCCCTGTCGCGCGGCATCGACGGCGTCATCCTGATCGGATGCAAGCGGGGTGACGACTACCAGTGCCACTACGTCAAGGGGTCGGAGCTCGCCCACAAGCGCCTGGAGAACCTCCAGGAAACCCTGACCCGGTTGTCCCTCGAATCGGAGCGCGTGCGCGTGGTCGAGCTCGGGCGCAACGAGATGGCGCGCATTCCGGCGCTGTTCGATGAGTTCGCCGAGACGCTCGAGGATCTCGGCGCGAATCCACTGAAGGGCTTCTAGCGGAGGTGCGGATGGCGTCGGCAACAACCATAAAACCGGCTCGGGGGTTCCGATCCGAGCTTGCACGCCGCGGCGCGGCAGACGCGGCGCGCTGCTTCCAGTGCGCCACCTGTTCCGCCGTCTGCGACCTCACCACCGACGACGCGGCCTTCCCGCGCCGCCAGATGCTGTGGGCGCAGTGGGGCCTGGTCGATCGGCTGGTCGCCGATCCTTCGATCTGGCTGTGCCACCAGTGCAACGACTGCTCGACGCGCTGCCCGCGCGACGCCAAGCCCGGTGACGCCTTGCAGACGATCCGGGCGCTCATGGTCGAGGAGGTCGGTGCGCCACGCTTCCTGGCACGGCTCGTCGGAAAGGCCTCCGTCACCTGGCCGCTGCTCCTCGGCGTTCCCATTCTCTTGTGGGCGGTGTTGATCTACGCGACCACTGGCTTCGCGATGCCGCAGGGGCCGCTCATCTACGGCGAGGTCGTGCCGCACCACCTCATCTACCTCGTCTTCATGCCGTCCTTCGCCTTTGCGACCGTGGCCGCCATCGTCGGGGCCCGCCGCTACTGGAATGCCTGGGGGGATGGTGGCACGCGGAGCGGCTCGTTGCTGCAGGGACTCACCGGCGTGATCTCCGACATCCTCCTGCACAAGCGCTTCGAGAAGTGCGGGGCCGCGTTGCCACGCCGCTTCGGGCACATCGCCCTCTTCTGGGGCTTCATCGGGGCCTTGATCACGACGAGCCTCGTCGTGATCGCGATGTACGGTTTCGGCGCCGAGCTGCCCATGCCGCAGACCCACCCGCTCAAGATCCTCGGTAACATCTCGGCGGTCCTGCTCATCGTCGGCGCCGTGTCGCTGGTGGCGAACCGCGTCACGAACGCGGCCTCCGGCACCTCGCGAGCCTACGACAACTTCTTTCTCGTGCTCGTCATCGGGGTCGCGCTCACCGGCACCGGGGCCGAAGTCGCGCGTTATGTTCTCCCAGCTTCTCTCGCCGTGGCGCTCTATGTCGTGCACCTCGGCGTCGTGTTGTCGCTGTTCCTGACTTTCCCGTACTCGAAGTTCGCCCACGCCATGTATCGCACGCTCGCCATGGCGCATCAGCGCATGGCGGTACAAAGGAGAGCGCCTTGATCAAGCCTCATGGTTCGGACAAGCTGAATCCGCTGTACGTGATGGACGCCAAGGAGCGCGCTGCGCTCGCGACCGAGGCGGAGAAGCTACCCTCGATTGTCGTCTCCTCGGCCGCGGCCGCCAACGCCGTCATGCTCGGCGGCGGCTATTTCAACCCCCTCACCGGCTACATGAATCTCGCCGACTCGCTCAGGGTCGCCACCGAGATGCGCACCGCCAAGGGCCTGTTCTTCCCGGTGCCGGTCGTGAACGTGGTGAAGGACGCCAGCGCGATCCGGGGGAAGAAGCAGATCGCGCTTCGCGATCCGAACGTCGATGGCAATCCCATCCTGGCGGTCATGGACGTGGAGGCGATCGAGGAGATCACCGCCGACCAGATGAAGCTCATGACGGAGAAGATCTTCCGTACGCTCGACCCCAAGCACCCCGGCGTCGCCGCGTTCACGGGGGTCGGCAACACCATCATCTCGGGTCCCATCAAGGTCCTCAACTACTCGTACTTCGAGAAGGACTTCCCGGAGACCTTCCGTACCGCGTATCAGCTCCGAGATCAGATCGAGAAGCTCGGCTGGAACAAGGTGGTCGCCTTCCAGACGCGCAACCCCATGCACCGGGCTCACGAAGAGCTCTGCCGCATGGCGCACAAGGATCTCAACGCCGACGGCATCCTCATCCACATGCTGCTCGGCAAGCTCAAGCCCGGCGACATCCCGGCCGACGTTCGCGACGCCTCGATCCGCAAGATGGTCGAGATCTACTTCCCGAAGAACACCGTGCTCATCAGCGGCTACGGCTACGACATGCTCTACGCCGGTCCGCGCGAGGCCGTGCTGCACGCCGTCTTCCGTCAGAACACCGGCTGCACGCACCTCATCGTCGGGCGCGATCACGCCGGCGTCGGTAGCTACTACGGGCCGTTCGACGCGCAGACCATCTTCGACACGGAGGTGCCGAAGGACGCCCTCCTCATCGAGATCTACAGGGCCGACAACACGGCGTGGAGCAAGAAGCTCGGTCGCGTGGTGATGATGCGCGACGCTCCCGACCACAAGCCCGAGGACTTCGTCAACCTGTCCGGCACGAAGGTTCGGGAGATGCTCGGGAAGGGCATGGATCTGCCGGTCGAGTTCAGCCGTCCCGAGGTGGCGCACATCCTCATGGGCTACTACCAGGCGATCGACCAGAAGAAGTAGTCACACCGATCAGAGATACGGCCGCAAGGGCCCAGCCATGCGACGCCTCGCGCGCGCATGGTTGGGCCTTTTGGTTCTTGGGGCGGTCGCGCAGAGTGAAGCGCATGCGAATCGGATATTGCGGTGAAGGGCCAGCCGTGCGACAATATGACATGCATCTGTGGCATGTCGTTGTGCTTTATGCTAAAGGGTTGTTCAGTTGTTGTGGTGGGGGTGTGGCCGCGGCCGAGAAGCGCGGTGCATGTAGCAAATCGGTTCATCCGTGCGATGCGGACGTGGTACGCGCGGAGAGGGTCCGATCGACCAGTACCAGCCCTTCGAAAGGGGCAGCCATGCGGCGACTCGTGGCCTCTGTGGCGACATTCTGGCTCTTGCCGTTGTTGGCGCTCGCGTCTGGAGACGAACCCGCCACGGCGCTCAACGAGCGAATTGACACGGCTCACCTCGCTGGCAGCAATCTGCAGCTCGTGAACCTATACAACGACCACCGCGTGATCTACGCAGCGGCGACCACCGTGGCGATGGCCCTGTTCGGTATCCTCATCGCGTTCGTCGTCGATGCTGTGCTCGCTCGCCTCGGGTTGAAGGTCTCCAAGGTCGAGCACCGCGAGTAACGGAGGCACCATGGACGCCCTGAGCATCTATCTTCCGATCGCGCAGATCACGTTCAGCATCCCGCTGCTCCTGGGCCTCGGATTCTGCGTGGGCGTCCTGGGCGGGTTCTTCGGAGTGGGAGGCGCCTGGATCGTGACGCCGGCGCTCAACATCTTCGGCTTCAACATGTCGTTCGCCATCGGTACCGATCTGGCGCACATCTTCGGCAAGTCCATCATCGCCACCAAGAAGCACAGCAAGATGGGCAATGTGGACTTTCGGCTCGGCCTCATCTCCATCATCGGGTCGGTGATCGGGGTCGAGATCGGTGCCCAGTCGGTGATGGCGCTGGAGAAGGTGGGCAACGTTGGTGCGGTCGTGCGCTGGGTCTACATGGCTCTGCTCTTCGGCCTCGGCATCTACATGGCGTACGACTACATGCGCGCCACGCGCCAGCAAGCGGCGATGCCGTCCTCCAAGGCTGCGCCGACGCCCCCGAAGGCCGGCATCTCTCACAAGCTGCACTCCTTGCGGATTCCGCCGATGGTGTCGCTGCCCGCTTCAGGCATCGATCAGGTGTCGTTCTTCGTGATCCTCGCCATCTTCACGGTGACCGGGTTCCTCTCCGGCTTCATGGGGGTGGGAGGCGGCTTCATCCTGCTGCCGTCGCTCATCTACCTCATCGGCTGTCCGACGGCGGTCGCGGTCGGGACGAGCCTCCTCTGCGTGCTCCTGATGGCGGCCTACGGCTGCTTCTCCTACTCCTTGAAGGGCAGGACGGAGATTGTCGCCGCCTTCATCATGCTCATCGGCGCGTCGATCGGCGCCCAGATCGGCGTGCTCGCCACCCGGTACGTGCGCGGCTATGGAATTCGCCTGCTCTTCGCGATCATGATCATCCTGGCCGGCATTTCCGTGACGCTGAAACAAGCCCAGGGCCTGTTGGACGTGCCTGTCATGGGGGCGCTCGCTGGATTCGTGGTGCTGGCGGCGGCTGGGGGAATGTCTCTCCTCGTCACGGTGAAGCTCATCCAGGGCGTGATGGCGGAGAAGAAGCGGACCGAGCTCTCTTGAGCTGGAGGCTGTTCGCGCGCCTCCGTGGGGCGCTCGCCGGCTCGAGGGCTGCTCCCGAGCAGCTCGTCCGTAGCCAGTACCAAGAGTTCCAGAAGTTGCTCGAGGCCAACGACGGGGCGCTCGAGCGGATGGGCGCGCTGAGCGAGCTCCTTGCGCGCGGTGAGCCGGTGTCGCATGACGGCGGCACGCAGCTCGTCGGGGAAGTCCTCGACTACACCGGGCGAATGATCGCGAGCCTGGTGCGCCTGTCCGGGGGGCGCTACTCGGTCCTCTACCGGCGCTTCGACGCCATCGCGGCCGAGGCGCGGCAGGCGCTCGCCGGCGCGATGGCCGCCGCCGCGGAGTGCATCGTCCCTCTCGGATTGACGGATCCGCACGCGGCCTCCTTCACTCCGCAGGGTTGCCGCACGGTCCACGACATCACTCGCTTCTGTCACGAGATGGCGGTCCGGGAGATGTTCGAGGTGAACAAGAATACGCAGAGTCGGCGGATGAGCCGGGCTTGTCGCCTTGCGTTCACCGTGCCCCTCGAGACCTTCGTCATCGACCTCGGAGGCGGCGTCGCCACCAGCGCCGGCGAGCGATCCGTTCGGCCGGAGGAGATCGCCTCGGTGCCGTTTCGAGCCCTCATCGCCGGGATGAGTACGCCGGGCTTGCGGTGGTCGGGCGCCGTTCCCATCGAGCTGCGCGGCTTCGCGGGCCTCGTCCTCAACAGCATGATCGACAACGAGCGCGCGGCCGCGGAGCTCGGGAGCGACGCGTACGTGCTCGTGTCGGAGCGGTACGTGAACTACTCGGCTCGCATGGGGTATCACTTCGCGAGCCTCGACGCGTACGCGAGCGCCTCGCTGCACCGCAATTACATCAGCTACCGCTTCAAAGGGGGGGCGGCCGCGGCCGTGCGACGGGTCCGCCGCGCCCGGTTCATCGCCTACGTGCTGCGTCACTGGGGCTTCTCGGTCGTGCAGCGGGTCGATCACGTCGACGCGACCATCCGCAAGCTGCCGGAGCCCGAGATCCTGACATTGCTACGCGAGCTCGGTCGGTTGCTGGGCGCGGTCCGCAACGCCGATGTTTCGATGTATAGCGACGACCAGGTCGAGCTCTACGCCGAGGCCTTTCTAGCTGGAGCCTGCTCGCCGGTCGACGCCACGCAGGGCAAGCTTCGAGGGCCTGCCAGGTAGCCTTCTTCGGGCGAGCTAAGCCCTCCGCTCGGCCGAGTCCCTCCCCAGGCGGTGTCGAGGTGTGTTCCTTTCCGGATCGAGTCCCTCCCGGGTAGGGCGGGGGCTTGTCCCCCGCCGGCAAGCGCGCGGAGGTAAAATGAGTTGCACTCGCGGGCAACGCCTCGCGCCCCATGGGTACGAGGCATGTTCGAGCAGCTCTGGAAGTCCACACCGGGAGGATGACGATGGGGGTGATCACGATCGCGCGCGGAACGCTGGGGGCGGCGACGCAGCTCGGCGCTCGTCTGGCCGAGGTGCTCGGCTGCCGCGCGGTGTCCCGCGAAGAGGTTTACGAGGCCGCCAAGCCCTACGGCATCGACGAGACCGGGCTCGGCGACATGAGCTTCATCGACCAGCGGCCGCCTTCTTTCTGGCATCCGTTCTCGGACAAGCGTCAGCGCTACCTCGCCTGTTTCCAAGCAGCGCTGATGGACCTGGCGCTCTCCGGCGACCTCGTCTACGTCGGACACCTGGCGCACCTGCTGCTGTCCGGTTACCGGCGGGTGCTGCGGGTGCGGCTTGCGGCTCCCGACGCCTACCGCGTCGAGACGCTGGTGAAGGCGCGTGGCATGACCGAGGCACAGGCCATCGCCTACATCCGTGACGTGGACGAGCGGCGCTTGCGCTGGAGCCAGTTCCTCTACGGGGTCGACTGGCGTGCTCCGGACCTCTACGATCTCGTCCTCAACCCGGAGAAGCTGCGCCTCGACACCATGACCGACGCGGTCGTGACCATCGCCAGGAGCATCGAGATGCAGCCCACCGACTTCGACCGTGAACAGCTGCGGAACCTACGGCTCGTGGCGGTCAGTCGAGCGGCCCTGCTGCGATCGCCGCGCACGAGAGGGCTGGAGGTGACCATCGAAGCCGACGCGACGAGCGGCCACGTCCGCGTCTACGGTGTCGCGCCCAGCGTCGGTATCGTCGGGGTCGATACGTGGGAGCGGGATCTCCGGGCTTCCCTGGTTGACGTCCCAGGCGTCGCCGCGATCGAGATCGTCGGGGAGAGGGCCCCGCCAGGTCTGACCGACTAGACCAGCATTAGCCCTGGCTGCTGCCGCTCGCGCCCGCGGGCCGGGAGCTGCCCAGTGCGCCGATGCCGGTCCGGAGCTTCTCCCGGCAGTCGGCGGTGCTGGCCTCGTTGGCCATCACCATGTCGAGCTGGCGCGTGTGGACGATGAGGAACCCCAGGATCCCGAGCTTCTCGCACATCGCGCCTGCTTCGAGGCCTTCCAGCCGAGCGCGCAACGCGTCCTCGACGATCTCGACCGCGAAGCCGTGCTCCCGCAGGATGTCCGCGACCAGGGCGATCCGCTGCAGGCGCCGCCTCAGATCTGCGGCGCCACCTTTGAAGCTGAAGCTCGCGTAGTTCTCGGAGGCCCGCTCGCCGACGAGCGCTTCGACGGTCGAGAAATGGAAACCGAAGCGCGATTGCAGGCTGCAGAAGTTGCGGGCGACCATGAAGTAGTTCTTGTCGGCGTAGTCGCTCCGCGTGGCCGGCTCGAGCGCCGGGTTGGCGGTGGCCTGGAACATGACGGACATGAAGCCCCTGGTGTCGACCGGCGGCGGGCCCTCCCAGGGGACGGCGTGCATGCCCTCCCAGAGAGCCAGCATGGGCACCGAGGCGACGTCCTCGATGTGGACATAGCGGCCCGTGGCCGGCGCCCGCAGGCCGTCGTCGAGGTCGAGCAGCCACAGCTGCATGGGCACGTCGACCACGAGCTGTTTGCTCGAACGCTCGCTGGGGCTCTGGTCGCGCGCGAAGGAGAACATCTCGCGCACCGAGGTCTCGTGAGCAAAGCGCGTGATGTCGTGCAGGGTGCGACACTGGCTGGGGCGGAAATCAGGCCCATCCGGGTCAAGCAGGTTCAGCGGCGAGACGATGGAGAGCACGTGCTCGAGCACGCGGTGCACCGGCGTGCCCGCGAGCGCGGGTGGGATCACGCGGTGCGCCGCCAGCAGGGCCTCGACCCTGCCGGCGTATATTCCGGGCCCGGATGCGTCCACGGTGACGAGCGTCCCCGGCGCGAGCCGAGTCGCTGCGTCGTGAACGCCGAAGAGCGCCGGTACGCCGAACTCCCGCGCCACGCTGGCCAGGTGGCTCGTCACCGAGCCCTGTTCGGTCACGACCGCGGCGGCGCGGCCCACCAGCGCGCCCCAGATCGGGGCCGCCTGGGCCGCCACGAGCACGGCGCCCGCGGGGAAGCGCAGCAGGTCCGCGTTGCGCTGCGCCACGAACACGGGCCCGGCGGCGGCGCCGGGGCTCGCGGTCACGCCGCCAGCGACGAGCGGCGCTTCGGCGATGGAGATCGCACGCTCGGTGGCCGCGGCGCGATGCAGCGGCCTGCACTGCAGGAGGTACAGCCGGCCGCGCTCGTCGATGGCCCACTCGATGTCCTGCGGGCCACCGTAGTGCCGCTCGAGCCGCAGGGCGAGGCTGGCGACGGCGACGGCCTGGGACTCGTGGAGGGACGGAACGCTCGCGAGCTCGGCCGGCAAGGGCACGCGCTGAATGCCCTCCTCCGGAAAGCAGGCGAGCTGCTCGCGCTTCGGGGCCACGCGCGTCTCGAGGAGCGTGGGGTGCTCGGAGCGCGTGAGGCGGAACGTGTCACACGGCGCGCCGCCATCGACGACGGCCTGCGGCAGACCAAAGACCGAGGCGACGACCACGGCCCGGTCGTCGCCGGCCGGCCCTTGCGAGTAGGAGACGCCGCCGGCGTGCGCCTCGATCATGACGCAGCAGCCGACGCACATCGCGACCTCTTCGTCCCGGATGCCGCGGGCCAGGCGATAGAGCATGGCGTGCAGGTTGTACTTGCTCGCGACCACCTTCCTGTACACCTCGAGGAGATGCTCTCCGCTGACGTTCAGGACCGAACGGTACTGGCCGGCGAAGGAGACGCCGGCGGCGTCCTCCCCGAGGGCGCTGCTGCGCACCGACACGCGGACTCCCGCGCCGTGCAGGCGCTCGAGCTCGCCGTAGGCGCTGGAGATGGCGTCGGCGAGATCGGCTGGTACCTCCCCTTGCACGATCCGCTGCTGGATGCTGGTGCTGAGCTCGAGCGTGCCCTCGAGGCCGGCGCCGCTCGCCTGTAGCAAGCGATCGATCTCGGCCTGGAGGTCGTTGTGCGCCATGAAGCGCGCGTAGCCCTGCGCCGTCACCACGAAGCCGGCGGGGATCGCGATGCCGAGCCGGCTCGCCACCTCCCCGAGGTTCGCCATCTTCGATCCCACCTGCCCGGCGAGCCCTCCGTGGATGGCGGTGACCGGAAGGACGAGGGCATGGGCCTCTGGCAGGCTCGGGGCGGCGAGGGCACCCTCCAGCTGCCTCTGGATCTCGCGGAGGCGTTTCCACAGACTGGTGTACTTCCCGGGCGCCAGGGTATCGAGGGCCCGGATGATCTGGGCGACGTTCACCGAGACGTCGGTCGCGTTGGCGCGAATGAACGGCATGCCGAAGGGCTCGGTGGCCCGGCGAGCTTGCTCGAGGCGGGCCATCGCCTCCAGGGCCTTGTTGTTGGCGTTGAGCAACAGTTTGAACTGATGGTAACGCGCCTGAAAAGCGGTGCGCAGCCGAGCCGCCCCCTCGGCTGGAAGGGGCGGCTC
>MEMX01000033.1:72444-82813 GCA_001768075.1 Anaeromyxobacter sp. RBG_16_69_14 | reverse complement strand
GCCTCGATGCCTCCGGGCGGTCGCCCGCCGCAGGCCTGCTCCTAGCTAAGCTAGTGCTCGCGCTTGCCCGATGCCTTCATCTGCAGCCCGATGCCGTCGCAGAGCCACATGATCGCGTACCCCCACCACATGGTGTAGAAGAGGTAGAAGACGAGCGCGAGGCTGAGGATGCCGACGTTGGCGCCGGCAGGCCTGGGGATGATGCCGTAGAAGTTGTAGGCGACCTCGACGCCCTTGCTCGTCACCTCCTCGACGGCCGACGCCTTCTCGAAGTCGCTCTTCTCCCTGAGCTCCTTGTAGATCTGCTTGAGGGTGGACCACCGCGCGTACATGACCTCCCTGGTGCCGAGGCCAGGGCCGCTCGCGACCTTCTCGCTGTTGTTGAAGGCCGCCTCGGTGTCGTCGAGCGTCTTTGCGAGCAGGGGCCCGAGGTTGCCCTTCAAGGTCAGGACGGCGCCGCTCGCGCTCGCCTCGGCGCCATCGGCCTTGAGCACGGTGGCGGCGTTCCCCGCCACCTCGGGATCGGGGAGCGTCAGGCGCATGTCGAGCGGTGCGCTGCGATACGCCTCGGCGTGCTCCCGCAGCGCGGGGATGTAGTAACTCGAGTCCTTGGAGACCGAGTTGAAGAGGTCGTCGGAGGCCTGGAGGGGGGTCTTGCCGCTGAGCACCGGCAGGAACATGACGATGAGGACGACGGCGAACCCCAGCGCCATGACGAGGCCCGTGTAGAAGGGACGCTTGTTGACGACGAGCATGGTTAGGCCCTCCGAGCCGACTTGGCTGGCGTGACGGGCGCGGCAGGCGTGACGGCCTCCCCGCGTAGCACCCCGATCTTGCTGAAGAACTCTCGCATCACCCAGACCGCGAAGAGCCCGATCACGATGAAGAAGATGTAGAAGCCGGCCGTGTCAAACGCCGTGGCCAACCACTTCGGGATGTCGATGATCTTCATCTCCGCGAGCTTGGCCGGCATCGCGAACAGCCGGTTGATGAAGCCGGCGATGATGGTGACGGCGTAGAAGCCGCGGATGTGGATGCCCTTGACGACCTTGGTCGTGAGCGCCCCGACCTGGATGCCGAGGAGAGAGCCCACCAGCATGCCCATGGCCAGCGTGTAGAAGATGAAGCCGTAGATGGCGTACTGCGAGATACAGGCGTAGCCGGCCGTGAAGATGATCTGGAGGATGTCGGTGCCGACGGTCGTGAAGGACGAGACGCCGAGCACGTAGACGAAGATCGGGAAGGTCAGGAAACCACCGCCGACGCCCATGATGGCGGCGGCGAGGCCCACGATGGCGCCCGCGATGGCCACGAAGAGCGCCGGGATGCGCTTGCCGCCCGGGACGAGGTCCTCGTCGAAGGTGATGAGCGGAGGGATGCGCATGCCCTGCACCGTCGCGACCAGCCCCCCCTTCTTCGTGGCCGCCTCCCTGCCATGCGCGCTGTCCCCGACGTGTGCTCCCACCGCCGGCCCCTTGCGCAGGCTCATGAAGTCGTACATGGCGTAGACGCCCAGGAAGCCCAGCAGCACGACGTAGACGACGTTGATGAACATGTCGCTCAGGACCGGATCGGACTTGTAGAGCGCCCGGTTGATGGAGCCGCCCAGGGTCGAGCCAAAACCCGACCCGACCAGGAACGCGATCGCGAGCTTCACGGAGACGTTGCCGAGCTTCTTGTGCACGGCCGTGCCCATGATGGCCTTGGCGAAGATGTGGAAGAGGTCGGTGCCGACCGCGAGGATCCCCTTCACCCCGACGCTCATGAGCGCCGGCGTGATGATGAAGCCACCGCCGGCGCCGATGCAGCCCGTGATCAGGCCCGCGCACAGGCCGACGAGCACGGATGCGACGAAGACGGTGGGAGTGAAGAAGACCGGCGTGTAGGTCTCTTTGCCTCCGAGGACGGCCGGCAGCCCCGCAGCCTGCGCCACCGTGACGAGCGCGATGGGGACGAGGAGCAGCGCCAGGACGATCAGGCGTCGCTTGCTGCGGAACACGTTTGCCGCCATCTCCCGCTCCCAGTTGGCTTGCGAGATGGCGGCGAATTGCAGGGCTTCGAACAACGCTCTCATGCTCTTTCTCCCTTACTAAAGAGGGCTGTCATCGCTGCTGCGAGACGGCGTCCGTCGTGGTGTTCACCCTTCCATCCATCCCGCGTTCGTGCATTCCAGGTCCATCCCGCGCCTATCTCGCGCCTATTTCCGAGGATCCGAGCCGCCGCCCGACTCCCGCAGATGCTTCCTGCGATAGGCGTCCTGCAGCCGGTAGAGGAGCGCGTCGAGATCCACCGGCTTGAGGAGGTAGTCGAAGGCGCCGAGCTCCATGCCGGCCAGGGCCACGTCGAGCTGCGCATGGCCGGTGAGCATGAGGACCTCCACGCTGGGCAAGCGCGCCTTGATCTCACGCAGCGCGTCGGTGCCGCTCATGCCGGGCATGCGCACGTCGAGGACGACGACGTCCACGGGGGTGGAGGCGAGCAGGCGCAGCGCCTCGGCGGCATCGCCAGCCGTCAGGACCTTGAGCTTGCGCTTGCCGAGCCGCTTGGCGAGGAGCTCGCGGAATTCGGCTTCGTCGTCGACCAGGAGCACCGTGAACTCTTCCATGCTCTTCTCCGGTTCGGTGGGGGACGGGCCCCCGCCCTGCTGTCGATCCTCTCGGCTCGGCGGCGGGGTACGAGCCCGCCCTGCCTGCCGCGGGTGGCCTAGGGCCGCCGCATCGTGATCTCCCTGAGCCGCGCCTCCATGATCTTCGCTTCCTGCTTGAGCTTTCTGGCTCGCGCCTTCTCGATCTGCGCGATGAGCAGCCCGAGCTCGCACGGCTTCACGAGATAGTCGAACGCGCCGAGCCGCATGCCGTCGATCGCCGACTCGACGGTCGTGTGGCTCGACAGCAGGATGACCTCGACGAGCGGCGCTCTACGCTTGATCTCCGCCAACACCGCGGGGCCGTCCATGTCTGGCATCTTCACGTCCAGCACGACGACGTCGATGCCCGGATTGGCGTGCACCTGCGCGATGGTCTCCTCCCCGCTCGACGCCGTGAGGGCGACGACGTTGCGCCGCGCCAGGCGCTTGCTCACCATCTCGGCGAAGCCCTCCTCGTTGTCGGCGATGAGCACCACCGTGGGCGGCTGCGCTCCGGGGCCGAAGCCGTCGTCGTCCTCGTCGAGGCTGGCCCGTACCAGGGGCTTCTCGGCCTCGCCCGGCGGCCGCTCCGGAAGTCGAAGGTGAAAGGTCGTGCCGCCGCCGGCTCTGGACTCGGCGCTGATGGCGCCGCCGAGGTTCTTCATGACGCTGGAGCAGATCGCCAGCCCGAGTCCGGTCCCCTTCCCGACGGGCTTGGTGGTGAAGAAAGGGTCGAAGATGCGCGGCAGGATCGCCTCGGGGATGCCGGAACCATCGTCGGCGACGTCAATGAGCGCCTCGCCCTGCACCCAGCGCATCGTCACGTCGATCCGACCGCCCGTCGACTCGAGGGCGTCGAGAGCATTGCCTAGGAGGTTGACGAGCACCTGCTGGATCTCCGTTGGCGATAGACGCTGTGCCGGAACGTCCTCGTCGAGGTGCAGCTCAATTGAGACCCGGCGGCTCGCTGCGCGCTTCTCGAACCCGGCCACCACCTCGCGGATCAGCTGATCGAGCCGCACTTCGGTGACCCTGCCCGGGACGCGATTGGCAAAGCTTAGCAGGTTGTGCGTGATGTCCCTGCAGCGGCCAGCTTGTGTGACGATTTGCCGCAGGGCCCGCTGCATTTCGTCGCAGGTGGAGGTCGAGAAGTGCTCGTCCTCGAGGAGATCCTCGACCCAGCCGGCGGCCTCGATGATGATGGCGAGGGGGTTATTGATCTCGTGGGCAATCCCGGCGGCGAAATCGGCGAGGGAGGCGAACTCGATGCGGCGACTTGTCGCATCCGGCGCACCGTCGCCTGGGGCTGCGCGGCTAGGTGACAGCGTGCGCTCTTGGCGCGGAGTCGTGGACATGCGGCGCGCCTCACTGCCGGATGGGCATGCCCATCCGGGGCCAGACCACGAGGACGAAGAGGGCGAGCACCGCCATGACCAGGGTGCTCGCGACCAGGCCCGCACGGAGGAACTCGGCCGGCTTGAACTGCCGGCTCTCGTACGCCATGGCGTTGGGGGCGGCTCCGATGAGCAGGAGCAGCGGCAACCCCGCGGTGGAGAGCGTCGTGTAGAAGACCACGTCCGGGGCGAGCCCGAGGTAGGGCGCGCTCACCACCGCCATCGGGAGCAGGATCGCGAGGACGGCGACGTTGATGATGAAGTTCGTGAGGACGAGCACGAGCAGCGCCAGGGCGAGGACGAAGACGAGCCAGTGCGCGTGTCCCCAGGCGGCCAGCCCGTGCACCGCGAGCCAGCGCGCCGCCCCCGTCTGCCAGATGCACAGGCCCATGCTGGTGGCGCCGCCGAAGAGCAGGACGATGTTCCACGGGATGGCCTCGAGGTCGTCGATCTTGAGGACGCGGGTGAGAAAGAGCGCCACCACGGCGGCCACGATGACGCCGCTCTTGTCCGGCGCCACTGCCGGCGCGAAGCTTCCGATGCTCAGGGCGAGCAGCATGAGCCCTACCACCACGAGCGTGACGATCTCGCGCGAGGACGGCGGTCCGAGCTTGCGATGGATCATGCGCAGCCGCTCGCGCAGCCCGACGATGCTCGGCTTCTCGGGAGGGAAGAGCACCAGCATGAGGAGCCACAGCGCGAGCACCAGGGCGAAGCCGAGAGGCAGGAGGTAATAGGTGAGCTCGAAGAACGAGACATCCCGCCCGGCCATCTGCTCGAAGAAGCCGACGGCCACGGCGGCTCGCGCCGAGCCGAGCAGGGTGACGATGCTGGCGGCGCCCGAGGTCATGGCCATGCCGATGAACAGGCCCTTGCCGAAGCGCGTCGGATGCCTGCCCTCGTCGTAGTTGGGGTAGATGGCCATCAGAAGGGGGAAGACGGCGGCCGCGACGGCCGTGTGCGCCATGAAGAGCGCCAGCAGGGCCGTCGTCGCGAAGGCGCCGAGGTAGATGAAGCGCGTGCGTTCGCCGAACAGCTCGAGCATGCGGTAGGCGAGCCGCTGCGTCAGGCCTGTTCTGGAGAAGGCCATGCCGATGATGAGGGATCCGACGACGAACCAGACGGCCGGATCGAGGAAATCCCCCAGGGCCGCCTTGGGTGGTCGAATGAGCAGGATGACTTGAAGGACACCCACGGCACAGCCGGTCACCCCGATGGGGACGACCTCGAACGCCCACCACAGGGCCGCCAGGACGAACAACGCGAGCGCCGCCTGGCCCTCGCGACCGAGGACGAAGCGCTGGCCGTCGGGGTCGATGGCGTCGGGCGGGTGCGGGGCGAGGCAGATGAGGGTAAACAGGCCCAGGCCGAGCGCGATGACTGCGATGCGCACCCAGTCGAAGCGCCGGAGTGATGGCGCCAGGTAGATGTCCTTGGGCGGAAGCGGCAGCCCCTGGTTCGGCGGCTGGCGCCATCGCCCTGGCTGGATCGCCATGTTACTCCCGCGCGTTCGGCTCCTCGGCACCATAGCGGATCCGCGCTGACCCGCCTGACGATTCATGCTTCCGAGTCACCCTGACGATAGCGTTCGGGCGGCAGGCCTTCCTCGGACCAAAACGGGGCGAGGCAATATGCAGCATGCCACGAATCAACGCGTGAAGCGCAAGCAATCTCGCGATTCTCCGGGGATTCTCCTCAGAGGATCATGCTGGCGATCTCGTGGAAGAGCTCGACTGTGCGCACGACGCCCACCACCTTGCCGCCCTGCAGCACGGGAATGAAACTCAGGTTGTTCTTGGTCATCTCGTGGACGACCTTGATGATGTGGTCGTCGGCCTGTACCGTCACCTTGACGGGCAGCATGACCTCGCTCACCGGGAGCTCGGCGCGCTCGCGCAGGCCGCCGGCCATCCGGTCGAAGGACAGCTCGGTGAGGTTGGCGTCCACGTCCACGTCGAAGGGCCGCTTCTGGTGCTGGAAGGCGTGACCCATGAACTCGGGCTGGAGGCCGCGCAGGATGTCGCGCCGGCGCACCAGGCCGAGCAGCTGGTAGCGCTCGTCGAAGACGAGCACGACGCGCGGCAGCGACATGCGCCCGTCGCGCTCGAGCTGGCTGCTCTCCATCTCGGCCATGGCCTGGCGCAGCGTGAACCAGTACGGAAGGTGAGGATAGTTCTCGAGCGGGATCATGAAGTCGCAGGCGCGCTTCGCCTCCGTGCTGCCTCCTCCGCGTGCGCTCATCGTCCTTGCCCTCCGTCGGTGGTCTTCGAGGTCGTGCCGGAGCGCACGACATCCGGCGGCAGGCCGGCGCGTTGCGACATGGCGGCGACGTCTCCGCCGCAGCGGCTCGCGAGTCGCGAGATGTACTCCCGGCGGAACGCCTCCTCGGCCCCGCTGTAGGGCTCGAGCGCGAAGAGGGCGTCGAGGCGCATCATCTCGCGCTTGAGCTTCTGCCACCGCATGGCGCGATCGACCGTGAAGATGATCTGCTCCTTCTTGAAGGGCTTCGTGATGTAGTCGAAGACGCCCTGCGACAGCGCCTCGATCGCGCTCTCGAGCGAGCCGAAGGCGGTGATGATGATCACCTGCTCGAAGCGGTCCGCCGCGCGGACGGTGCGCAAGAGGTCGAGCCCGTCGAGACCGGGCATCTTGAGATCGGAGATGATGAGGTCGAACTGGTCGCGCGCGAGGATCGCCGGCACCTCGAGCGGGTTGTTCGTCGTGACGATGGCGTACGGCGTCTTCTCCGTGATGATGCGCTCGAGCAGGAGCAGCATGTGAGGCTCGTCGTCGACGGCCAGGATGCGCTGTTTCACGCGGCTGCTCCTTCCGATTCGGCGGACACCACCGGTAGGGTCACCGTGAAGATCGTGCCACTCGGCCTGCCACCGCTCTCCCCGCGCGCCACGCTCGTGAACGAGATCTTGCCACCGCACTTCGTGATGATGCCATAGCACAGGGAGAGGCCCAGACCCGTGCCTTCCCCGACCCTCTTGGTCGTGAAGAACGGATCGAAGATCCGTGGCTTCACCTTCTCCGAGATGCCGACGCCCGTGTCTGCGACGGTGAAGTGCACGCCGCCCTCGTCTTGCCAGGCGCGGACCCTGAGGCTGCCTCCGTCGGGCTGCATGGCCGCGACGGCGTTACTGACGAGGTTCAGGACGACCTGCTGAAGCTCGCGCGGGTCGCCGCGCACGCGGGGGAGCTCGTGGGGCAGCTCCTTGGACACGGTGACCTTGCGGGTGCTGAAGGTGCTGCCGGAGACGATGAGCACCGTCTCTATGGCCGCCAGGACGTCGGAGGTGTCGCCCAGCCCCTCGGTGACGCGGGCAAAGCCCAGGATGTCCTGCACCACCTTCCTGGCGTGGTTGGCGTTGTGCAGGATGAGCTTCACGTCCTCGTGCTCCTGGGACCCCGGAGGCAGGCGTTCGAGCAGCAGATCGGCGAACCCGAGGATGATGGCGAGGGGGTTGTTGATCTCGTGCGCGACGCCGGCGGCGAGCGTGCCGATCGAGGCGAGCTTCTCCGTGCTGTACATGCGCTGGTCCATCTCGACCTTCTCGGAGATGTCCCTGATGATGGAGACGCTGCCGAGGGGGTTGCCCTCGCGCTGCCGCACCAGGGTGCGCGACAGGTCGATGGTGATCCTGCGCCCGTCCTTGGTCTGCCGCATCGCCACGTAGTGGCGCACGTACCCCTTCTCGTTCACCTCCTGCTGGATGCGCTCGAGCTCCTCGTCGGCGTCGATCTCGGGCGGCACGAGCTGATGGAAGGTGCGGCCCACCATCTCGTCGGCGGTGTAGCCGAAGATGTGCTCGGCGCCCCTGTTCCAGGCCTGGACGCGGTTCTCGTTGTCGACGAAGATGATGGCGTCCACCGAGCTCTGCAGCATGCTCGAGATGTACTCTTGCTGGCGGTCGACGTGCGCGCGCAGGGCCCGTGACAGGCGCCGCTGGTAGAGCGAGGCCGTGACGGCGAAGACGACCAGCGCCGCGAGCACCGCCCCTTGCGTCAGGAGCTGGCGCACGTAGATGTGGTGTACGGCCTCGGCCACCTCCGCCGTCGGCGCGACGACCGCGACCGACCAGACCGCTCCGGAGGGTACCGCGCCGCTTCGCACGGGGGAGTAGGCGATGAGCTTGGCCATCTCGCCCTGCACGCCGCGATGCCAGCCGCTGGCGTAGGTGCCGGTGCCCTCGTCGCCGCGCAGCATGCGGTCCTTCATGATGGAGTCGATGGCGGAGAAGCTGATGTAGGGCCGCCGTTCGTGCCGAGCCGCAAAGGCGTTGCGGCCGACGAAGTCGTGGTCTGAGTGGGCGAGGAAGGTGCCCTTGTCGTCGATGACCCACGCGTAGCCGGTGCGCCCCGAGCGGATCCCCTCGGTGATGCCGCTGATCAAGTGCGAGACGTCGATGAGCGCCAGGAGCGCTCCTCCAGGCACCGGAGAGCAGAGCACGCTCTCGACGACCGGGTGGCCGTCCACCGTGCGCACGGCGAGGGGCCCGAGCCGCGTCTCCGTGGCCACGGGCGAGACGCACTGGGGGCCGGAGCCCGCCAGCACGGTCGTCGCCTCGGCGGTGCCCCAGGATCGCGTGTGCCACCCGGCCGAGTCGACGAGCGCCACCGCACGCATGCCCGCGGGCCCACCGCGCTCGAGCGCTTCCTCGACGGCGAAGGACAGGTGGGCGTCGCCCGCGACGCGCAGGTACTTCTGCACACCTCCGAGCTCGAGGGCGATCACGCGCAGGCGCCCGTCGATCTGGGCCGCCGCCTGGCGCGCCAGGATGAGCTGCTGCTCGTTGAAGTCGTCGCTGATGCGCGCGACCATGACCCGCGCGTTCTGGTAGACGAGGTAGAGCGCGACGCCGGTGGCCAGCACGAAGGCCGTCGAGCTCAGGAGCGCCATCCGCTTGGAGGCGATCGAGCCGAGGCGAGCTACTCTGACTCGCTTTTCGCCGTTTTCTTGTGTTCGCAAACGCATTCCTAGGCGAGTCAGAGCGATTTCCGGTCAAGCTGCGCTGTCGCGCAGCTCGACCTCAGCTGGGAGGGAGCGACCGCCGCTCCCCCCAGACCCCCCACCGCGGCTTCCGAAAAGGGGCAAAACATGGGTCCGAGCGAAGCCGTCATGGCGCTCCGGCGTCCCCCAGGCCGAGCTTCTTCATGAAGTCGTTCGCGTACCACTGCGCGACCGCGTCGTTGCTGAGCGCGATGTCGAGCTGCTTGGTCATGATGGTGAGCCGCCCGAGGACGTGCAGCTTCTCGAGGATGGCGGCGGCCGGCTCATAGCTGGCGCGCGCGTCCAGGAAGTCGCCGCGGTTGTGCGATTCGAAGCCGAGGGAGCCGAGGACGCGCGTGAGGAGCCAGACGCGTCGCAAGCGCCGGTCGGGCAGCGTGCCGCCGCCCTTGAACTGGATGCGTACGTAGTTCTTGCCGACGTCGTCCGAGGCGATAGCCTCGATGGTCGAGAAGTGATAGCCCATGCGCAGGCTGGCCAGGAGGTACTCGCGGCCGACGATGGCGAAGCTGTCCTCGCGGAACTCGGCGTTGTCGGCGCCGGCCGCCGTCGAGGCGACGAGCGCGGCGAAGCCCTTGATGTCCGCCCCCGCGCGCTGTGAGGGCCAGCCCTCCTCGAGGATGCCGCTCCAGAACGTGGCCAGCAGCGGCGAGTTGATCGCTTCGACCGTGAGGCGCTTGCCGCGCGCGAAGCGGCTCAGGTCCTGGTCCACGGAGATGATGCTCGTCCGCAACGGAATGCCGCTCTGGAGCTGCAGCCCGAGCCCAGACAGATCGTCCATCTGACGGGCGGTCGCGAACATCGCCTCCATCCCCTTCTGGTGCGCGAAGCGCGTCAGGTCGTGATAGGTCGCGCAGCGCTCCACCGTGAAATCGGGATCGGCCGGATGCAGTAGGTTTAAGGGGGCCACCTTCCGGAGCACGCGGTCGAGCATGGCGACCACGGGATTGTCCTCGACCGCTCTGGGATCGGGCTGCCGCGCCGTCACGAGCGCAGGGTGCAGGCCCGCGTACACCTTGCACCCGGTGGCATCCACCGTGACCTCTCGCCCGGCCGGGAGCCTCCCGGCGGCCTCCAGGCCGACGAGCGTCGCGACGCGGTATTCGCGGGCGAGCGTGGCCATGTGGCTCGCCACGCCACCGACGCAGGTGACGATGGCGCTCACCTTGCCCATGACGGTGACGAGCCCGGGGACGGGGTCGCGAGCGACCAGCACCGCCCCGGCAGGCACGGCGCCGAGGTCGTCGATCGACCTGGCATGGAACACCGGGCCGGCTCCGGCTCCCGGGCAGGCGGTGCTGCCGCCGGCCAGGAGCACCTCGAGACCTTCCGTGG
>MEMX01000033.1:66460-72368 GCA_001768075.1 Anaeromyxobacter sp. RBG_16_69_14 | reverse complement strand
GATCGCCCACTCGATGTCCTGCGGCGCTCCGTAGTGCTCCTCGAGCCGTCGCGCGAGATCGGCGAGCGCCCGGGCCTCGGATGCCGAGACCGCGGGGGCGAGCTGCTCCGCCTCGCCGATCGCCACCTGCTCGACTCCCCCCGAGGCGCACAGCCGTAGGCATACCGGCTTCCTGGCGATGGTGGATTCGCGGACCGCGCCGCTCGTGCGGTCGACGCGGTAGACGTCCGGGGTCAAGCTGCCGTCGACGAGGAGCTTGCCGAGGCCGAGGACCGCCTGGACGACGATGCTCGGGTCGCCCGGATCGACGGGGTTCCGCGTGTAGATGACGCCGGCGGCGCGCGCATCGACCATGGCGATGCAGCCGACGGCCATCGCCGCGTCGGACTCCAGGAGGGAGTGGCTGAGCAGGTAGTAGATGGCCTGCGGGGTGAACTTGCTCGCCACGACCCGTCGGTACGCGTCGACGAGCTCGTGGGCCGACAGGTGCAGATAGGTGGCGTACTGCCCGGCGAAGCTGAGGGCGGTGTCCTCCCCGATGGCGCTGGAGCGCATCGCGAAGCGCGTCGCGCCGGCGCGGCGGCCGACCTCGAGGGCGCCGCGGTCGATGGCCGCGGCGAGCTCGTCGGGCACCTTGGCGGCGAGGATGCTCGCCTGGACGCCTTGGCTCGCGCGCACGAGGTCCTCGTGGCACCGCACGTTGAGAGCGCGCAGGCGCGCGTCGATGTGCTCGGGCAACCCGTTCGCCTCCAGGAACAGCTTGTACGCCCAGGCGCTGATGGCGAAGCCGTCGGGCACGGGCAGCCCGAGCCGGCTCTTGATCTCGCCGAGCTGGGCGCTCTTGCTACCAACCGAGCTGGCGCGCTCGCTCGAGAGCTCTTGCAGCGGGATCGTCAGCCGATCCTCGACGGCGATCGGCTTGCCGCAGAGCAGGCCTGCGATCTCGGCGTCGATGGCGTGCAGTCGCGGGCGCAGGGCCACGTACCGCTCGCCCCCGATGGCCACGAGGTCGCCGATGATGTTCTCGAGATCTGTCCGGATGAGGCCGAGAGAGTGCCGAATGTACGCAGCGTCAAACAGGTACTCGCCGCGCACCTTCTCCTCCATGTCGCTGATGGTCTTCAGTGCGCGGTGATTGCCCTCGAGGAGCGAGACGAATCGCACGAAGCGGGCCTGCAACGCCTGAAGCTTCGCGGCGGCGCTCGGCTGCGAGCCAAAGAGGTCTTGAAGCCAGCTCATTATGGCCAGCTCATTCTAGCTAGGGGCCTCCTCACGAGGAGCTCCTCCTGCACAGGTGCATCGCTCACCTCGAGCCGATAGGCATGAGCGTCGCCCGCTCACAAGGGAGAGGTCAAGCCGCAAACGGCAGCAACCAGGCTATCAATTTCCGGAAGCGATGCTATAAGAGAATTGAATGCGCGGCGGGGCGATCGCCTGCTTGACAGGCCCTCGCGGCCGCAGATCCAGGAGGGCGGGGTCGCCGACGGGCTCCTGAACGTGCCCGTGCCATTCGCTGGTCGCTTGAATTGGACCCAGTTTCCGTAGGACGGGGGCTCGTCCCCCGCCGTAGGCGCACGGCTGCGGGCGCAAGGCCCCGCCCTACGGGATCAGGTCAACCGGGCAGCGCTATCAGTAGGCGCGGCCGAGGCGCTCGAGCACGATGTCGGGGTCGCCGAGCTTGCGGAGCAGCTCCTGAGCCGGCTCCCCCAGGCTGGCCAGCACGTCGCGCGGCCCGGCTACTTGCTTGCCGTCGGCGATGTAGACGTTTCGACCCTGGTTGTCGAGATAGAGACCAGCGGGTGGCTCCATCGGCACGAGCCCTTCATATTGCGTGGGGGGCGCGGCTGCGCGTACCAGCGCCCAGGCGTCGCGGTCGAAGAGCACCACCTCCAGCTTCTGGGCGCGCGCATCTTGCTCGAGGGGCCCCCAGCCAGGAGCTTCGTGGCCGCCCTTGAGCATCCAGAACGGGTTCTTCTGATCCGTCACGGGAACATCCATCACAGGTCTCCTCAGACGCCACACGTGGCGAGGTTGCAGATCTCGAGCAGGAGGTTCCTGTCGGTCAGGACGCCCACGAGTTCGCCTTGTTTGAGTACGGGAATGTTGATGAGGCTGTCGACCACCATCAGCTGCACCGCTTCCATCAAGGGTGCTTCGATGTCCACGAAGCGCTGCTCGCCGAGGATCTCGCCTGCGGTTATAGTCCCGAGCAGCTTGCAGCGGGCGAGGAACATGCCGGCTTCGAAGGGTGTGTAGGCTTCCTTGAGCGACGGCGGGATGAGGAGATCGAGGATGTCGTTCAGGCGGATGCAGCCGAGGAAGGAGTCTTCGCGGCTGTAGACCAGGACGCTGCGGTGGCCTTGCCTCGTGAGCTTCCCGGGCACGGCGTAGAACAGCGACCGCGTCAAGACCTGGATGACCCGCTGCACCGACTCGTCCTCGTAGACACGCTGGTAAGCGGACGCCGGCACCATGAGATGGGCGATGCTCTTCTCGCGCGGCGCCGCGGAGCCGCTCGCGACGAGGCTGCGGATGCGGCTGCTGAGATGGTCGATGTCGGTGGGCTTGTGCATGACGTCGACCGCGCCCAGCTCGATGCCGCACATGGCGAGGTCGGTCTCGCCCTCGTCCGTCAGCATGATCACAGGCACGCGCGGGTCCGCGGCGCGGATCTTGGCGAGGACGCTCAGGCTGCTGGTGCCGTCTTTCCCGACGTCGAGCACGACAGCCTGGGGGGGGGAGTCGCGGATGAGAGCGAGCGCCTGCTCGCTGCCGCCGGCCTGCGCAACCCTGAAGCCGCGACCGTGCAACGCCCTGGCGGCGGCCTCGCGAAACTCGACCTCGCTGTCCACGAGCAACAGCTCGACGGCGTCCTTCGCGACCCCTCGGCGGCATCCCTCGCGACCCATTGCCGCCTATTTATTGCTTATTTGCGTGTGGGAGGTCAAGCCAAACCACCGCTCCTCGGCTATCGATTTCCAGAAACAACCTCATAAAGAGAATGAATCTGCTCCCTCGCCGGTGAACGGGTATCCGACACCAGCGCATCTGCGGCCTGATGTCAGGGTTCGACAAAAAAGGCAAGTGATCCTCGAGGTATCTCGCCAGCCCGGGGAAGTCGAGGTACCAAGACCGGGGTGGACCTGGCAGGATTGATCTCCGGCATCCCTTCATCCTGCCCCAAATCTCAGCGCTCTATTGGCCAGAATTGGTTTGGGCGGAACGCCGGCCAGCTCCCCTGCCTCGCCCTACTTCTGGATCGCCTCCAGGGCGTCGATCTGCATCTCGACCGACATGCAGACGGTGAAGTCGGCGCTCCACTCCACCGTGGGCGGGCTTCCGGTGAACTCGATCGCGTAGCGGAGCTTCCCGCCGTTCACCATGCGGTCGAACAGGTCGAGGTCCTGGTCGATCGTCATCGGGATGGTGTTCGGATCGGTGGCGCCCGGTACTTGCGCGTAGGACGCGAGGTGATCGAGATTCCCCTCCTTGTCCGAGACGTCGAGCTGGACTTCGGTGATGCTGCTCATGTCCGTGCTGCTGTTGATCGTGAAGGAGAGCATCTTGATGCCGCCCGTGGTGCCCTTCGACGTGAGGCCCGGGATGTCCGAGCCGAGGTCGAAGTCGCCCTCCCAGCGCGCGGTCTGCTGACCGATGTCGATGCCGGCGGGAGGGTTGACGGCAGGGACGGACTGGCCCGGGAGCGCCATGCAGATCTTGCGGTCCTCCACCGCGGCGAAGAAGAGAGGGTCGCCGCAGCCGGCGAGCGTGAGCGAGACGGACACGGCGAGCGTGAGCGCGATGGGTGCGATGCGAGCGGTTCTCACGTTGACCTCTAGTAGAAGAAGATCATGAAGCCGACCTTGGCGTTTGGGATGCCAAGGCGGATGCTGGGGTCGTCGAGGGTCTTCAGATCCGACGCGGACGACAGGCCCTGCTGGGCGTCGTGCACGCTCAGCCACACGCGCGAGATGCCGGCGCGGACGAAGAAGACGAACCAGTCGGGGTGGCCGATCTCGAGCCCGAGCTGCGCGTTCGCGAACGTGTAGCCGACGCGCTTCAGCATCGGCTCGAGGTCGTCGCCCACGTCCACGAACTTCGCGAGCTTCTTGCTCGCGTCGGCCTCGAAGTAGTGACCGACCTCGAGCGTCAGGGAGGGGGCGATGGGGAAGTAGGGGAGCACCGAGACGCCCCCTCGCACGCCATAACCGACGTAGTTGTAGAGCAGTCCCCCGCCAAATCGGACGTATTTCCACGGCCGGTACAGCACGGTGGCCGAGGCGCCGTCGGGCACGCCGGCGTCGATCTCGAGCCCGAGGATGTGACGTCTGCGGCCGAGCGGTGCGGCGGGCCGCGGCGCGTCCAGAGGCGCAGCTGGGCCGGTCGTCGGGAGCAGCACGGGCGCTGCTGCGGCCGCCAGAAGCGGCGAGGTGTGCTCGGCGGGAGCTGCGGAGGCGACGGAATTGGCGGAGAGCCCGGAGCTCCTCGTCGCAGACTGGGCGCCGGGTTCGGGCGCCTGCGCGAGAGCGGCGGCGCCTCCTTGCAGCGCCGCTGCGAGAAGCGCGACGCGCCCCAAGACCCCTGTCCTCATCACCATGGCGAGCTCCCAGACAAAGTCCGCGGCGCCGAGCGAGTCCGCGGCGCGATGCCCGGGAGCCACCATTGCAAGCTGCGTTCTCTGCCAGGAGGAGCTGTCCGCGCCGGATATCCCGAGGTAATTCGCGCGTACCCGGGACCTGATCCGGCCTGGCGAGGCGGGTCATCGCTCACATGGGTGCGGGCGCACACGGACAGCGCGGCAGTGCCGCAACCCAAGCTCGGGTGGCCATGCTCGGGGCGGTCCGACCCGCACGAAGCACGCCCTTGCCGCCGCGCTGTGGATGTCCGGACCTCCGGTCCTGCCCCCCAGAGGAAATCGCGGCGCGGCTATCAGCGCCTCCGGCGCGCGTAGGCTGCCCGCGCTCCCACGCTCACGATCTCCTCGGCCGGCAGGATCAATGCGCTGAGCCGCCCGCCATAGCAGCACCCGGTGTCGAGCCCCACGCATCGCACTCCCGGGATGGGCTCGTCGACGCGCGGCTCGTCCAGCCCGTGCACGTGGTGTCCATAGATGATGCTCTCCGGGCCTGGCCAGCACGTCGCCCACCGCGCGAGCCCTGGAGGGAGCTCGCCTCGAGGGTGCGCCGCCATGTGGCCGTCCGCGTCGACGATCCGGAGCCGGATCACCTCTTCACGGAGCTGTGCCTCGAGGCTGCGCCGCGGCGACAGGCCCCCGTGGACGACCGCCCACTCCTCGTCGAGCCGCAGCACGGTCGGGAGGGTCGCGATCCAGGCCAGGTCCTCGGCGGAGAGCAGTTCGTGCTCCGCGAGCCGCTGGGGCGAGAATGGCCGCACCGGGTTCAGGTGAGCAGGGTCGTGCCTGCACCACGCTTGGTGGCGCGCCCATCGCAGGTGCTTGTCCTCGTGATTGCCGAGCACGGAGGCGGCTCCGAGCTCGCGGGCCCGGCGCAGGACGCCGACGGGGTCGGGCCCGCGGTCGAGGAGGTCGCCCACGAAGACGAGGCGGTCGAAGCCCGGGCGCAGCTCCACCAGTTGCAGCAGTTCGTCGAGCTCCTCCAGGCAGCCGTGCACGTCTCCGACGACGATGGTGCGGACGCTCACGGCGACAGCATAGAACGCGACCGTACCCACAGCCAACGCGGGAATGGCGATGTCCGGCGGTCCTGGCCGCGCAGGGGCTTCTCTTCAGCCGGCGCTCACCGGCTTCACCGAAGCGATGAGCGGCGAGGGCGAACCCACGCTTACGATCCAGAGCTGATGCGAGGCGCGCGTCACGGCGACGTGCAACCGCCGCCGTGCCTCGTCGTCGGCGGGGTAGGTGGTGGCCGAGGCGTCCGGCACGATGACG
>MEMX01000033.1:61464-66449 GCA_001768075.1 Anaeromyxobacter sp. RBG_16_69_14 | reverse complement strand
TAGTCGAACTCGAGGCCCTTCACGCTCTCGACGTCCGTCACGTCCACTCCCGGGCGGAAGGAGAAGTCGCCGTCGAGGACGAGGCGGGCTTCGGGCAGGTCCTCGAGCAGGCGGTGGATGCCGCGCGCCACCTCCGGCCCGCGCGCCACCACGGCGACCGACGCGCGCGGCTCACGCTCCATGAGGTCGCGCACGGCGCCGGCTAGGAAGAGGTGAGCGTGCGCCTCGCCGGGGAAGTCGAAGCGGCCCACGGGAACTCCACCGCGGCCGGGGCGGGGTGGGGACGCGGGGGCGAGCGGCCCGAGCACGGCATGGGCCAGGCGCGCCACCGGCCCCGGGCAGCGGTAGGTCGTCTCGAGCCGACACGTCGGCGCGCGCTCGGCGCCCAGGGTGGCGAGCATCTCGCTCCAACCGCCGAAGCTGGACCTGGTCTGCTGGCCCTCGTCGCCGGCCAGGGTGAGGCTGCGCGCCTTCCCGAGCTGGCGGCCGAGCACGAAGAGCTCGAACAGCGAGACGTCCTCGGCCTCGTCCACCACGAGGTGCGAGACGGTGCGGCCGCTCGATCCCGAACGCCAGGCGCGCAGGAAGAGGAGGATGGGAAGGTCCTCGGGATCGAGCGTCCCCGCCAGCGCCTCGGGAGTGCGCGCGTCCACCGCCTCGCCGTCGAGCGCGATGGTGCGCTCGCGATCCACACCGCGCAGAGCCAGTGCGACGGGCGAGGCGAGCTGGAGGCGGGTGTGACGGAGCGTCTCCTCGACGGCGGTCGTGGGAAGCTCGCCCCGGGCGGCCCCGACGACGGCGGCCAGGAAGCGCCGGTCGCTCATGAGATCGCCGAGCTCGGTGCGCAGCCGTGACCATGGGGCGGGCGGGTGACCAGTCACGTGTGGCCGGCGGCGCAGCGCCTGGTACAGCGCCGGGTGGCGCTTCAGGCGCGCCACCAGGGGTGGCGTCTCCTCCGAGAGGCGCGGTGGCGGGACGCCGAAGAGGCTCTGGAAGGCGCCGCGCGACCACGACTCGAGCGTGCGCACCGCCACGCGCCCCAGGCCGAGCGGCTCGAGCAGGCGCGCCGCCAGCTTGGCGAGGCCGAGATCGGGCACGACCACCTGCAGCCTCGAGGCCGGGAAGCGCCGCGGGTCCTCGAAGGCGATGCGGGCGAGCCGGTGCAGGGCCACCGTGGTCTTGCCGCTCCCGGCGCTGCCCACCACCAGCAGCGGTTCGTCCGCCTCCAGCGAGAGCGCCTCGAACTGCTCGCGGTCGAGCAAGGCGGTGACCTCGGCTCGCGCGGCCCGGTCGCGAGCTCCCTGCCCCACGCCCAGCACGCCCGGACGCGCCGCCGTGCCGGCGCCGCCGCCGAGCGAGGCCGCCGCGTCGCCCCGCGACGAGACCCAGCGCCGGTCGGTGCCGCGCGAGAGCGAGACGGTGCCGGTCGAGACGCGCGCCAGCGCGCCGCGCTGCACCACCACCACGCGCCGCGCCTCGACCACTCCCTCGGCGAGCCGACCCGGGAAGCTCTCCTCGTAAGTGTCGCCTTCGCGGTAAGCGTAGAAGAGCCGCGCCACCGGCGCGAACCGCCAGTCAACCACGCGCACGCCGGACGCGACGTCCACGAAGGTCGCGCGTCCCAGGCAGTAGTCGCGTCGCGCCTCGCCCTCGCGTACGCGCAGATGGGCAAAGTAGGGGGCGCCGGGATCGGGCGGTGGCTCGGTGCGAGGCCGCTCGATCATCGCGCGGACGAGGCCCATCTCCTGGAAGACGGTGGGCAGGTCCTTCGCCGTCGACTCCACCGCCTGCGCGCGCAGCTCGGAGAGGCGCCCCAGGAGATCGGGCTCCTCGCGCCGTGGCGCTGGGCGGCGCGCGCGCAGCGCGGCCAGGACGCGCGCCAGCAGCGCCTCCTCCTCCTCGACGAGGGTCCGTTCCTCGAGCGTGAGCGCTGCGGTTGGGTCGAGCAAAGAGATCTATTTCGTCGCCGCCTGCGCCCTTGTCAACGGGAAGCGCCCGACAGCCTGTAGGAGCGTCGAGGAGCGCACCGACGAGGCCGGCGCAGGAAGGCAGCATGCGCCGCAACAGGGCTCGGGCCGAGTGGTCTTCGCTATCACATGGGCCCGAACGGATTCCGCTCCGACCCCAGCCAGCGCGCAGTGAAGGTCTCGACGCACGACGCGAGCGCGTCGGCGTAGAGTTCGATGTGCGTGCCGGGCGTGCCGGGCGCTGCCGCCAGGGCGGCCTCGAGCCGCTCCATCTCGTCGCGCTCGTTCACATAGGGCCCCTCGGTGAGCACGGCTGGAGCGTCGAGGTAGCGCAGGAGCGCACCGTCCCAGGCGTCGACGCCGAGCTGTCGCCCGTGGGCGTCGCGGATGGGCAAGTGGTCGGGGTAGCGATTCTCGCTCGCGACGGGGAAGCCGAGCCGCTCCGACATGGCGCGGACGCACAGGACGCCCAGGTGCGCGGCGGCATCGAAGTCGTCCACCGCGAAGGCGGCCTCCAGGGCGCGATACCTGTAAAACGGGTTGTAGAGCCTCCCCGCGTCGGGGAAGCCGGAGACCATGGCCAGGACCTGCTGCGGACCGCGCTCGCCCGTGGGGAAGGGCGCCGCGTCGTAGTGGATGGAGAGGACGAGGTCCGGGTCGGCGCGCGCGGCGGCACGCGCTCGCCAGCGCAGCGACTCGAAGCGATTCTGTTTCTTCACCGCGAACACCGCCAGCGCGGCGTGGAGGCGCAACCGGTCCTGCGCCGAGAGCCGGCGCTCCAGCTGTGCGTACTTTGGGTCGAGCACGATGCGGCGCAGCAGCCTCTCCGCGAAGGGGCGAAACGCGTGCAGCGGGAAGGGGTGGACCAGCTCTGGCGCGTCGCGCGTGAGCGTGATCTCGGCGCCCCGCGCGGCCAGCTTTCCCCGCAGCTCGAGGGCGGTGCGCAAGGTGAGATCGCCCTCCTGGATCACGATCTCTCTCGCCCCCGGCGCCGGCCGGTATACGACATGCCGCTCCTCCATCACGCCGAAGGCCCCGCCCGCGTGCCCGGGGTCGAGGACCACTCGCAGGCCGGCCAGCGGACGATCCGGGGCGGCGGCGGTCAGGAGCTCGGCGCGGCGTGCGGCGCGGTACGGTCGCTCCGGATGAACGGGTGAGACGAGGCGGCCGGCGCAGGCACCGCCGCCGCACGCCGCAGCATGCGAGCCCGGCGGCTCTGGCTCGGGCGCGAAGGGCACCGCGACCTCGGGTACCAGCACGGGGTCCGGCAGCAAGAGGCCGCGCTCGGCGTCGATGACGACGAAGGCGGCGAGCACGCCGAGCGGATCGACGAAGCGTCGCAGCTG
Organism: Anaeromyxobacter sp. RBG_16_69_14; assembly: GCA_001768075.1. GTDB lineage: Bacteria > Myxococcota > Myxococcia > Myxococcales > Anaeromyxobacteraceae > Anaeromyxobacter_A. Next base: position 63,136 of record MEMX01000033.1, on the reverse strand, counting down.
AGCCTCGAACGCGGAGCGGGGCACCTGGCCGGCGTGACGCCTGAGCGCGCGCAGGTCCGGCAGCTCCAGCTCGTCGTCGGCGTAGTCGTTGCGCACGAGCAGGGACAGTGCCGGCGGCAGCGAGCACACCTGGTAGGTGGCGAGGTCGTCGAGGGCCGCGTCGGTGAGCGGTACGGGGCAGCCCGCGATCTCGCGCCGCAGCTCCCCCACGTGCACCCCCGACACGGTCGGCCGGCAGCCCGCCAGGAGCGAGGGGAGTGCGAGCAGGAAGACGGCCGTGCCGGGCGTGGAACGCACCGCCGCATTCTAATGGGGTGCCTCGACCCGCGCGGCAGGGCATCGCCCCGGCGACGCGGTTACGATGCGGCGGTGACCGACATCGCGCGCCCCTCGGCGCCCATCGCCCGGCTCGGCGATCGCAGCCTCTTCCCCGGCCTCGGCCCCGCCGCCTACCTCAACCACGCCGGCGTGTCGCCCCCGTCTGTGCCGGTTCGCCGCGCGGTGCTGGAGCTGCTGGAGGCGTACGCCACGACCGGCGGGCACGCCGTGGTGGCGACGCTCGGGGTGCGTGCGCGGCTGCGAGAGAAGCTGGCGCGCCTCCTCGGTGTCCGCCCTGTCGACGTCGCGCTCACCTTCGGCACCACGCACGGCGTGCAGGCCATCGCGCTGTCCTTCCCGTGGCTCCGTGGCGATCGGGTGGTGCTCTTCGACGGGGAGTTCCCCGCCAACGTGACTCCCTGGCAACGCGCGGCGGAGCTGTTCGGGCTCGAGACCGTGTTCATCCCCCTGGCGCCCTTCGAGGCGAGCGCGGACGCTGGTCTGGGCGCGCTCGAGGAGGCGCTCCGGCGCGGCGCACGGCTGGTCGCGGTGAGCGCGGTGCAGTTCCGCAGCGGCCTCCTCATGCCACTCGCGGAGATGGCGGCGCTGTGCGCGCGCCATGGCGCCGAGCTCTTCGTCGACGCGGTCCAGGCGCTCGGCGCGGTGCCCTTCGACGCCGCGCGCATCGGGGCCGACTACGTCGCGGGCGGAGGCCACAAGTGGCTCATGGGCGTGGAGGGCGCGGGCGCGCTCTACGTGCGGCCGGAGCGCGTTGCCGCGCTGCGCCCTGCGCTGGCCGGCTGGCTCTCGCACGAGGACCCGGTCTCGTTCCTCATCGAGGGCGCTGGTCACCTTCGCTATGACCGGCCCCTCCGCCCTGATGCGAGCGTCTTCGAGGCGAGCTCGACGGGCGCGCTGGCGCAGGCAGCGCTGGACGCGTCGCTGGGGCTGCTCCTCGAGCTCGGGATCCCCGCCATCCACGCCCATGCAAATCGCTACCTGGACCGCCTCGAGCCGGCTCTCCAGGCGCGCGGTTTCTCGAGCCACCGGGCGCGCGACGCGTCGCGACGCTCCTGCATCCTCGCGGCCACCCCGCCACCGGGTCGCGATCCACGCCGGCTGCGCGACGCCCTGGCGCGCGAAGGGGTGGCGGTAGCGATCCCGGACGGCCTCCTCCGCTTCGCGCCGCAGTGGCCGAACGACGCCGACCGGGAGCTCGACCGCGTGGTCGCCGCGCTCGACGCCGCGCTCCGGTAGGGACCTCGAGACGATGAAGTCGATGAGCGGGCGGCCAGGGGAGCGCCCGACGGGGCCAGGGAGCCCGAGCCGGAGGCGAAAAAGCGGCGGGCGGCCA
>MEMX01000033.1:55814-61455 GCA_001768075.1 Anaeromyxobacter sp. RBG_16_69_14 | reverse complement strand
GCCCGCCCGCCGTGATTCAGGTGAATTGGTGGAGCTGATCGGGATCGAACCGACGGCCTCTAGAGTGCGATTCTAGCGCTCTCCCAGCTGAGCTACAGCCCCAAGAAGACAACCCCTCGAGGTCGCGAGGGGTGCCTAGATAACGACTCGGCCCGCCGGGTGTCAAGCGTGCGATTTTTCGAGGGAGGAGGCCTGCGGTTGCGGGCGAACGGCTCGGGGAAGTGCGAGCGCGCCGACAGCCCACGACTGCGACGGAGAGCGCCCCACAGCATGTAGGGCTTGGAAATACAAGGGGAATCGGTTTGACGGCTCCTCGACTCCCTGTTATTCGGATCGGGCCCTCATGCCTGCTCCCGCAAAGCAAGTGCCGCCGGCGGAGCTCGCTTCGCTCGAGCACGCCTTCGCCGCCGATCCCAGCTCCGGGGCCTATCGCCCGCTCGCAGATGCGTACCTCTCCATGGGTCGATTCATGGAGGCGATGGTCGTCTGCAAGAAGGGTGTGAAGGCATACCCGGGCGACCCGGCGCCCCGCGTGCTGCTGGCGCGCATCTACGAGACCCAGGGAAAGGAGCGCAAGGCGCTCGAGGAGCTGACCGCTGCGCTCGCCGCCAAGCCCGAGGACATCGCGGCCAACCGGATGAAGGGGATCCTGCTGCTCAAGGTCGGGGAGAAGGAGCCCGGCGTCCTCACCCTTCGCAAGGCATGGGAGAGCGCGCCGAACGATCCCGAGACGCTCGACGCCATGAAGAAGTGGGGACTCTCCTTCGCGTCCGCGCCGCTGCCGCCTTCACCGGAGCCGCTCCCGACTCCTGCCGCCGCGCCAACGTCTCCCGCGATGCTGACCCCTGCCGCGACGCCGCCTCCGGCGGTGGCCCCCGCTGCGAGGGCGAGCGCGCCCGCACCGGCGCCCGTGACCTCGACGCCGGCCGCGGCCGAGGTTCCGCCGATCGTCACCAGGCCCACGCCCGAGGCCGCCGCCTCCCCGCCGCCGCGAGCCGCCTCGAGCCCCCGCAACGCTGCCTATGCCGAGGAGCTGGCCTCCCGCTACTCCACGCAGGAGTACACGCTCGCGGCCCACGGCCCGGCGGCGAGGATGCCCGCCAAGCGCTCGCGAGGTCGGCTCGTCGCGACGCTCGGACTTGGCCTGGCCCTGGCGCTCGTGCTGGTGACCTGGGGCGTGTGGAGCTCCATCCGCAAGGCGCACGCAGTCGAGATCGACAAGCTCCTGCGGCAGACTCGCGAGCTGCTGGAGAAGGACAGCTACGCTTCGTACAAGGAAGCGGCCAAGTTCTGCGAGCGCATCCTGGAGCGCGATCCGGAGTCACTCGGCGGCCACGCCTACCTCGCCTACATCGACGCGGTCCGCTTTGGCGAGCACGGCGAGAGCGAAGGGCTGCGCGGTGACGCGAGAAAGCACCTCGAAGCGGCGGCGCGGGTCGGTCAGCATTCGCACGCCTACGCCGCCGAGGCGTATCTGCGCTTCTACGGCGGTGACGCCGGGAGCGCCATCGAGGAACTGAAGAAGGTGATGGCCGGGCCGGAGGGGGCGAGCGCGCTCCTGCGCGGCGTCCTGGGCGTGATCGAGATGCAGTCTGGCGACCTCGACGGCGCGCGCGAGAACTTGACGATGGCTCGCCAGATCGCGCCAGGTGACGTTCGCATCACGCAGATGCTGGCCGAGCAGTGGCGCCGGCGCGGACAGGGGTTCGAGATCCAGGCGTCGGCGCTGTACGACACCGCGCTGACGCGCCTCGCGCCCGACCACGTACCGTCGCTGCTCGGCAAGGCGCAGCTGCTCCTGGACGGCGGCCATGCCGACGAGGCGTTGAAGCGCATCGCGAAGGTCCTGGACATGGGGCAGGGCGCCTCGCCGCGGCAGGTGGCGGTGGCGCTCGCTCTCAAAGGCTCGGTCCTGCATGCGCAAGGCAAGGCGCGCGACGGCGACGCGGAGGAGGACAGGGCGCTCGCGCTCGATCCGTCGAACCCGGACATCCACGACCTCGTCGGCCGGCGGAAGCTGCGCGGCGGTGACGTGCCGGGTGCCGCCGACTCCTTCCAGAAGGCGATCCAGCTGGATCTCTCCCGGCTCGCCTTCTACGTCGATCTGGCGGGCGCGCTCATGCAGCGGCCAGGCGGCGCGAAGCAGGCGGCGGCCGCGCTGGAGAGGGCCAGCGAGCGCGTGGGGAACGCGCGCGTGACGAAGCTCCTCGGCGATGCCTACCGGGCCGACGGCGACCTCGACCGGGCGCGAGCCACCTACGAGAAGGCGCTGGTGATGGAGAAACGCTACCCCGATGCCCGTGTCGCGCTCGCCCGCGTATATCGGGACCGGAAGGACTACGGGAGGGCGCGCGAGGAGCTCGACCGGGCGGTGAAGGAGTACGGCGAGAGCGCCACCGGTGGCGCGGCCGCAGCGTACGTGGAGATCGCGGAGACGGAGGAGGCGCGTGGCTCGCCCGCACAAGCGGTGGAGGGTGCCTACACGAGCGCCCTCAAGGCGGACCCACAGAGCTGCCCGGCGCTCTTCTGGTTGGGTCGCAGCCGGTCGGAGAGGAGGAGCCGCAGCTACGATCGGACGCTCGCGGTCCAGATGCTCGACGACTACCTCAGGTTCTGTCCAAGGGGTTCGCATGCGGCGGAAGCGCAGCGGATCGTGACCGCGCTGCGCTAGCTTAGCTGGATGGAGCAGCCGTCCTACGCGAGCTTGTCGTCACGCGCCGAAACTCTGGGAGACTCCTCCGCGTCCCGCGCCCGCGAGACCTACGACCGTGAGGTAGCCGCCTCGTTCTGGCGCTATCGCGCGTCTCAAGGATCGTGCGAGCCCGCCTTGCGGCGGCGCTCGCCCCGCGCGGGCTCGCCAACCAGATCGTCGAGGTGCTCCATGGGGTTGCCGGACACGGCGTGCGGCCGTGCGGCGGCGCTGCGCGCGTCGACGACGCGCACCTGCGCCTCGCCTTCACCGTCGTCGACCTGCACAACCACCCTCGAATTGCCGGGGCCGAGCGGCCAGATCTGCCCCCGTCCATCGCCGCGGCAGACGTTCTCGTCCACGCAGCGCGTCGCGACGAGGCGACCCTGGACTTCGCGCCCATCGCCGTCGAAGGCGCGTACGACGAGAGCGCTCGGGAGGGGCTCGTCGAGGACGCGCAGCTCGAGTTGCTTCGGCGAGACTTCGATCCGGGTCACGAGGGTGACGGCGATGGGCACCTCGGCCGTCACCTGGCCGACGGTACAACGGGCGACGGCGCGTCCGTGGCCGATGGCGGTGACCGTCGCCTCGTTGTGCGCGCCCACCACGCTGGCCACTTTCTCGTCGGAGGACGACCAGGTGCAGAGCCGATCGGCGAGCGCGCGGCCATTCTGTGTCCGCGGGATCGCGTGGAGCTTCACCTTCTGCCCGCGCCCGAAGAGCTGGGCGCTCGGGGGATCGGTCTCGATGCGTGCGGGACCGCAGGCCGCGAGCGCGAGCGCGAACAGGGGCAGGGTGGCCGCGGCTCGACGGCGAGCGCGGCTCGGTGAGGAGGAGCAGTTCATGGGCGTATCGTAGCAGAGGGGGTGCCAGTGCCCCTCGCGGCGCCGCTGCTGGGGAGCGCCTCTGCGGTGAGCGCCGCCGTCGGCGCCGGGCGAAGTTCCGCACGGCCCCTGGTGTCTCTGCCGAACCGGCGCATCGTCCTGAGCAGGGCGAGCGCGCGGCGGGGCGAGCCTTCAGCAGTTATCATCCGAGTGCGGACTGGCCGCAGCCCACCCAGGGTAATTGGATACCCACGTCCAGGACGTGTGCCTGCGGCGCTGGCGCCAGGCACCGCCGTTGCAAGCCGTTGCAAGATCACGCGCTGCGGCGGGACTATCTTGCCGAGGCGAGACCCATCGCGAGACGCGCGCGACAGCCCGAGAGCTCGTGGAGGTCAGGTGATCGACGACCATAGCGGCTGCGTCGACATGGGCGACGACGACGGCGGCCGCGTCGACTTGGGAGTACTGGGCCTTCTCGGGCTGGCGTTTCTCGTGCTGAAGCTGACGCACGTCATCGGCTGGTCATGGCTGTGGGTCACGGTTCCGTTCTGGGGCGTGTTCGCGCTCCTGGCGGCTGTCGTCCTCGTCGCCCTCATCTCGGCAGCGACCTCGGTCGCCATCGAGGGAAGGGTCGCCCGCGGTTGAGGGCCGGCGGAGGTGGTCACTCCAGGTGACCTACTGCACGGAAGGCGCGATCCAGTACAGCATCACGTAGACGGCGACGCCGGTGAGCGACACGTAGATCCACACCGGAAACGTGAAGCGCGCCACGCGGCGGTGCTCCTCGAAACGGGAACCGAGCGAGAGCTGGAGCGTGCGCAGCGCGAGCGGGAGCGTCAGCGTGGCCAGGATGGTGTGGCTCACGAGGACGGCCAGATAGACCGCCCGGAGCGGACCTCCGCCCGGGAAGCGGTGCGTGCCAGTGAGCGCGATGCGAGTGAAGTAGCCGACGAGGAAGAGCACCGAGCTCGAGCAGGCACCCAGCATGAGCGCGCGGTGAAGGTCGCGGCGTCCGGCGCGGATGGCGCGCCAGCCGAGGAAGAGGAGGGTGGCGCTCGTCGCGTTCAGGGCGGCGTTCACCGATGGCAACAGGGCGGCCAGCGTCACGCGCGCCTCCGCGCCGCGCTCGCTTCGCTCGTGTCCTCGGGAACCATGCTCCTCCGTCCAGAGCCCGTCATGGCGGGCATGGTGAATCCGCGATCGCTGACTCGAACAGCATGGGTCCTAGCTAGCGCGCGCCGACGAACAGCGCCGCGAAGAGGAGCGTCAGGTAGGCGAGCGTGAGGAGGAAGAAGTTCCTCGCCCAGCGGTTCGCCCCGGCACCTTGCCACAGACCGGAGAGCGCGTACGCGGAGAGACCTGTTCCGAGTAACGTCGCCACCACCGCGTACGCGGAGCCGGCGAGCCCGAGCGGAAGAAGCGTGAGGGAGACAGGGACGAGCGCCAGGCTCGTCGCGGCGCCCCACGCCCTCGTGGCGCGGTCCCCGTGCACCAGCGCAAAGACCCGAAGACCGCCGCGCGCATAGTCCTCCTTGAGGTACATGGAGATGGCGAGGAAGTGCGGCAGCTGCCAGCAGAAGAGAAGAGCGAACAAGGCGAGGCCGCCCGGATCGAGACGTCCCGTGGCCGCCGTCCAGCCCATGAGCGGGGGGATGGCGCCCGGGACGGCCCCCACGAACAGCGCCAGCGAGCTGCGCTGCTTCATGGGCGTGTAGACGACCACGTAGACGAACAGCGCCAGCGCCGCCAGCGTGGCGGTGAGGCCGTTGGTGAACCAGGCCAGCGCCGGGAGCGCCACCGCGGGCAGCCCGAGGCCGACCGCCACCGCGACCCAGGGCTCGAGCCGTCCTGCAGGGAGCGGGCGGTCGCGCGTGCGGCGCATCCGCGCGTCCACGTCGCGCTCAAGGAAGTTGTTGAGCGCGTTCGCGGCTCCCACCACGAGCGTGGTGCCGGCGATCAGCACGGTGGCGGCCAGCCCGTCGCGGCGGCCGGGCGCGAGCCAGAGCCCGCCCGCGGCGGTGCACACGACGAGCAGGGCGAGGCGGGGTTTGGCGAGCGCGATCACGTCGCGCGCCACCGCGAGCGGTGGGCGGGGGTGGGCGACGACGCGAGTCGCGGATGCGATGGA
>MEMX01000033.1:26957-55767 GCA_001768075.1 Anaeromyxobacter sp. RBG_16_69_14 | reverse complement strand
GAGGCGCTCGCTCGCGGAGGGGATGGACGAGGACGTGGAAGAGGCGGTGCCGAGGGCGAATCGGTATTCGCTCATGGTTGACAGCCTTGTATTAGGGGCCGGGCGAGCGGTCGGCAACGCCGGGGGCAGGGAAGTGCGAGAGGGACCCTTGAGGGCCCTTCGTCGCCCATCGCGAGCGCGGTAAGGGGCCGAGCATGCGAGCAAGGTGGATGGTGACGCTGGCGTCCCTCGGGGCTGTGGCCGGGCCCGCCGTTGCGGGGGACATACACGGAACGGTGCGCTTCAACGGGCCGGCGGAGCGGCTCGCTCCTCTGACCGTGACGAAGGACAACGGAGCCTGTGGCGCCGCGCTCCCCGACGAGTCGCTCCTCGTGGTGAGCGGGGACCTCGCCAACGTGGTCGTGACCCTGCTGGGCGCGCCGGGAGCGGCGCCCGGCAAGGTGACGCTCGACCAGCAGGGCTGTCGCTTCGTACCGCACGTCCAGGTTGCGGCGCTCGGCTCGACGCTCGAGATCCTGAACAGCGATGCCGTGCTGCATGGCGTCCACGGCTGGCTCGGTCGGTCCACCAGGTTCAACATCCCCATGCCGGCGAAGGCGGCGCGGGCGTCGGCGAAACTCGACCGCGTGGGCGTCATCCAGGTGCGCTGTGACGTGCACGGCTGGATGAGGGCCTATCTCGTCGTGGCAGATGGGCCGGCGGCGGTGTCGGGGCCGGACGGCGCATTCACGCTGCGCGACGTGCCTCCAGGCAGGTACACGCTCACGGCCTGGCACGAGCGGCTCGGGGAGAAGACGGCCCAGGTGACGGTGCCGGCGCAGGGCGCGGCCCGCGCCGACTTCACTTTTGGCGGCTGAAGCCGTCGCCGAGGGTGGGTCAGCCCACGGAAATCAGGAGCGGACCCATATCGACCTCTCACAGCGGCGACCCGTTGATGTGATTCTCCAGCGTCACCGCCGCCGCTGTGAGCTGATGTCCGGCGCCTTGCGGCGCCTCAAGCGGAGGGGAGAACTCTCCCCCCGCGCCCCCCATCTCGAGCGTCAGTTCATGTGGCATGCGCTATCAGGCATCCTCGTCGGCTTTCTCTTCTGGTTCGTCCACGTCGTCCTCGAGTTCTTCGTCGAGATCGGCTTCCTCGACGGCCTCGGCGACCTCCTCCACCGGCTCTTCCTTCGCAGCGCGGCGCCGCTCGGCCGCGTGTGGCGGCTTGACGGCCGGGGCCTTGCGCGGATCGCTGCCGCACTTCGGGCAGGACGGATCCGCCTTCTTGAGGTCGTAGAACTTCGTTCCGCACTTCCAGCAGGTCTGCTTTACGCCGAGGTCCTTGGCGGGCATGGGCTCCTCAAGAGCGGCTTCGGACCAGGCGCTTTACCGCAGGACTACCGGAAACGTCAAAGGAAAATCGGTACGCGAGTGTTATACGTCCGCCATGGAGGACAAGGTCAAGTTGGAGCGCCGGCTCCTGCGCGCGACCTCGGAGGCGGTCCGCGACTTCGACCTCATCCGGGACGGCGACAAGATCCTGGTCGCGGTCTCCGGCGGGAAGGACAGCTACACGCTCCTGCACATCCTCATGCGGCTGCGGGAGCGCGCGCCGATCGACTTCGAGCTCTTGGCGGTGAACCTCGACCAGGGACAACCCGGGTTTCCCGCGCACGTCCTGGAGGAGCACTTCCGCTCCGTGGGCGTCCCGTACCGGATGCTCAAGAAGGACACCTACGCCATCGTGAAACGGCTCGTGCCAGACGGGAAGACCACCTGCCCGCTGTGTTCGCGCCTGCGCCGCGGCATCCTGTACAACGCCGCCGCCGAGATGGCTTGCAGCAAGATCGCGCTCGGCCACCACCGTGACGACCTGGTGGAGACCCTGCTCATGAGCGCCCTGTACGCCGGCGCGCTGAAGAGCATGCCCCCCAAGCTGCGATCGGACGACGGGCGCAACGTGGTCATCCGGCCCATGTGCTATGCGGCGGAGGAGGACATCGCCGCCTTCGCTGCCATCATGCGGTTCCCGGTGGTCCCGTGCGACCTGTGTGGCTCCCAGCCGAATCTTCGCCGCCGGCGCGTGAAGGGGCTGCTTGCGGATCTGTCGCGAGAGCATCGGGCCGTGAAGGGAAACCTGCTCAACGCGCTCGGAAAGGTGGTGCCGACGCACCTCCTCGACCGCAACCTGCTGGCCCGCCTCGGCGAGGAGCACGGTGCCGCGCCGCAGGTGGACGAGGACGAGCCCGAAGCGTGCGACCTCGGTGTCGAGTCTGTCCTGAAGCTCGGACCCCAGCGAACCCAGGGTGAGGAAGGCGGCTCCACCGCACCGCTCGCGCTCGGCTCCAAGGCGGCGCGCCGGGCAGGATCGTGAGGTTGAGACTCGCCGTGGTCGATCCGTGGGAGGATGCGGCTTCCATGGCAAGGAGCGAGTCGGAGATCCTCGGCCCAGGTGGCGTCCTTGAGTCCGTCTTCGCGGCGAGGGTACTATCCGGGTGTGAAGTTCTCCTGCGACAGGTGCGGAAGAGCGTACGTCGGGGACGAAAAGGTGCGTGGCCGCGCCTTCAAGATGAAATGCAAGCAGTGTGGCAATGTCATCGTCGTGATGCCGTCGGCGGATGACCTGATGGCATCGCGCGGTTTGCCACGCGTCCCGGCTCCCGCCCCTCCCGCTGCGCTGTCTGTCGCGCCGCCATGGCCCCCAGCACCCCATCGCGGGCAGGGGCCACCGGCGGGCGATCCTCTCGCTGCGTCTTTTCCCGGACCCGCCGAGCTGGCGACCTCTCCGCTGGAAGGGCCCTTGGACAGAGAAAGCGGCGCTGCCGCGCCGATGGGTCTGGGCGGTCGGCCGCACGTCGATCCGTTCGCCCCACTGGCGACTGAACCGGCCGTCGGTCGGAGTGAGGACGCGTCCAGCAGGGTCCACCATGACGACGCCAAGGCACAGGCCGAGGCGTCCTTCGCCGATCTCTGGGACCCGACAGGCGCCCGCTCGCTCCCCCCCCAGACGAGCGTGGCGGCACAGCAGAAGGGATCGGGCGAGGCCGAGGACTCCCTCGAGGATCTCTATCGCGACCTTGACTCGCTGACTGGAGAGCGCTCGCTCGCCCCCCTGTCGGCTCGCGGGACCGCGGAGCAGATGGGGTCGGGCGAGGCCGAGGCGCCCTTCGCCGATCTCTCGCGCGACCTTGACGCGTCGACCGGGGAGCGGCCGCTCGTGCCGCAGGGGAGAGGGGTCGTACTGAAGTTGGCACCGACGCCGGCTACCGAGCCGCCGGGGTCGATGGCTGGCTCCGAGGGGGAGGACGCGCCGCCGACGCCCCCGCCTGCGGTCGCGGCTGAAGTTCCGCCGCCGGCGAAGAAGCCGGCGCTCGCCCCTGTGCTCGGCGCGGCAGTGGCGCTCGTCGTCGTCGCCGGCGGCGCGGGCTGGCTCTATCTCCGTTCCGGCGGCGCGGCCCCCGCCAGCGCTCACCCTGCGGTCGCCGCGGCTCCTGCGACCCGCGCCTCGCCGTCTCCGCGGACCCCTTCTCCCACCGAGGCGTCTCCGCGAGGGCGCCCAGTGTCGGAGGAAGACATCGAGGTCCCGGCGGACGAGGAAATCGCAGCCAAGGGGCCGCCTGATCCTCGCGCGCCGGCGAAGGGCAAACCGGCCGATCGGCAGCCGCTCACCCGTAAGGTGACGCGCCCTCTCGCGCAGGCGAAGGCGGCGAAGCCGCCTGCGGCGCCCGCGCCGAAGCCGGAGTCCAGGCCCGAGCCACCTCGCGTCGCGGTCGCCACGGGGCCCGCACCAGCGCAGGCGCCCTCGGCTGTCGCGCCGGCCGGCGGGCCTCTCGAGGTGACGCCGGCCCCACCTCCCCAGGCCAGCAACGCAGATCTCGCGCCACTCGACGAGGGCAAGGTCGAGGCGACCTTCGCCTTGCACATGAGGGACTTCGAGGCCTGCGTCGCCGATGCTCGCGCGAACGAGCCAGGGCTCACGCTGGACGGCCGCTCCGTGACCATCACCATGACCGTGAACCCGAACGGAAAGGTGGTCTATCCGACGCTCGACGACGCGGCGCTGAGCGGCACCGGCCTCGGCAGCTGTATCAAGCGGGAGAGCGCGAAGATCCAGTTCCCCGCCTTCGGCGGCGGCTCCATTCGCTTGCGCAAGTCGATAACGCTGAAGTGATGACGCCAGCTCCCCGCACGCTCGTCGCCCCCGGCTCGATTGCCTCTCCGCGCGATCTGGCGCCACTCCTCGACCATACCGTCCTGCGGCCTGAGGCCAGCGAAGGCGAGGTGGCGCGCGCCTGTGACGAGGCGCTCGAGCACGGCTTCGCTGGCGTGTGCGTGCGCGAGGTCCACCTCGCGCTGGTGGTGAGGCGGCTCGGCGGACACGGTCCTGTCCCCATCGCCGTGGCGGACTTTCCGCGCGGTACCGGTCCGGCGGCAAAGCGGGCCGAAGAGACGCGCCGGCTCGCGGATCTCGGCGCCCGCGAGGTGGACGTCGTCTATCCACTACCAGCGATGGCGGCGCGAGCACACGCGGCCGCGCTGCGCGACCTCGAGGCGGTGGTGGCCGCAGCTGGGGGCGCGGCCGTGAAGGTGATCCTGGAGACAGGGTCGCTCAGCATGGCGGAGAAGGGCGCCGCGTGCGCCATCGCCAAGGCGGCCGGCGTTGCCTTCGTGAAGACCTCGACGGGCTTCGGCCCCGGCGGCGCGACCGAGGAGGACGTGGCGCTGCTGCGAGCGCTCGTGGGAGGCGACACCGGCGTGAAGGCGTCCGGCGGAATCCGCACCGCAGCCGACGCGTTGCGGATGGTCCGCGCGGGCGCGAACCGCATCGGCGCGAGCGGCAGCGTGGCGATCGTCACGGGCGCGTTCGGATGATAAGAAGACTCCATGGATCGAGGGCGCTTCGTCATCGTGGTCGCCGACAGCGCGGGCTGTGGGGCGCAGCCCGACGCGCGTGACTACGGTGACGAAGGCTCGGACACCATCGGCAACACCAGCCGCGCGGTGGGCGGGCTCCACCTGCCCAATCTCGGCAAGCTCGGGCTCGGCCGTCTCACCGAAGTGGCCGGCGTGCCGCCCGACCCCTCGCCGCGCGGGTTCTTCGGGAAGATGCAGGAGCGCTCGCAGGGCAAGGACACCATCACCGGCCACTGGGAGATGATGGGGATCGTGTTGCAGGAAGGGCTTCGGCTCTTCCCTCACGGCTTCCCGCCCGAGATCCTCGAGCCCTGGCTCGCCGAGACGGGCGCGCCGGGCGCCCTGGGCAACAAGGCCGCCAGCGGCACGGTCATCATCCAGGAGCTGGGCGAGGAGCACCAGCGCACCGGAAAGCCCATCGTGTACACCTCGGCCGACTCGGTGTTCCAGGTCGCCTGCCACGAGGAGACCGTGCCGCTCCAGACGCTCTACGCGTGGTGCCGCACGGCGCGGCGGCTGCTCGACCGCTGGCGCGTGGCACGCGTCATCGCTCGTCCCTTCCTGGGAAAGCCGGGCGCTTACACGCGTACGTACAACCGGAAGGACTTCGCCATCGCGGCCCCCGAGCGCACGGTGCTCGAGCGCATCGTCGATCGCGGCGTGCCGGTGGTGGGGGTGGGCAAGATCCCCGACATCTTCGACCGCAAGGGCATCACCGAGGAGGTCCACACCGCCGGCAACGCCGACGGGCTCCGGCAGACCGAGCGGCTCCTCGAGACGTTCGACCATGGTCTGCTGTTCGTGAACCTGGTGGACTTCGACATGCTGTACGGTCACCGCAACGACGCGCCGGGGTACGGGCGGGCGCTGGAGGAGCTCGACCTCGCGCTTCCGCGCCTGTTCGAGCGGCTCCGGCCGGGCGACGTATTCGCCCTGACGGCCGACCACGGTTGCGATCCCACGACGCCGTCCACCGACCACTCGCGCGAGTACGTGCCGCTCCTCGTCCACGTGCCGGGAAAGATGGGAGGGGCGCTCGGGGTGCGAGAGACCTTCGCCGACGTGGGTGCGGCCGCCTCCGAGTTTTTCGGTGTCGCGCCGATGTCGGGACGGAGCTTTCTCAAGGACATCCGATAGCGTTGACGCATCCCCTGGCATCCGGTTTCTGGCCACCGGCGTCGCGCTCGGCTTCACCGTGGTCGGGGCGTAGTAGCCCATTCTGGGCGCGGCGCAGCCTTCAACGCGCCCTCGGTACAGCCCCCCCAAATCCCGGCCTTCCCTCCAGCTCGTCGAGCGTCCGCGGCCAGTCCTCCTTGAGGAGGCGCGCGAGCGATCGGTCCGACAGGATCTGGCCGCCGGTCTGGCAGCGCGGGCAGTAGTCGGTCTCGTTCTCCGCCTTCACGATGCGCTGGATAGGTGCGCCGCACTCGGGGCAGGGGAGGCGGAAGCGCCCGTGCACGGCGAACCCGGGGCGGAAGGCCGTCACACCCTCCGGGAACCCGCCCCGGCGTTCGGCCCGGAGCCGCTCGGTCCAGCTCGCCAGGACCTCGCGGGTGGCGTCGAGCAGGCGCTCCACCTCGTCGCCGCTCAGCCGGCGCGTGAGCTTCACCGGCGAGAGGCGGGCCCGGTGCATGATCTCGTCCGAGTACGCGTTTCCGATGCCCGAGAACAGGCGAGGATCGGTGAGCGCGCGCTTGAGCGTGTGGTTCTCGCGTCGGAGCGTCTCGTCGAAACCGGCGAGGTCCACGGCGAGCGGCTCGATGCCGCCCCGGTCGAGGGCGGCGAGCGCGTCCTCGCCCCGTACCACGTGCAGCGAGGCGCGCCGCTTCGTGCCCGCCTCGGTGAGGGTGAGGACCCCGGCCGGAAACTCGAGCGAGGCGAGGGTGCCGCCGGTGCGCCCTGGCTTCTTGCCGCCGGGCGCGATCCAGTGGAACCGGCCGGCGATCATGAGGTGGAACGAGAGGAAGAGCCCGCCCTCGAAGGCGAGCGCGATGCGCTTCCCGACCCGCCGCACCTCGATGACGTGCTGCCCTTCCGCCTCTCGGATGGGCGGGTCCACGGTCCGGAGCAGGAAGGGGCTAGCGAGCTTCACCGAGAGGAGCGGCTCGCGGCAGACGCGCTCCCGCAGCGCCTCTACGTACACCTCGATGTCGGGCAGCTCGGGCACGCCCCCCATCCTAATAGCGACGCTGCTGCCACCGCCTTGAGCCCGGGCGCGAACCGCGCCATGTCGGCGTGGCCGAGGTACGAGTGTGTGTCAGGTGGACTTCCTGCTCCGGCGTTACGGCTTCGCGCTGGACGAGATCGAGTTCGACGCGTGTGGAGCGCTTCCCCTGGAAACGGATCCCAAGTCGGCCTGGGCGAGGAACCACCCGGAGCGCTTCCCGATCGAGGTCAACACCGCGCCTACCTCGGAGTTGGTGCGCATTCCGGGCGTGGGGCCACGCTCGGCCGAGGGGATCGTCCGGGGAGCGCCGCCGGGGGAAGGTGCGCACCGTCGAGGCGCTGCGGGGCCTCGGCGTCGCCTGGCGCACCGCTTCCCCTTTCGTGCTTCTCGACGGCAGGCTGGCCGCTCGCCAGCTGTCGCTCTTCTGAACCGTGCGCCAAGGCGGTACCCTCATCCAGCGAGGTCCTCGTGCGCCTGACCGTGGCACGCGTCGCTCCCCGGCCCTAAACAGATCGTCATGGAGAACTTGGGCATCCGCGTGGCCGAGGCGGTGGTCGAGGCGCGCGGCGGGCCGTCGCCCGCCCGGCCGGAGCGAAGGCGCATCCGCGAGCTCGAGGCAACGGTGGTGGACGTGGTCCGCGAGACGGACGACGCGGTCACGCTCGTGCTCGCGACGCGCGAGCGCGCCGAGTACGCGGCGGGGCAGTTCCTCACCATCGACCCGCACCAGTTCGAGGAGCTGGGAGATCTGCTGTCCTATTTCGAGGACGTGAAGGGGCGGCGCGAGCCGCCGCGCGCCTACTCGATGTGCTCCTCGCCGCTCGAGCGCTGCGTCGCCGTCACCGTGAAGGAGGAGCGCTACGCGCGAGGGGCCACCCGGTACCCGCCGTTGCTCTCTCCGTACCTCGTTCGCCGCGTCGTTCCGGGGCAGCGCATGACGGTGGTGGGCTTCACCGGTGCGTTCGTCCTGCCGCCGGACGTGGAGGCCCGGACGGACCACCTCGTGCACCTCGTCGCCGGCTCCGGCTCGGTGCCGAGCTACGCCATCCTCAAGTACGCGCTCGCCGTCCACCGCGGCCTGCGCCACACCTTCGTCTACTCGAACAAGACATGGGACGACGTCATCTTTCGCGACGGGCTCGCCGCGCTCCAGGAGCGCTTCCCGGAGCGACTCCGGGTCGTGCACACGCTCACGCGCGAGGAGGCCCCGGAGCGTCACGGGCGCGACGTGCGCAAGGGGAGGGTGAGCGCGGCGCTCCTGCGCGAGGTCATCCCCGCTCCGGCCGCGTGCCTCGTCTACGCCTGCGGTCCAGCCATAGGCCACTTCGAGCGCGCCGCGGCGCGCTCGCGAGGCGAGGAGCCCCAGCCGCGCTTCCTCGAGTCGGTCGTCGCAGCGCTCGGCGAGATCGGTGTGCCGAAGGGCCGGCTGAAGACGGAAGCGTACGGCTAGGAGCACCTGGCTGTAGCGCATCGAGTCGATTCACTGGCGTGCACCCCAGTCGGCCGGCTCTCACAGCGGCGACCAGTTGATGTGATTCTCCAGCGGCACCGCCGCCGCTGTGACCTGATGTCCGGCGCCTTGCGGCGCCTCAAGCGGAGGGGAGAACTCTCCCCCCGCGCCCCCCATCTCGAGCGTCAGTTCATGTGGCATGAGCTATCAGACCCACGCGTACAATATCCGCCGAATTCAAGATGGCACGGCCCATGAAAAAGGCGAAGCAGGGCGAGTTCGAGTTTCGATCCTGGAGCGGGCGGTGGGGCGGCGCGTGGCGACGAGCGAGGAACTGCTCGCCGTGCTCGACGCGCCTACGTCGAGCGCGTCACATGGTGGCAGCGACGGCCAGGGCAGCGAGGGCGGAGAAGGCGATCGCCCCGCGGATCTGCCCGCTGGCGGCGCGGCAGGGTCCCCGGTCAGGCCGCCCTGAGCAGCAAGCCGATAGGCTCGTGGGCGGGTCGATCGCACGCCTGCGGACGGCGGGTGTGCCGCCGAGGAAGGTGGGTCGCATACAAACGCCAGGAATGTCCGCTTCTGGCCAATGGAGCGTGAGGGCGTTGATCCGCTGGCAGAAGGGGCCCTCGTGGCCTCCACCTGGTCCCGCTGTCACAAGGTCCGGTTGGCGCTGTCCTCTCTGCACTCGACTCGGCGCCGCCGCACCGCCGACGACGCCGTCGCCCATCCGCCTGCCCATCTGTGGCGTACAGGGGGGCGCGGCCGCGAGCGCGGCGCCGACCGGCACGGAGGAGAACGATGCGGCACGACGGGCGAGCGGTGGTGATCGGCGGCAGCATGGGCGGACTGCTCGCGGCGCGTGCGCTGTCAGGCTACTTCCAGCAAGTGACCGTGCTCGAGCGGGATTCCTTCCCGGAACCGGACGGGCCTCGCAAGGGCGTTCCACAGGGTCGCCATGCGCACGGTTTGCTCGCGCGTGGTCGGGAGGCGCTGGAGGATCTGTTCCCTGGGCTGACCAGCGAGCTGATGGCCCGCGGCGCGCTGCTGGGCGACCTCACCGGCGAGTGTGCCTGGGACGGCGGTGCGCTGCTGGCCCGGCCCGACGGCGCGCCGGCGGGGTGGTGGCCGGCCGGCAATGAGGTGGAGGCGCTGCGCGTGGCCGTGTCGCGCCACGCGCGTCCGCCCGCGGTCGTCGGCGCGGTGCGCTGACCGCCGACCCGGTCGTACTCGTCCGCGAGCCCGGGCCGCACGCCGAGACCGTGGAGCAGGCCCAGTGTCTACGGCTTCGAAGTGAGGTGCCCCACCAGCGCAGTCAGCCCGCCAGTGGCGAACTTCGGCAGATCGTCACCCACCGCCTTGAAAGCCGCCGTGCCGGTGCCGGTCTTGAGAGCTTCCGCATTGGGGAAGTAGAGCTTCGCCTGTCGGTAGAATGCCGCCGGCGAGCCGTCGAGGTTCTTCACGTACCTGGTGAGCTCGGCACGGGTGAAGGCGATCTCCTTGGCTCCGGTCCCGACCAGCGGCACGTGAGTTGCCGCATAGTACGCCTCGAACGCCGCCGCGTCATTCGGCTGGTTGTAGATCACCGTCACGAAAGCGGTGCTGTCGCCAGTCAGCAGATCGGCATGATCACTGGTCTCTTCGCCGATGAGACCGGTGAGGCCCCCGGTCGCGAAGTTGGCGAGGTCATCGCCGATCGCCTTGAACCCCAGCGTCGCGATCCCGGCCTCGAGCGCCGCCATGTCCTTGAACCAGAGCACCGCCTGCCGGTAATAGGTCGGCTCGTTGCCATCGAGCGTCGCGTCGAACTTGGTCAGCTCGGCGGCAACAAATCCCACCTCTGCCTGCATGGCTCCGACCAGCGGCACGTGGGTCGCCCAATAGTACTCCTCGAAAGCGGATGCGCTCTTCGGGGTGTTGTAGATGACCGTGACGAACGCCATCGGTGCCGGCTTCGGCGCGGTGGCATCCTCGGCCGGCTTGGAGCAGGCGGCCAGCACCAGCAGGCCGAGTGCGGGGAGGAGGGCAATTCGACGCATCACAAGGTCCTTTGGTAGGGGGTGGAGGATTGCCAGCACCGAGTCCCGGATTCCAGCCACCAAGCACTAGACACTAATCCGGATACAGCGCCAAGGAAAAAGGAACGGCCCTTT
The DNA here is from genome assembly GCA_001768075.1 of Anaeromyxobacter sp. RBG_16_69_14. Lineage (GTDB taxonomy): Bacteria > Myxococcota > Myxococcia > Myxococcales > Anaeromyxobacteraceae > Anaeromyxobacter_A. The sequence continues at coordinate 45,104 of MEMX01000033.1, read as the reverse complement.
GGCCGATGGGCCGAGGTTTGGGTAGGTGCGGGCTGGGGAGGCTGACACTGAGCGCACCTTGGCGTCCGTGGGGAGCCGAGCAGCGAGCGGATTTGGTGTTCTGACTGAAGATACGCGAGGCCCGCAGCGGCCGTCGGACGGTACCTCGGGCGGCGGGTCATGAGTCGGAGTACTGCGGGTCCACGTCTGGATCATCGGGATGCAGGTCGAAGTGCTCCTGACGCGGCCGAGGGCGCGGGTAGGAGGTTCAAACTGCGGATCGGGGTCTGATAGAGTGGATTATGGACTCTGCGACACCGGTTGCAGACCCAGGTGGCATCCCTGGCGGGCTGCGCTGGGACAACGTGGCCGGCACATTCAACACTGCTGAAGGCGTTTTATGACCTTGTGTATGACCCAGCGGCGAACATGGTCGTCCACATGCTTTTCAAGTCGGCAAACCTTGAGGTCCAGTGCAATGCCAACCCTGTCGCCTGCTGAGGACTTACTGTCGCTGTTTGCAGCGGAGCCGGCGGTAGCAGACTCGGGATTGCCTTGCGTATACAACACGGTCACCTTTGATAATGGGCTGAACTTCGCGCTGCTCGTCAACGTGGACGACGCGACTGGACCGCTGCGAGGGCCCAACGGGCCCGGAAAGGAACCGCCATGAAGACCGCTCCCTCCTTCGCCGACCACTGCCTCGACGTCTTCTCCGGACTCGGTCCAGTGGTCGCGCGCGCCATGTTCGGTGGCTACGGCTTCTATCTCGGCCGCGCCATGTTCGCGATAGGCGACGCCGAAGAGTGGAGGATCTGGCTCAAGGTGGACGAGCACACCCGCGTGCGCTTCGAGAAGGCGGGCGGAGAGCCCTTCACTTACTCGAGCAAGGGAGGCCGGACGACCACCCTCTCCTTCGTCGCACCTCCCGACTCCGCGATGGAGGACGCCGACGCGATGCTCGCCTGGGCCCGGCTCGCGCTGGAGGCCGCAGAGCGGGCCCTCGCGAAGCGGAGCGCGAAACGCGCCGCTTCGCCGAAACCGGAGGGAGAGTTGGACGCGAAGAAGCGAGCCATCGTTCAAGCGTTCGACGGAAGGAAACCCTCGCACTAGGGCGAGGGTCAAGCTCTTGTGGCCAGCGCCTTCAGGGGCCACTGGGATGCGCGGCCCACCTCGCGGATTCATCACAATCTACGGAATGGTGGCGGTTCTGGGTAGCGTAATCCTTCTTGGCCTGGCGGTTGGTGCCGGACGCGATCCGGCGGGTGGGCGTCTTCGACCCGGACAAGGTGCGGCGTTTCCTCGCGAAGCTGGGCGGTCAGGCGCGCTGCGACGACGGCGGTTCCGCTGGCCCATCCTCCTCCGGCCTCGCCTCGCCGATGAGGAGCAGCGCTAGGGCGGCCGCGTGCTCGCAGCGGCGCTCGCCGCAACCACAGCTCGATCCCAGGCTGTCGCCGTTCCAGAAGAGGCGCGTCCGACACGACCCGGCCGCCGTCTGCGACGGCGGCATCGGTCCGCGTCGGCGCAAGCGAAGGCCGGGATACCCGGTCGGCGAGGACGGCTTCGCTAGCGGCCGCAAGCGCCTCCTCCGGGAAGCTGCCGTGAATGACGTCGGCAGTCAGGCGATCGAGGATGTTGGGAACGGGAGCTCCACGGGCGGCGACGGGCATGGCGGGCTCCTCCGAGGAGCCGACATATACCCACGGCACTGACGCTGCGATCCACTAAGGTTGAGCGCGCCACGCGCCAGCCTGCTCGAACAGGTGGGAACCCGGGCTCTGTGTCCTCAATGCCTGAGGGAAGTGCAGCGATCCCCGCGAAGAGCGACGTCGGCCTCGTCGAGGTCCATCGAGGCGTACGCGGAGTGAGCTATAAGAATTCACAGGTGAAGTCCGACGCGAAGCATGCAACTCTCGTGTCACGCGACGGCCGACATGCGGTCCGACGCTGTCCTGGGCTCGATTTGAGAGCAGTCCATCCTGGAGGCCTGCCACATGAAGAGCGTTCTTCTCGCGGGTGCGTGCCTCAACATCGTGGGCGGCGCCAGCATTTTTCTCTCTCACAGCGGCGACCAGTTGATGTGATTCTCCAGGGTCACCGCCGCCGCTGTGAGCTGATGTCCGGCGCCTTGCGGCGCCTCAAGCGGAGGGGAGAACTCTCCCCCCGCGCCCCCCATCTCGAGCGTCAGTTCATGTGGCATGCGCTATCAGTTCGTAAAGTACCCGCTCTCGTTTCCCAGGGTTCCATCACCCGCCTCGACCGATCCCGTCGACTACATGCTCTACCGCCTCTTCACGATCGGGGCGGCCTTCACGTTCGGGGCTATCTATCTGTACCTCTACTTCCACTCGTGGTACGTGCACCCCTTCCTCTGGTTCGGCGTGGCCCTGAAGTACTGGGCCTTCGCCGTCGCCCTGATCGCGCTCCTGAGATACAAGCTGCCGGTGACCATCTTCCTCGTCTTCGGGGTTTCGAACCTCGTAGTCGCAGCGCTGTTCACAGCGTATCTCGTGCGGGGTTAGCGAGACGCCTTGCTTCACCGTTTGACCTACAGTCTTGCCGGGATCCTCGTGCCGGTGCTTGTGTGCTTTGCAGCGAAGCGCGACGTTGGACAGCGTCGGCGGACCGCCCTTGGCCTGCGGGTCGACATGGTGGAACTCCAGCTTGCAGCGGCGCTACGACCGCCGGCCTCGGCGGCGGAGCCGGCGCCGCAGCGGGGACGGCGGGGACGTGAGCCGGAGTTGCCTACCGCCTGCGAAAGCCTGGCGAGGTGTGGCCGGTGGCGGGAGTGGACTACTTCTACTTGGATGACGGGTTGGGGGCGCTGTCGTACGAGGGGAGGGAGCATTCGTTCACCAAGCTCGACGGACTCGACCTTAATCTCACCATCGAGAGTCGCAGCGTCGCCGAGGCAGAGGACCAGACGCTGATGCAGGGCGGTGGGAAGATGTTCCAGGCCGCGGTGGGCATGGGCGCAAGCGACATCCCCGCGCCTGCGAAACACGGTAGTCGAGTGGTGGCAGGAATGAAGGGGGAGGAGTTGTTGCTGAGAAGCCAGGCGGGGGGAAGCTTTACTTTCGGTGGCTCTTCCGCGGTGAACCCGACTCGGGGAAGCATCCGAGAGTCGAGATCGAGATGGAAGCGCACACGGAAGGGGACAAGGGGAAGAAGGCGCGCGAGTCGTGGGACGCGCTGCTCGACTCGATGCGGCCGGCGGCAGGTCGATGAGGAGGGCCACTGGGATACAAGTGAACCGAAGAGAGGCGCGGTGCCCCCACGGCTCATCCTGTCAGAGATGGAGGCCGGGGGATCGGCCCCGGATGGGACCACGCGATGGCCTGCGCGAGGTGGAGAGGGCGCCGGAGGGACAGCGGTCCACGCAGGCGAGACACGTGGTGCACCCGTCGTGGAGTCGCATCTCGCGCGGGTCGATACCCCATGGACAGTCCTGCAGGCAGGGCGCGATATCGGGACACCCGCAGCGCTGCTCGTCGAAGCGGGGCCTGAGCGAGAAGGGCGTGCGCAGGAGGTTCGCGAGCGCGCCGACCGGGCAGAGCGCGCGGCAGACGAGGCGCCTCGGACCGAGCAGCTCGATGGCGAGGACGGCCGCGAGGAGCGAGACCGTGACGATGGGGAGGCCGCTCGACGCGAGCGCCTCGATCGGGAGCGCGGTCGCGAGCCGCGGCGGCGCGAGCAGGGCGGCGAGCGGGAGTCCGAGCCCGAGCGAGAGGGCGAAGAATGCGGCGAGGGCGGAGAGGCGCACCCGGCGCACGCCCACCCAGGGCTGGCCCGACCACCGCCGCGACCGGCGCGGGCGGAGGCGGTCGAGGGTCTCGGAGAGGAGCCCGAAGGAGCATAGCCAGGAGCAGTACACGGGGCCGAGCGCCGCCGCGAGCAGTGCGACGGGGGCGACCCCGAGCAAGAGCCACCACCCAACCGTGCGCGCGGCGAACGCGGCCGAGAGCGCGGCCGCTGGCTCGAGGAGGTCCACGGGTCCGAGCTTGAGTGCGACCAGCGTTCCGGTCACCGACGTCGCCCCGGCGAAAGGCAGCGCGACGTAGAAGAGCAGGATCGCGATCTGGGTCGCGCGCCGCCAGCGGCCGAAGCGCCGGCTGGCAGTCCGGCACGGCCCCGGCTTGCCCACCGTCGCCAGGTCGCCTGCGTGGAGGCTCACGCGCGGTGACCTCGCGGCACGACGCGGATGGCCGACCCGGGCGCCGGGCAGCGCCGCTCGCACAGGCCACAGCCCACGCAGCGCTCGGTGACCGCAGGCCGGAGCTCGGTGTCCTGGCGGATGGCCTCGCCTTGCAGCGGGCAGGCATCGAGGCAGGTGCGGCAGAGGACGCCCTGGAACGCATAGCAGCCCGCCTCGACCACGCGCGCGCGCCCCATGGCCGCGTCGCGCGGCTCGTGGACAGGCCGGAGCGCGCCGGTGGGGCAGACCGGCGGGCACTTCATGCACAGCCAGCACGGCTCGCGCCTGGGCTCGATCATGGGCGTGCCCAGGCCGTATCCGGCGCCGACGCCCGCGGGCAGGAGCGCCCTGTGTGGGCAGACCTCGATGCACCGCCCGCAGCGGATGCAGAGGGCGTCGAACGCCCGCTCGTCGAGCGCGCCAGGAGGGCGGAGGGGCGGCGGCGCCACGAGGCGTCGCAGGAACGCTGCCGCAGATCCGTTCATGCTGCCCGATCTACCTCGAGCGCGGAGCACGGTCGGGGAGCGAGGCGCGGGGCACGGGATCGAGAGATCACCCGGAGTCGTCCTCCTCGCCGACGAAGGTCGGGAAGACCCCCAGGATCTCCTCGTCGAACGCGAGCAGCCTCTCGGTCAATCCCTCCAGCGACGCGCCGCTCGGACCCTCCAGCACCACCGCGAGGCGGCGATCGCCGTCATCGCCTTGCAGCGCGACCCACGGCAGGTGGATCAGCCGATCCGCGACGCGGGCCTGCGCGCCCGGCTTGGTCTCGATGAGGGCTCCCGCGATCACCATGGCTCGACCAGCACTCCCGACGCGCCCCTGCGGCGGGGGACGAGCCCCCGCCTCACGCAATGTGAAGGGAGACTCGTGCGGCGGCGGATCGGCCGTGATCCCCTGGAGGTGCCGGCGCACGTCACTACGGATGTGCCGGCGCACGTCACTATGCCTTCTCCACCTTCACGGCGCAGATCTTGAATTCGGGCTGGCGCGAGACCGGGTCCACCGCGTCGTTGGTGATCCGGTTGCACATGCGCTGGTCGTCGTGCATCTGAACGAAGACCAGGCCCACCCGCGCGGTGTCCGTGACCTTGGTGCGGAACTTCTCGGCGCCCCGGCGCGAGGTGATCTGCACGAGGTCACCCGTCTGCACGCCCAGCCGCGCCGCGTCCTGCGGGTGAATCTCGGCAAGGGCCTCCGCGTTGGTGTGGCGCAGCTCCTGGCAGTTGCGCGTCATGGTCCCCGTGTGCCAGTGCTCGATGACCCGACCAGTGGTGAAGACCATCGGGTAGTCCGCGTCGGTCACCTCCTCCGGCGGCTTGTTCGGGCGCAGCCAGACCACTGCGCGGCCGTCGGGTCGGCCGTAGAACTTCACCCGCTGGGGGTGATCGGCAGGTACGAAGGGATCCTCGCCGCGGACGTAGCGGCGCTTCGTGCCGGGGTGGCCGACCGTGGGCATGGGCCAGAGCAGGCCGTGCGACTCGCGCAGCCGCTCGCGGGTCATCCCCGAGAAGTCGTAGGGGGTGCCCTTCGCCACCTGCAGGATCTCGCTCCAGGCGTCCTCCGGCGTCTTGAAGGGGACGAGCTTCTCGTGCCCGAGCCGACGCGCCAGATCGCACAGGATGTCGAAGTCGGGCCGCGCCTCTCCCTGCGGGCTCACCGCGCGGTCGAGCAGCTGGTAGCGGCGCTCGGTGCAGCCGTAGACGCCCTCCTTCTCCGCCCAGAGCGCGGCCGGCAGCACCACGTCCGCGAGCTCGCTCGTCCGCGTCGGGTGGAACGCCTCAGAGACGACCACAAAGGCGCCCTCGCGTCGCAGCGCCTTGCGGTACCGGTCCACGTTGGGGAGGGACTGTCCGGGGTTGGTGCACATCACGAACATGCACTTCAGCTTGCCCTCCTCCAGTGCGCGGAAGAGGTCGATGGTGGCCAGGCCCGGCTTGGGGCTGAGCGTGCCGGCCGGCACGCTCCAGAGCTTCTCCATCTCGGCGCGGTGCTTGTCGTTCGCGACCAGGCGGCCGTAGGGGAGCAGGTGGGAGAGCGCGCCGCCGTCGCGGACGCCGCCGCAAGCGTTGGGCTGGCCGGTGAGCGAGAGCGGCGTCGAGCCAGGCAAGCCGATCTTGCCGGTGACGAGGTGCAGGTTGTGGACGAGGTTGTTGGCCCAGACGCCCTTGGTGCGCTGGTTCAGTCCCATCGTCCACATCGACATCGCGGCGCGCCCCTTCTCCCCGAACCAGCGCGCCGCGGTGACGATGTCCTCGGCGTGGCAGCCGGCGATGGCGGCCGCCTTCCGTGGCGTGTAGTCCGCCAGGAACGTCTCGTAGGCGGCGCGCGTCTTGTTCGCCTCCTGGCCCTCGCCGAAGGCGACGTGGTCGCGCAGGAAGGCGTCGTCCACGAGCCCCTCCGCGAAGAGCACGTTGGCCATGGCGTTCATGATGGCGAGGTCGGTGCCCGGCGTGAACGCGAGGTGGAGGTCGGCGATGCGCGAGGTGGGCGTGCGCCGCGGATCGAGCACGATGACCTTCACGTTACGTCCTGTCTCCTTCCGGCGGACGATGCGGCGGAACAGGATGGGGTGGGCCTCGGCGGTGTTGGAGCCCACGATGAGGAAGACGTCGGCGTGGTCGATGTCCTCGTAGCACCCCATCGGCTCGTCCTTGCCGTAGGTGCTGACGTACCCGGCGGTTGCGCTCGCCATGCACAGGCGCGGGTTGCCGTCGACGTTGTTGGTGCGGAGCCCCGCCTTGAAGAGCTTGTTGGCGACGTAGCTCTCCTCGGTGAGCCCCTGGCCCGAGCCGTAGAACCCCACCGCGTCCGGGCCGAACTTCTGCATGGCCTCCTTGAACTTCGAGGTCACGAGGCCCATCGCCTCGTCCCAGCTCGCGCGCTGGAAGCCGTCACCCTTGCGCACGAGCGGGTGCAGGTGCCGGTCGGGCGCGCTCATGATCTGCGGGAGCAGGAACCCCTTCAGGCACAGGAATCCTGCGTTGTGGTCGTCCTTGTCGCCCTGCACCGCGACCACCTTCCCACCCTGGACGCCCACGTAGAGGCCGCAGCCGGTGCCGCAGTACCGGCAGACGCTCTTCACCCACCGCGTATCGGCGTCGGCGGCGCGCGCCTTCGCGGCGACCCCCAGCGCGGAGAGCGCGGAGGCGGCGGCGGCGGTCTTGAGGAAGTCGCGGCGGCTGACGCTCATGGCTGGCCTCTCGATCCGGCGGCGGTGCCGTGCGGCGACGCCTTGCCCTCGGCGCGAAGCGCGTGGGCGGTGTGACACTCGAAGCACCGCTTCGTGGTGTTGCCGCGCGTGACGGAGGAAACCTGGACGGGGTGGCAGGCGCGGCAGCCGGCGCTCTCCGGGCGCGGACGGAAGTCGGCGCCGGTCGAGCCGTGGCATACGACGCACTGCACGAGGGCCAGGCCATGCCGGCCCTGGCTCCACTGGGCGACGACCTCGGGCGTCGCCTGCGCGTGGCAGGTGGCGCAGGTCTCGAGATCGGCATCGACTTCGGCGTGCTGTGCGGGAACCGCTGGCCGGCGCCCGGCTCCGGGGCCGGCGCAGGCGACGATGCCTGTCCAGAGCACCGCCACGCCCAGCGCAGCAACGCTCACTCCCAGCACGGCAGCCTGTGTCCTCATCCCGAGCATCCTCCCCTCCAATGAACCGAGTGAGCCGAGCCTAGTCTCGACCTCGGTGGCCCGATGACTAGCCGTCAGGCCGCGCGCCGGTCCACCACGTTGCCCCCGATGCCGATCGTCACCACCTCGAAGGGTGCGCCGGAGCCTGACGCGGAGAGCGCCTGGCGCGCCGCCGCGGCGATGCCGTTGCAGCAGGGGACCTCCATCTTCAACACCAGGATGCTGCGCGGCTGCGCGCGCCGGAAGAGGTCGGCCAGCTTGGCGGCGTAGGCTGCCAGGTCGTCGAGCTTGGGACAGCCGACCAGGACGCGGCGGCCATCGAGGAAGTCCTCGTGAAATCGCGCATAGGCGAAGGGCACGCAGTCCGCGGCGAGGAGGATGTCCGCGCCACGCAGGTAGGGTGCGCTGGCAGAGACGAGGTGCAGCTGAACCGGCCACTGCCCGAGCCGGCTCCCGCCGGAAGGCACCACCGGCGGCGGCGCATCGGCCAGCACCGAAAGGCGCGGCCGCGTCGGGCCGGGCGCGGCCCCCTGGGCCGGCATCGGGCGCAGCGTCTGCGGTCTTGAGCCTGGACAGCCGCCCTGCTCTCGCATGGGCTCCGGCGCAGGCCGGGGATCGCGGCGCGACCCGGCCAGCGCCGTGGCTTCGTGCACGAGGGCTTCGTCGAAGGCCGCCGCGTCGCGCATCACCACGCGCAGTGCGCCCTGCGGACACTCTCCGAGGCAGGCGCCGAGGCCGTCGCAGAGGGCGTCGGTCCTGAGGTGCACCTTTCCGCCTTCGAGGTAGAGCGCTCCCTCGGCGCAGGAGGGGATGCACTGGCCACAGCCATCGCACTTCGACTCGTCGATCTCGACGATCTCTCGCATCATGGATTGGTCATGCCTTATCTGGGGGTGCCACTACGGGCCGGTGCAGCGCTGCGTTCGCGATGCCCCGGGTCAGTCCCGCCGCGGGGTGATCGGATGGGTCGAGGTGTCGGTTGCGCCTGCGGCGCGAGCTTCGGATCGAACAGCGCGGCCAGGTGCGAGAGGCGCGTGTGCGAGAGCTTCTCCCGCACGAGCGTGTTCGCGGTCGCCAGCGTGTCGCCCAGGATGCAATCGCCACAGCACTTCGGGGGGGAGAAGAGGCAGTGGCAGATCTCGAGCGGCCCTTCGACGGCCTCGTAGACGTCGAGCATGCTGATCTCGGCAGGATCGCGGCGCAGCAGGAATCCGCCCCCGCGCCCGCGCACCGATTCGACGAGCCCGACCTTGCTGAGACGCTGCATCACCTTGGCGAGGTGGTTCGTCGAGACGGACAGCTGCTCGCCGATAGCCTGGATCTGGACACGCTGCCCCGGCTGGGCTGCCAGGATCGCCATCGCGTGCAGCGCCAGGGACGAGGCCTCCGTGAACTTGACGACGCCACTCATGCCGGATCCCTACAGTAAGGCCTAGAAGACTAAAACAAGCACCTTAATACCGGATTTACCCTGGCGACGCAAGGGGCCGACACCGCTGCGTCGAAACGGGCCGATGGGCCGGGTCGTGCTACCCCTTGTGCTCGCCCACCGGCTGCTGTGGGAGCGCTGCGGGCAGCTTGCCCCCCGTGAGCGACACCGCCTTCACCTCGGCCTGACGCGATAGGTCGATCGACTCGCCCAGGATCCGCGCCGTCTCCTGCGGTGCGTGGAACCCCGTCGAGTTCTCCGCGGCGACGAAATCCAGCCGCCACTGTGCCGCGCGCTGCAACTCGCCCAGTTCCTTGAGCTTCGGTTCCTTCTCGACCACCTCCTGCCACATCGCGAGGAGGTTGGCCTTCGTCGCGGCCGCGATCTTCTTCTCCTGTTCCTCGGGGCCGAGCTTGGCGAAATCGGCCTTCTTCGCGAACGACTCGCGAGCCTTGACCACCGCCGCCTCGCGGTTCCGATCGTCGTAGGGCTTTCTGATGGCGACGATCGCGTCGATCATGCTCGTGGCCGCCTGCCCGGCGCGCGTCATGAGCGCGAAGTTCCGGTCCTGGATCGCCTCGACCCGGGACTTGATCTCCTCGTCACCGTACGGGTGGCAGGTGGCGCACGAACGGTTCACCTCCAGGAGCGGGCTGCGCACCCAGTGCTCGGAGACCTTCATCGCGCCCTCGCGCTTGTAGGGCATGTGGCAGTCGGCGCACGCCACGCCGCTCCTGGCGTGGATGCCCTGGCTCCAGAGCTCGAACTCCGGGTGCTGCGCCTTGAGCACCTCCATCCCCGTCTCGGCGTGGACCCAGTCCTTGAAGCGGCGACCCTTCACCTCCAGACGATCGTACTGGTGCTCGATCTGCTCGACCTTGAGGCCCTCGGCCCAGGGAAAGAAGACCGTCGTGCCCTTCCCGCAGAAGTACTCGACGTGGCACTGCCCGCAGACGAACGAGCGCATCTCCTGCCGGGTGCCGTCGAGGTTGGGATCGTAGGGCTTGCTCCGGCCGCCACGGCGCCACCGCTCGATGCTCGGTAGAGGCGGCACGGCGGCGCTCGACGCGGCGAGCTGCTGTATCCCGGCGATGAATGCCGGCCGCGTCACCCGCAATTCCATCGTCTTGGGATCGTGGCAGTCCACACACGACACGGGATGGACGCCGCTGGTCGTCTTTCCCAGGAGCTTGTGCGCGTCCCAGTAGTCCATCTCGCCTACCAGTTGCATGCCTTTCTGGACGTGCTCGGCGTCGTTGGCCTTCGGCAGCGCCTCGCGACCGAGCTTGCGGTAGAGCGGCATGATCGAGGCGTGGCAATGTAGACAGTTGCCGGATTGCTTCGCCTCCGAGGGCACGTTGCGCTTGGTGACCTCCTGGTCTTGCAGCATGAACGCGTGCCCACGGCGGTCGCGGTAGTCGACCGCGAAGAGGTAGCCGGCGAAGACCCGCGTGAGCCACGGGTCGCGCTGAGCCTTCTGCGGCGGGAGACTCCCTTCGGGGCCCACCAGCCCGCCACCGTACTTGGTCCGCGACGGCTCGGAGGTCCGGAGATACCCGTCGTATTCACGGGGCCAGTTGACGCCCCACTTCGCGGGATCGACGTCGTTCTCGGTCACGTCGACCAGCTTCAGGGAGGGAGTCTTCGCCTCCTGCTTGCGCTGGAAGATGTTGATGGCCAGCGCCGTGACTCCGACGGCCGCGATCGCGGTGACCAGAGCGACGACGACATAGGCGAAGACCCCGCCGCGCTTGCGTGTGGCGTTTTCCATGGTGTCCCTTGGCTATCTCCTCGCTCCGTGCCCCACGCCCCGGTGGCACTGCACGCAGCGAATGGCATTATCGGCCCAGGTGCTGCCACGCACGATGTCGTGGACGAGATCGCCGTGGCAACGCAGGCAGTTGTCCTGAAGGATCTGGCTGTTGGCATCCTTGATCTGGATGGGCTCGTGGAAGGCGAGCCTCGCGCCTGGCGCGTCGGGGATGGAGGGCTGGAAGGTGAAGCCCATCGAGTGGTGGTAGCCGTTCAGGGCCTTGGCCACGTACTTCTCCGGAAAGCGAGGCGGCACATGGCAGTCGTTGCAGGTCGCCGACGCGTGGTGTGGACCCTTCCGCCAGGAGTCGAGCTGATCGCTCATGATGTGGCAGTTCGCGCATGCCCGGGGGTCGTTGCTCAGGTACGAGAGCCCCGCGGCGTAGTCGAACGTGACCCCGCCAACGCCGACGACCATACCAACCAGGATTGCAAGCACAAGCCAACGCTTCGACCAGCGTCTCTCTGCCAATGCCCGCTCCCAGGACGAAGCCGCCAAGGTGACGCGCCCAGATGGCCGCAGACCTTACTCCGTTGTCGGCGCAGTTCAAGGGTGCCGACGCCGCACGGCGAGACCGTCCTTCGCCGCTGTCGATAACAAGCAAAGCAGAACGTTGATACCCGATATTGCGGTCGCGACGCAAGCACAAAACCGTGCCCGGCCTCCTCGTGTTCAGTGAGGTCTTCGGGGCCCGGGAACTTGGATTCCAGCAGGGTGTGGCCGACGAAGGCGGTGCGGGCGGGCCGGGGTGCCGTTATGCCGTTATAACGGACGTCCCACCCCTCACCGAAGGGCTGCCGGCATCGGCTCCCGCATCTAAGTCCAAAGCGGCCGGCCCACCGAGGAACACCGAACATGCGCATCTACCAGGACATCACCCAGACCATCGGCAACACACCACTCGTCCGCCTCAACCGCGTCACCGCTGGTATCAGGGCGCAAGTGGTGGCGAAGCTCGAGAGCTTCAACCCTCTCGCCTCGGTGAAGGACCGCATCGGGGTCTCGATGATCGAGGCCGCCGAGCGCGACGGGAAGATCAGGGCCGACACGATCCTGCTCGAGCCGACGAGCGGCAACACCGGCATCGGCCTCGCCTTTGCCGCCGCCGCGAAGGGCTACAAGATCGTCCTGACCATGCCCGAGACGATGAGCGTGGAGCGGCGCAAGCTCCTCAAGGCGCTCGGGGCCGACCTCATCCTCACGCCGGGAGCGGAGGGTATGAAGGGTGCAATCGCCAGGGCGGACGAGCTCGCTTCGCAGGACAGACGCTACCTCGTCCTGCAGCAGTTCGAGAACCCGGCCAACCCGGAGATCCACCGCAGGACCACGGCGGAGGAGGTCTGGCGCGACACCGACGGCAAGATCGACATCTTCGTGGCCGGCACCGGCACGGGCGGCACCATCACCGGCGTGGCGGAGGTCATCAAGCCGCGAAAGCCGTCCGTGAGGTTCGTCGCCGCCGAGCCCAAGGACTCGCCGGTCATCGCGGGCGGCAAGGCCGGACCACACAAGATCCAGGGTTGGGGTCCGGGATTCGTGCCGAAGGTGCTGAGGACGGAGCTGCTAGACGAGATCATCGGCGTGTCGAACGAGGACGCCGGTGAGATGGCGCGGCGGCTGTGCAAGGAGGAGGGGATCCTCTCGGGCATCAGCTGCGGCGGTGCGGTGGTGGCCGCGCTCGAGGTGGCCAGGCGCCCCGAGAACGAGGGCAAGCTCGTCGTGGTCGTGCTTCCGGACACGGGCGAGCGCTACCTCTCGACCTGGCTCTTCGACGAGTCGGCGAAGTAGCCATCACGCGGCACCCTGCGCCGAGTCGGGTTGCGCGTCGGTCAGGAAGTCGCGATCTTCGCCCGGATCGACGTAGTCCTCGGGGCGCGTGGTCTCGGGCGCGAGCTTGCCGAGGTCTTGCACCACCGCCTTCGCCCGCTCGAGTTCTACCCGCGCGAAGAAGGCGGTGGCGCTCTCGCCGGGGCCGTGCTCGGCGCGATAGAGCGTGAGCAGCCGCTCGATCGCCTCGGGCACACGGCGGGCCGGGATCTTGGCGGCGAGCCGGCCGAAGCGCGCGCCGCCCTCCTCGATGCCGCCGCCGAGGAGGACGAAGTACTGCGGGACCACCCTGCCGGCCACCTTGCGCGCGCTGCCCTGGAGGCCGATGCCCGCGATGTGGTGCTGGCTGCAGCCGCTGGGGCACCCGCTCACCTTGATCGTCAGATCTGGTGCAGCCGCGACGAGGTCGGGCCGGGAGCGCAGGTGCGCCTCGACGAGCTGGCCGATCCCGCGCGAGGCGGTGACGGCGAGGTTGCAGCTCTCCGCGCCGGGGCAGCTCACCACGTCCGCGACCGTCCCCGCGGCATCCTTGCCGAGGCCGGCGGCTGCCAGGCGGCGGAAGAGCTCTTGAGTCTCGAAACGCGGCACCCATCGCAGGAGCAGGTCCTGGGCCGCGGTGATCCGGACGGTGCCGTCGCCGTAGGCCAGGGCGAGATCGGCGACGATCCGGAGCTGATCGGCGGTGATGTCACCGAGCGGCAGCGTGATGGCGGTCGTCGCGAAGTCCAGGTCGCGCTGGCCGCGCACGTTGCTGGAGAGCCAGGCGGCGAGCGCGGCTTCCCCGTCGGCGTCGGGCCCGACCACCGGGAGAACGCCCGGGCCGCGCAGCGGCGTCGTGCGCGCCCGGGCCGCCACCTCCGCGGGGGTGGGCGCGGCAGGGCGGGTCCACCAGGGCGGCGACTCCGCGGGCGGCAGCTCGGGATCGAAGGGCAGGGCGGGCGCGCCGCGGGCGCGCAGGCCGGCGAGCTCGGTGTCCACCTCGCCGCGGAAGGCCTCCCAGCCTATCTTGCGGATGAGGAACTTCATCCGGTTGGCGTGCCGGTTCTTGCGGTCCCCGAGGCGGTGGAAGACGCCCACGACGGCCTCGACGAGGGCGAGGAGCTCTCCGGCGGGCAGGAACTCGACGAGCGTCCGGGCCGAGGTGGGCAGCGTCGCGGTGCCTCCCCCCGCCGCGATGGCGAAACCACGAACGACCCGGCCACCCTCGCTGCGGACGCGCGCCCGCACGCCGATGTCGTGTATGGCGGTGAGAGCGTGGTCCTCGGGGCAGCCCTCGAAGGCGATCTTGAACTTGCGCGGCAGTGACGAGGAGAGCGGGTGGCCGAGCAGGTGGCGCGTCGTCGCCTCGGCGTAGGGCGTCACGTCGAAGATCTCGTCCGGGCCCACGCCGGCCAGCGCGCAGGTGGTGATGTTGCGCACCGAGTTGCCGCAGGCCTCGCGGGTGGTGAGCCCCGCCCCGGCCAGGATCCGCATCGCCGGCTCGACGTCGGCGAGGCGAACGAAGTGGAACTGGACGTTCTGGCGGGTGGTGACGTGCCCGAAGCCGCGCGAATAGCGCTCTCCCACCAGCGCCAGCGCGCCGAGCTGCCTGTGGTCGAGCACGCCCTGGGGGATCTTCACCCGCAGCATGGAGAGGTCGCCCTCCTGGCGCTGGCCGTAGGTGCCGTGCAGCAAGCGGAAGGCGCGCCAGGCTTCGGCGGAGATCTCGCCCCGCTCGAACTTCCGCAGGGTGTCGAGGAAGAGATCGACGTCGGCCTGCCGGGCGAAGGTGGTGCGGGCACGGCCGACGGAAGCGATGAAGTTCATGGGATCCTCTTCACCTGAGTCATCTCCTCATTCTCCTTGTCGAGCCCGAGCCCGAGCCCGCCGATGAGGCTGTGCAGCGTTTGGGAAGAGCTGCGGATAGGGTGCGGCAACCTGTTCACGACGCGAGTGCCTCCGCCTGGGGCGGGCTCAGCAGGCCGCGCTCGCGCAGGTGCTCCAGGATCTTTCGGGAGCTCTCCTCGACCGTCTCGCAGTCGCTCTTCACCACGAGATCGGGATGGGCGGGCGCCTGGTAAGGGTCGGAGACGCCGGTGAAGTGCGCGATCTCGCCGGCCAGCGCTCGCCTGTAGAGGCCCTTCGCGTCGCGCTCGACGAGCCTCTCGATGGAGGCCGAGACGAACACCTCCACGAAGGGGACGCCATCCCTCTCCGCGAGCCTGCGCACGTGGTCGCGAACGGCCGCGTATGGAGAGATGGCGGCGGCCATCACCGCGACGCCGTTTCGCGCCAGGACCCGCGCCACGTAGCCGATGCGGTGGACGTTCGTGTCGCGGTCCTCCTTCGAGAAGCCGAGGCCCTTCGACAGGTAGGCGCGCACCTCGTCGCCGTCGAGGATCTCGGCCGGCTGCTCGGCTCCGAGCGCGGGCTTTAGCGCCCTGGAAAGCGTGCTCTTGCCGGCGCCCGAGAGCCCCGTGAGCCAGACGATGTATCCGCCGCGCCAGTGCGACGGGAGGTGTGCGACTTCCGCGCCATCGCGGTGAAGCGGGTCGGGGCTCGCGGTCGAGGTCTCGGGCTTCATGGGCTACCCTCGGGCTCTGTGCTGGGGGCGGTGGGCCGAACCGATCCAGCGCACCTCTCGTGAATGCCGCACTCTGTCTTGGCGCTGCCGCGCCAGCGGCCGGCGCGCGGATCCTCGCCTGGCGCAACGGGGGTCGTGCAGGGAGCGCAGCCGATGCTGGAGTAGCCCCGTGCGAGCAGCGGGTTCAGCGGGACGTGGTACGCCTTCGCGTAGGCCGCCACCTCCTGCGCGCTCCAGTGCGCGAGCGGGTTCACCTTCACCAGGCCGAACCGGGCGTCCCACTCGACCGGCATGGCTCCGGCGCGGTCGGCCGTCTGGTCGCGGCGGATAGCGGTGACCCAGGCGTCGAGTTTGCCCAGCTCTGCCCGGAGCGGGCGCACCTTTCGCGCCTCGCAGCAGGCGTCGGCGTCGACCCGCCACGGCGCGGGCGCGAGCGGTGGCGCGTCCGCCAAGGTCGGGGACCAGGAGCGCAGGCCGCGGATGGTGATCCGGTAGCGGCTCTCGAGCTCCTGCCAGAGCGCGTAGGTCTCCGGGAAGAGATACCCCGTGTCGAGGGTGAAGTAGTCGATGTCGAGCGCCTGGCGCGCCGCCATGTCGATGAGGACGCATCCCTCGGGGCCGAAGCCGGTCGCGAGCCCGAGGCGGGGTGCGAACCGCCCCGCCGCGAGGGCGAGGATCTCCTGCGGCGGGCGCACCTCGAGCGCGCCCGCCCACGTCGCGAGCTCTTCTGTCGTCATGATCTCTGCTGTGAGTTCGAGTGGTAGGGCGGGGGCTCGTCCCCCCGCCTCGGGTGTCACCCGGCGGGGAGCAAGCCCCGCCTACGGGGTTGCATCAGTTCGCGGCCGCGAACGCCTCCGAGAAGTCTTCCTTGATGTCGTCGATGTGCTCGATGCCGACCGAGACGCGGATCTGGTCGGGCGTCACGCCGGCTGCCTTCCGTTCGGCCTCGCTGAGCTGCTGGTGCGTGGTCGAGGGCGGGTGGATGACCAGCGTCTTCGCGTCGCCGAGGTTGGCGAGGTGCGAGGCGAGCTTCACCCCGTCGATGAACTTCTTGCCCGCCTCGTACCCACCCTTGATGCCGAAGGCCAGCACGCCGCCGAAGCCGTGCTTGAGGTACTGGCGTGCGCGCCGGTGATAGGGGTGATCCTCGAGGCCGGGGTAGGACACCCAGCTGACTTGAGGGTGGACCTTGAGCCACTTCGCGAGCTCGAGCGCGTTGTCGACGTGGCGCTGGACGCGCAGCGAGAGCGTCTCGAGGCCCTGCAGGAGCAGGAAGGCGTTGAAGGGCGAGAGGGCCGGACCCAGGTCGCGCAGCCCTTCCACGCGAGCTCGGATGATGAACTGGATGTTGCCGAGCTGGCCCTTGGGTCCGAAGACGTCGTTGAAGACGAGGCCATGGTAGCCTGGCGACGGATCGGTGAAGAAGGGGAACTTGCCCGAGGCCGCCCAGTCGAACTTGCCCGAGTCGACGATGACGCCTCCGATCGAGTTGCCGTGGCCGCCGATCCACTTGGTGGCCGACTCGACGACGATGTCGGCCCCGTGCTCGATCGGCCGGACCAGGTAGCCCGCGCAGCCGCAGGTGTTGTCGACGATGAACGGGATCCCGTGCTCGTGCGCCAGCGACGCCAGCGCCTCGAAGTCGGGGACGGCGAAGGCGGGATTCCCGATCGACTCGACGTAGATGGCCTTCGTGTGCGCATCGACGGCCTTGCGGTAGTCGCCCAGCTGGTCGCCCTCGACGAACTTCACGCCGATTCCGAGGCGCGGCAGCGTCACCTTGAACTGGTTGTAGGTGCCGCCGTAGAGGAGGCTCGTCGAGACGATGTTGTCGCCAGCCTGCGCGATGTTCGAGATGGCCAGGAACTGCGCCGCCTGGCCCGACGACGTCGCGAGCGCCGCCACGCCTCCCTCGAGCGCGGCCACGCGCTTCTCGAAGACGTCGGTGGTGGGGTTCATGATGCGCGTGTAGATGTTCCCGAACTCCTGCAGTGCGAAGAGCCTGGCGCCGTGCTCGGCAGAGTCGAAGGTGTAGGAGGTCGTCTGGTAGATGGGCACCGCCCGCGCGTTGGTGCCTGGCGCGGGATCCTGGCCGGCGTGCACCTGGAGCGTCTCGAAGCGGGGCTTGCGGGTCGGGGGGAGGGCCATGGTCGTCTTTCCTGGTCTCGGGTTCGATGGAGCTCTTGGGGTCGTCCCGGCCGCGCTGCCGGCGCGACGAATCAAGCATCCTAAATATTGGAAGCACGTCTTGTCAAGCGGACGAGGCGGCGCGATCGCCTTGGGCACCCATTCGGCACGGCCCTCCTCGGAGAATGGGATTTCGCTGCAATGACAGGCGTACGGTGATGCAGTGGCGCAGGGCAGCGCTTCGGTTCAGCGTCCGGAGATCGAGCGGTCGATTTCGACGTTATAGCGGACGATGCCTCCGGCGGGGTGCGGATCGCGCCGGAGGCCGTCTCCGCGCGCCCGGGACTCCGGCACCCGCGACGCGCCTCACTTCACCGATCGACATCCCGGAAGCGCGCCACTAGCATCCGGTCGTTTCGCCCACCGCGAGGCCCCCGTGACCGCCCCTGAACCCCGCACCGTCCCCGCGCTCTTCCTCGACCGCGTCGGAAAGACCCCCGACGCCGAGGCGTTCCGCCACCCCGGTGCGAACGGCTGGAAGAGCCTCACCTGGCGGGACACGGAGGCGTGGGTGCGCGCCG
>MEMX01000033.1:26487-26942 GCA_001768075.1 Anaeromyxobacter sp. RBG_16_69_14 | reverse complement strand
TGCGGCCTGCGCGCGCTCGGGCTCGGCCCCGAGGAGCGCTGCACCATCCTCTCGTCCACGCGCCTCGAGTGGATCGTCGCCGATCTCGGCGTCCTCTGCGCAGGCGGCGCGACGACGACCGTCTACCCCTCGAGCACCGCCGAGGAGTGCGCCTTCATCCTCTCCGACTCGGAGAGCGTCTACGCCTTCGTCGAGGACGAGGACCAGCTGTCGAAGCTGCGCGAGCGGCGCGGGGAGCTGCCGGCGCTGCGCAAGGTGATCCTGTTCGACGACATCCAGGCCGACCCCCTCCCTTCCCCCCGTCCCGAGCCGGTTGCGGAGTGGCGGGAGGCCCTTTCGACGGCTGCCGCCCCTGTCGGGGAGATGGAGGACGAGGGGTGGGTGATGTCGCTCGCCGAGCTGGAGGCGCTCGGCCGCGCCCGCGACGCGGAGCAGCCCGGCGGCTTCGAGGAGGC
>MEMX01000033.1:25286-26441 GCA_001768075.1 Anaeromyxobacter sp. RBG_16_69_14 | reverse complement strand
CGCTCGCCACGCTCGTCTACACCTCGGGGACGACCGGCCGTCCCAAGGGCGTGGAGCTTTCGCACGATGCCTGGGTGGCGCAGGCGGAGGCCGTCGAGCGCGCCGGCATCCTCGACCACGGCGACGCGCTGCAGTACTTCTGGCTTCCGCTCGCCCACGTCTTCGGAAAGATGATCGGGACGGTGCAGCTCCGGCTCGGCTTCCCGACCGCGGTGGACGGTCGCGTCGAGAAGATCGTCGAGAACCTCGCCGAGGTACGCCCCACCTTCATGTGCGGCGTCCCGCGCATCTTCGAGAAGGTGCACAACCGCATCCTGCAACAGGCGCGCGAGGGCGGTGCGGTGAAGCTGGCCGTCTTCCGCTGGGCCCTCGGCGCGGGCCGAGAGCGGGCCCGCTCGAGACGCGAGGGGCTGCCGCAACGACCCGTCGACGCCGTGCAGTGGGCCATCGCCGACCGCCTCGTCTTCAGGCGCATCCGCGCGCTCTTCGGAGGGAGGCTCCACTACTTCCTCTCCGGGAGCGCCCCGCTGACGCGTGATGTGCACGAGCTCTTCGAGGCGGTCGGGCTTCCGATCTACGAGGGCTACGGCCTCACCGAGTCTGCCGCCGCAGTGGCCGTGAACCCGCCGTCGCGCGCACGGGCCGGCACGGTCGGGCCGGTGCTGCCCGGCATGGAGCTGCGGCTGGCCGCTGACGGCGAGGTGCTCCTGCGGGGCCGCTGGATCATGCGCGGCTACCATGGGTTACCGCAGGCGACCGCCGAGGCCCTGGAGGGCGGCTGGCTCCACACCGGCGACGTCGGCACGGTCGACGCCGACGGCTACCTCACCCTCACCGATCGCAAGAAGGACCTCATCAAGACGTCGGGCGGCAAGTACGTCGCACCGCAGGAGGTGGAGGGCAGGCTCAAGGCGCTCTCGCCCCTCGTCTCGCAGGTGCTCGTGCACGGCGACCGCCGCAACTACGTGAGCGCCCTCATCACCCTCGACCCGTCCGCCCTGGCAGCCTGGGCGCGTGCGCGCGGGCTCGGCGGGCGCGGCGCGGCCGGGCTCGTCGCGAACCCGGAGCTCCGCGCCGACGTCCAGCACGCGGTCGACGTGCTCAACGCGGTGCTGCCGCGCTTTGCCACGGTGAAGCGCTTCACCGTCTTGCCGG
>MEMX01000033.1:23653-25253 GCA_001768075.1 Anaeromyxobacter sp. RBG_16_69_14 | reverse complement strand
GCCAGAAGCTCAAGCGCAAGCTCATCGAGGAGCGCTACCGGGCGGCGCTCGACGCGATGTACGCGGAGGCGGTGCGGTTCCCCTGAGTGGAAGGCGGGGAAGGGGGGCTTAGCCTAGCTGACCTTTGACGCGAGGGCGATGACCCTTGCCGCTCCTTGCACCACGGCATCCGCGAGCTTGATGACAGCGTTCAGCCCGGCCACCGCCTTGCCGAAGTTCTTGAGCTGCCCGGTCAGCCTTGCGAGATCCTGAGCTGCGCTCACGAGCTCCGGCGTGGCGATGCCTGCAAACGCTGTCGCGATGATGGCGTTGATCGCGCCGTTCACTCGATCCCGCTCCAGGATGAGCTGGTCGAGCGAGTCTCGTGCTGCGCTCTCCGCTGAGGGATCGGGCGTCCAGGCGATGATGAGATCGGTCAACTTCGCCCTTGCGTCGTAGAGGCTGCCGAGCGTGATGTCGCGCACGACCATGATGCTACCCCTTGATGTTGCGAAGGACGTTCACCTGCTTCGCGATCGCCTCGGCCTTCGTCGCGATGAACGCTCGGACGGCCTGGTCAGTGGCGCTGGCGTGCGCGCCTCGAACGAGCTCCGCGTGGGCCTCGCTCAGGTCCTGCACGAGACCAGCGGTGGCAGCGAGCTGCTGGTCGAGCGCCAGGAGGCGCGCCGACTCCAGCCGCGAGAACTCGTACAGAGCGAGCGACGATCCCGCGACCTCCGGGGGCACTGCCTTCGATTCGCCGCGGACGGGGATGGCCCGGTCTGCGCTCCGCACCAGGTCGTTCTTGAGTTCCTCGGCGTCGCGGCACTGGTCCTTCGCTGCTCCGAGGTACTGTCCCATACCGTGGAGGATGGTCGAGACCGGCTTGTCGCCCTGGATGATGGCGTCGCGAAGTCTCTTCGTCTTGATGACGCCGAGGACGACACTTGCCAGTGCCGCGATGGGGCCGCTCAGCTCCTGTGCCCGTCTCAGGCTGCTGCTGCCGAGCTTCCTTGCGACGTCGTCCGCGTCCCGCGCCACGGACGCCGTCAGGTCGGTGTCGAGCGCGATGTCGTTCCCTGTGGCGACGTTCCGGAGTGCCGCTGCGTATGCCTCGAGAGCAGAGAGGGCACCCCCGAACGCTTGGTCGTCATCGGCGAGCTGTTTGCAGTACTCGCCCCAGGTCATCGTGCCGCGCCCATCCGGCTTCGGGACATCCGACGACCGGGACAGCACTTCCTGTCCTCGCTCGAAGCCCGGCCGCTGGAAGCGATCGCCGACTGCGTGGAACCACGCTCGCATCTGACAGGTCTCGTGAGCCGCTCCTACCACGTTGCGCGTCGCGGCCACTCCGGCGCTCGTCGCGTCGCCAAACTGCGCTGTTGCTTTCTCGTAGCTATGCAGGCCCCTGCACCCGAGGAGCGCCGCAGCGCAGGACGCGAGGACCCTGCCCGTACGCGATGTTGCGGTTACCATCAGGCTTCTCCGTGGTCCTCGCCGAGGCTCGGTCACCGGGGCCGGTGGGGCTTTGTCCGGCGCCGCCGGCACGACGTGTTGAGGGGCCCTCGAGTTTGGCGCGGGGCGAGCGTTCACATGCGTCCCGTCACCGCGTCGCCGCCGT
>MEMX01000033.1:18057-23627 GCA_001768075.1 Anaeromyxobacter sp. RBG_16_69_14 | reverse complement strand
ATGCCTGGCCGAAGCTGAGGTAGACGCCGGCCGGCGACACCCCCGCAGGAAGGGGCCGCGCCAGCGGGAAGCCGACGTCGACGCGAAAGACAGCGCGGTCGAGCTGCGGGAACAGGATACGGACTCCCAGGCCCACGGCCTGCAACAGGTGGAGCTTCTCCCAGCTATCGAAGGCGTCGCCGCCGTCGTAGAAGAGCGCACCCGCGATCTGCACGGAGCGAAGGAGCTGCAGGGGCCGCGAGCGGTACTCGGCGTTCACGGCGAGCGCGTTGGAGCCCACGAGGTAGGCGCTCGGGAAGCCCCGCAGGCGCGAGTCGCCGCCGAGGGCGACGGTGCGATGGAGGTAGTTCCGGTAGCGGTACAGGAGCACCCCGTCGACGATCACGCGGCCGACCACGAGGCGCGGTGAGGTCAGGCGTAGGGTTGCCTGGAGCGAGCCGTCCTTCACCTGTCCGCTGCCGGTCTCCAGCTCCGCGATCGACTCCATCCCTGTCCGGACGAGCCCGTCGTAGACGGGCACCGTGAACGCCGCACCCGCCGAGGTCCCCACGAAGTTGCGGCTCGATCCCAGAGACCGCAGCACGGGGTAGACGCGGAGGTACGCCTGCGGGCCCACGCGGTGGTCCTCCTGGAGCGCCAGTGTCTCCAGGTCCAGGACACGGAGGTAGCTCGCCGAGGTGGTGCTGTACTGCATGAGCGGTCCTACCCGGTCGTCGCTCACGGGCAGGCGGGTCGCCAGGAATGCCTGCGCCGTCGCAGGATCGAAGCCCGAGAGATCCGGCGCCTCGAAGTGGTACCTGAGCGCCTGGAAGCCGACGCTCACGTCGTGCTTCTGGCTCCAACCGAAAGAGCGCGTGACGCTGCCGGCCGCGGCCGCGACGTCGCTCCGGAAGGCGAACGGCACGCAGAGCACGGACGGTTGGCCGCAGCTCGTCCGCGGGTCGAGCCGGAAACTCGCGAGCTGCCCGTTGCTGTAGAGGCGCGTCACCTCGTCGAGCCACGAGGCACCGACAGCCCACGACCATGGGGTGAGTGATGACCAAAGGGGATAGACAGCCTGGAGTGTTCCGAACGAGCCCTCGCGCGAGCCGCTGCGGTTGAAGATGAGGCCCGCCTCGGCGAAGGTGGCCACGCGACTCCCGAGGACGCGGGGTACCCTGTAGTGTGCGCCCAGCGAGTACGAGTGTGGCAGCCAGTTGAACCGCGCCCCGAGGGACTGGTGCGTCCCGAGCAGATTGGTCTCGGTGGGATCGAGCGTGAGGGTCTCGAGGCCGCCGTTCGAGAACGCGATGTCCCAGTTGAGGCGGATGCTCCAGACGTCCTTGGCCACGACGACGATCTGGACGCGATCGGGCGCGCTGCCCTGGGCGGGCGCCACGAGTACCAGGGAGAGCTGCGGCAGCCTGGCCAGGTTCCGCTCGGTCTCGTCGGCCAGCGCCTGGCGGTAGACGTCGCCCGGGCGGAGCAGGACCTCGCGATCGACGACGTAGCTGCGGGTGAGGACGTGGAAGACATTGAGGAACCGCGGTGCGGGGTCGCGCTCCTCGATGACCTCGACCCGAACCACGTGGATCGCCTCGACCATCTTGCCCTCGGGGTCGCTCGCGAGGGCGAGGCCCAGCGCCGCGAGCGCCCCGTCGAGCGACGCCTGCTCGTAGGCCGAGAGGCGGAACTTGCGCGTCTCCGGGGCCAGACCCGGCGGCGGCACCAGGGACGGCACAACCCCCGCGGCGAGGGCCGGCAGTGCCAGCGAGAGAAGGGCCCCCCGCCTCACGGTGCTACTCCACCGATCTGGGCTCACGCTTCACGGGCTACTTGCGGTCGAGAACGGGCGGGGGCCCGACCGCGTGAGCGGCAGGCCGGCCAGGGGGGAGCTCCCGTCCGAGGCGTATTCGGTCGCTTCGTCGAGGCTCTTGAAGGGACCGTACACGTCGACGAAGCACTCGTACTCCGTGTCACTCAGCAGCGTCACTCCTTCCGGCACCGGTGCTCCTCCCGGCTCCGGTGGGCTCGCCACCGGCACGCCTTTGACCTCTGGGTCCGTCGTGACGAAGCGGAGCTCCGGCGCCGTGGACGGCGCGACGGCCTTGATGTCGAGCACGTAGACGCGATCGGGTGTCGCCGTCCAGCTGAATGTGACCGTGTCCGCCGCGCCGGACTCGGGATCCTTTGCGACCACGGGTTCATCGAGGATGTCGTTGTTCGCAGCAGCCTCCGGAGCGGTGTCGAAGATGAGCGTGGAGTCACCGTGGGTGAGCCCCCTGTAGACCACGGTCAGCTCGTCGGGGACCGCGATCGTCAAGTCGTAGGGAGCAGCCGGGTTCGAATCGGTGAGGAAGTCGTTGAGGACGAAGTTGCCGCCCTGCTCCGTGCTGCTATCGGCGTTGCTGTCAGGGTTGGAGGCATCCGCGCCGCGCACGCTGGCGCCGCTCACGGGCTTCTTGAGGTTGTCGAGCACCATCCCGACGACCGCGTCGCGCGTCAGGGTGAGGAGGGACAGCGCGGGGGCCTGGATGGGGTTTGGGCACGGCTCGCTACTGGAGCTCACGCTCAGCTCCATGGTGTTCCGATCCGTGAAGGTCCCATCGAACCTCTTGGGGTTCGGTATGTGGATCGGGCCGTCGAGGTCACCGTCATCGTCGTCTATCCACTGGAAACAGATCGTGCGCCGATTGAACCTGCCCTTGATACTGATCGTCGGGAGGACAGTGCCATCATCGTTCTTTAAGTTGTTGATCGTACCAACCAGGGAGGCGCACTCTGGAAGCCACTCGGATACGCAGGAGGAGTCGCTGGAGTCGCTGAAGTTGGCGGACGTCCCTTGCTCTGCCTCTGTCTCTTTCCAGCTGGCCTCCACCGAGTTGACGTACAGATCCGGGACCGAGGGATCGACGGTAGGGCCACTCGGGCCGCTTGGGCCGCTTGGGCCACTCGGGCCGCTCGGGGTGACGGGGGTGACCGGATCACCGCCCGCGCTGGTCCCTGCCCCGCACCCCAGGCCGATCGCGGCCAGCACCGGGAGCGCGCACATCGCCAACCTCGCAAAGGGTCTATCCATGCCCCATCACTCCTGCTCAAGACATGTCCAGGATTGGGCGATAGCTCTTCAGCTCATTGCAAGATAGAGCCCTCGAAAGATGACCGATGTGACCGGACCACCTGGGTGCCGCCCGCGCTGGTTCCTGCCCCCGCGCGCCAGGCCGATCACGGCCAGCACCTGGAGCGCACTTCGCCAACGTCGCAAAGCGTCTATCCATGCCCTTACCTCCCTGCTCAGCTCACTGCACGATGGAGCCCCCGAAGGCGTCTCCCTTTGGCGGCGCCTCGAACAGCTCCTCGTTCAGGTCCTCCAGGAAGGCCTTCCTCCGCTGCCCGAACGACAAGAGCTGCCCGTCCACCTCGGTCGCGATCCGGCCGGCGCCGTCGAGGACGCGGGACCGGGCAGCCTTTCTGTCGGGGCACGTCTTGAAGCCGTGGCGGCAATCGGTGATGAGCTGCCCGAGTTCGTTGAGCGCGTAGATCCGCGTGTGGATGGCGAGCGCCTCGTCGATGAGAGCCTGGAACTCCGTCGACCGCTTCTTGCCCCACGCGTCGGCGGTGGCCTTGCGGTAGGAGTCTGTCCTCTCGCTCATCTCGTTGAAGACCGGGTTGTAGCTCGCGATCGCGTCGTTTATCTGCGTGATCGGCCCCGCGCTGGGGTGATCGATCGCGTCCGGACCGTACCGGCGGAAGCGCTCGACGGTCTCCTTGGCGCGGGTTCCGAACCGCGACAGGAGCTCGGAGGCCGCCCGGGCGGCAGCGACCTGGCGCTCCTTGCGCCTCAAGGTATCGACGAGCTCGCCGCGCTCCATGCCCTGGTTCTTCAGATGGTCGCGCCATTGCCGGAACAGGCTCTCCTTGTCCTCGGCGCTCAGGCTCACCGTGGTGGGCTTGGCCCGCTTGACGAGCCTCAAGGCCTCCTCCATGGTGAGGAGGTCGCAGTCCTTCTCGACCTCGCAGACCACGATCGTGGGCGAGGCCTGGTGCGTGATGGGGAGGCGGCCGCCTGGCGGATAGAGCAGCTGGAACACTCGCCCGCGCGTCGGGGCCAGCCGGACTTCGACGAGCTCTCCCGGCGCGCCCCCCCTGATGCAGACGCGCACGTGCCCCGCCTTGACCGTGTCGACGGCCGGGCTGCCGCCCCTTGGCCCTCCGGCCTCCACCTGGACCTCGAGCCCCTCCACGGCGCCCGGCCGTGCCCGCTCCACGCGGAAGGTGAAGTGGTCCTGGTCGGCGCATCCCGTCGGCCCCGACTGCCCGGCGAGCAGCGCCAAGATCTTCACCAAGGCCATCATGGCTTGAACACCAGCGTGAGCTCGTTGGGGGTGGTGTAGTAGCCCTGGTGTCCGATCCTCTTGTCCACGAGCACCATCACGAGGATGTTCGTCCCGGGCGCTCTCGGCAGCTCCGCGCGGAAGTAGCCGAGGTCGTCGGTCCTCGCGCGGACGAGCCCCCGCTCGAAGTCCACCAGCGCGCCCGCCACCGGCTGTCGGTCCCGCGTCAGCACCGTCCCCGTCATCAGGGTCACGGGAGCCACCTTGCGGAGGGAGAGCACGATCACGCCGCTCTCGGGAAAGCTCCTCGGCTGGCCATCGACCGCGGCGTAGCCCGGGGCCTGGGCGACGAGCTCGATCGGTTTGCCACGGATGTCGGGGAGCGACGCGAAGACTATCTCGCCATCGGGAGGGATCTCCCTCCTCGACGAGAAGACCCCGGCGTTGAGGGTGACGTTTCCCCTGGGCACCTCGTCCGGCGGCTCCGCCCGCACCCTGACCACGAGCTGCAGCGGTCCGGAGGACGGCTGGGAAGACATGACCGCGACCCCACCCCCGACGACCAGGGCGAAGACGGCCACCGATCCCCCCAGGCGGAACTGCAATTGACCGAGCACGGAGTTGAACTTCCCCTTCGCCTCCGCCGACCGAGCCCGGAGGGCCCGCTCCAGGAACGCGGCCGAGCCGAGGCCCACCGGCACGAGGACGAGGAAGAAGACAGGCCGCGAGATGCCCGCCTGCGCGAGCCGGCCGGCGAGCGCGATGAAGGTGCTCGCCAAGGCGACGAACGCCGCGAACAGCGCGGCATAGACCCATGTCATGGTGAACGCGGCCCTCGGCTGCGTGATCCCACCCGCCAGGTCACAGCGGCGACCAGTTGATGTGATTCTCCAGCGGCACCGCCGCCGCTGTGAGCTGATGTCCGGCGCCTTGCGGCGCCTCAAGCGGAGGGGAGAACTCTCCCCCCGCGCCCCCCATCTCGAGCGTCAGTTCATGTGGCATGCGCTATCAGGCCGACCCACGCGAGCGCACCTCTAAGGCGGCTGCCTACCAACTGCACGATACGTGAGGGTTCACACACCCACGAGACCAGCCGTCTCCGCCGTCACTTCTCCGGCTGGGGCTGCCTCCCCGGAAGGTTGGGGCCCGCGGCAGGCGCGTCCTCGGCCAGGATCCGGCGCATCCGCTCCAGCGCCTCCCGCGTGCGCGGCACGAAGGCGCTGTCCACGCCGGTGTGCTGCGCCACCGAGAGGGTCT
>MEMX01000033.1:17687-18016 GCA_001768075.1 Anaeromyxobacter sp. RBG_16_69_14 | reverse complement strand
CTCCCGAGCAACTCCTCCCGGTAGGCGCGCGCTTCCGCCTCGTCGAGCCCGGCTGGGAGCGGCGACGAGACGAGCTGCGCGTGAAGGCCCTCGTAGAGCTCGCCCACGCGCGCGCCCGCCGCCACCGCCCATCCCGCGTCGCCGGTCCGGACGGCGCTCAGGTAGTGGTCCTGCGCCGACAGGAGGAGCTGCGCCTCCCGCTCGAGCTGCTGCGCGAGGAGCGCCTCGTGCCCGGCGGGGTCCAGCTTCACCGCATGGAGATACGAGCGGTACACCTCGCCCATGTAGAAGCGCGCCTTGGCGGGGTAGTAGGGGCCCATCTGCTCCGT
>MEMX01000033.1:4314-17672 GCA_001768075.1 Anaeromyxobacter sp. RBG_16_69_14 | reverse complement strand
CTGCCACCCCGAGAGCGCGAGCTCGAGCGAGCGCTCGGCCACCTCGGGCTCTCCGTCCTCGAGCTCGACCACGCCGCGCTGCGTGAGGGCTCGCGAGACCTGCGAGGGCTCGAGATCGGGGCGCGCGGCGAGGCGGTCGAGCGCCTCGCGCGCCTCGCGGTGGCGGCCCAGCCGATACAGGGCCTCTGCCGAGAGGAAGCTCGCCTCGTCGGCGTCGGTGCCGGTGTAGCCCTCCGCCAGCCGGCGAGACCGCGCGAGCGCGAGGTCCCAGCGCTCGAGCCTTTGCCAGGCGAGGCCGGCCTCGCGGAGCGCGGCCCGCGCGCGCTTCGAGCCGGGGGAGGTGTCGGCGAGGCGCGAGAAGGCGGCCGCCGCGCGCCCGTGATCGCCCGCCTGGGCGGCGGCGGTCCCGATGGCGAAGAGCTCCTCGTCGGTCCTGGTCGCGAGGTCGGCATCCGCGGAGCGCCCCTCGATGACGGTGGGCTCCTGGAACGCGATCTCCTGAGGCCGGCCGGAGCGCGACGTGGCGCATGCCGAGAGGAGCAGGGCCAGCACCACAGCCGCTGGGCTGCTGCAGAGCGCTGATCTACGACCTCCCGGAATCGTCGAGCCGCGCGACGATCTGTTGCCTGCTCCCTTGGAGGGTAGGCGGCCGGAGCGCATGACCGCCAGATCATACCGAGCCCACCGAGCATCACAAGGAGACGGCGAGCCTCGCCAGCCCAGCCAGGTTGTGCACGTCGCTCTCGAGCCGCGGGATCGCGGCGTGTGGTCCCGGCGCCGATCGGAAGAGCAGCTCCACCTCCCGGGCGTCCGCTCGGGCGAGGACCTCGTGCTCGGCCAGGACGCGCGCAAGGCGCGCCCCGAGATCGCGCGCGTCAGGGACGCCGCGGGCGGCGAGCGCTGCCGCCAGCTCGTCCGGCTCCGGGAGCGCGCCGCCGCCCGGCCACAGGTCGGGCGCGACGCGGTTCGCGATCACACCGGCGATCGGCATCGACTCGGCGTGCAGGCGTTCGTGGAAGTAAAGCGCCTCGTCCACCGAGCGCGGGCTCGCGCTCGAGACGACCACGAAGCCGACCTCGGGCTGGGCGAGCAGCGCCCGCACTGCGCTCGCCCGGTTCTTGAACCCTTCGTACATACCCTGAAAGCTGGCCATGAAGTCGGCCAGATCGGTGAGCACCTCGGCTCCGGTGAAGCGCGAGAGCGTCTTGGCCACGTAGCCACTGCCGAGGTGAAAGAGCTTCAGCCCGAGCTTGCCCGCGGAGAGGGCGGGCGCGAGGAGAATCCGCGCCGTGTCGCTGCCGAGGAAGTCGAGGATACGATCCGGCGCCTCGAGGAAGTCGAGGGCGTGAGCAGTCGGCGGCGTGTCGAGCACGATGAGGTCGTAGTCGCGCTCGGTGGCGAGCTCGTACAGCTTCTCCATCGCCATGTACTCCTGCGAGCCGGCGAGGGCGCTCGAGAGCTGCTGGTAGATCCGGTTCTTGTAGATGCGATCCTGGCGGGTACGATCGGGCGCATGGCGCGCCACCAGGTCGTCCCAGGTGCGCTTCACGTCGAGCATCATCGCGAAGAGCTGCCCCCTCGGCGCGAGCCCCGCCTCACGGAACTTGTGATCGGGGACGTGCGCCTCGACGTTGCCGAGCGTCTCCAGCCCGAGCGCGTTGGCGAGTCGACGCGCCGGATCGATCGTGCAGACGAGGACGCGCCCTCCCTCGAGCGCGCGCTGCAGGGCGATGGCGGCGGCGAGCGTCGTCTTCCCGACACCGCCGGAGCCGACGCACACCGCGATGCGCTTGCGCGCCAGGCCGTCTCGGATCTCGCCCAAGTGCTACACGCTCCCCGCCAGCACCGCGGCGACGTCTTCCACGGCGGCTCGGTCCCAGCGCTCGCGCGCGAGCAGCGGCACGAGGATGGTGGGGAGGTCCAGGGCGGCGCGCGCCCGGGTCAGGGAGCGGGCGGCCTGCTCCGCGCGGAGCGCCTGCAGCCACGCCGCACGCGCGGCGGGTCCGAGCGGCGGAGGCTCGCGCTCGAGCTCGCCGAGGCGCGCCCGCTCCTCCTCCGAGAAGATCGCCTCGGGCATGGCGTTCACCACCAGAGCGCCGCGCGGAATGCCGAGCACGTCCCGCACCGCCGAGTCGAGATCGATCGCTTCGTTCACGGGCATCTCCTCCGGTAGGGTGACGATGGAGAGCGCGGTCGTGAGCGGGTCGACGAGCAGGTCGTGCATCCACTGCGCATCGCGGCGGAGTGGACCTGGCGGCACGGTGTCGAGGAGCGCCGCGGGGACGCGGAGGAGCTGTACCGCGTGGCCCGTGGCCGGCGCGTCGAGCACGACGAGGTCCCAGCGCGGTCGGCCGTGCTCCTCCGCGCGCACCTCGTGAAGGATCTTGCCCAGGACGACGAGCTCGGCCAGGGACGGGATGGCGCGCAGGAAGAAGCGCACCAGCCGGTTCTCGAAGACGGCGTCGTAGATGCTCCTGAACCTGAGCACCATGGTCCCGTACTCGCGCATCGCGTCTCGCGGGGTGACGTCGACGGTGAAGAGCCCAGGCACGACCTCGCGCGCGCTGCTGCCGGAGGCGGGCGCGCCGAGCAGCGGGGCGACGCGCTCCTTGGCATTCACCTCACAGACGAGGACGCGCTTCCCACGGCGCGCTCCGAGCAGCCCCAGGGCGGCCGAGATCGTGGACTTCCCGACTCCACCCTTCCCCGTGATGATGAGCAGGCGGTGGTCGAGAAGGGCAAGCCCTGGCACGGCGCTTGACAAGCTAGCGACCAAGGGGTGAGAAGTCCACTCATGATCATCGAGGATCTCTTGAGGAACCCCATGGTGAAGCGGGCGCTCACCACCGGCGAGGAACGGATGGGCAAGCTCGTCACCCAGCTCCTGTCGAACGAGCGGGTGATGCACGGCGTGCAGACCGTCGTCGCCTCCGCGCTCAACGCCAAGTCCACCTTCGATCGCGGCGTGAAGACCGCGATGCAGGCGGTGAACCTGCCCACCACCGAGGACGTCGAGGAGCTGAGGCGCAAGCTCTCGGAGCTCGAGGTGATGCTCGACGGTCTGGCCGCCCGGGTGGACGGCCCCGCCCCGGAGGGCGGCGAGGAACGGCCGAACGGCCACGGTGGGTAGGAGACCAGCCTTTCCCGGCGCGAGCTCCTCCTCGGAAGTACGCTCCAAGCGTGAACGAGACGACCATGCGGCGCATCGCCTTCATCAACGAGAAGGGCGGCACCTGCAAGACCACGCTGTGCGTGAATATGGGCGCGTGGCTCGCCCGGCGGCGCGAGAAGCGGGTCCTTGTCGTGGACCTCGACACTCAGGGACACGCGGGCAAGGCGCTCGGCGTGGACGTGCGCGGACTGACGCCAACAGTGAAGGACTTCCTGCTCGGCGTGGCGACGCCCGAGGAGGTGGTGCGCAGCACCGCCGTACCCCGCCTGGACCTGCTCCCGGCCAACAAGGACCTCGCCTCGTTTCCGGTGGAGGTAGCGCCCCATCAGGACCGGACCGAGAAGCTGCGCACCGCGATCGACGCGCTGCCGCCAGATCGCTGGGACATGGTCCTCTTCGACGCACCGCCGTCCATCTCGCTGGTGACCGAGAACGTGCTGCGCGCGGCGCGCGAGATCGTGCTGCCGGTGGCCCTCACGTACCTGGCGCTCGACGGCTGCGCGGAGATCATGCAGAGCCTGGCGCGCCTGCGCGCGGAGCGCGGCGAGGCGCCCGGGGTCACGCTCATCGTCCCGGCGCTCTACCGCAAGACCCAGCTCGCCGACGAGATCATGGCCAGGCTGCGCGAACGCTTCCCCGACGCGCTCGCCAGGACGATGCTCGGCTGGTCGGTGAAGGTGGACGAGGCGCAGAGCCACGGCCTTACCATCTTCGAACACGCACCCAGTTCCAGCGGGGCGCACGCGCTGGCGGCGCTGGCGGACGAACTGCTCGAGCGCGCCCCAGCGGCGGAGGCGAAGGAAGAGGGGCAGGAGCAGGGGGCGGCCGCGGAAGGGTAAGGTTGCCGCCGGGCATCCCTGCGGCGGGTGGACACGCCCGGTGAGCCCTGCGGGGGACACACCCCGCCCTATTGCTTCATCTTGTCCAGTCTCTTCTCCAGTTCCGAGATGCGTTCGGCGAGCTGGCTGATGTCGCTGCGCAGGTCGGAGAGCGAGCTCATGCCGTCGAGCGCAGTGCGCACGCGCTCGTCGACGCGGCGCTGGAACTGGGATACCGCCTCCTGTGAGGCCGCGACCATCTCCTTGGCGCGATCGCTCGTCTGCTGTCCGGTCTTGATGAGCGTCTGGACGCGCTGCTCCGCCGCCTGACGCACGGCCTCGACGCGTCCCCGCAGCTCGGCCTGTGTGTCCCCCACGAGCTGAGCCGCGCGCTCACCACCGTGGCGGATGAGATCCTTCAACGTGCGCAAGCTCATCTTGGAGGTCTTCTTCTCCTCCTCGAAGATGATCTGCGCCAGCGTCACGCTGGTGAGATCCTCCTTCGTGCGGTTGTCGACGATCCTCACCTCGGTTCCCGCCTTCACCATCTCGGCGATCTCGTCGAGTGTGACGTAGCGCGATTCCACGGTGTCGTAGAGCTTACGGTTGGTGTACCGCTTGATGATCTTGGGTTCGCGCGAGGTCGCCAAGCCCTCGGGCTCGGCGCCAGGCGTCTGCTCTTCGTTCATGTGGGAATCCTGCGGAGGAGGATGTGCAGGTGTGGGCGACATTGTCCGGGCGGCCTCGCTTTGTTGTCAAGGACATACCGGTGTAGGCTCTTGCTCGCCAGCGGCGTGTTCCATGATTGTCACCTGTACCTCCTGCCAGACACGCTTCCGGGTATCTGGGGAACAGATCGGACCCAAGGGGGCCCGCATCCGGTGCGGCCGCTGCCATACCGTCTTCGTCATCCCCCCGGCGGCAGATGGGGGCGCGTCTGCCGCGCCAGCCGCAGCGACACCGTCGTGGCCCGAGGTCCCGAGCCCCCCTCCGCTCCCCAAGGCGGGCGAGCGGGCGAACGCGCCTGCCAGCGAGGTCCCCGCGAGCGATCCGTTTGCTCCTGATCCACCCGCGCAGGCGGCGGTAGGCTTGGATCCCTTTGCTCCGGGTGCTCGAGCCGCGCCACCGCGAGGCGCGCCCACCCTTGATCCCGATCCCTTCGCTTCAGCCGAGGAAGGCGCGGATCCGTTCGGATCCGCAGACGGCGGGGTCACACCCGCCAGGGAGGACGAACCAGGCGTCGATCCGTTCGGAGTGGGGCTCCTCTCCGACCCACCACCCGGGACCTCGGCAGCTGCGCAGCTGGCCGCGACGGACCTCGCGGAGCTGCTCGATGGGTCCGCCCGGCGGAGTCCAGGCGTCGCCGCTGATTCGCTCGCCCTCGAGGAGCGCGAGTCGCCGCCGCTCGCCAGTGGCGGAGCCACCTTCGAACCGCCCGAGGTGCACCTCGGGTCCACCGGGCTCGACCTCGTGGGACCCGAGGGCGCGGGTCGAGAAGGGATCGACGACGAGGTCCCAGGCTACGGCGGGGTCACCGGGCTGGCCGGCATGGATCCGGGCGAGCCCGAGCTGCGCGGCCTCGAGGTGAACGCCGGGCCCAACGGCGCCGTCCCGGTTTCGTGGAGCGCCGACGAGACGCCGCCTCTGGTGGGGCTCTCCGCGCCGGAGCCGGCGATGCCAGCGACAGCCGCGGCTGTCCCGGCCTCCGCCCCTCCGGGAGCGGTACCGTCCGCGGCCGCGGGGGGCGCTTCACCGCTCGTTGCTGCACTGACGAGCTCGTTGTCGCTGGCGCTCCTCATCGCGGTCGCGATCGCCCTGTTCCTGGCCTGGCGTGGCGGCCTCCCGGCGCGGTTGCTGGGATCGCTCTCGCGCGCGCCGGTACCGCTCGTCGAGGCGCTCGCCGTGAGGGGCGGGCTCTACGACACGGCGACCGGCCCGGCAGTGCTGGTGGTGCGTGGTCAGGTCGGTGCGCGCGCCGCGGTGAGCGGACCTGTGCGCGTGCGCGCGGAGCTCGTCGATCGAGGGCGCGTCGTCGCCACGGCGGCGGGGCTCGCCGGCGCGACGGCGACGGCCGAGCAGGTGTTCGGCGTCGGGGCTCCCGAGGAGGTCGCCGCGCTCCGACGAGAGCTGGACGCCCGAGCCGTCACCTCGCTCGCGGCCGGTGCTGCCGTGCCCTTTCTCGTGGTCTTTCCGCCCCCGGTCCCTGACCCTAGCGGGCTCGAGCTGCGCGTCGCCGCGGAGCCCACGCCCCCCGAGCCCCGGTAGGGACCGATCAGCCAGGAACGCCCGAAATGCCGGGCGGTTTGATCCGGAGTGACACTTAGGGTGTACGGAACGTGAGCTCCGACCGGCCATCGCTGGCGCGCGCGCGGGCCCTTGCGCGGCGGCTGTCCGCTCTCGAAGAGGGGACGATGCGGACGCGGGCGGCGGCGCGCGCGCTCGCGGCCGAACGGCCTGCGGACGCGGCCCGCCTGCTGGCGGACGCGGTGGCGCTCGCCGGGAAGGGCGAGGGCGCGCTCGCGGCCGCGCTCGGCGAGGCGCTCCTCGCGCCCGGCCCCGAGCTCGTCTACGACGAGCTGGCGGGCCTGTATGCAGCCGCCGTCGCCGGGGGCCACGATGAGGTGCGGGACCTGCTCGTCGCGCCCGGCCCGCGCCGCCCGTACCAGGAGCAGCGCGATCGCGAGGATCCGGGCCTGGCGCACCTCACGCTCGGACACAAGAAGGCGCTGGCGCGTGGGCACCGCGATCCTGACCTCCTCGCGCGCCTGGCTGCCGAGGCCCAGCCGGCGGTCGTCCGCGAGCTCCTGCGCAACCCCCGACTCACCGAGCAGCTGGTCATCCGGATCGCGGCGCGCAGGCCCTGCCGGCCGGAGACGCTTCGCTGCCTGCACGAGGACCGCCGCTGGCGCAGCCTGCCGGCGGTGGTGCGCGCCATCGCGCTGAACCCTTTCGCGGAGCCGGAGCTCGTCGCGAAGCTCCTCCCGCGGCTCGGCACCAGATTGCTCGCAGCCATCGGAAAAGACGCATCGCTACACGCGCTCGTGCGCGCGCTCGCGGCCAGGTTGGTGGCGGGGAGGACGGGCGGCGCGGAGGCGCCGCCGCAGGACTAGAGCCCGTCCGGAGACTCCCGGCCGTCTCGAGCAGGCCGAGTCATTTCGGATGGATCAGGCCTTCTTTTGGGCGGCCGGCGATGATGAGGGGGTGGATGATGAGGGGGTGGCGGTGGTGGCGGCGCCGTGCGGCAGCTGTCCCTCTTGCGCTTGCCGATCCTTCGGAGTCACGTCGATCGAGTCATCGTCCTTGCCGGTGGCCTTCTTGAAGTTGCGGATGCCCTTGCCGAGCGCGTCGCCGAGCTGGGGGATCTTGTTTGCCCCGAAGACGAGCACCAGCACCACGAGGATGATGAGTACTTCAGGCAATCGCAGTCCCATGTGAGCTATCTTACCGTCCATGCGGACCCTTCGCCAACGGCGCCCATGAGCGATTCGATCGGACGCCACCCGCCTGGTAGCCGTCCGCTCGTCCTCGGCCATCGCGGAGCGAGCGAAGACGCGCCCGAGAACACGATGGCCGCGTTCCACCTGGCCCTGGAGCAGGGAGCGGATGGAATCGAGCTCGACGTGTGGTGCTGTGGCACGGGCGAGGTGGTGGTCCACCATGACGCGGACACGTCGCGGACGGCGGGTCAACCGCGGCGCGTCTCTCGCGCGAGCCTGGGCGAGCTGCGCCGGCTCGACGTCGGCTCCTGGAAGGGCGAGCGTTTTCGCGGTGAGCGAATTCCTCTCCTGAACGAGGTGCTGGAGGCGCTGCCCGGGGCAGTGGTGAACGTCGAGCTGAAGTCGAGCGGCATCCCCCACCTGGCGCTCGCCCGCGCCGTGCTGCGCGTGCTGCTGGACGCGGCGGCCGAGGAGCGTTGCATCGTGTCGTCGTTCGACTACGCAGTCCTGGGGGTGTTCCGCGCGGCCGCGCCGGCCGTCGCCTCGGGCGTGCTGTTCGCTGCGGACAGGTGCTGGCGAGCGCGAGAGCTCCTGGGAACACACCTGCTGCGCCCACGCGCCGTGCACCCGGACCGGATGCTCGTCACGCCAGAGCGCGCCCGCGCCTGGGCCGCGCGCGGCCTCGCCGTGAACGTGTGGACGGTGGACGCCCCCGATGAGGTGGAGCGGCTGTGCACGCTCGGTGCCGCAGCGGTGATCACCAATCGACCCGCCGTAGCGCGCGCGGCGGTTCGCAGGGCGACCGGACGGTGATTCGGTATAAAGGTTGGATCCACCCCTGAGGCCCCATGACCCGCGCGCTCGTGACCGCTTACCTGCTCGTCGTCGCTGCCCCCTTCATCTCCGCCTGCCGCTGTCCGGTCGTGGACTCGGGACATCGCGGGATCGTGTTCGAGACGCTCAGCGGCGGCACGAGCCGCAAGGTGCTCGGCGAGGGCATGCACGTGATGCCGTTCTGGAACGCCCTCATCGCCTACGACCTGCGCGTGCACGAGATGAAGGAGCAGCTCTCGGTGCTGTCGAGCAACGGGCTCGCCATCCGCGTCGACGCGAGCGTGCGGTACCGGCCCAAGGCAGAGGAGATGTACGAACTGCAGACGCAGATCGGGCCGAACTACGCGGAGATCATGGTGGCGCCGGTGGTGCGCTCCGAGGCGCGCAAGGTCTTCGGCCGTTACGCGCCGGAGGAGATCTACTCGACCAAGCGCGAGGAGATCGAGAAGCAGATCTACGACGAGGTCCTCAGGGCGCTCGAGGGCAAGCACGTCGTGGTGGAGGCGGTGCTGGTCCGCGACGTCGAGCTGCCCGACGCGATCAAGACTGCCATCGCCGACAAGCTGGCCGAGGAGCAGCGCGCCCAGAAGATGCGCTTCACGCTCGACCGCGAGCGGCAGGAGGCGCAGCGCAAGCAGATCGAGGCGGAGGGCATCAACAAGTACCAGGCGATCGTGCGCCAGGGCCTCACCGCCGAGTACCTGCAATACAAGGGCATCGAGGCCACCCAGAAACTGGCCGAGAGCCCGAACGCGAAGATCGTGGTGCTGGGAAACCCGAAGAGCGGCCTGCCCCTCATCTTCCAGCCGGAGGCCGGGCGGGGATCCAAGTGACCTTGCCGCCTTCGAGCCCCGTCTAGCTTACCAAGCTAGCGGTACGGCCGCACCGGCCGGAGCTGCTCGGCGAGCTTCTCCGGGCTGATGGCGGGCAGCCGGCACGCGCCGTGCTCGCAGACATAGGCGGTCGGCTTGCCGCCCACGGCGACGCGCCCCTCGGCCACGGGGGCCAGGCGCGCCAGCCGCGCGAGCGCTTCTCCCTCGGCGGCACCGGTGAGCGCGCGGTTCGGCACGAATGTCCTGCGCAGCACCTCGAGGAAGGGCTCCGGCCGGGGATCGCCGGCTCGCCACACCAGCACCACCTCGCGCAGTGCGTCGGTGAAGGCGTCGAGCGCGAGGAGCATCTCGGTGAGCGCGACGGGCTGGTCTACCAGAGTCGAGGCGTACCAGCGCAGGGCACCCTCGGCCACGCGTCGCCAGCGGACATCGCCGGTGAAGGCCTCGAGCCGCACCGCATTGAGCAGCGCCACCGACGCGCCGGACGGCTCCGCGCCGTCGTGCGTCGGCTTCTCGCGCGCGATGAGCTTCTCCTGATCCTCCCCCGCCACGAACCATCCGCCACGCGGGTCGCCGAAATGGCGCTCGGTGGCGTCCGCGAGGGCGAGCGCCTCCTCGAGCCAGGCCGGGTCGAAGGTCGCCTCGTGCAGATCCAGCAGCGCCTGCGTCAGGAACGCGTGGTCCTGCAGGAAGCCCGGCGGCCCGGCCATGCCGTCCTTGAAGGTGCGCGCCAGCCTGCCTCCGGGGCGCATCCGGTCGAGGGCGAACCGCGCCGCGCGCTCCGCGGCCTCGACGTAGCGCGGTTCTGCGAGGATGCGCCCGCCCATCGCCAGCGCCGAGATCATGAGGCCGTTCCAGGCGGCCAGGATCTTCTCGTCCCGGAGCGGGTGCGGCCGCTTCTCGCGCGCGGCGTACAGCAGGGCGCGCGCGCCGGCCAGCGCCTCCCATGCCTCCTCGTCCGGTTCCTTCACCCATAGTATGTTGCTGGCCTCGAAGTTTCCCCCGGTTGTGACGCCGTAGTAGGCGACGAAGCGATCGGCGCCGGGGCCGAGCAGGTCTCGGACCTCCTCCGCGCTCCAGACGAAGAAGCGCCCCTCCTCACCCTCCGAGTCGGCGTCGGTAGCGGAGTAGAAGGCGCCTTCAGGCGAGGCCATCTCGCGCAGGACGTAGTCGAGCGTCTGCCGCGCCACGCGTGCCAGGTCGCGCCGCCCCGTCGCCTGCCACGCCTCGAGATAGGCGACCGCAAGGAGTGCGTTGTCGTAGAGCATCTTCTCGAAGTGCGGCACGAGCCAGCGCTCGTCGGTGGAGTAGCGGTGGAAGCCGCCGCCCAGTTGGTCCATGAGGCCGCCTGCCGCCATGCGCTCGAGGGTGAAGAGCGCCATGTGCAGCGACGCCGGATCCTGCGAGCGCCGGTGGTGCCGCAGGAGGAGCCGCACTGGGACGTTGGAAGGGAACTTGGGCGCCCGGTTCGCGCCGCCGTGAACGGGGTCGAAGACGCCCTCGAAGTAGCGCACCGCCTTCTCGATGGGCCCGCTGCCCGGGAGGTCGCTCCCGGCTTCGACCTGGGTCCCGCCGAGGGCCACCCGCACGGCGCTCGTGAGCGCTTCGGCGGCGTTGCGGATCCGGGGCGGGTCGCGCTGCCACACCGCGACGATCTCGCGCAGAACGGAGAGGAAGCCGCGCGCCGACCCGCGGTCGCCGTCCCGCGCCGGGAAGTACGTGCCGCCGAAGAAGGGCTCGCGGTCGGCGCCCATGAAGACGCTCATCGGCCACCCGCCGCCTCCGGTCAGCGCCTGCACCGCCGTCATGTAGACGGCATCGACGTCGGGCCGCTCCTCGCGGTCGACCTTGATGGGCACGTAGCGCTCGTTCAGGTAGCGCGCGATCTCCTCGTCCTCGAAGGACTCGCGCTCCATGACGTGGCACCAGTGGCAGGTGGAATAACCGACGGAGAGGAACACGGGGCGACCCTTGCGCCGTGCCTCCTCGAACGCCTCGTCGCTCCACGGCCACCAGGCCACCGGGTTGTGCGCATGCTGGAGCAGGTACGGGCTCGACTCCAGGATGAGACGATTCGTGAATCTGGGCCGACCACCCTCGAGGTGATGGGTCCGCGGCGCGTAGGACGGGCCCCTGGCGGCCTGAGCGTCGGCGATGCGGGCCGCGAGCTCGGTGGCGAAGGGAGCGGCGCCCGGAAGGGTATTCTCGATCACTGCTCGAACATAACGACGGCAGAGCCGCCGCGCGCCTTCGCTGCCGGTGCCTCCGATGGCGCTGCCGTCAGCCGCGATCTCCGAAGGCCTCGAGTGCCGAGGCGATCCGCCGCTCGATCTCCAGGCGCATCTGGCGCGCCGCGTCGATGGCCTCGGCGAGCGCCTGCTCCAGTTCCGTGGCGCGGCCGCCCTCGATGAGGCGCAGCGCGCCTCGGGCGCGCGGGTGACCCGCAGGAGCTACGGACGCCCTTCCGCCAGGCAACAGCAGCAAGCGAGTTCGGGGTGCTTCCATGGTCGGAATCTAAGTCGGACGGTGCTCGAGCCTGCATGGATGGAGGGTACTTCCGTCATGGCCCCCGTTTTTTCCCTAGCCCTTGATCACACCCATGGGCTCGAGGCGAGCGATCGGACGGGTGATCCCGGCGCGGGCCATCACGCCCACCACGTCCGCGACGTCCTTGTAGGCTTCGCTCATCTCCTCGCCGAGCGTCTTCTTTCCTCTCGAGAGCACCTCGATCCCTCGCGCGGACAGCTCACGCGCGATCGAGCGCCCCCGCGCGGCCTTGAGCGCCTGGCCCCGGGAGAGCAGCCGCCCTGCGCCATGGCACGACGATCCGAACGTCTCCTCCATGGCTCGCGCAGTCCCGGCGAGGACGAAGGAGTAGCGCCCCATGTCGCCCGGGATGAGCACGGGCTGGCCGACGGCGCGATAGGGCGCGGGGACGCGCTCGTCCCCGGGTCCGAATGCGCGCGTCGCGCCCTTGCGGTGCACCAGCACCTGCCGGGGCTGCCCGTCCACGAGATGGGTCTCCAGCTTCGCCACGTTGTGGCAGACGTCGTAGAGGACGCACGCTCCCACCTCGCCCTCCGAGGCGCCGAGCGCCCGGGTGAGCGCCCGGACCGCGAGGGCCGTCATGACCTGCCTGTTCGCCCACGCGAAGTTCGCCGCCGCCTGCATCGCGCCCAGGTAGGCACGCCCGGGCTCGCTCTGCACCGGCGCGCACGCGAGCTGAGGATCGGGGAGCGCGCGGTAGTCCTCGCCGAAGTCCGCCCTCAGGGACGACAGGGTCGCCAGCGCCTCGTCGCAGACCTGGTAGCCCAGTCCGCGCGACCCGGAGTGAATCTGGATCGCGACGCGCCCGGGGTACAGGCCGAAGACCTCCGCCGCTGCGGCGTCGTGGATCTCGGCCACGCGATCCACCTCCAGGAAATGGTTCCCGCTGCCGAGCGTGCCCACCTGGTCGGCGCCGCGCAGCCGCGCGCGGGGGCTCACGGCGGAGGGATCCGCGCCCGCGAGGCGACCTCCCTCCTCGCAGCGATCGGCGTCGTCGCTCGAGACCGCGAAGCCCCGCTTCACGGCCCAGCGCGCGCCGCCCACGAGCACGCCGTCCAGCTCCTCGTCCGACAGGCGCGGGATGGCGTGGCTCGCGCCGACGCCGGTGGGGACGTCGCGGAAGAGCTGCGCCGTCACGGTGTGCAACCGCCCGACGATCGCCCCGGCGTCGAGCTGGGTCGAGATGAGGCGCACGCCGCAGTTGATGTCGTAGCCGACGCCGCCGGGCGAGATCGCGCCATGCTCGACGTCAACGGCGGCGACGCCGCCGATGGGGAACCCGTAGCCCCAGTGGATGTCGGGCATGGCGAGCGAGAAGCGCAGGATGCCGGGCAGGTACGCCACGTTGCACACCTGACGGAGCGCCGGGTCGTCGGGGACGGGCGGACCCACGGAGTAGACGCGCCCGGGGACCTTCATCCCCCCCTCGCGCTCGATCTCCCACAGGTCGCCTTGGATGCGCCGTAGCTTCATGACCTATTCAGATGTCGAATACGAACTGCGCGCGCCACCGTCCGTCCGCCTCCTCGAAGCGCGCCTGGTGCCGGGTGACCGCCTTGATGTCGAGTCCGTCCGCGTGGCGCCCGAGGTCGAAGGACCCGAAGCCGACCACGACCTCCGCCCCCTGTGCGTCGAGCCGCACGACCTCGCAGGCGCCCGGCAGGATCCGCTCCGTGGCGAACCGGAAAAGCAGCTCGCGCAGGAGCGCCATGGCGAC
>MEMX01000033.1:0-4280 GCA_001768075.1 Anaeromyxobacter sp. RBG_16_69_14 | reverse complement strand
CGCCAGCCGCTCGTCGCGGGCGACCGCCACTGGCCCACCTCCGGCGAGGAGCGCCGCGAAGGCGAGGACGAGGCGGGCGAGTGTCTCCTCGGCGCTCGCGCCCTCGACCACCACGCCGACGTCGGCGGTGTGGTCTAGATCCTGGAACGGCTGTGGCAACTCGTAGCGCACGTGTCCGACTCAACCCTGGATCGCCGTCGCGAGCGCGATCTCCCGCGCGCGGTGCGCCAGCGCCTCGGGCGGGCTCGGCGGGTGCGCCAGGAAGCTCGCCGCGATCCGGCCCAGGTAGACCTCGAGCGGCAAGTGCCGGAAGCCGAGCTCGTCGCGGGCTCGCGAGGGGTCGAGGAACGACATCCAGCGCGTCGAGAAGGGCGAGATGTCCGCCCGGTCGAGCCCCGCCGCGGCGAGCGCGTCCTCCGCGACCGGCACGATCTCGGATCGCGACCCGACGAGCGCGGCCAGCTTCGTCACCAGCTCGGCGAGGGTGGGTGTCTCTTCCTGGGCCAGGTTGAAGGCCCGGCCGTACGTCACCGGGCGGCCCAGGAGCTCCATCAGGAAGCGCGCCACCTCCGCGCCGTAGACGTGGCGCGTCCTCACCGCGCCGCCTTCGGGCAGGAGCAGCGGGCCGCCGTCGAGCAGCCGCCAGAGATAGGCCTCGGCCCGGCGGAAGTGGTCGCGCTCACCGTTCACCATGGGGAAGCGCAGGCGCGTGACCGGGAAGCGCAGCCGTTCGAAGGCCTCGGCGAGCGCGTCCTCGCAGGCGCGCTTGTCCATCCCGTAGCTCCACTCGCCGAGGTCGGGCTCGGCGGCGGGCTGCGGGAGCAGCTCACCTTGGTAGTCCTCCTCGCGCGAGGGCCCGCTTCCGGCACTCGCGCGGACGAGGTAGACTTGGCCGCTGGAGATCATCACGTAGTGCCCGACGCGCCCGGCGAGGATCTCCGCCGCGCGGCGCCCGTCCTCGCCGGTGTAAGCGGCGAAATCAACCGCGGCGTCGAAGTCCCTGCCCGCCAGCGCCCCCGCGAGCCCGGGCCCAGTGCGATCCACGAGCAGCCGCTCCACGCGGTCACCGAACGTATCGGGCAGGCTGCCGCGGTGGAGGAGCGTCACGCGGTGGCCACCGGCCAGGAGCCGCCAGGTGAAGAGATAGCCGACGAACCGTGTGCCGCCGATGACGAGGACCCTCATGCTCACCCCTCCGCCGGCCGCGGCGCGCGCTCCGCGAGCGGCACGATCTCGCGCGACGACAGCCGGAAAAACCGCCCGAGGAGCCCGGCCGCCACCGCGGAGAGCCCCGCGCAGAGGCCCCACCATAGCCCGGTGACGCCGAACGGCCCGATGATGCCGAGGGCGATCGCGATCGGGAAGCCCACCAGCCAGTGCCCGACCATGTTGGCCGTGAAGGTATAGCGCGTGTCGCCGACGCCGCGCAGCACGCCGGCGCCCACCCCCTGGATCCCGTCCGAGATCTGGAACACCGCCGCCACGACGAGCAGCGGGGCGGCGGCCCGCAGCACCGAAGCGTCGTCCGTCATGAGGCGAGCGAGCGCAGCCGGGAAGAGGAGGAAGGCCAGCGCGGCGATCGACATCACGCCCGCGCCCGCGCCGAAGGCGGTGAGCCCGGCGCGCCTCGCGCCTGCGGTGCCCCGCGCCCCCACCGCCCAGCCGACGCGGACGGCGGCGGCGCTGCCGATGCCGACGGTGAAGGTGAAGGTGGTGCTCGCCAGCGCGATCGCCACCTGGTGCGCGGCGAGCGCGTCGCGGCCGAGCCGGGCGGCCAGGAACCCGACGAGCGCGAACACGCCGACCTCCGCGCCCATGTGCAGCCCGACCGGAAGCCCGGTCCGGGTGGCCTGGAGCAGGGCGGAGCGCGACGGCCGGCGCAACCCCGCTGCGCCGCCCTCGATCGGTACCGCTCGCACCGCCAGGGCGAGCAGCAGCGCCTGCACGACGGTCACGAGCGCGGTGGACAGCGCCGACCCCGCCGAGCCCATCGGTGGGATCGCCAGCGGGCCGACCCAGGGCGGGAGCGCCGCGCCGCCGAAGACGAAGAGCAGATCGAGGAGCAGGTTCAGGGCGTTTGCGATCACCGTGGAGATGACCACCGCCCGCGTCAGCCCGAGACCCTGGAGATACGACCTCGCCGCGACGAAGAAGAGGAAGGCTGGCAGGCTCGGAGCGCGGACCCACACGAAGCGGCCGGCCTGCAGCGCCACCGCCTCCTCGATGCCGAGCGGCCGGAGCGCGACCGCGGCGAGCGCGCAGGGCACTGCCAGCAGTGCGCCGGTGAGGAGCGCGAGCCAGGTGCCTTGCCACAGGAGCTGCCGCGCGCGGCGCGGATCGCCTGCGCCGAACGCCTGGCTGACGAGCGGATCGAGCCCCATCATGAGCCCCATGCCGAACACCGCGATGGCGAAGAAGAGGGCGTTGCCGAGCCCGGTGCCCGCCAGCACCACCGCTCCGGCGCGGCCACACACGGCGGTGTCGACGAGGCCCATGGTGGCCTGCCCGGCGCTCGCCACCGCGAGCGGAAGAGCGAGGCGCGCGAGGCTCAGGAGCTCGCTGCGGATGGGGTGGCGGCCGGCCATGGGCGCGCAAGATAACCCGGGAGCGACGCGGAGGCTCCCCTGGCACGGCTGGAACAGCTAAGCTTCGGCGCCCACAGATGGCATGGCCCAACGCCCTTCGCTCCCTGCGCCACCGCAACCTGCGGCTCTTCTTCGCGGGCCAGACTGTGTCGCTCGTGGGTACCTGGATGCAGTCGGTGGCGCAGGGCTGGCTCGTGTACCGTCTCACCCACTCCACCGAGTTGCTCGGGCTGGTCGGCTTCCTCGCCCAGGTTCCGGTCTTCCTCTTCGGCGTGTGGGCAGGCTCGCTCGCGGATCGCATCCCGCGGCGCCGCATCGTGCTCGCGACGCAGGTGAACGCGCTCGTCCAGGCGACCGTGCTCGCCGTGCTGACGCTCTCCGGGGCGGTGCGGGCCTGGATGCTCCTCCCTCTCGCCGTGATGCTCGGGCTCACGTACGCGTTCGAGATCCCGGCGCGCCAGGCCCTCCTGGGCGAGATCGCGGGCGAGGACATGCCGAACGCGCTCGCGCTCAACTCGACCGTGGTGAACGGCGCGCGCGTGATCGGTCCCGCCCTGGCGGGCTGGGTGGTGGCGGCGCTGGGCGAGGGCGTCTGCTTCGCGCTCAACGCGGTGAGCTTCGCCGGGACCATCTACGCGGTTGCGGTCATGCGCCTCGCTTCGCCGCGCCCCCACGGCGGGATCCGCCGTGCCCACCTCCTCGACGGGCTCGCCTACGCTGGCCGCACGCCGCACGTGGTGGCGCTGCTCGCGCTCGTCGCCACGTCGAGCTTCTTCGCCCTGCCGTACGTGACGCTCATGCCGGTCCTGGCCAAGGACGTGCTCGGCGGTGACGCGAGGTTGCTCGGGCTCCTGCAGGCCTCCGCCGGCGCGGGCGCCCTGGCGGCCGGGGTTTCGCTCATGGTCCGTACGGGGCTGCGCGGCCTGGGCCGGCGCGTCGGGTTGGGCGCCTTGCTGCTCGGCCTCGGGCTCGCCGGCGTGTCGCTCTCGCACACCGCACCGCTCTCCTGCGCCTTCCTGGTCCTGGCTGGGTTCGGTTACCTCACCCAGATGGCCGGCACGATGACGCTCCTGCAGGGGCTCGCGCCGGAGGAGCTGCGGGGCCGCGTGATGGGCCTATTCTCGACGCTGTTCGTGGGGACGACGCCATTCGGCGCCCTGGCAGGTGGGTTCGCCGCGGGGCGCTTCGGCGTGCCGCGGGTGCTCCTCGCCGGTGCGCTGGTCCTTCTCTCCGCCAGCGTCGCCTTCCACCTGGCCTTGCCGCGCTTCAGGCGTAGCGTGATGGCGGAGCACCCGACGCTCTTCCCTCCGCCGCTCGTGCCGTAGCGACGATGTAGACTGGGCTGGGGTAAGCTTCAGTCCCGAGATGCGGTGGCCCCACACCAGTCCCTCACTGCGTCACCCCACTCGGCTCTCCTTCGCTGGGCAGATGGTGTCGCTCATCGCGACCTGGATGTGGTCGGCGGCGCAGGCTTGAAGGTGCAG
Source organism: Anaeromyxobacter sp. RBG_16_69_14 (assembly GCA_001768075.1). Lineage (GTDB taxonomy): Bacteria > Myxococcota > Myxococcia > Myxococcales > Anaeromyxobacteraceae > Anaeromyxobacter_A. The sequence continues at coordinate 211 of MEMX01000033.1, read as the reverse complement.
ATGGACGCCCGGACCCTCCCGCCGGCTCCCGCCGCCACCCGCTCGCCCTGGCCCGGCTTCTCCGCCGTGGCCGTGGGGACGGTCATGGCGACGCTCGACGGCAGCATCGTCAACGTCGCGCTCCCCACGCTGCGTCGCGACCTCCACGCGTCGTACGCCGGAGTGGAGTGGATCGTCGCCGGCTACCTCCTCGTCATCAGCGCGGTACTGC
>MEMX01000032.1:8334-8463 GCA_001768075.1 Anaeromyxobacter sp. RBG_16_69_14 | reverse complement strand
TCGGACACGGGAGCTAGCGGGAGCCGGAGCTCCGGGCCGGCCCATCCGAGGAGCGCCACCGCCGCCTTGACCGGTCCCGGGTTCGTCTCGATGAACATCGTCCGGTTCAGGTCGGCCAGGGCTACCTGC
>MEMX01000032.1:5580-8280 GCA_001768075.1 Anaeromyxobacter sp. RBG_16_69_14 | reverse complement strand
ATCGCGCGCGGCGCGACGTTCGCCACCACCGAGATGACGCCATGGCCGCCGCAGGCGATGTACGGGAGCACCGTGAAGTCGTCACCGGAGAGATAGCTGAGGGCGTCCCTGCCCACCTTCTCCACCAGCTGGACCTGCCGGTCCATGTTCGCCGTGGCTTCCTTGATACCGACGATGGCGCCCGCCCTGGCCAGCCGCGCCACCGTCTCGGGGAGGATGTCTCCCGCGGTGCGCGAAGGCACGTTGTAGGCGATCACCGGGAAGCGGGTCGCCTCCCAGATGGCCATGTAGTGGCGGTAGAGCCCCTCCTGCGTGGGCTTGTTGTAGTAGGGGGTGACCACCAGCGCGGCGTCGGCCTTGAGCTCCTTGGCCCGCTTCACCGCGTCGACGCACTCGTGGGTGGCGTTGGAGCCAGCGCCGGCGATGACGGCCGCGCGGCCGCGAACCGCCTCTACCACGGTGCGGATCACGTCGACCCGTTCCTGCGCGGTGAGCGTGACGCCCTCGCCGGTCGTACCGCAGGGCACGATGCCGTCCGTACCCTCGACGAGCTGCCATTCGACGAGCTCGCGCAGCGCGCGCAGGTCGACCGCGCCGTCCTTCATGGGCGTGACGACGGCGACCAGCGATCCTTGGAAGCGCATGGGAACCTCTGCGGAGGAGAAGTTGGAGTGAATCTACCCGATCTCGCGTCTCTTGCGCGCGCCGAACCTGCGGCCAGGGGGTCTCGCCATCTCGCCGCGGACGAGATCGGCGACCGTCTCCCGCTCGCGGGCGAGATGGGCGGTGTCGCCGTCGACCAGCACCTCCGCCGCGCGCGGCCGGCTGTTGTAGTTCGACGACATGGCGAACCCATAGGCGCCGGCGGAGCGGACGCAGAGGAGATCGCCCCCTTGCACCGCTGGCAGGCGCTCTTTCCTGGCGAGGAAGTCGGAGGACTCGCATACCGGGCCGACCACGTCGCAGACCATCTCCTCGCGCGCGGGCGGCGCGACCGGCTCGATCGCGTGGTGCGCACCGTACAGGGCGGGCCGGACGAGGTCGGTCATGGCCGCGTCGACGACGACGAACTCGCGGCGGCCGTTCTTCTTGCGGTAGAGGACGCGCGTCACGAGCACGCCCGCGTTGCCGACCAGGACGCGGCCCGGCTCGAGGAGCACCTCGCCGTCGAAGCGACGCAGCGCGTTCTTCACCGCCTTGCCGTAGGCGTCGGGGTGAGGCGGCTCCTCGTCTTGGTACTGGATGCCGAGCCCCCCGCCCACGTCGAGGTGGCCGATGCGAATGCCCTGGGCCTCGAGGTCCTTCACCATCGCCAGGACGCGCTCGATGGCGTCCAGGAAGGGCGACACGTCCGTGATCTGCGACCCGATGTGCATCGCGACGCCCTTGATCTCCAGGCCGGGATCCTTGGCAGCGAGCGCGTAGAGCCGCCGCGCCTCGTCCGCGCCCACGCCGAACTTCGACTCCTTGAGGCCAGTCGAGATGTACGGGTGCGTCTTCGGATCGACGGCCGGGTTCACTCGCAGCGCGACAGGGGCGCGCCTCTTCAGCCGGCGCGCCACGATCGAGACGCGAGCCAGCTCCTCGGCGCTCTCGATGTCCACGACCTTCACGCCGCGTTTCAGCGCGAAGCCGATCTCGTCGTCCCGCTTGCCCACGCCGCTGTAGACCACCTTCCGAGGATCGCCGCCCGCCTTGAGCACGCGGTACAGCTCGCCGCCGGAGACGATGTCGAAGCCGGCGCCGAGCCGCGCGAACAGGGAGAGCACGGCCAGGTTCGAGTTCGCCTTCACCGCGTAGCAGGTGAGGTGCGGGATGCCGCGCAAGGCACCCTCCAGCACCGCCCAGTGCCGCCTGAGGGTGGCCGTCGAGTAGACGTACAGGGGCGTGCCGTAGGCGTTGGCGAGCTCTTCGAGCGGGATGTCCTCTGCGTGGAGAACACCGCGCTTGCGCTGGAAGTGGTTCATGGCGTGCCGGCGTCCTTCGAGCCCAGGTGCAGACCCTCCCCAGCATCGGGCGGGGGTCCCCCGTCCGGGGTCGCCGGGGAGCCGGGCTCGCTCGGGCGCCCCCCGGGACCCGCGTCCGCGCCCGCGTCGGCAGCCGCCTCGCGCAGGGGCGGGCGCGGCGGCGCCTTCACGCCGCAGGCGAGCGCGAGCGCCGCCAGCGCCACGAGGGCAACGAGGGCGAAGGCCGCGCGCTTCACCGCGGCCCCCCGAGCTCCTTCTCCCAGCGCGCGAGCTGGCGGTGCACCTGCTTCGGACCGGGCGCACCCGGAATCTCGCGGCGCGCGAGGCTCTTCTCGAGATCGAAGCGCTCCGCGACGTCGGGCGCGAACCTCCGGTGGAAGCGGCGCCACTCCACGGGCGAGAGCGCACTGAGCGCCTTGCCCTCCCGCACCGCGTACGCCGCGGCCGCGCCCACCGCCTCGTGCGCCTCGCGAAACGGGACGCCCTTCTCCACCAGGTACTCGGCCACGTCGGTTGCGAGCGCCTCGCCCGATCCGAGCGCCTCGCGCATACGCGACTCGTGGAAGGTGGCAGTCTCGATCGCTCCGGCGAGCGCCTCCAGGGTGAGGGCCAGGGTCGTGGGCGCACCCAGGAGCGGCCGCTTGTCCTCCTGCAGATCGCGGTTGTAGGAGAGCGGGAGGTTCTTCGCGAGCGCGAGCAGCGTGACGAGATCGCCCATGGCACGGCCGGCGCG
>MEMX01000032.1:0-5562 GCA_001768075.1 Anaeromyxobacter sp. RBG_16_69_14 | reverse complement strand
GACGTCGGAGTTCTTCTTCTGCGGCATGAGGGAGCTGCCGGTGGAGAAGGCGTCGGAGAGCGTCATGAAGCCGAACTCGCGCGTGGTCCAGAGGACGATCTCCTCGCCCAGCCGCGAGAGGTGGACGGCCGAGAGGGCGCAGGCGAACGCGAGCTCGATGGCGCTGTCGCGATCGGAGACGGCGTCGATCGAATTCTGGGTCACACCGGTGAGCCCCAGCGCACGCGCGGTGTGCTCCCGGTCGATGGGGAGCGTCGTGCCGGCGAGGGCACCCGCGCCGAGGGGCGACACGGCCGCGCGGCCGCGGACCTCACCGAAGCGCTGGCGGTCACGATGGAGCGCCTCGACGTGGGCGAGGAGGTGGTGGGCGAGCGAGACGGGCTGGGCGCGCTGGAGGTGAGTGTAGCCCGGCAAGAGCGTGTGCTCGTGGCGGCGAGCCTTCGCGACCAGCGCGCGCATCAGCGCGGCGAGCGCGGCGTCACAGCGATCGCACGCGCTCACGATGAAGAGGCGCTCGTCGAGCGCGACCTGGTCGTTGCGGCTGCGGCCAGCGTGCAGGTAGCCGGCGTCCCTGCCCACGATCTCGCCCAGCCGGCGCTCGACGTGGGTGTGGACGTCCTCGAGCCTGGGATCGAACGCGATCTTGCCGGCAGCGAACTCGCCTCGGACCTGCGCGAGGCCGCGGTCGATGCGCTTCGCAGCGGCCCCGGGGACGATGCCCTGCGCGGCCAGCATGGCGACGTGAGCACGCGAGCCGCGGATGTCCTCGTCGAACAGGGCGGCGTCGTCCTGGATCGAGACGGAGAGCGCGACGAGGCGCGGGTCGGCTTCACCCGCCAGCGCGGCGCGCGAGACGGGCTTCGCCTGGGTCTTCTTCTTCATCTCGATGGTCAGAACTTGATCGCGAGCCCGCTGCGGAGAGCGTGCCCCCGCGTGAGGTCTCGGCCGGAGACGGACTGGCCCGGCGGGTAGCCGAGGCCGTCGAGCGGTTGCAGCAGGCCGTAGTTGAGGAACGCGATGAACCCGTCGTCGGACTTGTACGAGAGGCCGAGGTCGAACTCGACGCCGAGCGGCGCGTACGCGGTGGACGGGGTCGATCCCGCGTACATCGCCTGCGAGTAGACGATGGCCGCCTCCGCCGCCAGCCCCTCGAAGATCTCGTAGCGCGCGGACGGCTTCACGTAGAAGGCGTCCGTCACACCCCGTAGGATTTCGCGCCACAGGATGAGGTCCACCCGGTACGCCGGGTTGAAGCGGAAGTTCCGGACGTCGAGCACCCGGTCCCCCGGCGCGAACTGGGAGCCGTCGATGTCTCCGCGCTGGGTCGTGGCGCAGGTGGTCACCCCGCTGCTGGTCGAGCAATTGCGCCCAGGCCGGTTGCCGAACCCGGAGTTGGTGTCGCCGCTCGCGAAGCCGGCCTCGCCCCCCAGCGTGAGCTTCCCGTTGAGGAGCTTCCACGCCGCCTGCGTCGCGCCGCCGAACTGCCGGAGCAGCACCGGGCCCAGCGGGTCGGCCGGGTCGTTCGAGGCGTTTCCGATCTGCCCGATGACGCCGGTCAGCTCGGTCTCGAGGCGGAAGCGCTTCGTCTGGTAGCGCCACCAGAGATCGGCAGTGTGGGCGTGGGCGTCGCGGCGCACCGCCGACCCGACCGAATCGCTGCCGTCCGACTGGCCCGTCGAGGGTACGGCGGTGGAGCTCACCCACTGCGGAAACTCGTACGACTGCTGCTTGAACATGTACCAGGCACCGTAGGAGAAGCTCGCCTCGTCGCGCTCGAACCTGCGCTTCACCTCCTCGTCCGTGTCCATCCGGACGATCTTGATGCCAATGGCCTTGGCGTCGTCCGCCGTGTCGCGGTCGAACGGCTGGCCGAGGCCGCGCGCCACGTTCTGATCCTGCGAGGTCACGCCGGTAGCGACGATCTCGTACATCGGCACGAGCACGATCGGGCCGACGGGCGTCTTCAGCGGCGTGAGGGCGAACTGCAACCGGTCCACGCTGTCGCCGTAGTCGTCGTCGATGCCCCCGCCCGCGTTGGCGAGGATACCGAGGCCCCAGGACGAAGGCATGCGGCCGAAGGAGAGGAGGCCCACCGGCGTCTGCACCTCTCCCCAGGCGCGCTTCACCACGATCGAGTTGCGATCGGCGTTCACCCCGTCCGACGACGGCACCTGGCCGCGGGCGTCGAACGGGAACTGGACCCCGTCGCTCCGCGCGAAGAGCCCCTGGGGCGTCGAGCCGAGGACCATGTTGTCGAGCAGGTCGACCTGCGCCAGCACCCTCACCTGCTCGGAGACGTTGAGCGTCGGCTCGAGCCGGAACCGCATGTTGCCGCTGGTGAGCGTGCCGCGGTTGTCGGAGTCGCGGAGAGGACGCGGGTAGAGGAAGAAGCCCGACGGGTCGGCGCCGCGGTGCAGGTCGAGGTTGTCCAGGAGGTCACCGCGGACGCGCAGGTATCCATCGACCTGGAGGAACTCGAGCTTGGGCCGCTCGCCGGCGGCGGTGGTCTCCATGAACTCGCGGGCTGACTGCGCGCCCTGGATCTCGGCGCGCATCTCGTCGCGCATCTCCTCTTTTGCCTTCTCCACCTCGCGCCGCACGACCTCCCGCACGGCGGGGTCGAGCTCCGGCGCTGGCGTCGCGGCCGGAGCCAGCGGAGACGTGTCCACCGGGGCCGAGGTGCCGGGTGGGGCCTCCGTGGCCTCCCCGGATTTGGCGGACGGCTTCTCGGGATCCTCCTTGGGCGGCGTCGCCCGAGCGCGCTGAGCGAGGGCAGCGGCGGGGAGGAGCATCGAAGCTGCGAGGAGCGCGGCGTGCAGCCGGGACATGGTCGACCCCTGGGACGGAGCGCCGAGCGGGCGCTCTCTCGCTGGAATTCCGGCTCTTTAAGCACGCGCCGCGCGCACGGGTCAAGGGCGTTCGGGGTCCGGCCCCTGCCGCAGTTCGACGAGCACCCCGCGGCTGCCTTTGGGATGGACGAAGGCCACCTTCGCTCCGCCTGCTCCCGGGCGCGGCTCCTCGTCGAGGAGCGGCGCACCCCGAGCCTCGAGAGCTGCCATCGCGCTCGCGATGTCCGGCACCTCGAGGCATATGTGGTGGAGCCCCTCGCCACGCCTCGCGATCGCCTTCGCCATCGGGCTGTCGGGGCCCGTGGGCGAGACGAGCTCGATGCGGCCCACACCGTGGCCGAAGATGGCCACCTTCACCTTCTCGGACGGCACCTCCTCCACCTCCGAGAGCGCGAGGCCGTAGACGTCGCGGTAGAGCGCGATCGCGGCGTCGAGGTCGGAGACGAGGATGGCGACGTGGTCGAGACCCCTCATGGCTAGCCTCCTGAAATCTCCCTCACCTATCGAGCCCGGGCCCGAGCCCGAGCCCGTGCGTCACCCCGCCGGCCGCCCCTCGGCGCTCACCACCTGCAGCGCACCGAGGAGCCCGACCGTGTCCACCTGCGTGCCCCGACCGAGCACGACGTGCGTCGGATCGGCCACGGGTTGGTCGAAGGTAGGGTCGAGCGCGATCCACTCCTCGCCGCTCTTCACCTCCACCCAGGCGTGCCAGTAGAGCGCGGGCACGCCGTCGTCGTAGCGCGCGAAGACGAGGCCGTGCACCTGCCGCGCTGGTATGCCCGCCGCGCGCGCCAGCGCGGTGAAGAGCAGCGCGTGCTCGGTGCAGTCGCCCTTCCCGAGCGCCAGCACCTCGCTGGCGCGGTCGCGCGAGACGCCATACGCCTTCTGCAGCCGGCGGTAGACGAAGTGCGCGAGCTTCACGCTCCCCGCGTAGACGCCCGGCGTATCGCCCACCACCTCGCCCGCCAGCCTCGCGATCTCGGGCGCGTCCGAGTCCACCTCGGGCGTCGGCTCGAGCAGGCCCTCGAAACCCTCTCGCCTTCCCTTCGCGCGCCGTGCGTCGTGGGCGGGATCGGCCGCGCGCGGCCGCCGCGCCGACACCGTGAGCGTGACGGTGCCATCCGGACCGCTCTCCCAGGTCTGGCGCGGATCGGGCGCCTGGAACTCCTTCGGCACGCCGCGCAGCCGGAAGGTGATCCTCGCCGGGACGCCGCGCGGGAGCGGGCCGGGGAGCTTCACCCGCGTCATGCCGAACAGGTCCACCTTGTCGAGCCGCTTCGCCGTCTCCTCCGGCTCCGCCTTCGCCACCACCGCGTCGCCGAGGCGGAGCTCGACCAGGCGATGGTCGGGCGCGATCGAGACGCGCGTCGCGGCCCGGTCGCCCTCCTCCAGTTCCTCGACCAGCGCGACCTGGGCCTCGACCCCGCCCGCCGCCAGGAGCGCCGTCCCGGTGTACCGGTCCTCCATCTTCTTCACGCGCAGCGCCTCGAGGTCGAGCTGCTCGCCGGTCACCACGCCCCGCCTCGCCGCCGCCAGCCGCGCAGCGTCCGCCTGCTCGGCCGTCTCGCCGACGGGGGGGAGCTTTCGCTCCTCGCGCTGGCCCTGCGACGAGAGCTGCGCGGTGCAGCCCTCCGGGGTACAGCGCCCCTCGACCGTGCGGTCGCCGCCGTCGCCCTCGCGCCGGCCGGAGAAGGCGACGAGGCGCCCGCCCGGGCGCGCCTCGTAGACCTTCTCGTCCACCTGCGCCCGCTTCACCGTGCGCGCGCCGACGGTGGCGGAGATGGTCGACTCGGTCCGAGCGACGAGCACGCGCCGCCCCTCTCGCGTCTCGAACCCTACCCACGTGCGCGAGAAGCCTGCCTTCTTGCCCATGAGGTAGACGCCGAACCACTCCGGCTGCGGGGGGCGCGGCAGGTCGATCACGCTCGTAGCCTGGGGGGGCACGCCAGCAAGGACGGCCCCGGCGACGACCAAGGATAGCGCTGCTCTCATGCTCCATCCGTTCCGGCGGGCGACGAGCCCCCCTACGACACGTCGCCGGCTCGGACCACCCGGCGCCCTCGCTCCGCATTCTGCATCGATCGCGGCCGGAGGCGAGACCCTGGGACCGAAAATTCGCCTTCGGCGGCTCGGCCGCCCACAATTCGCACATGAGCTTCGTCTGGGTCCTGCTCATCGCGCTGTCGGTGGCCACGGCAGCGCTCACCGGGAAGATGGGCGCGCTCACCGGGGCCATCACCGCATCCGCGCAGAGCGCGGTGACGCTCTCGCTCGGCCTCGTCGGTATCATGACCCTCTGGCTGGGTCTCATGAAGGTGGCAGAGGAGGCGGGGCTCGTCGCCCTGCTGGCGCGCGCCGCTCGTCCGGTGCTGCGCTTCCTCTTCCCCGACGTGCCGGCCGAGCACCCCGCCATGGGCGCCATGGTGATGAACGTCGCGGCGAACCTGCTCGGGCTCGGCAACGCCGCCACGCCCTTCGGGCTGGAGGCGATGCGCCTCCTCGACGAGCTCAACCCGCACCGCGGGACCGCCACCGACGCGCAGGCGCTCTTCTGCGCCCTCAACACCGCCTCGCTCCAGCTCCTGCCCGCCACCATCATCGGCCTGCGCGCCGCCGCCGGGGCGAAGAACCCGGGCGACGTGATAGGGCCGACCATGCTCGCCACCGCCTGCGCCGCCACCGCCGCAGTCCTCACGGCGAAGCTGCTCGCGCG
>MEMX01000031.1:55436-74398 GCA_001768075.1 Anaeromyxobacter sp. RBG_16_69_14 | reverse complement strand
AGATCCTGAAGATCGACGTCGGCAGTGGCGAGGTGACCACTACCCCCACGGAAGCTTATGTCGACGAGTATCTGGGCGGCCGCGGCATCGGGCTCCGGCTGATTTACGACCTGCTCAAGCCGGGGACGAAGCCGCTCGACCCCGGCAATCCGATAATCTTCAGCATGGGGCCGCTCACCGGCACCGCCATGCCGTCCTCGGGGCGCACCGACGTCACGTCCCTGTCTCCACAGAACAACCTGAGGGGCAGGTCGAACTTCGGCGGCTACTGGGGGCCCGAAGCCAAGTACGCCGGCTACGACCACATCATCCTCACGGGCAAGGCGGCAAAGCCCGTGTACGTGTGGATCAGTGACGAGGGGGTGGAGATCAGGGACGCTGCCGCGCTGTGGGGCAAGGACACCTACGAGACCCAGAAGCTCATCCAGCAGGAGCTGGGCGACCCCGAGATCAAGGTGGTGTGCATCGGGCCGGCCGGCGAGAACCTGGTGCGCTTTGCCTGCCTGATCACCGAGGTCGCCGGCGCGGCGGCCCGCGGTGGCATGGGCGCCGTCATGGGCTCGAAGAACATCAAGGCCGTCGCGGTGCGGGGCCACAAGTCGGTAGGCATCGCCCATCCCGAGGAGATGCTGGCCGAATCCCTCGCCCTGAACCAGGAGATCCGCGAGAGCCCGGCCTGCAAGGAGCTCTCGAACTACGGCGTGGTGCGCTGCGTGTCCATGATGTACCAGGCCAGCTTCTTCCCGGTCGGCTACTTCGAGGACGTGCACTGGGACGAGATGAACGAGAAGTACGGCGGCCCGGCCTTCGTGGACAAGAACAAGCTGAAGAACGTGGGCTGCTTCGCGTGCCCCATCCGCTGCAAGAACTTCCTGCACATCCCCGGGATGGGGAAGGGTTTCACTACCTGTGAGCCGTGGAGCGGGTTCACGGGGGCCGTCTGGAACACGGACATGGACGTCTTCTGGCAGGGGATCCAGTCGGCGAACCGGCTGGGGCTCGATTCGACGGAGCTCTCGGCCTGCATCGGCCTGCTCATGGAGCTGCACCACGAGGGGCTGATCACGGCGAAGGACACCGACGGTATCGCCATGGAGCGGGGGTCCAAGGAGGCTATTCTAGAAACCGTTCGCAAGGTGGCCCACCGGGAGGGCTTCGGGGCGATCATGGCCGACGGTCAACAGGCCTTTGCCGAGAAGATCGGTCCGGCGGCCGTCGAGAAGCTCGACCTGGTGAAGGGCCTGGCTCCGCACCCCTACGAGTTCCGCGCCTACAAGGGAACGGCGCTCATGCAGGCCGTCGGGCATCGCGGCGATTCGCTGCCGATGCGGGGCAGCCTGCTCGAATTCGAATGGGCCAACGCGCCGGAGTGGTTCGAGCAGACCGCCGAGAAGGCGTATGGCAACCCCGGCGCAGCCAAACCCAGCTCTTACGAAGGCAAGGGGGCGTCCACCGTCAGCTCGGAACACAACAACCTGGCCGTCGACAGCATGGGGGTGTGCACCTGGCCCTATGCCAACTTCGTCTTCCACACCATCGACAGGTCGGTGCGGATGCTCCAGCTCGCCACCGGCAAGGATTGGGACGTCGCCCACGTCCTGAAGATCGCCGAGCGACTGCGCAACCTGGAGCGCATGTTCGACGTGCGCCAAGGAATGAACCGCGAAGCCGACACGCTTCCCAAGAAGTTCTTCGAGAAGCCGCTGTCGAAGGGCAAGTACGAGGGCGCGGTGCTGGACAAGGCGAAGTTCGAGGGGATGAAGGACGAGTACTACGCGCTCCGGGGATGGGATCCCAAGACCGGGATCCCCACCAGCGAGAAGCTTGCCGAGCTGGGGTTGAGCGCGGTGGTGGAGAAGTCTGGGTAGAGGTGGTGGTGTGACGGTCGGGCGACATGAACGGTTCGTGAAGCCCGACGACCCTGTCGGGGCGCCCTCGCTGGACGGGGAGGACGCGCCCCGGCAGCTCCTGGAAGGCGGTAGGCCAGCTGTTCCTCCGGGACGAGCTGTCCCGGGCGCTCATCCTGCTCGTGTCCTCCAGGATCAGCTATGAGCTGGTCGAGAAGGCTGCGCGCGCTTGCATCCCCATCATGCTGGCCCTGTCACAGCGGCGACCAGTTGATGTGATTCTCCAGGGTCACCGCCGCCGCTGTGAGCTGATGTCCGGCGCCTTGCGGCGCCTCAAGCGGAGGGGAGAACTCTCCCCCCGCGCCCCCCATCTCGAGCGTCAGTTCATGTGGCATGCGCTATCACACCCGACCGCTTCGGCCGTGGAACTAGGCGTGAAGCTGAACATGACCGGTATGCGCGACAAGCCCCGCCGTTCAGGGCGGGGAAGGATAGCGCCCGGCTCGCTGAGCGCGCCGTGTCAGACGATGCTGCTACAAGAGACTCGTCGCGAACGCGACCTACCCCCGGGCAGGGGGAAAGTAACGCCTGCGGCGCCTTACATACGGCGACGAGCAGCGCAGCAAGGCACTCGGCCCAGGAACCCAGCCGTACCGGCGGCGCAAGCCGCCCGGTCGGAATCTCCGGGCCTTCAGGCCGGAGAGGATGTCAACCTGGTCACCATTCGCGGTCACGCGAGCGTGAACGTGTATTGCGGTGGCCATCGCATACGCGGCGCATAGACAGCCCCTGGTCCTGCGATGAATTGCAGCAGGGGCCTGTCGCAGGTCTCGACGTGGAGGGCGAACGAGTCCGGCATACGCCGGCGCGCGTGCCAGATGACCTTTTCCGTGAGGCCGACCTCGCGCAGCTCGCGCACCAGGTCCTTGATCTCTTTCAGGAACAGATGGTGCGCCGCCCGGTGAGCGCCGCGCCCAGGATAGGCGTGCAGCTCCATCAGCGCCTCCTGCTTCGCGAAGTAGCCGACCGCTTCGAACCAGAGGCTGGCGAGCGAGGCAGCCGTGCGTGAGGCATCCTGCGCGTCCACGCGCTTGCCCAAGTCCTGGATCCGCGACAGCAACGCGCGGTCCTGCGCGTCCATTCGTGCGGCGGTTGATGTCTGGATCGCCCCTCGGCGGGTCATGCGTGACCGTCCTTCGCACCCGTTCGACCCTCGATCACGGACGGCTCGTCGAATGGCGCCTAGCCAAAAGGCGAGACTAGCATCCGCGGTCCAGCAACCCGGACGCCCTGGTGTCGCGCGGCATATGGCCGCGTTCGCCGCGTCGTCTTTCGTCCGTCGGGGCGCGTCACCCGGCTGCACGGATTCAGCGCAGCGGCCTGCCAGATAACGTGGCATCGCGCCGAGGAGCCCGGTGAACGCGCGATGGGCCGAGGGCCAAAAATACGAGCAAGGCGCCGAGGCCAACCGGAAGGCGAGCTCGCGTGGGCGGGGCTTGCATGTTGCACCGTTCTCAACTCTCATATCCCCGCCCGTGACGCCATCGACCACCCAGTCCCCGGCACTGCCGACGCAGGACCTACCTGCCGAAGCGGGAGGGGTCGAGCCCCCGCCAGCTCATCCTGGGGCTCGGGGGGGCGGATCCGCTCGGCGAGCGCTGCTCACGCTTTCTCTGGGCGCCCTCGGCGTCGTCTACGGCGACATCGGCACGAGCCCGCTGTACGCGCTCAAGGAGTGTTTCACGGGGCCGCACGGTATCGCGCCCACGCCAGAAAACGTGATGGGCGTCCTGTCGCTCGTGTTCTGGGCGATGACCTTCGTGGTGACCTTCAAGTACCTCACGTTCGTCATGGTGGCGGACAACCGCGGGGAGGGAGGCATCCTCGCCCTCATGGCTCTCGTCGGCCAGACGGAGACGAGCCGCCGCGGGCGAGGCATCCTGTTGCTCCTGGGCCTCTTCGGCGCGGCGCTTCTCTACGGCGATGGCGTCATCACCCCCGCCATCAGCGTGCTCGGTGCAGTCGAGGGCCTCGCCGTCGCAGCTCCGTCGCTCGCGCACGCGGTGGTGCCCCTCACGGTGCTCATCCTCGTGCTGCTGTTCCTCTTCCAGCGGCACGGGACGACCGCCGTGGGCTCGGTCTTCGGACCCGTCATGCTGGTGTGGTTTCTCTGCATCGCACTCGTCGGTCTCAGAGGCATCGCGCGCGACGCCTCCATCCTGGGCGCCCTCTCGCCACACCATGCGGTGCGGTTCTTCGCGGAGCACGGCCTGCACGGTTCCCTCGTCCTCGGCGCGGTGGTGCTCGTCATCACGGGGGGCGAGGCGCTCTATGCCGACATGGGCCACTTCGGCCGGCAGCCGATCCGCGTCGCCTGGTTGTGCGTGGCCATGCCGGCCCTCCTGCTCAACTACTTCGGCCAGGGCGCCATCCTGCTGCACGACCCGATGGCCGCCCAGAACCCGTTTTACCTCATCGTTCCGGCATGGGGTCTCTACCCCATGATCGGCATCGCCACGGCAGCGGCCATCGTGGCATCGCAGGCGCTCATCTCGGGGGCCTTCTCGCTCACCAATCAGGCCGTTCAGCTGGGCTACTCGCCGCGCGTCACGATCCGGCACACCTCGAAGACGGAGGTCGGCCAGATCTACATCCCGGAGGTGAACTGGGCGCTCGGCCTCGCGACGATCGCCCTCGTGCTCGGGTTCAAGTCCTCGTCGAACCTTGCCGCGGCCTACGGCATCGCCGTCACGGGCACGATGACCATCACGACGGTCCTGTTCCATCGCGTGGCGCGAGACCGCTGGCACTGGCCTCGCTGGGTCACCTGGCCGCTCTCGATCTTGTTCCTCGCGGTCGACCTCTCCTTCTTCTCGGCCAATATCGTGAAGGTCGAGGAAGGCGGCTGGTTTCCGCTCGGTGCCGCCGCAGCCGTGTTCGCCTTGATGTCCACCTGGAAGCGCGGCCGCGAGGCGTTGAGGGCGCAGATCCAGGGTGCGGGGCTGCCGCTCGAGCTGTTCCTACCCGACCTGGACCGGAACCCGCCGCTGCGCGTCTCCGGGACGGCCGTGTTCATGGCTTCGAACCCGGGCGGCGTGCCGTCGGTGCTGCTCCACCACCTGAAGCACAACAAGATGCTGCACCAGCGGGTGCTCCTCGTCTCCGTGGTGAACGAGGAGATCCCGTCCGTGCGCGACGCGGACCGGGTGACGGTCAAGGCGCTGGGCGGTGGCTTCTTCCAGGTGATCGGTCGCTACGGCTTCATGGAGACACCCAACGTGCCTGCGTTGCTCGCGTCCTTGCCGTCCGGGGTCATCCCCGGTCCGCGCGTCGAGCTCTCGCACATGGACACGACCTACTACCTGGGCCGCGAGACCCTCCTGCCCACCGGTCCCTCCCGCCTGGCCGGGTGGCGCAAGTGGCTCTTCATCGTCATGGCGCGCAATGCGCAAACCGCGAGTGCCTTCTTCGGACTGCCACCCAACCGCGTGGTGGAGATGGGCGCGCAGATCCAGCTTTGACTCGCCCCCACCGAACCCTCCTTGCCGGCGCGCTTTGCTCACGAGCCGTAGCCCGTAGCCCGTAGGCACGGTTGATCGGTTCTCGGGCAGCTCGCTGCCTGCGTCCTGGTCATCTTCCTCTTCAGGAAGAGCCCCTCGAGCTGACTGGCCGGTAAGGCAGCACGACCTGGGCGCGATCCGGGCGGTGCGGTGCTCGATGCAGGGCGCGCTGCGCTGACTGCGACACGCAGCGTGGAGTCTCTCGCTTAGGGGAATTGGAAGCATTGATCTTGGTCCCGCCGCCAACTCCCTGCCATGCGCGCCTTTTCGACCGCTCGGATCCACGGCTCGGCCTGCCCGAGATCCAGTCAGTGCGCGTGACGCGCTGCGCTTGTCGTCCGAGAAAACGGCTCGTTACGCGATCGGTATGGATGCTGCAAATACTGAAGATCGCAAGGTCCGCGAGTGCAACGAGCAAAACCCGCAGTGGTCGACCGCATCCTGGAGTGCGGGCAACGCCCGAGCGGGACCAATCGATCTCGATAGGAGACAGCAGTGGCCGACCCGACAATCGCCGAACTAGCGACACAGATTACCGCCACCCAGACGGGCCTGAATATCGTCTGGACGATGGTGGCAGGCTTCCTCGTCATGTTCATGCAGGCGGGCTTCGCGCTCGTCGAGACGGGCCTCACCCGCGCGAAGAACGCCGCGCACACGATGGGGATGAACTTCCTCGTCTACGCCATCGGCGTCATCGGCTTCTACTTCATCGGCTTCGGCTTGCAGATGGGCGGCGTGGGCGGCGTCTTCGGCGAGGCCGCGGTCCTGTCGAAGGAGTTCACCATAACGCTGTTCGGAAAGCCCTTCGGCCTGTTCGGCATGACCGGCTTCATGCTGCAGCCGCTCTCGCTCTTCACCGCGGGCGTCGCCACCACCTTCCTGTTCCAGATGTGCTTCATGGACACCACCTGCACCATCCCGACCGGTGCGGCGGCCGAGCGCTGGAAGTTCATGTCGTTCGTCCTCTTCAGCTTCTGCATCTCGACCATCATCTACCCCGTGTACGCGAACTGGGTCTGGGGCGGCGGCTGGCTCTCGCAGCTGGGGGCGAACTTCGGGCTCGGCCACGGCCACGTGGACTTCGCCGGGAGCTCCGTCGTGCACATGACCGGCGGCGTGGCGGCCATCGTGATCGGCAAGATGATCGGGCCGCGCGCCGGGAAGTACACGCCCGACGGCAAGATCCACCCCATCGCGCCGCACAGCATCCCGCAGGTCATGCTCGGCACGTTCATCCTGGCGTTCGGCTGGTTCGGCTTCAACGCCGGCTCCACCCTCTCCGGCATGGACACGCGGCTGGCGGTGGTCGCCACCAACACCATGATCGCGAGCGCGACGGGCGCCTTCGCCGCCTTCGCGTACGTCAAGGTGAAGTGGGGCAAGGCCGACCCGAGCTGGCTCGCCAACGGCATGCTGGCCGGCCTCGTCGCCATCACCGCGCCGTGCGCGTTCGTCTCCGCCTGGGCGGCCGCGCTCATCGGCGCCATCGCGGGCGTGCTCGTCATCGTGGCGGCCGTCTTCATCGACTCGAAGCTCAAGATCGACGACCCGGTCGGCGCCTCGGCGGTGCACGGCGTCAACGGCGTCTGGGGCATCCTCGCGCTCGGCCTGTTCGCGAACGGCGTCTACGGGCAGGGCCTGAACGGCGTCCCCTACGGCGTCACCGGCCTGTTCTACGGTGACAAGGGACAGTTCGTGGCCGAGCTGATCGGCATCGCCGCCAACATCGCCTACGTGGGCACGGTGACGGCCGTCGTCTTCTTCGTCATCGGCAAGCTCGTCGGGAACCGCGTGCCGCTCGAGGACGAGATCAGCGGCCTCGACCTCCCGGAGATGGGCGTGCACGGGTACTCGAGCGACGCCGGCCCGCTGCCCGCGGGCGCGGGCAGGACGCCCTCGGGTGGCGCTCCTGCTCACGCGACCGTCGCCAAGGTGCTTCCGACGCTGTAGCGGAGAACGTAGCGAAGGATCGCGCTGCGCGCGCGAGAGCCTCCGGCGGGAGCCGTGCACCCCGCCGGAGGCTCGCTGGATCACTCGAGGACTGCTTTTGAAACTGCAACACCTCAACGAGGTGAAACGTGAAAATGGTAGAAGCCATCATCAAGCCTTTCAAGCTGGACGAGGTGAAAGCGGCGCTCTCGGAGCTCGGCATCGCCGGTCTCACGGCCACCGAGGTCAAGGGCTTCGGCCGGCAGAAGGGGCACACGGAGCTGTATCGGGGCGCCGAGTACGTGGTCGACTTCCTGCCCAAGGTCAAGATCGAGGTGGTCGTGGCCGATCAGATGGTCGGGCGCGTCATCGAGGTGATCGAGAGGACCGCCAAGACCGAACGCATCGGCGACGGCAAGATCTTCGTGGTGCCCGTCGAAGAGGTCGTTCGCATCCGCACTGGAGAGCGGGGCGAAGAGGCCCTGTAACCGGTTCGTGCGCGACGCAGCGACGCTCCGCGGCACGGCAGGCCCCGCAGCTCGCCGCGCTGTCGATACTCGCGGCGAGCTCCGCGAGCTCGACCGGGCTCTGCCGCCAGCGACTGCTGGCGACAGAGCCTACTGGGTGACCCAGGCGAGGCTGGCGTTTCGGCCGCCCGGATCGGAGGCGACGCTGGTGAGGCAGCCCGGCGACGTCCCGTAGTTCATCGCCACCCACGCGGGCGTCGCGACCGCGCCGCTCGTCAGCCGGACGGCGATCGACGTGAACGCGACCCGTCCGTCCGACGGGTACTGGTCGCAGGAGTCGACGCCGTACGCCTCGAATGCCCCGGCGAACTCCCAGTCGAGCACCTGGCCATGGGATGTTGTGTTGAGAGTCGTCGAGACGCCGCGCGACGAGGTCGCCCGGACCCTCCATGACGCGCAGACGCCCTGGGCGTTGCAGCTCGAACCGACCACCGTGCCGGTGATCGTGTCGCCGGCCGAGACCACTTTCGGCTTGCTGTGGAGGGCGTTTGCGTCCTTGCAGCAGTTCCAGCTCGCGATCGTCCAGCGCCCGTCGTTGAAGCCGTTCCAGGCGAGGACCGGCTGGAGGATGGCGTCGCCCGTCGCGGAAGGCTCGAGCCCGGGGAAGAAGTAGAGCGTCTGGTTCCCGGCGACCTTCGGTGCCCGCGGGACATCCCAGGTCGCCGAGATCGTCTTCACCGGCCCGACCGACGTGCTCGAGATCGACGCGACCCAGCCGTTCACCGCTGGCGGAGGCGTCGTCGCGGCGGCGTCCTTCTTGACGACGAGTCGCCCGCGCTTGTCGTAGCGGGAGTGCCGACACCGCGTGATGGCGCGCTGCTCGCCGCTGCTCCGGACGACTTCACCGGAGTTGCCCACGCGCTCGTCATCGCCGAGCTCGACGACGCAGGACGGGTGGAAATAGCCGTGTGGCGTCGCGACGAACTGGGACGGGACCTGCGCTGGTCTGCCCGCTTGCGGGAGCGATTCCTCCCCGGGCGTGCCGTCGTCGCCGGCGGTAGCCGAGCTCGCCGCGGTGTCGTCCGCCGGACCGCCGCACGCCCAGAGTAGCGCGCTCGCGATCAGCGATCCCGCCGTCCTGCTCGCAACCGCGCGCCCGCTGGCCACATGGAACTTCGCCGATACATCCGCTCGCATTCTTCCCCCATCGACGCCGCGTGTCAGCACTATGGGCGCAAATGGAGGATGCTTACATCCCTCCTATGCGGGAAGACCACGACCCAGGGACACGCACCTGAGTCCAGACACACCCACATCCGCGTCGTCGCGCAATTACTTTGCGCCGAGCAGACGGCCGCGCTGTTGCGCTGCGGAGACATGTTACACGGCCGCGTGTCCCAAGGTGTGACAGCGCGCTTGAGCGCAGGTGCGGGATGCATCAAAAACGTGAACGCTTATAGGCGGTTGCGAATTGGCTCATCCGTTGCTCATACCCATAAGGTGTGCTGACTGCGAACGGCTGAACTGAATCGCAGGGCTGCCGGGGCCCGGAGGGGTGGAAAAGGAAGTGATGGCGTGAAGCTCATATCCGTGCGCGAAGCGGAAGGGACCGTGTTGTGCCATGACATCACGGAGATCGTCCCCGGCAAGTTCAAAGGCCGAGCATTCAAGAGAGGGCACGTCGTCGGCAAGGACGACATCCCCAGGCTCCTCAACCTCGGAAAGGAGCACCTGTACGTCTGGGAGATGGGGTCGAGATCCCTGCATGAAGACGACGCGGCCATTCGCATAGCCAAGGCGGTGGCCGGCCCGGGGATCACCTTGACGGAACCCGCCGAGGGGAAGGTCCAGCTCAAGGCGACCTTCGCTGGCCTGTTGAAGATCGAGGTCGGCGCGCTCACGGAGCTCAACGGGATCGATCAGATCTGCGTGGCCACCCTCCACTCGAATCGCCTCGTTGAGCCGGGTTGCACGGTGGCTGGCTGCAGGGTCGTCCCGCTCATCATCGACGCCGCGAAGATCGCTCGCGTGGAAGCCCTGTGCCGCGCCGCCCCAGCCGTCGTCGAGGTCAAGCCTCTCAGATGCCTTCGCGTCGGGATCGTCACGACGGGCAGCGAGGTCTACCACGGCCGCATAGAGGACAAGTTTGGCCCGGTCCTGCGAGCGAAGGTCGCGGCCGTGGGGTGCGAGGTGTCGAGGCAGGTATTCGTCCCCGACGACATGGACCAGATCGTCGACGCCATCCGCACCTTGCTGCTCGAGGGGGCCGAGATGATCCTGGTGACGGGAGGCATGTCGGTGGATCCGGACGACGTCACCCCCGCGGCCATCAGAGCGGCCGGCGGGCGGGTCGAGGTCTACGGTACTCCCGTGCTCCCCGGATCGATGTTCATGCTGGCGCACATTGGAAGCATCCCCGTGCTGGGTTTGCCCGGTTGCGTCATGTACCACAAGACGACGGTCTTCGACCTGGTTCTGCCACGAATACTTGCAGGCGAGGAGGTAAGCCGTAGCGACATCGCCCGGCTCGGACATGGCGGGATCTGTGTCGAATGCAAGCCGTGTCGCTATCCTGGTTGCGAGTTCGGGAAGGGTAGCTGACGACTACAGCCGACGCGATCGGTACCGGTTCCGGGCCGTGCGTTTGGCAATGCCGGTGGGTGGCGTGCGCCCCGTAGTGTAGTCGGTATCCGTTCAAGCTGCAGGCGTTGTGAAGGAAGGAAGGGTCGTGTAGCAAACGGCGACAGCCCGACGCTGTCACAAGGTCCCACTCTTTGACGCAAAGAGGAGAGGAAATGGAAAGAGTCAATCTTAAAGTAAACGGTCTCAATAGGTACGTCGTCGCAGACGGAGAGCAGCTCCTGGTGGAGGTGCTGCGCAATCAGCTCCTGCTCACGGGTTGCAAGGCCACCTGCATGGAGGGGCAGTGCGGCGCCTGCTCGGTGATCCTGAACGACAAGCTCGTCCGGGCGTGCCTGGTCAAGATGAAGAAGGTGCCGGCGGACTCGAAGGTGGTCACCATCGAGGGCATCGGCACGGCGGAGGACCTGCATCCGCTGCAGGTCGCCTGGATGGCGTACGGCGGCTCGCAGTGCGGCATCTGCACGCCCGGCTTCATCATGGCGGCGAAGGCGCTCCTCGACGTGAGCAAGAGCCCGACCCGCGAGGAGGTGCGCGAGTTCTGGACCAAGAACCGCAACGCCTGCCGCTGCACCGGCTACAAGCCGCTCACCGACGCGGTGATGGCGGCCGCCAAGGTCATGCGCGGCGAGATGAAGAAGGAGGACCTGCTCTTCAAGCCGGTGGACAACGGCTCGATCCTGGGCTCCACGTACCACCGACCCACTGCGATGCAGAAGGTCACCGGCACCTGGGACTTCGGCGCCGACATCGCGCTGCACATGCCGCCGGAGACGCTGCACCTGGCGCTCGTCCAGGGGCAGGTGTCGCACGCCAACATCAAGGGCATCGACTTCGCAGAGGCTGAGAAGATGCCGGGCGTGGTGAAGGTCATCACCGCCAAGGACGTGAAGGGCAAGAACCGGATCAACGGCCTCACCTTCCCCGCCAACAAGGGCGACGGCTGGGACCGTCCGATTCTCTGTGACAGCAAGGTCTTCCAGTTCGGCGACGCGATCGCGATCGTGGCCGCCACGACGGTGGAGCAGGCCAAGGCCGCAGCCGCGAAGGTCAAGGTCGACCTCGAGGTGCTGCCGGCGTACATGAGCGGCCCGGCCGCCATGGCCGCGGACGCCATCGAGATCCACCCCGGCACGCCGAACATCTACTACGAGCAGGGCGTGATCAAGGGCGAAGACACCAAGCCCATCATGGAGAAGGCTGCGTACGTGGTCGAGGACGAGTTCTACTGCAGCCGCCAGCCGCACCTCGCCATCGAGCCGGACTGCGGGCAGGCCTACATCGGTGAAGACGGCGTCGTCACCGTCCAGTCGAAGAGCATCGCCCTCCACCTCCACCACCTGATGATCTGTGCGGGCCTCGGTCTCGAGCCCGAGAAGCTGCGCATCATCGAGAACCCGACGGGCGGCACGTTTGGCTACAAGTTCAGCCCGACGATGGAAGCCCTCCTCGGCGTGGCCACCATGGCCACGGGCAGGCCGGTCTCGCTCGTCTACGACATGTTCCAGGGCATCACCTACACCGGGAAGCGTTCTCCGGTGGGGATGAAGCTCAAGATGGGCGCCGACAAGACCGGTAAGCTCCTCGCCATGGAGAGCGACTGGTGGGTGGACCACGGTCCCTACTCGGAGTTCGGGGACCTCCTGACCATGCGCCAGGCCCAGTTCACGGGCTCCGGCTACATGATTCCGAACATCCGCAGCCTGGGCAAGACCGTCTGTACGAACCACGGCTGGGGATCGGCGTTCCGCTCCTACGGGTCGCCGCAGGCGTTCCTGGCGTCCGAGATCCTGATGGACGAGCTGGCGGAGAAGATGGGGATCGACCCCTTCGAGCTTCGCTATCGCAACATCTACCGGCCTGGCGACACGACCCCGAACGGTTGCCAGCCGGACGTCTACTGCTTCGAGCCGATGTTCGACAAGCTGCGCCCGAAGTACGAGGAGGCGAAGAAGCGCTGCAAGGAGCTCTCGACGCCCGAGAAGAAGCGCGGCGTGGGTCTCTCCCTCGGCATCTATGGCTGCGGCCTGGACGGCGTGGACACCTCCGCGGCGATGGTCGAGCTGACGCGCGACGGGGTGTCCGTCTACAACGCCTGGCAGGATCACGGCCAGGGCGCTGACCTCGGCACGCTGACCTTCGCGCACGAGGTGCTCCGTACGGCCGGCTTCACGCTCGAGCAGATCAAGCTGTGCCTGAACGACACGAAGTTCCCGAACAGCGGTCCGTCCGGGGGCAGCCGCCAGAACGTGATGACGGGTCACGCCATCACGAACGCCTGCAAGGCGCTGCTGGCGGCGATGAAGAAGCCCGACGGGACGTACCGGAGCTACGACCAGATGGTCGAGGAGAAGGTCGCGCTGCGCTATGACGGCAAGCACGCCGCCTCGGACTTCACGGCCATCGACACCAAGACCGGGCAGGGGAATCCGTTCTCCTGCTACATGTACGCGCTCTTCATGCCCGAGGTCGAGGTGGAGCTGAAGACGGGCAAGGTCAAGGTCGTGAAGTTCGTGACGGTCGAGGACGTGGGCACGATCATCAACAAGGCGACGGTGGACGGGCAGATCTACGGCGGCCTGGCGCAGGGCGTTGGCCTGGCCCTCACCGAGGACTTCGACGATCTGACCAAGCACACCAGCCTCACCAAGTGCGGCATCCCGTACCCGAACGACATCCCTGACGACATGGAGATCATCTACAACGTGACTCCGCGTCCGAACGGCCCGCACGGTGCCGCGGGTGTCGGCGAGGCTCCGCTCACCGCTCCGCACGCCGCGATCCTGAACGCCATCTTCAATGCCAGCGGCGCCCGGATCACGAAGGTCCCGGCCTTGCCGCCGGTGGTGAAGGAAGCCATCGAGAAGGCGCGCGCGACGAAGTAACGGCGACAAGGAGTAACAGCGACAGGATGGGACCGGGTCCCAGGGCGACGGTTCGCCCTGGGGCTCGGGATGTTCAAGGGCCCGAGGAAGGGAGCGCTCGAGTCGGAGCGCGAGACGCCGTAACGGCTTCCAGCGCAACCGGCCTCGGGGGCGCCTACCCAAGGAACGAGAGATCATGGATCGGCAGCGAGTGCGGGAGCGCGAGGCGCAGTGCATCCAGGACCAGCCTCCTGCCTGTACGGCGACGTGCCCCGTGCACGTCGACGTCCGGGGCATGATCGGGAAGGTGCAGGACGGGGACTTCGCCGGCGCGTTTGCCGTCTTCAGGCAGACCATTCCCTTTCCAGGCGTCGTCGCCAGGATCTGCGATCACCCTTGCCAGCCCGCCTGCAAGCGGGTGGAGGCAGGGGAGGCGATCGAGATCGGCGCGCTGGAGCGCGCGTGCGCCCTGAGCTTGGGGGCAAAGGCTGCTGCCGTGAAGCTCAGGCCAGCCGCGAAGAAGAGCAAGCGAGTGGCGGTGGTCGGTGGTGGCTTGAGTGGCCTCACGGCTGCGTTCGACCTCGCGATGAAGGGCTTTCAGGTGGTCATCTTCGAGGAGGGCGACCGCCTGGGTGGGCGCCTGCGGTCCTATCCGGAGGAGGTGCTGCCGGGGCCCGTCGTCGATGCCGATCTGGAGTTGCTGCGGAGCTTGGGGGTCGAAGTGAACCTCGGCTCCCCCGTCGGGCAGGGAGATGGCGCTCGCGTGAGCTTCGACTCGCTCCTCGAGGGTTTCGATGCCGTG
The DNA here is from genome assembly GCA_001768075.1 of Anaeromyxobacter sp. RBG_16_69_14. Lineage (GTDB taxonomy): Bacteria > Myxococcota > Myxococcia > Myxococcales > Anaeromyxobacteraceae > Anaeromyxobacter_A. The sequence goes on along the minus strand of MEMX01000031.1, from coordinate 60,286 downwards.
TACCTGGGCACCGGTCCCTTGAGCGAGAAGGTCGCCGCGCTCGGGCTCGCGCCCGGCGAGGGGCAGGGTATCGCGATTGACCCGTTCACCTTCGCTACCAGCCACGGCAAGGTGTTCGCGGGCGGGGGGCTGCGCCAAGGCAGTGCCTACTCGCCCATCAGCTCGCTGCAGGATGGGCGTTACGCGGCCCTGTCCATCGACCGGATGGTCCAGAAGGTCTCGCTCACGGGGAGCCGCGAGAAGCAAGGACCCTTCGCCACGCGGCTCTACACGCGCGTCGAAGGGACCGAGCCGCGGCCGGCGGTGCGGCCCGCCGATCCGGCCGGCTACACGCCGGTGGAGGCTGTGGAGGAGGCCCGCCGCTGCTTGCTCTGCGAGTGCATGGAGTGCGTGAAGGCCTGCGAGTACCTGGCGCACTACGGCTCGTACCCCAAGCGCTACGTTCGGGAGATCGCCACCAACGCGGACCTGCGCATGGGGAGCCACACCGCCAACCGGATGGTGAACTCGTGCGCCCTGTGCGGCCTGTGCGAAGCGGTGTGCCCGGAGAAGCTGAGCATGGGCGAGGTGTGCCGGGAGGCCCGGGAGGAGATGGTCGGGAAGAAGATGATGCCCCCCTCCACCCACGACTTCGCCTTGCGGGACATGGCGTTCAGCCGAGGGGAGCACTTCGCGCTCGCCCGGCACGCGCCGGGCTTCGAGGCGAGCAGCGCCGTCTTCTTCCCGGGGTGTCAGCTCGCCGCGTCGTCGCCCGAGCACGTCGCCCGCGTCTACGGCCACCTCCGAGAGGCGATCCCGGGCGGCGTGGGGCTGCATCTCGGCTGTTGCGGCGCCCCCGCCGACTGGGCCGGGCAGCGGCAGCTCTTCTCGGAGGCGCTCGGGGAGACGGTGGCGACCTGGGCCGGCATGGGCAACCCGCGCGTCATCACCGCCTGCTCGAGCTGCTACCGCGCGTTCAAGGCTCACCTGCCCGAGGCGCAGGTGGAGAGCCTGTGGACCGTGCTCGCCGAGGTCGGCCTGCCGGGGGGCTGCTCGCCCGCGCCGGCGCGGGCGTTCGCGATCCACGACCCGTGCGCAACGCGGGAGGACGCGTCGGTCCAGGACGGCGCGCGCCGCGTGTTGGCGCAGCTCGGCGTGCCGACCCTGGAGCTCGGCCTCACGCGCGGCCTCACCACCTGCTGCGGGTACGGAGGCCTCATGTCGTTCGCGAACAAAGAGGTGGCCGACAAGGTGGTGAAGCGACGGATCGGGGAGAGCGAGGCCGACTACGTCGCCTACTGCGCGATGTGCCGGGACAACTTCGCCGCGCGGGGCAAGCGCAGCGTGCACCTCCTCGACCTCGTCTACGGCGCGCCCGGGACCGATCCCGCGGCGCGGAAGGGGCCGACGTTCTCGCAGCGCCACGAGAACCGCGCCAGGCTGAAGAGGAGGCTGCTCGCCGAAGTGTGGGGGGAACAGGTGACCGACGAGAGGCGACCGATGAACCTCATCATCTCTCCGGAAGTGACCCAGCTGATGGAAGAGAGGATGATCCTCGCGGAGGACGTCGAGAAGGTGATCGGCCACGCCGAGGCCACCGGCGACAAGATCGAGGACAAGGAGAGCGGGCATCTCCTCGCGTCCCACCGGCCCGTGAGCGTGACCTACTGGGTCGAGTACTCCGTGGAGCCTTCCGGGTTCGTCGTCCACAATGCGTATAGCCACAGGATGGAGATCAGCTGATCTCCTCGGGCCCTTGGCCCTCTTTGATCCCTCGACCCAGAGACCAACCTAATGCTCGAGAGCGAACGTCCGCCGGCCCAGGCCACCCTGATCTGCGGCAAGTGCAAGCAGGCGATGGTCCCGGGTAAGGTGACTGCGTCTTACATGGGATTCGTCTTCCCGATCGCTCTGCTGAAGTGCCCGGGGTGCGGCAAGGTGCACGTCCCCGTGGCCCTCGCGACCGGGAAGATGCTGCAGGTGGAGCAGCTCCTGGAAGACAAGTGACCGAAGCGGCCGACAGCGAAACCTGCGCGGAGCGGCCGGAAGGCGGCGCCGTGGTCGAGGAGGTCGGGTGCGTCCTGCACCCCGGGGGCTTCGCGCTGACGAGGCGGGCCATCGAGCTCTGCTCTCTCTTTCCAGGTAACCGGGTGCTGGATGTCGGGTGCGGCGCGGGAGCGAGCGTGGCCTATCTGCGCCGCGTCTTCGGTCTCGCCGCGGTCGGCGTCGACCGCTCGCGAGCCGCGCTGGCGAGAGGACGGGGGCAGGGGCTGAACGTGCCAATCGGGCAGGGGTCGGGCGAGTGCCTGCCGATCGCATCGAGTTCGGTGGACGTCGTCCTGGCCGAGTGCAGCTGTTCGATCATGGCGAGGAGGGGGGAGGCGCTGGCAGAGTTTCACCGCGTGCTCGCACCCGGGGGGAGGCTCGTCGTCAGCGACCTCTACGCGCGGAATCCCGTCGCCTCGTGCGACTTCCCCCGGTCGGCGTCGGGGTGCCTGTCCGGATTGATGACGCGGGAGGAGCTGGCGCTCGAGCTGGAGCGCCACGGCTTCTCCTTGACGGCCTGGGAGGATCATTCGCGCGCGCTGAAGGAGTTCATGATACGCGCCATCCTGGAGCACGGTTCCTTTTCGTCGTTCTGGGAACTCCAGGGAGGCCACCGCCAGGAGGCGGCGCAGGTCCAGCGAGAGCTGAAGCGAGCGCGCCCAGGCTATTTCTTGCTGGTCGCCAGGAAGACGGCGATGCAGAGGGACACGAGGAGGCCACCGCAATGAGCGACGCCAATCTGCGCATGATGGAGCTGGCGCTCCAGGGGTTTCGCTGCAGCCAGATCCTGATGACGATGGCGCTGGAGGCGCAGCAGAGGAGCAATCCCGACCTGGTCCGTGCGGTCTGCGGACTGCAAGGCGGCATGGGGTGTGGCAAGGCCTGCGGGGCGCTGACAGGCGCTTGCTGCGTGCTCGGCCTCTTCGCCGGCAAGGGTGCGCCCCAGGAGAACGGGGACGAGCGCCTGGCCGGCATGCTCCAGAGCCTGGTCGAATGGTTCGAGGGGGAGTACGGGTCGCGGTATGGAGGCATCGATTGCACGAACATCACCGAAGACGATCCGCGCAATCAGCTCACGCGCTGCCCGCAGATCGTCTTCGCCACCTTCGAGAGGCTGAACGAGATCCTGGAGGCGAACGACTATCGCTTGGACCAGGTTCCCGGGAGCGCGGTTTGAGGGGCGCGACGTCGTGACGGAGGCCTCCCTGGGGACGACGGAGAGCCTGTGCCCGGTGTGTCTGAAGCGGCTCCCCGCGCGACGGACGGCTGAAGGGGACGATGTCTATCTGGAGAAGCTCTGCCCGGAGCACGGCGCGTTTCGGACGATCATCTGGCGCGGTCCGCCATCCTTTCCGTCGTGGGTCGGTCCCGCGAAGCAGCCGTCCCGGCCCCGTTCCCCCACGGAAGCTACGAGAGGATGCCCGTTCGATTGCGGCCTCTGTCCGGGGCACAGGCAGGACACCTGCTGCGTTCTCCTCGAGGTGACCCGGCGTTGCAATCTAGCCTGTCCCTTCTGCTTTGCAGCGTCGTGCAAGGAGGACAGCGATCCGGACCGGACGGTCATCGAGGGGTGGTATCGATCGCTCCTCTCTCGAGGGGGGCCCTACAACATCCAGCTGTCGGGCGGCGAGCCGACGGTGCGGGAGGACCTGCCGGACCTGATCGCCCTGGGGCGCTCGCTGGGCTATGGCTTCATTCAGCTCAATACCAATGGTATCCGTCTCGCAGAGGACGTCCGGTACGTGAAGAGCCTGAAAGAGGCCGGGCTAGGCTGCGTTTTTTTGCAATTCGACGGAACCAGTGACGCTGTCTACGAGCGGATGAGAGGGGCTGCCCTTCTCGAGGCCAAGACGGCCGCGATCGCTCATTGCGCCGAACAGCATCTCGGAGTCATTCTGGTCCCCACGGTGGTCCCGGGCGTCAACAGCGAAGATCTGGGCAAGATCATCGAGTACGCGGCGCAAAGGGCTCCCACGGTGCGCGGAGTTCATTTCCAGCCTGTCAGCTACTTCGGGAGGTATCCGCGTGTACCGAGCGATGGTGACCGGATCACGCTCCCGGAAGTGATGAGCGGAATCGAACGGCAGACCGGTGGGAGAATCAAGGCGTCGCAGCTTCGTCCGCCCTCGGCCGAGAACGCACACTGTTCGTTCCAGGCCCACTTCGTCCTCGGCTCCGACGGGGAATTCAGACAACCCATGTGCCCGACCGGGTCGGGATGCTGCGAGGTGAAGGTATCGGAACGAGAGGGTGAGGCCGAGCGGGGCACACAGGCTGGTTGCTGTGCCCCACGGGTGGTGGCGGAAGAGGCGAGCAGGGCGCGCCAGTATGTCGCGCGGCGTTGGACTTTCCCTGGTGGTGACGGCCCGCGCGGGGCCGAGCCCGATGGTGTGACGAAGACCGATAGCCTGGACGCCTTCCTGGAACAGGTCGAGAGAGGCTCGTTCTGCATCTCTGGCATGGCTTTCCAGGACGTCTGGAACATCGACCTCGAACGGCTGCGCGACTGCTTCCTGCACGTCGCGGGCGACGGCGGCAGGGTGATACCGTTCTGTGCCCACAACCTGACCGACGCATTGCGGAGGCCGCTGCATCGTCCCGGTGCATAGAGAATCCAGTGTGGCTTGAACGGCGCGACCCGAGCTGGACCTGGAGCGAGGGGAGCGGGAGCGAGGGCAACCGTGGCGACCATGCCTAGTGAAACCAGACTCGCCGCCCTCGTCCTTGCCGGCGGGTATTCGTCTCGCATGCAGCGGTTCAAGCCGCTCCTGGATCTGAACGGCTCCACCGTCATCGAGCACGCCATCGGCAGCTTCCGTGCGGCG
>MEMX01000031.1:51940-55428 GCA_001768075.1 Anaeromyxobacter sp. RBG_16_69_14 | reverse complement strand
TCACGGTGGTGGTGGGTTACCGGGGCGAGGCCTTGCGTCCGCTCCTGGATGGCCTGGGCGTCCGGTGCGTGTGGAACTCGGACTTCGACCAGGGGATGTTCTCCTCCGTCGCGTGCGGCGTGCGATCACTCGAGGCGGACGTGGAGGGGTGCTTCGTCTTGCCGGCGGACATGCCGCTCGTGCGCAGCCACACGGTGAGGCTCATCTCGAGGGAGTACAGGAAGAGCGCGGCGCCTGTCGTCTACCCCGTCTTCCGGGGCCAGCGCGGGCACCCTCCGCTCATCGACTCTCGCCTCTTCCCCGCGATCAGCCGCGGCGCTGGGGCCGGCGGGCTGAGGCCGCTCCTCGCGGAGCACGAGGGTCTGGCGCGAGAGGTGGAGGTCCTCGACGAGGGCATCCTCGTCGATCTCGACACGCCGGCAGACTACCCGAAGGCCGTTGCGATGCATGCGCGCCGCGACATCCCCACAGCCGCGGAGTGCGAGGCCATCCTGGCCGCGCGCAAGGTGCCCGAGGCGGTCGTGAGGCATGGCGAGCTCGTCTCCCGGATCGCGCTGCGGATTGCGGAGCGCTTGAATGGTGCCGGGCTGGAGCTCGATGTCGCCCTGATCGGCGCCGCGGGATTGTTGCACGATTTGGCAAAGGGCGTGCCCGACCATGCGCGAGCGGGGGCGAGGGCGCTCAAGCGGCTGGGATATCCGAGCGTGAGCCGCGTGGTGGCTGCTCACACCGACATCGAATACGATGGTGGTCGGCTCGACGAGGCGGCGATCGTGTACGTGGCGGACAAGCTGGTGCAGGGCGACCGCCTGGTGTCCATCGACGAGCGCTTTCGAGGGGCGCTGGAGAGGTTCGGCGCCGATCCGGATGTCGGGCAGGTCGTTCGGGGTCGCCTGCAGAGCGCCCGGGCCATCGCCGGAGCCGTGGAGCAGATCACGGGAGCGAAGTTGCAGGAGCTCGTCGAAGGGGAGCGCGCGCGGCGGGGTTAACACGATCTCGGCGGCGAAAGGTAGGTCGAGCATGTTCGGCGAGGCGGTGCGCCAGGGGCGGGACATCTTCGACGAGGGCGGCGTTTGCGCGGTGTGCGGCGCCCGGGCCTCGTTCCCACCGATCCGGCCTGGCTTCAGCCTTCGCGAGACGCGCTGTTCCGCGTGCGGCGCTGCCCGGCGCACCCGGGATCTGGCCAGGTGCGTGGCGACGGCTTTCTCGCGACCGACGGCGGCCAGCATCTCCGAGGTCCTCGACCTCTTGAGGCCATTGCGGATCTTCGAGGCCCAGGCCAGCGGACCGCTGCACGACGCGCTCGCGTCCCTGCCGGGTTACCTCTGCTCCGAGTTCATCCCGGAGGCGGCCGCGCCCGGGACCACGTCGGGGGTTGGCGTCCGCTGCGAGGATCTGCAGGCCTTGAGCTTCTGCGATTTCAGCCTGGACCTGGTGATCACGCAGGACGTCCTGGAGCACGTGGCGGACCCCTGGCGTGCCTTCTCCGAGGTGTGGAGGGTGCTGGCGCCAGGCGGGCGGCACGTGTTCACGGTACCCGTACACGAGGGATACGCCACCACTGCGCGCACCGAGCTGGGCGAGGGGGTACAGCACCTGCTGCCTCCGGTGCACCACGGCGATCCCGTGCGCCAGGGTGGCTCGCTGGTCTTCACTGATTTCGGGGACGATCTGGCGCGCAGGCTGGGCGCCATGGGTTGTCCCACCCGCGTCGCCTGCCATGTGCCCTTTTACGAGCCGCCGGACATGCCGGGGATCATCGACGGCGACGCCTACACCTTGTACCAGGAGGCCCGGGCTCGGGGCGAGAAGGCCCTCTTCCTGCACTACAACTCGACGGTGTTCATCACCGAGCGGCCGCGGCGGTCCGCGCTGTGATGGCCGCGCCCAGTTGTGTCGACGCCCGGATCAACCGATACCGACGAGCGCTTCGAGCGGTGGCCTGGCGCGGTCTATGACCCGGAGCGCGCCCAGGGCGAGGGGAGGAGCGCACCTGGGCCCATGGCGCTACCGTCCGGCAGCAGATCGAGCGCCACGGGTTCACCGGCGCGCTCGCGCCGAAGGCGTTCACAGCGCTCGGAGTACACCCTGCAGTAGAAGAGCTGCGTGCAACGAAATGCCGGATCGTATAGATGCGGAAACATCGTGCAGCTGGTCGTGTTCGGGCATTCCATGGTTTCCATCTTACTGCAAACCGCGAGCCCTCGTCAGCGGGCGCCAACGCCCGCTGGCGAACGCGCTGGTGCTCCAGTTGGCGCAACATTTTCATGTTTGTGAAACTGGGCCGCTAGATTTGCATAGTCTTCTTGATCTCTTCACACGGGCTGGCGCCCGAGACGTGAGTCAATAGGCCACGCACTGACCGTCCACGCGTTCCGTGCTCTCGACGCGGTGGAGAGGGCTGACAACACGGTGTACGCGGATCGCGTTGCGATATAGTCGAGCCATGGCCCGCGCGATCGGCATCGACCTCGGCACGACCAACTCCCTCGTCGCGTACGTCGACGAGCGAAGCCGTCCGCACGTGGTCCCGGTGGACGAGGGGCGGCCACTCCTGGCAAGTGCGGTGCACTATGGCGCGGACGGTGGCGTCGAGGTGGGATCCACGGCCAAGCGGCGGGCGCCGGAGCGGCCGCTCGATACCATCCTCTCCGTCAAGCGATTCATGGGCCGCGGCCCGGCCGATCTCCGCCCGGAGGACCGCGGGATGTACCGCTTCGACGAGACCGGCTCGGTGGTGAAGCTGGCCTTGAACCACGGCAAGCGCGCCGTGTCGGCGATCGAGGTCTCTGCCGAGATCCTGCGTGTGCTGAAGAAGCGGGCCGTGGAGCGGCTGGGCGGCCCTGTCGGGGGCTGCGTCATCACGGTGCCGGCCTACTTCGACGATGCGCAGCGCCAGGCCACCAGAGACGCTGGCCGGCTGGCCGGCCTGGAGGTGCTCCGGCTGCTGAACGAGCCTACCGCCGCGGCGCTCGCCTACGGCCTCGACAAGCGCTCGCAGGGGACCTTCGCGGTCTACGACCTCGGCGGCGGGACCTTCGACGTCTCCATTCTCGAGCTCACCGACGGCCTCTTCCAGGTGCTCGCCACCGCCGGGGACACGCACCTGGGAGGGGACGACTTCGACCGGGAGGTCGCGAGGCATCTGCTGGCCCGAGGCGGGATGGGCGGGCGCGAGCCCGACCCTGCACTGCTGCGCGGGGCGACCGCGGCGGCCCAGAAGCTGCGGGAAGCGCTCACCTACCAGGACGCCGTCGAGGCCGACGTGGATCTGCCCGGGCGGCCGGCCCTTCGCGCTCGGCTCTCGCGCGAGGAGCTGGAAGCGCTCATCCAGCCGGTGGTGGAGTTCACCACCGAGGCCTGCCGCAAGGCGCTGCGCGACGCCGGCATCGGGCAGGCCGGCAAGAGGAAGCTGGATGGTGTGGTCCTGGTGGGCGGCGCGACCCGCACCCCGCTCGTGCGCCGGCACGTGAAGGCGCTCTTCGGGC
>MEMX01000031.1:41441-51904 GCA_001768075.1 Anaeromyxobacter sp. RBG_16_69_14 | reverse complement strand
TCGCCCTGGGCGCGGCGATCCAGGCCGACGCGCTCGACAGGGGCGGGCGGGACGACGCGCTCCTTCTCGATGTCGTCCCTCTCTCGCTTGGCGTCGAGATGATGGGCGGCGTGGTCGAGAACATCGTCATGCGCAACTCCACCATCCCCGCCAGTGCCACCCAGCACTTCACCACCTATGCCGACGGGCAGACCGGCATGGTGGTCCACGTGGTCCAGGGCGAGCGGGAGCTGGCGCGCGAATGCCGCTCGCTGGCTCGCTTCACGCTGAAGGGAATCCCGCCCATGCCGGCCGGCGTCGCGAAGGTCGAGATCGCGTACGCGGTGGACGCGGATGGGATCCTGTCCGTCTCGGCGAAGGAGCGAATGACGGGGATCGAGCAGAAGATCCAGGTGAAGCCCACCTACGGCCTCTCCGAGGAAGAGGTTGAGCGCATGCTCGAGGAAGGCTATGAGCACGCCGAGGAGGACGTGGCAGAGCGCCTGTTGGTCGAGTGGCGCGTCGAGGGTGAGCGGATGATCCATTCGCTCGCAAGCGCGTGCCACCTCGACGGCGATCTGCTTTCGACGAAGGAACGGGCAGAGATGGAGCGGTGCATCGCTGGCCTGCGGCGCGCGATCCAGGGCACGGACTTCCTGTCCGTCAAGGCCTGGATCGAGACGGCCAACGCGGAGTCCGAGGACTTCGCCGAGCGTCGCATGAGCAAGCACATCGCGCGTGCCATGGCCGGCCACGGCGTGGCGGAGTTCGAGGTCCCGCCGAGGCCACCGCCGCCGGGCTCCCCGGGTTCGGAGGACGAGTAGGCAGGATGGCGAGCGACACCATCGAGCGAACGCCCCTGGAATCCTGGATAGCGCTCAAGCTGGGGGTGAGCGGGGAGCGACTGCGGCGCGAGCATGTCGAGCGCTACCAGCTGGAACGGTTACGGCGCACCGTCGAGTGGGCGCACCGCCATGGCCGGTTCTACCGCCGCTTGCGCATGGGCGCGAAGCACGCAGAAAGCCTACAGGGGTCTCGACCGCGCGAGCGCGACCTCCTGGACCTCGCGTCGTTGGCCGATCTGCGGCTCCTGCCGTTCACGACCGCCCTCGATCTCAGGGAACGGGGTCCGGAGCTCCTCTGCGTGTCGCAGGACGACGTCAGGAGGGTGGTGACCCTGGACAGCTCCGGCACCACGGGGACTCCGAAGAGACTGTACTTCACGGCCGACGACCAGGAGCTGACGGTGGACTTCTTCCGGGTCGGGATGTCCACCCTGACGGCCCCCGGCGATCGGGTGTCGATCCTCCTGCCAGGCGCGGTTCCCGGGAGCGTAGGCGACCTGCTCGCGCTGGCCCTTCGACGGTCGGGGGTCACGCCGATTCCGCACGGCTTTGTCCGTGACCTCCCCGCGGCCGTCGACCTCCTGCGACGGGAGAGGCCCACCGCGCTCGTCGGTGTTCCGGTGCAAGTCCTGGCGCTGGCGCGCTACGCGGAGGAGGTCGCCGGAGAGTCGTTCCGCCTGAAGAGCGTCCTCCTGGCCTCCGATCACGTCCCCGACAGCATCGTTCGGGAGCTCACGCGGGCATGGGGCTGTCAGGTGTTCGAGCACTACGGCATGACCGAGATGGGATTGGGTGGCGGCGTGGACTGCGAAGCCCACGCCGGATACCACCTCCGCGAAGCGGACCTGTATGTCGAGATCGTGGATCCTCTCACCGGCGAGCCCTTGCCGGAAGGCGTCCGGGGAGAGGTCGTATTCACGACGCTGACGCGGCGGGGAATGCCGCTCGTCCGCTACAGGACGGGTGACCTCTCCCGGTTTCTCCCGGGGCCGTGTCCATGTGGCACGGTCCTGAGACGCCTGGAACGCGTCCGTGGAAGGCTGGCGGGACAAACGGTAGACGTCACGATGCCCGAGCTGGACGAGGCCCTCTTCGCGGTGCCCGGGGTGGTAGACTTCGCCGTCGTGGCGAGCCGCGATCCCTCCAGCCTGGCGATCACAATGTGGTCGCTGCGACCGGCGCGGCACGGGGTCGAAGGTGCGGTGCACGAGGCGCTCGACCAGGTGCCCGCGATATGCGCGGCGCGGCGGGCTGGCACGCTGTCGGTGACCGTCTCGACGGCCTGCGTCGGCGAGCGCCTGCCACGTGGACCGGAGAAGAGGACGATCGCCGAAGGGCAGGCGACGGTCCGCAAGTGAGGGCCGGAGAACGCAAGGAGAACGATGGAGAACAGGGTGGTGTACTTGCTCCGGCACGGCAAGATCCAGCTGGAGGACGATCAGCGAAGGTACATCGGGCAGATCGACCCGCCGCTCGGTGACGAAGGAAGGACGCAGGCGCGGAACCTCGCGAGGAGATTCGAGCACGCCGACATCGGCGCGATCTACTGCAGTGATCTGGCGCGTTCGCGAGAGACGGCGCAGATCATCGCCGACGGAGGCGGGGAGAACGTCGCCGAGGTCGTCGCTCGCGAAGATCTCCGCGAGATCAGCATGGGCGAGTGGGAGGGCTGCACGTTCGGGGACATCGCGCGGCGTTTCCCCGACGAGTTCAAGGCGCGAGGCGCCGACATCGGCGGCTATCGGGTCCCCGGCGGCGAGAGCTTCGCGGAGTGCAGCGGGCGGGTGGTCCCGGCGTTTCTCGAGATCCTGGCATCCTCCACCGGAAACATCGTGCTCGTGGGACACGCCGGAGTGAATCGGGTGCTCCTGTGCCACATGCTCGGGATGCCGGTGTCCAACGTGTTCCGGATAGGTCAGGACTACGCCTGCCTGAACGTCATCCAGTGCAGCGGCTCGGGCTATCAGGTCAGGCTGATCAATGGGCGAGGTCGATCGGGCCGGCGGTGATGCGCCGGCCTTGGATTCGCTTCTCGTGGTCGAACGACATCCGGGGGGCTGGCTCGGACTCGGACTCGGACTCGCTCACGGACGATGCCAACCGACGGTTTGTGGACCCACGAGAAGTGAAAGCCGCAAAAACCACCAGCCACCTAGAAGCGGCCGGAGACGACCATGCCGGTCGTGTTGTGCTCGCCGATCAGCGGGCCGACGTTGAGGCTACCGACGAGGTCGTTGCGCACGAACACGGTCTTCGTGGTGGTCAGACCGTAGTACAGCATCACCGCGCCGGCTAGCTGCGCACCGCCCAGACCGACCAAGAACACCTTCGCGGTGGCGCTGGAGCTGTTCGCGATCTGGATGAACGGACCCGCGATCGGGATCCACATCGCCGCGACCTCGTTCTTGCTGTCGCTGTCGGAGGCGTCCGAGCCGGCCGCCGCGACCATCGCGCTGATGGCGTACGAGGCGCCGAGCGTCACGCCGCCGCCGATCAGCAGGCCCTTGCGCGCGCGCTTGACCGACGTATAGCCGGCCGGGGCTGGGCGGCCCTCGGTGTTGTCCGTGATCTCCTCCGGGCCGGAGAGCGCCACGCTCTGCGGCACGTACGTGCTCTGCGTCTTCTGGCTGAGCGGCGCTTGGTAGACGGGCGGCGGATCGGCCGGCATCACCGGCGGCGGAGGCGGCATGTCTTTGTCGTCATCGTCCGCGTAGGCCGTGGTGGACACGGCGAGCAGCGAGAGGCCGAGCAGGAAGGCGGACGTAACCTTGGGCATCGTCATCGTGATCTCGACGACAGCAGACCGCGCGCCATCCGTCAAACAGTTGGGTCGGTGCCGTCCTCACATGCGCTCCGGTGCTGTGACCGGAATGACCGTCGCCCGAATGTGTCGGGTTCCTAGTACTCGGGCCTGGGTAAACGCTCGGCCAGGGCGTCCCAAGCTACGATCACACCGGGGAGCAGCCGGATCTCCGTGAAACCTTTGAGCTCTTGCACGTCGGGTTTACCGTACTCGACGCCGTCGAGCCGATAGATGGTGAGGACGCGGTCCATCGGGTGCACGAGCCAGAATTCGCGCACCCCGGCCCGCTCGTAGATCAGGCGTTTGAGCACCTGATCGTGGCCGGCCGTGGAGGGAGAGAGCACTTCGAGCACCCAGTCCGGGGCACCGCGCACGCCGCGCCGGTCGAGCTTCGATGGATCGCACACCACCAGTACATCGGGTTGGACCACCGTGTCGATCTGGTCGTCGGCTTCATTGCTCTTGGGAAGACGCACGTCCACAGGGGCAACGAACGCGCGGCAGGGTTTCCCCGCAAGCTGGGTGTGGATCTGGCTGAACACCTCCCCGGCCACATCCTGATGTACCAGATCCGGCGCCGGCGCCATCAGATAGGCCTCGCCGGCGATCAACTCGTAGCGCGCATCCTCCGGCCAGGTCAGGTACTCGCCGTAGGTGTGGCGTTGGCGGTCGCGCAGCGGCAGGCCCATGAGGTCCCTCCGGAATCCCGGTCGTCATTCTAGCCTAGCGCCGCAGCTGGCTCCACGTCCGCCCCCGTCTAGCGAGCGCCTCGATCCTGCCCCGGGGTCGCCGCTGTGACTCGCCCCTGAAGCGCCGGGGAGCACGGAAGACGCCGAGAGGCGAGTCAGAAGTACTTGCCCAGACCCAGGTGCTGGTGCAGCGAGCAGAAGTCCTCTCGCCCCATCTTGAAGTACAGCCGCAGGTAGTGAAACCCCTCGAAGGGCAAGGCGTACCTCTCGAGGCCCGGCTCCGTGCACTTCGCGCATTCAGGGAAGCCCGTGACGTTCCGGCGAAAACGGGCAGCTTCCGCGGAGCAGACGAGGTCCTCCAAGGGCGTGCACTTCACGTTGCCCAGCCTCGCGTCGATGATCGGACAAGGAAACACGTCTCCGCTGCTCCGGACGAAGAGATAGTTGAATCCCGCGGAGCAGGGCTTCGCGATCCGCCCTCCGCCCCCCTCCGTTCCGAGAAACTGCAGCAGCTCGTTCCGGTAGTAGCTCCACCGGAAACGGGGGGTCTGGTAGAAGCGCTTGAGCGCCTCGACGTCTGCGGGAGAGAAGGCCAGCGCCTCCTCCCGGCCGAGGTTGGCATATCGGTTGGCTGTGAGGATGTAAGGGGACATGATCGTGAACAGGCCGTGAGCGTCGGCGTACTCGCAGACAGGAGCCAGCTCGTCGACGTTGTACCGGGAGATCGTGGTCTTGATCCCCAGGACGAGGCTCGGGTGCTCCTCACGAAGCTCCTGCAGCCCTTCGAGCGTGGCGTGGAGCCTGGCAAAGCCCCCTCTGGTGCCCCGGATGCGGTCGTGGAGGTCGCCCACGGCGTCCATCCCGCAGGCGAAGACGAGGGTGACTCCAGCTCGTTCCAGCGGACCGATGACGGCGCGGACGTCGGCCAGCACTCTCCGCGTCAGAAATCCGTTGGTCGTGATGGCCACGGACCGCAGGCGAGGCAGGTGGGTTGCCTTCAACCTGCCGATTCCGTGGAGAAGCTGCACCAGATCGTCTCTCAGGAACGGCTCACCGCCCGTGACGTCCAGCTCCTTGAGCTCGGCCAGAACCGGCGACGCGAGCAGCTCCAGCCACTCCCCGGCCTCCAGCTCCGGGAGGTCCGCCGGCGCCTGCCAGATGTTGCACATCACGCACCGGGCGATGCACCGGCGGGTGACCTCGAGGCTCAAGGCCTCCGGCTTGGCCGGCTTGCCGGTGGCCTTCAGCCAGCGGTACCGGATGCCTCTGGCGGCGAGGCGAAGGAGAACCTGGCCGAGTCCTCGGCTCGGTCCCGGCGTCGGTCTCATGGCGCATTTTCCAGGCAAAGCAGCCCTCGGGGATGTCGAAGGCGATCGACGAGCTTGCCTCGTAGGGGCGTGGCAACATGGCGCAAATGGGAGCAGGCGAAAACAGCCCGAACAGGGGTAGGATCAATCGCTGCAGGCTGCTAGCGTACGTGAGGTCCTATGCGGCTCTCAGTTCGGGCGTCCATGCGCCAGGCGCGGCGGCGCCAGATCGACCGCGCGTGGCGGCTCTTCGTCGAGGATGCGATCGAGCCAGCGGGGATCAGCGAGGAAATCTCGCAGTCCTGGCGACGGGCACGGGTATCCTACCAGATCGACCCCGGCATCACCCGACTGCCGCGCGCCCTCTCTCCGGAGGCCCTGGTGAGACGGTGCGAACGCGACGACGTGCTGCGCCTCGCCGCGCCCATCCTTCGCGATTTCTGCGGCCACCTGGCTCTATCGGACCACGTCCTCGCCTTCTTCGACCGCGACGGCTGGATGCTCTCCATGGACGGAGATCGGCGCATCTTCGATCGCGTCGAGCAGATCGACTTCCGCCCCGGGGTGAAATGGACGGAGGAGTGCGCAGGTACGAACGGTCCGGGCACGGCCCTTGCGCTGGGAAGGCCGGTAGAGGTGTTCGCCTCCGAGCACTTCGTGGAGGCATGGCATCCCTGGAGCTGTGCGGCTGCCCCGATCCGGGGACCCGGCGAACAGGATCCTGTCGGGCTCATCGACGTCACGGGACCCTGGGAGCTGCAGTCGCGCAAGGCCCTGCTCGTCGCCAAGGCGATCGCCCGCACCATCGAAGAGCGACTGCGAGCGGCCGCCAGTGTGCGGGACGAGGTCGTGCGCCACGCGTTTCGCGCGGCGCACGAGGCTGGAGACGCCCTGGTGGCGGCAGACGCTCGCGGGCGCGTCATCGCCGTGAACGACGCTGCCGCTCGGCGCAGGATCGTGGATGGTGGGTCCTTGCCGCTCGCGATGCGGGAAGCGGTCGCCGAGGTGCTTCTCTCGCGGTCGCGCAGCTCCGATGGCGCAGTGCGGCTCAGTTCGCCAGACGGCCTCGCCTACGTCGTATCGGAGGTGCGGCACGAGGGCTCGGTGGTCGGCGCCATCCTGCGCGTCGCCGCGAAGGCGAGCGAGGCGCACCCCTCCCGCTCGCAGGGACGCCCTTCGGCTCGGTACGACTTCGGCCTGATCCTGGGCCGGTCGGAGCCCCTGCGCCAGGCTGTCGAGCTCGCGAGGACTGCGGCGCGCAACGAGCTGCCGGTCGTCTTGTCCGGCGAGTCCGGAACCGGCAAGGAGCTGTTCGCGCACTCGATCCACGGCGCCAGCGGTCGCCGGGCCGGGCCCTTCGTGGTGGTGAACTGCGGCTGCATCCCGGGACAGCTCGTCGAGGCGGAGCTCTTTGGCTACGAGGCGGGTACTTTCACGGGCGCCAAGCCCGGGGGCAGCTCCGGGCGCTTCGAGGACGCCGACGGAGGCACGCTGTTCCTGGACGAGGTGAGCGAGCTGCCACACCAGGCCCAGGTGGCGCTTCTGCGCCTGCTTCAGGAGAAGGAGGTCGTTCGCCTGGGCGGGAGCATGCCGCGCCACCTGGACGTCCGGATCGTCGCGGCGACCAACAAGCCACTCCAAGAGGAGATCCGAGCGAAGCGATTCCGCCGTGATCTGTACTACCGATTGAATGTCTTCTCGATCACTGTGCCGTCCCTGCGGGACAGAGGCGACGACATCCCGTTCCTCGCCCAGGGGTTCCTCGCCGAGGCCGAGCCCGACGTGGGGCGGCGCAACCTCACGCTCTCCGCCGACGCCGCCGATGCGCTTCGAGCCTACGCCTGGCCTGGGAACGTCCGCGAGCTGAAGAACGTGATCTCGCGGGCGGCCGCGACGGCTCCGCAATCGGAGATCGCCGCTCGCGACCTCCTCCTCGAGACAGGCGGATCCGAGCCGGCGACGCCCAGCGCCCCGGGGGGGGGAAGACAGATGCTGCGGGAGGCGGTGCTCAGGGCGGAGCGGAAGGTCATTCTCGAGGCGCTCGACGCTTGCTTGTGGAACTTCGCACGCGCAGCACAGCGACTCGGCATCGCTCGCACGACGCTGTACCGCCTGCTGAGTCAGTACGGCATCTCGCGAACGCTCGCCTCGCACTGACCGGCAATCTCGGGGGGCAGCTCTCGCCTCGTGCCCGGAGTGAATTCGGGCACTTCACCCACCCGCCGCCCCGCTCGCGGGGGTCGGCCTGAGGAGTTGTCGAATCTTTCGACAACTTCTTGGGACTCGTGTCCCACGTCGCCGAAAAATCTGACATAAAGAAGTCGCCATGGAGCAAGCCAAGGTTTGTGAAGTGAGAGAGGCGATAGCCGATCCGTCCACAGTTGGGCTGGCCAGTTTCGGCATCGCCCTGTTCACCCTGAGCTTCCTCAATGCCGACCTCATCGGTCCGCAGTCCATGGGCGTCATCGTCCCGACGGCCATCATGACCGGTGTCGTTCACCTCCTTGCGACATGGTATGGATTCAGGAAGAACGAGCTCTTCACGGCGCTCGTGTTCGGGATCTACGGGATGTTCTGGCTGACGTACGGACTCATCAACCTCGGTGTGGCGGCGAACCTGTTCGAGCTGGATGCGAACGCGCTCCTGGCCTTCCTGGTCGCGTACACGATCTTCACTGCTTACGTCCTCGTCGCCGCCCTGGTCACCAACGTGGCCGTGATCCTGACGCTCGCGGCGCTGCTGGCAGTGTTCCTGCTCCTGGACTTCGGGCTGGCGGGGCATCCTTCCCTCTTTCCGTGGGCAGGTTATGTGGGAATGGTCGATGCGCTGCTGGCGCTCTACGTCTCGGCTGCCGGGCTGCTGGCTACGCTCTGGGGGCATCCAGTCCTCCCGGTGGGTCCGATCCAGCGAGCCGCGCCGCGGCGGTTTTACAAGGCAGCAGCCTGACCAGGATGCGCAGCAAGCCCCGCCGCTGGCGGGCTTGTCGGCGCGCCTCGCGGTAGCAGCTCGAGCGCCGCCCAGGGCGCGCCGTCCTTCCCTGTCGTTCCCGATGGAGAGCCTGGCGGCGGCGCGAGCGTCCGCGGCCGGCGGCCGCTCCGGGAGACCGCGCGGAGACCGCCAGCGCGACATGGGTGCGATGACAAGGGGTTGTCGGGGGATGTGTAACAGTGTGTGACGTCTGATACATGTCACGGTGCGTTACGTCCTCGAACGGGGCCCCGTAAGCCCCCGGAACAGGCTCGTCAGGTAAGGGAGCGGCGGCTCGCCGCACTTGGCCCGGTCGTTGAATTAATTTTTCTGGTGCCATCCGTCAGCCGCGGCCCTGTCGGCCAAGCTTGTCCCGTGACGGGCGCACTTCACCGAAAGTAGAGGGGAAGATATGGGCAGGCCTCGCGGAAGGCCCGCCTGGGCGACAACGGCTTCATCCATCATTGGTGTGAGAGCGCTGTCCTGTCGACTCCGCCAGAGAGCGGACGAGAAGGGACAGCGCGGTCGCATCATCACCCAGGTTCTGGGCTTCCTGGAGGGAGGGTCTTGGAAGCGTTCTTCGAACTAGGAGGCGTTCGTCGAAAGCGTGGGAGGCACGCAGCTCTGGCTTTGCCAACTTTGTGAATGGAGGAGACAATGAAGAAGCGCGTGAAACGGTTTTCGCTTGCCGTGGTGGGCGCTCTCTGTCTGGGGACGGCCGCTCCTGCGGCGGCGGCGCTCGAAGTCAAGGCTGGTTCGTGGGATTTTTCGCTCTCGGGTAACGTGAACGCGTTCGCGACGTACCAGGTCTGCGGCGTCAACAACAGCCCACAGATCGGTCTCGCCTGCACCAAGGCCGAGGATGCGCCGAATACATTCTCCATTGAATCGGGCCTGCTCCCGAGCGCGTTCGTCTTCACTGCCAAGACCCGGGCGTCCGATCTCGACGTCTCGGCGACCATCGGCCTGTACCCCGGGCTCCACGTCGCTGACACGCGCACCGGCAATGCCTCTGACGGCGCGTTCTCGATGGACGTCCGGCAGAATTTTCTCACCTTCGGTGACGAGAAGAAGTGGGGCACGGTCAAACTCGGCAAGGATCTGGGCATCTTCGGGGCCGATGCGATCCTCTCCGACATGACTTTGCTCGGTGTGGGCGCCGGCGCCGGCAAGGCGTACAACCACAACGTGACCATCGGCCACATCGGTACCGGCTACCTCTACGCCGACTGGATCCCGCAGATTGCCTACATCTCGCCGAAGTTCGGTGGCGCTCAGGTCACTGTCGCCGCGATCGAGGCCTTCAGGATGGCTCCGACCGACAGCAACGACTTGCCTGGCGTCCAGGCCAAGGTCAGCTATGACTTCCCGGAGAAGGCTGGCAAGGTGTGGGCGGGCGGCATGTACCAGAACACCAAGGTGAACGCTCCTTCGACGAACCCCAGCCTCAATTCGGTCGTCGGCGAGCTCGGTGGCAAGTACAGCGTCTCCGGCCTGGGTGCGATGGCCTACGGCTACTATGGCAAGGGGGTCGGCACGACGCTCATCGGCGCTGACTCGAATGCCGGCCTCAACGCAGCGGGCGATTCGGTCGAGGGGCGCAAGTCCTACGGCTTCCTGGGCCAGGTGACGTACGAGATCCCCAACACCAAGCTGAAGCCGGGCCTGAGCTACGGGATGAGCTTCCTCGACAAGGCTGGTGCTGATGCCAATGCGCTCGTCAAGTCGAACGCCATGGCCACGGCGGCGCTCTTCTACGCCGCTACCGAGACCCTGACCTTGGTGGCCGAGTTCGATCACGTCCGTTCAAAGAACCACGGTGGTGACTCGCAGAAGAGCAACTCGGGCGCCCTGGGCGCGATCATCTTCTTC
>MEMX01000031.1:23742-41417 GCA_001768075.1 Anaeromyxobacter sp. RBG_16_69_14 | reverse complement strand
GGGCCGCTCCGGCGGCCCGCCGATGTCCAGGTCGTTCGAGGCGGCGCGGTTCACGCGCCGCCTCATTCGTTGTGTGCCCGGCACGGGGGAAGGAGCTACCCCAGCTGCGGCGTTTCGGCACTCGAGGGCGGCGGCTCGCGGCGTGTGGCGCCAGCGAGCTGTACCCCTTCCGTCGCCCACCCCTTTCGGGTGTTGATCGGGGTCAAGTGCCCACGCATCCTCTCCGATGTCGGAACCATCCAGGCGCGGCGGAGGTCTCCCATGTCGGTATCGAGGATGTTCACGATCGGTTTCAGCGCGGTCGCCACGGTGTGCTTGACGACGGGCTCGGCCGCGGCTGCGGACGAGTGGGCTAGTTTCACTATTCGTGTACAGGAGAGCCAGGGCGTCGGGCAAGGGCGCGCGGCTCGCGAGGGGAAGGAGCATCCCTATGCGGCCGAGACGGCAGGCTCGGGCGAGGCGGCGAGCTTCGTCGATCGCGTGAGGGCGAGCCAGGGCATCAAGGCGACCGCCGCCGAGGCGCGGGAGACGTACGCCGCTCCGGCCGTCACGAGCGAGGCGACGAGCTTCATCGCCCGCGTGGAGGAGAGCCAGGGCATCCGCGAGCTGGCCAGGGCAGAGGAGCTGAGCCCCGAGGGCGTTCGCCTCGTCCAGAGGGCCCTCACGGCGAAAGGCCATGCGACGGGGATCACGGGCAAGCTCGACGAGAGCACGCGTTCTTCCTTGATGGGATTCCAGCGCGAGAGCGCGCTGCCGGCGAGCGGCACGCTGGACGAGAAGACGGTCGAGGCGCTCGGTCTCGACGTCAGCCAGGTGAGGCCGGTTCGCGGCGCCGAGGAACGCTGAACCGTACCCCTCGAGAGCCGTCGATCAATCGACGGCTCTCGACCCTTTCCTCTCTGCCCGTCCGATCACGCGGGTTGGCCAGGGCTCCTGCTCCGAGTGTGCGAACGCGGCGCGCGACCGTTCACGAGGGCCAGGGGTGGTAGCAGCGCGCGCCGCTCGTGGTCGCCTTCGAGGTGGGCCCGGCGCAGAGGATGAGCCGTTCCTCCGCACTCTCCGGCGACGGCGAGCGAGCGCGTGATCGCGCCGCCGGACGCGAGAGCGCGCGTCGACATGGACGGATCGTGAACTAGCGCGATCGGCCACATGTCACGAATTCGAGGCATGTAACACCCCCTCACGCCACTTCTGTGACGTCGGAAACGGCCGTCGCGGTGGTAGCCTTCCAGAACCTCCCGATATCCCCACTCGCACGCAGGCGAGGCGGGGCTGCCGCACATCTGGCCCGGGGATTGCTTTGCGGGAGGCCAAACCCGTTAGTGACACCAAGAAAAGGAGGCGAACGTGGAGGCAGATAAGGTGGAAGGTATCCGCGAGATCGAGGTTGCTCCCGAGGCGACGACCCAAGAGCCGGAAATCCTGGAAGACATCTGCGTCGAGGAGCTGGCGATCGACGGGATCTGCGGCGTTTACTAACCGGCCATGTATCTCCTCCACCCGAAATGCCGCGTGCGCAAGGAGAAGTTCGGGCTCCTGTTCTATGATCTCCGGGGCCCGAAACTCCTTTTCGTCGAGACCGGTGATCTTCTAGACCCCGGGTTTTTCCAGGTGGGAGGGGCTTCCAAAGACGTATTCGCTGACAAGTCGCACGCGGAGCGGATACGGGTCGAGCGCCTGTTGAAATCTCTCGTGGTCAAGGGTTTCGTTCGTGAGCAATCGCTTTGTTGAACAGGGCCTGTCGTCGCCGGTGAATCTCACCTGGGAAGTGACGCTCGCCTGCAATCTCCGCTGCCACCACTGCTTGTCTGCCTCCGGGACGCCGGCTCCTCGTGAGCTCGACACCACCGAGGCCCTGCAGGCAGTGGAGCAGGTGTACCGGGCTGGCGTCTTCCAGGTGAACTTCGGTGGCGGCGAGCCGTTTCTCCGGCCCGACTTCGAGGTCATCCTGGATGCTTGTCACGCGCGCCGCCTCATGACGTGCGTTTCCACGAACGGCACCCTCATCGACCGGGCACGGGTAGAGCGGCTTTCCCGGAGCCATCTCGTGGCCATCCAGGTGAGCCTGGACGGCGCGAGCGAGGAGACCTGCGATGCCATCCGGGGAGCGGGCACCTTCCGCAGCGCCACCGAAGCACTGAAGATGTTCGCCGACAGCCAAATCCCCACCAGCATCAACACGGTGCTCACGTCGCTCAACGCGGCCGAGATCCCGGCCCTGCACGAACTCGCGGCACGCATCGGTGTCTCGCTCCGGGTGAGCCGCTTCCGCCCCTCCGGGCGTGGTGTCACCGGCTGGGAATGGCTTCGGCCCTCCGCGACCCAGCTCCTCGCGTTCTCCGCGTGGCTCACCTCCACGGCGGGAGTGCGGACCGGAGACAGTTTCTTCTCCCTCACCCCTCAGGAACGCCAGGGCCTGGGGTTGAACCTTTGCGGCGCGGCCAAGCTGACCTGTTGCCTCGGCCCCTCGGGCGATCTCTATCCTTGCGCTTTTCTCCAGCGGCCGGAGTTCTGGGCCGGCTCGCTGCGAAATGGGACGTTTCAGGAGATCTGGGACACCTCGCCCATCTACGCGTCCTTCCGCAACCTTCGCATCCACTCTTGCGAGTCCTGCCAGCGATTCGACCAGTGTCACGGCGGTTGCCCTGCGGTCGCATATCACCTGGGACGCGGCGTGGCGGGGGGCGATCCGGAGTGCCTGGTCAAGTGCGTGACCAGCATCGAGGCGCAGACGAGAACGCAGGCCTGAACCTCGCCGAGATCGAGTAGTATCGCCTTCGCGTTGGAGGCCGTGGGGCCGTCGATTTCATGGGCCTCTCCGTGATGGCTCTCTCGATGGGGACCTCTTCCAACCTGGACGGAGGCACGCGGTGAGCTATAGGCTCGCATCGGGCGTGGAGCTGGTGGAGGCCCGAGGAGGGCCAGCCCTTTTCACATGGACGCCGCTCCGCCTGGTGAGGGTCAACACTGCGCTCGCGGGACTCCTGGAAGGCGGCGGAGACCTCGTTCCCCGGTCCTCCGGTGAGGCCCGGGCCCTGGAAGCCCTTCTGGAGAGGGGCTTCCTTGCGTACGAGCCGACCCCCAGCGGGCCTGGCGGCCGGTCCCCGACAGTCAGCGTGGTGATCCCGGTGAAGGACCGGGCCGAGGAGCTGCGCCGATGCCTCGAGTCCCTGACGCGCGTTCGGTACCCGGGGGAGAATGTGGAGGTCCTGGTGGTGGACGACGGGAGCCGCGACGAGACGCGGGACGTCGCTCGCGCCATGGGTGCTTCCGTGATCCTATCGGGCGGTGAGGGCAGAGGACCAGCTGCCGCCCGGAACCGGGGGGCTTCACAGGCGCGCGGGGAGGTCCTGGCCTTCCTCGACTCGGACTGCGCAGCTTCGGAGGAGTGGCTCGCCGAGCTTGCGCCGATGTTCCAGGATCCGGACGTGGCCGCGGTGGGCGGTCGGGTGAACGGGATGCACGCGTCCTCGGCCCTCGACCGGTACGAGGCAGAGATGTCGAGCCTGTGCCTGGGGGCGAGGGGACGGTCCGGGCAGCACGGGAAGGACACCTTCTACCTGCCGAGTTGCAACCTCCTGGTCCGGAGGAGGGACTTCGCGGACTCCGGAGGGTTTAGGGAGGAGCTGCAGGTGGCGGAGGACGTGGACCTCTCCTGGAGGCTTCGCGACCGTGGCCGCAAGATCGTCTACACGCCAGCCGGTAGCATAGTCCACGAGCACCGGAACCGGCTGGGAGCATTCCTCCGCCGTCGATTTCAGTATGGGACGTCGGAAGGGCTCCTCCAGATCCTCCACCCCGAGCGCCGCAAGAGGCTGATCCTCCCGCCGGCCCTCGCCGCTTCGGCGCTCCTCGTGGCCCTCTCCTGGCTGAGGGCGTCCTGGTTCCCCGCGGCACTCGGCGCCGCGGCGGTTGCCGTCGACGTCTTTCGGCTGTGGAAGAAGCTCCGGCGACAGACGCTTCTGGTGTCGCCGAAGCAAGTATTGCGCGCGCGGCTCAGGACGTGGGGGAGCCTCGTGTACTACGTCTCGTTCCACTTCATCCGGTATTACGCGGCGGTGCTCATCGTGATGGGCATCGCGTGGCCGAGGCTTGGAGCCCTGGCCCTTGCCATGGCGCTCTGGGCCGGCGTCGCGGATTACCGGTTGAGGCGCCCTGCCCTCGGTTTCCCGGTGTTCTTCGGCATCTACATGGCCGAGCACATGGCCTACGGTGCCGGCGTCTTCTGGGGCTGCCTACGGCAGGGCACCTTCCGCAGCTACCGGCCCGTGGTCTCCGCCAGGGGTTGACGTGGCACGTCGCGAGAGGTTCCGAACTGCTCGACAACCTCAATCAGCGCGGGGAAGGCAGCGAGCGCCGTGCAGCAGCCGACGATGGGCGCTCGCGCTGCGGAAGGGGCGCGGCCGCGCCGTAGGCTGCGCTCAGGATTTCAACCGGATGGTACACGCTGTAGGGAAGCACCTGGTTGAACTGGATCCGGCAGCTCAGGCAATCGCTGACCAGCTTGTCGGGGTTCTTCTCCTTGATCTTCTCCATCAGCCGCGAGCCCATCGCGATGGAGACCTCGTGAAACTCGCGCTTGAAGCCCATGACTCCTGCCATCCCGCAGCAGTCGAAGGGGGCTCCGACCTTCTCGATGGAAGCGCCCGGCACCAGGCCGATCAAGTCGAACCACGGCTGTCCGATGTTCTGTTCCTTGAGGTGGCAGGGAGCGTAGTAGGCCATGCGACCGGGGACCGCACCCATGTTCCGGTCGAGCTCTCCCGCCTGATCCAGGTCGCTCAGGTACTCACCCAGGTCGTACGTGTGGCTGGCGATCGCGATCCGCTTCAGGCCGTTCAGAGATCTAAAGTAGCCTTCGTCCTGGAGGTGGGCAGAAAAGTACTGCGTGAACCCCTGTGGCGGTCCGCATCGCGGCGAGGGGGGAGTGGCCCCTCCGTTTGACCCTGCGCCGTCGCGGACCATCCACTCGGCAGCCTTGCCGGTATCGCCCCGGGCCTCCTCCATCATCTTCTTGAAGGAGGCTCGGTATTCCTCCGAGTAGAACGCGCCCTCGCACAGCACCTTCTTCAGCATGTAGCCGCATGTCGGACAGGAGCAGACGATGTCGTAGCCGTCTTGCACGGCGGCATCGAGATGTCGGAGATTGAACTCGGCCACCTTGAACGTGAATGGTCGGTCGCCCTCCAGCAGGCTCGGCATGCCGCAGCACTTCTGCTCCGGAACGTAGACCGACACGCCGTTGCGTTCCAGCACCTCGACCGCGGCCTTGGCGACGTCCGGAAACAGGACTCGCGCCGTGCATCCGGCAAAGTATGCGACCTTCCTCCCGGAGACCGGGTGCTTCTCGTGCAGGCCGCGCCTCCTCGCCCAGGCCGCGAACCCCTCTCGCGGGAACTCGGGAACGACGCGTTCTCGATGTACGCCGAGCAGCCTCTTCAACAGGCTGGCGGAAGGCTCCTTCCCGAGCAGCAGGTTGGCCAGCCGCGGAGCCGAGCCACAGATCCTGGCGACGCGCTCGACGTCTTCGAGGAGACGGATGGCGGGGCTGAGGCCGTCGCGCGCAATGAATGCGTCCTTGGCTCGCATGATGTCGGTGCGGACGTCGGGACAGGAGCACAGGCCGCACATGTTGCAAAGGTCGAGGAGGCCCCTCAGCTCCGCGGAAGTGATCTTCCGGTTCTCGGCCTTCTCTCGATCGTGAAGGCGGAACAGCTGGGGGAAGAACAGGCAAGGCGCGTCCTCCATCAGGTCCCTGCAGAGCTCGCAGTCCGCGCACCGATCGACGACCTGACGCGCCAGCCTTCCGGGTTCGTCCCCCTGCATTGCGCTCTCCGCTGGTTGGCTGGAGCGGACAGGGGCAAAAACGAGCCTGAACCTGCACCGATTTCGTTTCCAGCAAGCTCTGGGTCGGGTCGTTGGCGATCCCGCCTCAAGAATATCGGCAGCACAAGCTGTGCAGGGATCGGGCCAATGAGCCCAGGGGCCGAGACGGCGACGACCCGGGCGATGTTCCGGCGGTCGTGCCGCCGGCCGCCTCGGGCGCCACTGTGGAATTCGGAGGTGACATGTCACGGGTTTGTGACGGAGGAGAAGGGCGAGGCCGACGCACCTTTGCTCACCGGGAGGGCCAGAAAAGAGGCCGCGAGCTACCGATTTGCGCTGGGGGTGCTGTTGGCCCGAGCATTGCCCGTTACGCAGCGGCAGGCTCGCTGATCCGCTGACCGGAGAGTTGAAGACAAATGAACGACACCGAGCAGGATGCGCAACCAGGAGCTAAGACCCCGGACAGCCCGGCGCTCCGCCACCATCCGACCAAGCTCTTCGTGGAGGTGACCACGCGCTGCAACCTGCGCTGCGCGATGTGCGTGAAGCAGGCGCCAGGGCAGGGGCTCGCCGAGGGAGACATGAGCGAGGACACGTTCGCTCGGCTCGCGCCTGCTCTCGCAAAGCTCGACGCCCTGGTCCTGAACGGGATCGGCGAGTCCCTGCTGCACCCGCACCTGGAGCGCTTCATAGAGGCAGCGAAGCCCGCCATGCCCTCTCGGGGCTGGATCGGCTTTCAGACCAACGGCCAGTTGCTGGGGCGGGAGCGTGCCCTATCCCTGGTCAGGGCCGGTGTCGATCGCGTCTGCATATCGGCCGACGCCGTCTCGCCCCAGGTCTTCCGCGCGCTACGCAAGGGCGGAAAGCAGGAGGCAGTCGAGACCGCTTTCTCGGCGCTCCACGACGCGGCGCGCCAGTGCGGCCGCGCGATAACGCTCGGCGTGGAGTTCGTGGCGATGCGGGACAACGTGCATCAGCTGCCGGAGCTCGTGCGCTGGGCCTCCCAGAACCACGTCGCGTTCGTCATCGTGACGCACATGCTCCCGTATACCGAAAAGATGACTGGCTCCGTCGCCTTCGACCCGAACACGGACCGGGCGCTGCAGCTGTTCCGGGAGTGGAAGGATCGGGCGACGGGTGAGGGCGTGGACCTCGACCGCTATTTCCAGGTGTTCATGAAGTTCCGGCGCTCTCCCGAGGAGGAGCGGGTCGTCGAGTACGTGTCGAGGATGGTCGAGGACGCGTCGTCCCAGAACGTCTCGCTCAACCTGGTGGGGCTGCTCCGGTGCGATGAACCGATGCTGAAAAAGGTCCGCGCGTACTTCGACGAGGCGGAGGACATCGCCCGGAGAGAGAACGTAGAGCTGCGGTTACCGGCGACGGAGGCAGCGCGTGACAGGCGGTGCGACTTCGTGGAGGACGGGTCAGCCTTCGTGTCCTGGGACGGCGACCTTCACCCCTGCTACTTCCTCTGGCACCGCTACCGCTGCTATCTCGGCGGAGCCGTGAAGCAGGTCCGCCCGCAGTCGTTCGGCAACCTGCGGGACCGCGACGTCCTGGCGACGTGGAACAGCCCCGCCTGGCGCGCATTCCGGGGGCAGGTCGTGAAATACGAGTTCCCGTTCTGCTACGACTGCAGCGTGGCGCTGTGCGACTACGTCCAAGGGGAGGAGGTCACCCAGGACTGCCATCTCGGCACGGTTCCGTGCCCGGCCTGCCTCTGGTGCACCGGCGTGTTCCAGTGCCTGAGGTGAAACGGCGAGTCAGGGCCAGGGCTGCGCGCGAGTCAAGGCGTATGCCTTGAACTCACCAGCGCTCTTTTTTGATCCGGATCAATAGAGCCGAACCTTTCGAGTCATGTGGTCCATCGTCGCTCTCTTCGCGCGGCGTAGAAATGGTCCTTTCAGGTCGAGATTGTCGGGCCTCGCGCGGTGCGGTATGGCCGGGCGTTTCTCGAAGCCCCAAGCAAAGACAGGGCCAGACTTGGAGAGGGCGATAGCTCCTGGCGGTTGAGCCAAATACAAAAATAACTTCGCATGGTTACCAGCGCTCAAGTCCGATTGCCACTCGCGACCAAGCGACTCTCTGTGGCATGTCACTCGGCCCAAAGAGCCGCCAAGTAACAGGCCAGGTGGTCGGCGAGGGGGGGCACTCGCCGCACGGAAGGTGAGGTAATCGCTGGCTTTGCAGCGCGCACTATCTCGGTGTTCCGTCTCTCGAAACCTAATGATACAGTGATGCAGTTTTCCGACATCTCATGCCGCTACTCAGTTGGCCGACCCCCCGTCTTCAGCGGCGACGCCTCATCGAGCGCGCATGGGAGCTCTTCGTCCAGGACGGGGTGCAGCCGACGGAGCTGAGCGACGAGATCCGGCGCTCCTGGCAGCGGGCGCGGGAGAACCAGATCGACCCAGGCATCACGCGGCCGCGCCGCGTCCTCTCGCCGGATGTCCTGGCGGAACGACGCGAGAAAGACGTGGTCCTCCGCCTCGCTTCGTCCATCCTCGACGACTTCGCCTCTCGACTGAACTTGTCGGGGCACGTGCTCGCGTACCTCGACGGCGAGGGCTGGATGCTGAAGATCGACGGCGACCGGCGCGTGATCGAGCGCGTCGCCGAGATCGACTTCAGGCCTGGCGCGAACTGGGCGGAGGACTCGGCGGCCACGAACGGGCCCGGGACGGCGCTCGCGGAGGGGAAGCCGGTCGAGGTGTTCGCCTCCGAGCACTATGTCTCGGCGTGGCAGCCGTGGAGCTGCGCGGCTGCTCCCATCCGAACGCCTGGAGGGGAGCGGACGGTCGGGCTCGTGGACATCACGGGGCCCTGGGAAGTGCAGCGTCGCGAGGCCATCATCGTCGCGAAAGCGATCGCTCGCGCTGTGGAGGAGCGCCTGAGAGCGGTGGCGGGCGTGCGGGACGAGGTCGTTCGCCACGCATTCCTGGCAGCGCGGGATGCTGGAGACGCGCTGGTGGGGATCGACGCACAAGGGCACGTGATCGCGGCGAACGACGCGGCGGCGAGGCGGCGGCTCGTGGAGGCGGGGTCGCTCGCGGCTGCGCTGAAACAGGCCCTCGCCGGCATGATGGCCCCCACCTCGAACCGGTCCGAACGAGAGGTGCTGATCCGCTCCCCGGACGGAACCTCCGTCGTGGCATCGGCGGTGCAATACGAAGGCTCGACGATCGGAGCCATCCTGCGAGCAGGTCCGGCCAAGCCCGGCCTACGACCTCCGACTCCGCGCTCGCGACCCTCGACGCGGTACGAGTTCTCCCGCATCCTGGGCCAATCAGAGTGCCTCCGCCACGCGGTCGGGCTCGCGAAGACCGCGGCGCGCAACAGCCTGCCGGTGATCCTGTCCGGCGAATCCGGAACGGGGAAGGAGCTGTTCGCGCAGGCGATCCACTCCGCCAGCAACCGGCAGTCCGAGCGCTTCGTGGCGGTGAACTGCGGCTCCATCCCCGAGCAGCTCGTCGAGGCGGAGCTGTTCGGGTACGAGGCGGGCACGTTCACCGGCGCGAGGCGTGAGGGTAACAAGGGACGGTTCGAGGACGCCGACGGAGGCACGCTCTTCCTCGACGAGGTGAGCGAGTTGCCCTCGCAGGCCCAAGCGGCGCTCCTCCGGGTGCTCCAGGAGAGGGAGGTCGTCCGGCTCGGCGGCAGCTCGGTGCGCCGCGTGGACGTCCGCGTCGTGGCAGCGACGAACAAACCGCTCGACGACGAGATACGGGCGAAGCGGTTCCGCCGCGACCTGTACTACCGGCTCAACGTCTTCTCCATCTCCGTGCCGCCTCTAAGGGAGCGTGGCGACGACGTCGCTCTCCTCGCTCAGGTGTTTCTCGCGGAGGCCGAGAGCGAGGTGGAGCGCCGGGGACTCACGCTCGCGCCCGACGCGATCGCCGCGATCTCGGCTCACGCCTGGCCCGGGAACGTGCGGGAGCTGAAGAACGTCCTCCTGAGGGCGGCCGCCACCGCGCCGCAGCCGCTCATCACGGCGGAAGACCTCGTGCTCGGGGTTGGCGCGCCCGATCTCGCAGTGAGCGCGGTCGGCAAGGAGGCCGGGCCGCCGCGAGAAGCAGCGCTCGACCTCGACCGCGGCGCACTCGTCAAGGCGCTCGACTCGTATACATGGAACTTCCGGCGCACCGCACACCAGCTGGGCATCTCCCGCATGACGCTCTACCGCTGGATGCAGCGGTACGGCATCACGCGGGACGAGGGGCCGGCCTGATGGCGAAAGCCAGACTCCGTGTCCCCCTGCGGGGGCCGTGCCGTCCTTGCCGTCCGCGAAGCACCCGCAAGCTCGAGCCTCCGCTTCAGCCGCCGATGGAGGCGAGGTTGGTGGTCGCTTCGCAGTGGCCTTGCTGGAGGCGATGCGATGCGGGCTTCGCCTCGATAGACGACTCGATCAGGCGGACCAAGTCGTCTTCCTGGGTGTGGGACTGGAGCAGGTGGCGGAGGGGGATCTCCTCGCCGCCGAAGAGGCACAGCCTGAGGTTGCCCGTGGAGGAGACGCGCACCCGGTTGCAGGTTTCGCAGAAGCCCGCCGTGTACGGTGCGATGAGACCGACCTTGCCGACGTGACCGGAGCGGCCGTAGTACTTCGCAGGGCCGTCGCTCTCCTCGCGAGCGAGCCTCCCCCAGCCGCGGGACTGGAGCATCCGCCGCATCCACTCGGCGGACAGGTGATGCTGTCGGAAGAACGCTCCGTTCTCGCCCGTCTGCATGAGCTCGATGAAGCGGATACCGAGAGGGAGGTGCCTCGTCCATGCCAGGAACTGGTCGAGCTCGCGGTCGCACAGGTCCTGAAGCAGGACCACGTTCACCTTGACCGACGGGATGCCTGCCGCCAGCGCGGCTTCGACGCCCGCGACGATGCTCTCCAGGCGGGAGCACCCGGTGAGTCGAGCGAAGCGCTCGGGATCCAGGCTGTCGAGGCTGACGTTCAGCGAGGTGAGCCCGGCGCCGCAGAGCGCAGAAGCTATGCCGGCGAGCCGGTAGCCGTTCGTGGTCAGTCCGACCCTGCGGATCCCAGGGATGTCCGAGATGCTCCGGGTGATCTCGGCGATGTCCGGCCGCGTCGTGGGCTCTCCCCCGGTGAGCCGGACCTTCCAGAACCCGAGGCGGGCGAACCCGCGCGCTAGGCGCTCGATCTCTTCGAGGGAGAGTGGCGCCGACTCGGGCCCCTTTGCGCATCCCTGGGGGAGGCAGTACACGCAACGGAAGTTGCACCGATCGGTGACGGAGAGCCGCAGGTAGTGGATGTGCCGTCCGAAGGCGTCTTGCAGGGTGCCCATGTTCGAGGCCGCTCTTTTGACGTTGGGGTTCAAGCTGGATCGAGGCCTCGGCGGGTTCTCCCGATTGTCGTGTGCGTGAAGGTGATCTCGGAGCTGGACAGACGTTGACCTTCCGGTAGGGCCCCAATACAGGAGCATCGTTCGGGCCAAATGGAGTCGCCGGGCTTCCGCGCCTGCAAACAGAGCCGGATTTCTTGCGGATGTCCCTCCCGAATGCGCCGTCAAGCGTTCGTCGCGTGCGCTCGGACAAGGCGGATCCCGCGCAAGTTTTGCTTCCGGACGCGCCATCAAGCGAAATAAAGCGATCGTCGCATCTGTCGGGATGCTGTGACATGTCCCCGAGCTGGGTCAGGGGACAGCCCGACCTTTCACTGGGTAGGGCGCGTTCGCGTGATGCCGTACCTGCGCATCCAGCGATAGAGCGTCATGCGGGAGATGCCGAGCTGATGTGCGGTGCGCCGGAAGTTCCACGTGCAGGAATCGAGCGCCGTGAGGAGCGCACCGCGCTCCAGATCGAGCACCGCCACGCGCAGCTTTCCACGCCGAGACCTGGGCGCGCCGGCCGCGGAATCCGTCGGAGACGGTTCCAGGAGGAGATCCTGCGCCGTGATCAGGGGTCGTGTCGCGACGGCGGCTGCCCGAAGGATGACGTTCCGGAGCTCGCGGACGTTTCCTGGCCAGAGGCAGGCCCGCAGGGCCTCCAGGGCATCGGCAGACAGCGAGAGACCGCGCCGCTCGACGTCGGCCTCCTCGAGGATGACGTGCGCCAGCAAGGAGATGTCGTCGCCTCGCTCGCGCAGGGAGGGCACCGGGATGGAGAGGACGTTCAGTCGGTAATACAGATCGCTCCGGAACGATCCCGTCTGCATCTCCACCTCGAGCGGCTTGTTCGTCGCCGCCAGTACCCGCACGTCCACGGGCCGGGGCGTGCTACCCCCCAGGCGCACGACTTCCTTCTCCTGCAGGACGCGCAGGAGGGCGGTCTGCGCGGCGAGCGACAGCTCGCTCACCTCGTCCAGGAACAAGGTGCCGCCGCCGGCGTCCTCGAAGCGGCCTGGGTTGCCGTCCCGCCGCGCACCGGTGAAGGTGCCCGCCTCGTACCCGAACAGCTCCGCCTCGAGGATCTGGGCGGGAATGGAGCCGCAGTTGACCGCCACGAAGGGCCCTGCCCGACGGGTGCCACCCGAGTGGATCGCGTGGGCGAAGAGCTCCTTGCCCGTTCCGGACTCGCCGCTCAGTACCACGGGGAGATCGTTGCGCGCCGCCACCATGGCGAGATCGAGCGCGCGTCGCAGCGGCGCGGACTCGCCCAGAATGCGCCCGAAGTCGTACCGGGCCGAGGGGCGCGTAGGCACGCCGGACCGCAGCGGCCCGACCAAGGCGGGCGCGATGCGCAAGATGGCGCCGATGCGCGAGCCCTCGTAACGGACCGCTGACACGACCGTGGAGGGACTCCCGGGGGGGTCGATTCGCACGTCACCGTCGGCGCGCGGATCCGGGGATCGCAGCGCCCTGGCCACTGCCTCTCGCATGGCGGCGGGCAACGCCCCCTCCTCGAGGATGTTCCGCCGTGTGGCCGCGTCGTTGGCGGCGATGACGCGTGCGAGGCTGTCGACCGCCACCAGCGCGTCGCCGGTTTCCCGCGCCGCTCGGAACGCGTACCGCACGACCTCGTCGCGGACGCCGCTGGCTGCTCGGAGCCGCTCCTCGATGGCGCGGGCAACTGCTGTCACGAAGGTGAGCGCCTGGCGACGCCGGACCTCCCAGGGGCCGGTCATGCCGACGATTCCCGCGGGCACCGCGCATCGCGGCGCCTTGAGGGGAGCGGCCGCGCTACTCCAGGGCTGCCACGCGGTGACGTAGTGCTCGCAGGCGAACACCTCCAGGGGCTTCAACGCCACGAGGGCGGTACCCGGGCCGTTCGTGCCCGCCGAGGACTCGGCCCAGCTCGCCCCGGGGCTGAAGCCGATGGCGGCGAGGCGCTCGATGATGCGGCGGTCGCCGTCGATGGACAGCATGAAGCCCTCGGCGTCGAAGTAGGCGAGGACGTGGTCGCGGAGCCTGGCGCGTCGCGTGAAATCGCTGAGGATGGGCGACGCGAAGACGAGCCACTCGTCCCGCGCGCGCCGTTCTTCCAGGGCCTCCAGAGAGAGGATCGCGGAAGGGCGGGTGGCTGCGGGATCGATCCGGTGGGATTCTCGGGATCGACGCCACGACTGCAGGATGTCGTCCCTTACTCCCGTCGGTTCGACCGTGCCCTCGACATATTCGTGCCAGGCGCGCTCGACGAGCGCGCGCCGCTCGAGCCGCGTTGACTTCGGAGCAGCACCTGACCGGCGCATAGCGCAAGCTCGTGGAAACCGTTCGTAAACCCAGTTCAGGGTCCCTCTTCCATGCGCGGCTCATGCAAGCTCCGTGCTCTAGGCGCGTCACGAGCGGTGTCGGAATCGCCGCGGGTCTAGTGACAGGTCGGATCGCCCATGGTGTCACGTTCGCGTTACATGTCGCGGGTTGTTCATGGTGACTGTGACGTGGCGTTTTGTCGCGCCCCGTCCTCGTCCCCAAACTCTGCGGGAAAACGGGCGCCCAGCGCAGATGTCGGCGACAGGCGCTGGCGTGGGTGTTGCTTTATAGCGTTACACTGAAGTAACCTAACCAGGCGCTCGTGGGCAAAAAGGATCAATAAAATGGATAATATACTGAGAATCGACATGGGCGCACCAGGTGGCCCCAAGGCCACCATGGAACCCGTAGGAGCGTATGCAGGGCTCGGTGGCCGCGGTTTGACCTCCGTGCTCGTGAGCAAGGAAGTGGACCCTCTCTGTCATCCTCTGAGTGCCGCGAACAAGCTCGTCATGTCTCCTGGCCTGCTGACCGGGACGGCCGCCACGACGAGCGGCAGGATCTCCGTCGGGTGCAAGAGCCCCCTCACCGGCGGCATCAAGGAGTCGAATGCCGGCGGACAGGCGGGCCAGGTGATGGCGCGGCTCGGTTACGCGGCCGTCATCCTCGAGGGCAAGCCACTGAACGACGATCTCCACGTCATCCTCATCAACAAGGACGGCGTCCACTTCAGCGTGGACAATAGCCTCAGGATGCTCGGCAACTACGCCACCGTGGACAAGCTTCGCGTGCAGTACGGCGAGAAGGTCGCCTACATGACGATCGGGCAGGCCGGCGAGATGAAGCTGGGCGCCGCCTCGATCGCCTGTACGGACCGCGAGCTCCACCCGACGCGCCACTGCGGGCGCGGTGGGCCCGGGGCGGTCATGGGCGCCAAGGGCGTGAAGGCGATCATCCTCGACGAGGCGGGCACCACACTCCGGGCGGCAAAGGACCCCGTGGCGTTCAAGGCGGCCGGCAAGGTGTTCGCCGATGGAATCAAGAAGCACGCGGTCAGCGGGCAGGCGCTCCCGGCCTACGGCACCAACGTCCTCACCAACATCCTCAACGAGGCGGGCGGATACCCCACCAACAACTTCAAGACGGGCCAGTTCGCGGGCGCCTCGAAGATCAGCGGTGAGGCCCAGGCCGCGCTCGAGGTGAAGCGCGGCGGTTCGGCCACCCACGGCTGCCACCGCGGCTGCATCATCCAGTGCTCGGGCATCTTCAATGACGAGCATGGCAACTACGTCACCAAGCAGCCCGAGTACGAGACCGTCTGGTCCCACGGTGGCCACTGCGGCATCGACGACCTCGACGTCATCGCCAGGCTGGACCGCCTGGACGACGACTTCGGCCTCGACACCATCGAGACGGGCGTGGCCATAGGCGTCGCCATGGAGGGCGGGCTGCTCCCGTTCGGCGACGGGGCTGGCGCGATCCGGGTCCTCGAAGAGGTAGGCAAGGGGACTCCGCTTGGACGGATCATCGGTTCGGGCGCCGGGATCGTGGGAAAGTGCTTCGGCGTGGAGAGGGTCCCGGTGGTGAAGAACCAGGCGCTGCCAGCGTACGACCCGCGCGCCGTCAAGGGCATCGGGGTCACCTACGCGACGAGCACCATGGGCGCCGACCACACGGCCGGCTACGCCATCGCGACCAACATCCTCAAGGTGGGCGGCTTCGTCGACCCGCTCAAGACCGAAGGACAGGTCGATCTCTCTCGCAACCTCCAGATCGCCACCGCTGCCGTCGATGCCACGGGCATGTGCCTGTTCATCGCCTTCCCGGTCCTGGATCAGCCGGAGACGTTCCAGTCGCTGGTTGACCTGCTCAACGCTTTCTACGGCCTGAGCCTCACCGGGGATAGCGTGGTCGCGCTGGGCAAGACGATCCTCTCGGCGGAGCGCGATTTCAACACCCGGGCCGGATTCACCGCCGTGGACGATCGCCTCCCGCGGTTCTTCGAGCAAGAGCCCGTGGCTCCCCATCAGGTCACGTTCGAGATCAAGGGCGAGGAGCTCGACAAGCTTTACAACTGGTAGTCGCGGGGGATGGGTGGGGCGTCCCGCTGTCGTCTCATGACGCCTCACCTCGACTTCCGAGCGGTTCGATGTTCAGGGGCAGCTCGATCGCTGGGCAATGGCGGCCGTCAGCCGTCGCGATGCGGTCGAGCTGCCCCTTTTCGTTGGGGGGACGCGCGTGAGACTGAGCGCATGAGACCGAGCGTATGGAGCTGACCGTCAAGCTGTTCGCGACATTTCGCGACGGGCGATTCGAGAAGGCGCAACTGGACTATCCGCCCGGGACGACTCTCGCGAATATCGTGGATGCTCTCCGGATCCCGAGAGACGAGATCGGGGTCATGCTGGTGATGGGCCGGCACGCGGAGCTGGAGCACACCCCCGCCCCGGGCGACACCGTGGCCATCTTCCCGCGAATAGGAGGAGGGTGAAGGCTGCCATGGAGCGCTTGCGCGAGTTCCTCGCGGGCCAAGCCGAAGGCGACCTCCTTCCCTGGGAGGCCCAATGCGAAGCCTCCCGGCGCCTGGGTGCCAGCCTGGCCATGGTCGAGGAAGCGGCTCTGGAATGGGGTCTCATGCCCAAGCGCTATTCGCGCAACCGCGACACCATATCCATTCCACAGCAACTGCGGCTGTGCCGCAGCCGGGTGGCCGTGATCGGCTGTGGAGGTCTCGGAGGCTATCTCATCGAGGAACTCGCACGGCTGGGAGTCGGCACCCTCGTGCTCGCCGATCCCGATGTCTTCGAGGAGCACAATCTCAACCGGCAGCTGTTCTCCTCGCTGGCGCGGCTGGGACGGGCCAAGGTCGAGGTGGCCCGCGAGCGGGTGGCCGAGGTCAACCCCGCCGTGACGGTCGTCGCCCACAGGGCCGCTTTTTCGCGGGAGAACGGGAAGAGCCTGCTCTCCGGCTGCTCTGCCGTCGTCGACGGCCTCGACAACGTCCTCACGCGCCACGCGCTTGCGGCGATATCCAGCGACCTGTCGCTCCCCTTCGTCCACGGCGCCATCGCCGGATGGTACGGGCAGGTCGCCGTCCAGATGCCCGGCGAGGACATCTCACCCCTGCTCGGCCCCGTCTCCGCCCAGGGCAAGGGGCTGGAAGCGAACCTGGGCAACCCGGCCTTCACGCCAGCCGCGATCGCGAGCCTTCAAGTCTCCGAGGTGGCCAAGATCCTGCTCGGGCGTGGGAGCTTGTCCGGAAGAGTCCTGTTCGCCAACCTCCTCGACATGGAGTTCGAGGTCCTGCGATATGGGCGCAGCACAGCAGGGCGCGGCGAGTGATAGCGCATGCCACATGAACTGACGCTCGAGATGGGGGGCGCGGGGGGAGAGTTCTCCCCTCCGCTTGAGGCGCCGCAAGGTGCCGGACATCAGCTCACAGCGGCGGCGGTGACGCTGGAGAATCACATCAACTGGTCGCCGCGGTGAGACCGTCTCCCCTCGTCTCCCCACCTCCCTGTTCCCGTGGGTATTGCGGCATATTGACTGGGGTGCCGCGATCGACCAGTTGATGCTAGCATGGTCTCGCGGCCGTCGGCCTGTCCGGTCCTTCGTGCCGTGCTTCGTCCCCGTCCCACTGATGTGAGTGGTCCAGCGTGCCTACCTTCGAAGAAGCCCGAAAGGTCATTCTCGACCACGTCACCGCCCTCGGGTCGGAGATCGTGGCGATGCAGGACGCCATCGGTCGCGTGCTCGCCGCGGACCTGGTGGCCCCGCGGGACTTGCCTTCCTGGCACAACTCGGCGATGGACGGCTACGCAGTCCGCGCGGAGGACGTGACGCGCTCCGCCGTCCTTCGAGTCTCGGGATTCATTCCGGCTGGCGCCCACAGCGCCGAGGTCGTCGCGGCCGGGACGGCCGTCAAGATCCTCACCGGTGCTCCGCTGCCCACAGGCGCCGACAGCGTCGTGCCCGTGGAAGACACCGAAGAGCGGGAAGGGGCGGTCCTCGTGAAGAGCCCCGTGCGCCTCGGAGCCAACGTCCGGCGCAAAGGGGAAGACATCCACGCCGGCGAAGCTGTCCTCGAGAAAGGCACGGTGGTGGGGCCGGGTGAGGTGTGCCTGCTGGCGACCTTCGCCAAGCTCACCATCCCCGTGGTGCGGAAGGCGCGCGTCGCGGTCCTCTCGACCGGCGACGAGCTCGTCGTACCCG
>MEMX01000031.1:23344-23650 GCA_001768075.1 Anaeromyxobacter sp. RBG_16_69_14 | reverse complement strand
TGCCCTCGGTATCGGCCGGGACGATCGGGCCTCGCTGAGGAGCCTGCTGGAGGAAGGGCTCCGGGCCGACGCGCTGGTCACCTCCGCCGGCGTCTCCGTGGGCGATCGGGACCTGGTCCGCGAGGTCCTGCAGGAGCTGTCCGTGCGGCAGGTGTTCTGGAAGGTCAACGTCAAGCCGGGTGGTCCTACCGCCTTCGCGATGCACGGGGCGAGGCCGGTGTTCTCGCTCCCCGGCAATCCGGTCGCGAGCTTGTTGATCTTCGAGCAGTTGGTGCGCCCGGCGCTGCTCAAGATGATGGGCCACCG
>MEMX01000031.1:5371-23338 GCA_001768075.1 Anaeromyxobacter sp. RBG_16_69_14 | reverse complement strand
GCTCCGCCCGCTGGTCAGGGCGGTGTTCCAGGAGCACCTCGCGACGAAGCCGGGGAGGGTTTCGCTGGTGCGGGTGCGCCTCGAGCGCGGGCCTGGCGGGCTCCTCGCCTTCAGCGCGGGGAACCAGGATACCGGGATCCTGAAGACCACGGTGCAGGCCGATGGGATCGCGATCATCCCGGCGGACTTCGGCGCGATCGAGGCGGGCGCGACGGTGGACGTCCAGATCCTGCGCAGCGGGTTCGACATGTGCGAGGCCTAGCGTGGGCTCCCCCGATGACATCCCCGGCTCCAGGAGCAAAAGGGCCATCGAGGGTGAAAGGGCTCTCGCGATTGCGATCCGGACGACCCACATCGGCGCCATGGCCATCCTCGTGGGAGGCCATCACGTCGTCGGCATGGAGCCGTCTCTTCGCCTCTGGAAGGTCCTCACCGCTGTGACCGGTCTGGCGCTCTTGCTGAGCGAGGCCAGCCACAGCCGGCACTGGTTCTACCAGGTCCGCGGGGTCGTCGCGCTGGCTCACGTCGGCGTGCTCGCACTGATCCCGATCTCGTTCCTGGCCGGACGCCCCGCCTTCGCTGGGGCCGTCCTGGTGGCCGCCCTGGTCATCGGGTCGATCGGGAGCCACCTCCCCAAGACGATTCGGAAGTGGTCGTTTCGCCATGGGAGGATCGTGGATTGAGAACCGTCGCCACGGCATCCCGATCGTCCCCTTCGGTTCGCGGCTCGGCAGTGCCGTGAGGTAATCTGGTCACAACGATGAGCACCTTGCGAGACGCCTTTGGGCGCCAGCTTCACTACCTGCGGCTCTCCATCACGGACCGCTGCAATTTCCGCTGCGCCTACTGCCTCCCACAGGGCTGTTCCAAGGAGACCTCCGCGCAACCGCTGTCCGGCTGCGAGATCGAGCGGCTCGTGCGGGCCTTCGCCGCCCTGGGGTTCTGGAAGGTCAGGCTGACCGGTGGCGAGCCCACGACGAGGCTGGATGTGTGCGAGGTGGTCCACAGGATCGCGGCGATTCCAGGGGTGACCAGGATCGGGCTCACGACCAACGGATACCGGCGGGCGGAGATCGCCTCGGTTCTGCGCGACGCCGGCCTCAAGGCCCTCAACGTGAGCCTCGACAGCCTCGAGCCCGAGCGATTCGAGCGGATCACCGGGAGCTCCCGGCTGGCGAACATCGTCGCGGGCGTCGAGGCTGCGGTCGCCGCAGGTATCCCGTCAGTGAAGGTCAACGTCGTCCTGCTCCGGGGTATGGAGGACGGCGAGCTCGATCGATTCCTGGAGTGGACGCGTCGGCTTCCGCTGGCAGTCCGGTTCATCGAGCTCATGCAGACAGGCGAGAACGGGGAGTACTTCCGGCAGCACCACCTTCCCGCGGAAGAGATACGTAAGAAGCTCGAGGCCCGTGGCTGGGTCAGGCAGGAGCAGGATCCCGGCGACGGTCCGGCGACGACCTATCGCCAGTCGGGGTACGCCGGCCGGGCCGGGATCATCGCGCCGTATTCGGCCGGATTCTGCGACTCGTGCAACAGGCTCCGCGTCTCCAGCACCGGGAAGCTCAGGTTGTGCCTGTTCGGTGACGCGGAGATCCCTCTCCGACAGCTCCTGGAGTCCGACCATCAGCAGGCGGAACTGATCCGGACCATCGAGTCCTCGATGCAGGTGAAGCCGGCAGAGCACCTCCTCCGGGAAGGGCGGTCGGGACGGACCGGCAACCTCGCGTCCACCGGAGGGTGACGTCGTGGTCCCCTGCTCAGGCCGCCGCCGGGGGACAAGCCCCGCCCTACCCGAGAAAAGGCCAGACGCAGGGCTGGCGGCCGGTCCGCCCACTGTAGCAATTTGTCCCTCCTGGTTGCATTTTTCCGCGCCTCCGTGCTAGTCGGGACGGCTTCTCAGGTACCCAAGGAGGCTACAGGTATGATGAAGCAACGCGGAATGCGTCAGAGCGCGGCGTGGCTGCTCGCCGCCTGCGCGATCGTCACGGCCTCGGCGGCCAGTGCCGCGGAGAAGAAAGGCAGCACCGTCATCCTGGCGACGACGACCAGCACGCAGGACTCCGGTCTGCTGGACGTCCTGATCCCGACCTTCCAGAAGGAGACCGGCCACTTCGTCAAGACCATCTCGGTAGGCTCGGGCCAGGCCATGGCGATGGGCCGGAAGGGTGAAGCCGATGTCCTGCTGGTCCATTCCCCTGCCGACGAGCAGAAGATGGTCGCCGAAGGATTCGGCGTCCACCGCAGGCTCGTCATGCACAACGACTTCATCGTCGTGGGGCCGGCCAGCGATCCGGCCAAGATCAAGGGTGCCAAGTCGTCCAAGGAAGCCTTGAAGCTCATCGCCGAGGCCAAGCCCGAGGCCAAGGCGCTGTTCCTCTCCAGAGGAGACAACTCGGGGACCCACTCCAAGGAGAAGGGGCTCTGGAAGGCAGCGGGGATGAACCCCGAGGGACAGAAGTGGTACCAGCAGACGGGCCTCGGGATGGGCGAGACCCTGAGTGTCGCGTCGGAGAAGGACGGCTACACCTTGACCGACAGGGGAACGTACCTGTCGCTCGCCAAGAAGAAGAAGCTCCACCTCGAGATCCTCGTGCAGGGAGAGCCGCTCCTGCTGAACGTCTACCACGTCATCGAGGTGAACCCCGAGAAGTGGCCCAAGGTGAACGCCGCCGGGGCGCGGGCCTTCGCGGACTTCATGCTGTCCAAGGAGACCCAGGGCGTCATCGGCCGTTTTGGCGTTGACACGTTCGGTGCACCCCTGTTCTTCCCTGACGCAGGGAAGAAGCCGGAGTCGCTGGGGTTGTAGTGGACTTGATCATCGAAGGCGTCGTCAAGGCGTTCCACCTCCTGATCGCCCTCGATCCGGAGGTGCTCGGGATCACCTTCCTCTCTCTCATGGTGTCGGGGACGGCGACGATCATCAGCCTGGCGATCGGCATCTCGATCGGGGCCATCGTCGCCCTCACCAGCTTCCCCGGGAAGAGGATCGTGGTGAGCCTGGTCAACACGGGGATGGGCTTGCCTCCCGTCGTGGTCGGCCTGTTCGTTTCGATCTTCCTCTGGAGGAGCGGCCCGCTGGGCTTCCTGGGCCTCCTCTACACCCCGACGGCCATCATCATCGCCCAGTCGATCATCGCGACGCCGATCGTCATGGGCATCACCGTCGGCGCCCTGCAGAGCCTCCCGGCCAGCCTGAGGCTGCAGATCCTCGCCCTGGGCGCGACCCGGATCCAGATGGTGTGGATGCTCGTCAAGGAGGCGCGGCTCCCCTTGATGGCGGGGGTTATGGCGGGATTCGGGGGCGTCATCTCCGAGGTGGGCGCGTCGATCATGGTGGGGGGCAACGTCAGGGGCTACACCAGGGTGCTGACCACGGCGACGGTCATGGAGACGGGCCGGGGCAACTTCGACGTGGCCATAGCGCTGTCCGTGCTCCTGCTGTCCTTCTCCCTGGTGATCAACTATGCGCTCACACTGATACAGCAGCGCGACAGGCCCAGATGACCTCGGCGTCGCGGGTGTTGCTCGACCTTCATGACCTGAAGGTCGAGCGAGGCGGCGTGGAGGTTCTCGACATTCCCTCGTTCTCTCTCGGCGAGAACGAGTTCGTCTCCCTCATCGGGCCAAACGGCTCGGGCAAGACCACCCTGCTCCTCTCCATCATGTGTCTGCTCGAGCGGTCCGCGGGCCGGATCGTCTACAGGGGGGAGGAGATAGGCTCCGACCATTCCACGCTGGCGTATCGCCGCAAGATCGCCATGGTCTTGCAGGAGCCCTTGCTCTTCAACGCGACAGTCTACGAGAACGTGGCGTCGGGCCTCAGGATGAGAGGGGTGGCGCGAGCGGTGACGAGGAGGAAGGTCATGGCGTGCCTGGAGCGCTTCAATCTGGCTCACATGGTGCATCGCTCGGCGCGCAAGCTCTCCGGGGGGGAAGCGCGCCGCGTCAGCCTGGCGCGCGCCGTGGCCGTCGAGCCGGACGTGCTGCTCCTGGACGAGCCGTTCGCGAACCTGGACGCGCCGACCAGGGAGTCGATCACCGACGACCTGGAGAAGACGGTTCGCGACGCGGAGATGGCGGCGATCCTCGTCACCCACGATCGGTCGGAAGCCCTCAGGCTGTCCGACCGGATCGTGGTCATGCAGAGCGGGAAGATCGTCCAGGCGGACGCTCCGTCCGTGGTGATGAACTGTCCGGCGAACGGGTTCGTCGCGACCTGCATGGGAATGGAGACGATCCTGGACGGTGTGATCGAGCGAAACGAGGACGGGCAACTGGCCGTCTCGATCGCTGCGAGCCGGCTCGAAGCGATCGGTGAAGGGGAGCCCGGCACGCGCGTCTACTGCTGCATACGGCCCGAGAACGTGACGATCGACCTGGTGCATCCGGGCGTCGCGACCAGCGCCAGGAACGTGTTCCCGGCGAGGATAGTCAGCATGTCCTCGATGGGCTTCTTCCTCAAGGTCAGCCTCGATTGCGGGTTCCGCCTCGTCTCGTACGTGACGCCCGAATCGTTCACCAGGCTGCAGCTCGAGGAGGGGAAGGAAGTGTTCGCCTCGTTCAAGGCGACGGCTGTCCATATCGTGGCCAGGGAGGAACACGGCAAGGTCGACCGTGGTTGAACCCGCTTCGCGACAGCGGGGCAGCGTCAGCCCCCGATACCCATCATCGGGAGCAGCTGCACGAGGCCCGTCGTCGCCTCCTCCATGTGGTGCCGCGGCGCCTTGCGCGCGAGCACCTCGCGGATGCGCGCCTCGATCGCCTGGTCGGGCGCGTCCTCGCGCAGGAGCGCTCCCAGCGGGACCTGCGCCGAGCCGCCGAGGCAGGCCTGGAAGCCGCCGTCGGCCGCGACGCGCGCGCGGTTGCAGCGGTCGCAGAAGTTCTCCGTCATCGCGCCGATGAATCCGACGTGCAGCGCCTCGCCCGCCGCGCTCCAGCCCCGCATGTAGTGGGCGGGACCCCAGCCGCGCCTGTCGCACGGCTCGAGCGCGATGCCCTGCTCCGAGAGGAGCCGCTTCACGCGCGCGGTGGGGACGGGCACCCCTTTCCCGAAAGGCATGAGCTCGATGAAGCGCGGTGACGCCTTGCGCGCCCAGGCATGGCGGACGAGCTCGCCGAGCTCGTCGTCGTTGACCCCGCCCATCACCACCGTGTTGAGCTTGACGTGCTCGAAACCGGCCGCCGCCGCGGCGTCGATGCCGTCGAGTACGTCGGTGAGCCGGGCACCTCGCCCGGAGATGGCGAGCAGGCGTTCGGGCCGGAGCGTGTCGAGCGACACGTTCACGCAGTCCACACCGGCGTCGCGCAGTGGGCGCGCCAGCTCGGCCAGCCGGTGGCCGTTGGTGGTGATGGCGACCTCCTCGATCCCGATCGTCGCGCGCACGTCCGCGGCGATGGCGACCACCTCCTTGCGCAGGGTCGGCTCCCCGCCGGTGAGGCGCACCCGCCGGACGCCCAGGCGCGCGAAGATCCCGACCAGGCGCGCGATCTCGAGCCGGGTGAGGACGGCCCCGGGATCGTCGTAGTCGGACACGGAGCAGTAGTCGCAGCGGAAGTTGCACCGGTCGGTCAGCGAGAGGCGCAAGTAGGCGATGAGGCGACCCTGGGCGTCCTTGAGCGGATCCGGCAGCGGCCTCGAGACGAACGGCTCGTGCGCGCGAACCACGGTCGAATGCATTTGCAACCCCGCTTCACCGTCGAGCTCGCCTCGCCCATCGAGGTCGCCCCGGCCGTATTCTAGTAACGACCTTGGGCCTGCCGCGCCGGCTCCGTCGTCGGCCGCGCCGGCCCGGCGAGTGGCGTCTGACGCGCCGAGTCGAAGGCGCCGCCGTTCCTCGAGGTCACCATCGACATGGCGCAGCTCTTCCCGATCGAAGAAGAGCCATGGGACGCCGTCCGGCTCCGCTATCAGTCGTGATCCGCGAGCGCCTCCAGCTCGAGCTGCTTTGACTCCCAGTCGGCGTAGCGCTCGGCCAGCTCGGTGCGGGCTGCGGCGAGCGTCTCCACGTGCGGCCTCGCGCGGGCGAAGTCCTGGTACAGCGCCGGATCCGCGAGCGACGCCTCGGCGGCCTTCTGCGCCGTCTCCAGCTCGGCGATGCGCGCCTCGAGTTGCGCGATCGCGTCGCGCAGCGGCCTCTCCCGAGCGCGGCGGGCGTTGCGCGCCTCGGCCTCGCTGCGCCTGCGCTCCTTGTCCGAGGCCTGCCCGCGGTCGCCCTTGGACTCCGGGTCGCGGCGCTCGGGGCCGGTGGAGCTGTCCACGCCCGCCTCGGCCAGCTGCCGCTGGTGGTAGAGCCAGTCGTCGAGGTTGCCCGGCTGGTCCACGATCCCGCCGTCCTTCACCTCCCAGATGCGGGTGGCGAGGCCGTTGAGGAAGCTGCGGTTGTGCGAGACGAAGAGCATCGTGCCGTCGTACCGCTTCAGCGCCTCGATGAGCGCCTCCGACGAGGTGAGGTCGAGGTGGTTCGTCGGCTCGTCGAGCAGCAGGAGATTGGACCGGAGGAGGAGGATCCGGGCCAACGCCACCCGCGCCCGCTCTCCGCCGGAGAGGACGGCGACGGGCTTCTCCACGTCCTCGCCCGAGAAGAGGAAGCCGCCCGCCACGCCGCGCACGTAGGCCTCGCCCTGGTCGGGCACGATGTCCCAGAGCGTGTCGAGGACCGTTCGCCTCGGGTCGAGCCCCTGATGCTCTCCTCCCCCCTCGAAATGATGTTGAGCGTAATAGCCTGCCACGACCGAGTGCCCCAGCTTCACCTCGCCCGCGTCCGGGGCGAGCTCGCCGGCCACGATCCGGAGCAGCGTGGTCTTGCCGGCGCCGTTCGGACCGATGATCGCGACGCGCTCGCCGCGCTGAACCTGGCCCGAGAGCTCGCGATAGACGACCCTCGGCCCGAAGGCCCTGGCGACGCGCTCGAGCCGCAGCACCTCCCGGCCCGAGCGCGGCGCGGCGGCGAAGTGGAAGCGCAGGGCGGCGCGCTGCTCGCGCACCTCCACCTCCTCCATCTTGTCGAGCATCTTCTGCCGGCTCTGCGCCTGACGCGCCTTGGTGGCCTTGGCACCGAAGCGGTCGATGAAGCCCTGCAGCTCCGAGCGCCGCGCCTCCTGCCGGCGCGCCGTGGCGTCGAGGCGCTCCTCCTCCTCGACTCGCTGCCGGCGGTAGTCGTCGTAGTCGCCGCTGTAGCTGCGCAGCCCCTCCGGCTCGAGCGAGAGCACGCGCCCGATCTGGCGGTTCAGGAACTCGCGGTCATGACTGATGAGGAGGAGCGCCTTCGACGAAGCG
This sequence comes from Anaeromyxobacter sp. RBG_16_69_14, assembly GCA_001768075.1. Classification (GTDB taxonomy): domain Bacteria; phylum Myxococcota; class Myxococcia; order Myxococcales; family Anaeromyxobacteraceae; genus Anaeromyxobacter_A. The sequence continues at coordinate 16,062 of MEMX01000031.1, read as the reverse complement.
CGCAGGAAGGCGTCGAACCAGGTCAGCGTGGGCACGTCGAGGTGGTTCGTGGGCTCGTCGAGCAGGAGCAGGTCGGGATCCTGCAGCAAGAGCCCCGCCAGCGCGGCGCGCATCCTCCAGCCGCCCGACAGCGTGCCCGTGTCGCGGCGCAGATCTCGAGGGTCGAACCCGAGGCCAGCCAGGATGCGCTCCGCGTGGTGGCGCCCGTGACGCTCGTCGAAATGGTCCACCTCCGCGTGGAGATCCGCCAGATCCTGGGCCAGTTCGAGCTGTTCCTCGGGATCTCCCGACGCGCGCAGCGCCGCTTCCGTGGCGGACAGGCGCGCCTCCACGGCGCCGCGCCCGGGCACGGAGGCCAGCACGATCTCCACGAGCGGCCCGTCGGGGAGTGCTGCCACGTCTTGCGGCAGGTATCCGGCGCGCGCGCCGCGCCGCCACGCCAGGGTGCCCGAGTCCGGCGACGCCTCGCCGGCCAGGATCTTGAGCAGGGAGGACTTGCCGGTGCCGTTCGCCCCGATGAGGCCGATGCGGTCCTTGGGCGCGACGGTGAAGGCCGCGTCCTGGAAGAGGACCTTGGGGCCGTGGGCGAGAGACAGACCGCTGGCGGTGACGAGGGACATGCGCGGGGGCGACGCTTAACCTTTCTTCACCTGCGCGACAAGCGCGGCTCAGCCTGAGAGCGCAAGCTCCTCCACGAAAGGAAGGAGACCACCATGAAGAAGATCCTCTCCACCGCGCTCGTGCTCGCCGTATTCGCCGTAGGCACCCTCACCCTCACCGCGTTCCGCCATCACGGGGGTCCGGCCCACTTCGACAAGTTCGTGAGCCATCGCGTCGACGACATGCTCGACGACGTGAAGGCCACCGACGCGCAGCGGCAGCAGATCACGGCCATCAAGGACAAGCTCGTCGCCGACGGGAAGGCGCTCCGCGCCACGCACGCGGATCTGCGGAAGGAGCTCCTGGCACAGTGGCAGAGCGACCAGCCGGACGCGACGCGCGTGCACGCGCTCGTCGACGGGCGCGCCGACGCCATGAGGGGTTTTGCGGATGAGGTCACGGACGCCCTCCTGCAGGTGCACGGAATCCTCACGCCGGACCAGCGAGCGCAGCTCACGAAGAAGATGCAGCGGCACATGGAGGAGTAGGGCGGGGCTCGCCCCGCCGATCGGCGACCTGTCGGCCCGACAGGGCGGGGGCCCGTCCCCCGCCCTGCCCTGCGAGATGTAGGATGACCCAGGTGACCTCCGACCCCATCCTCACCGCCCTCCTCGTCGAGGACGACGCCCGGCTGGCGGCGCTCACCCGCGAGTATCTCGAGGGGCACGGTATCCTCGTCACGCTCGCCTCGGACGGCCGGCGTGGGCTGGCCGAGGCGCTGGCGCGCCGCCACGACGTGGTCCTCCTCGACCTCATGCTGCCGGAGAAGGACGGGCTGGCGGTGTGCCGGGAGCTCAGGGCGCGCTCCGACGTGCCCATCGTGGTCCTCACCGCGCGCGGAGAGGAGGCGGATCGCGTGATGGGGCTCGAGCTCGGCGCGGACGACTACCTGGCGAAGCCGTACTCGCCTCGCGAGCTCCTGGCCCGCATTCGCGCCGTGGTCCGCCGCGCGCGCGGGCAGGCAGGGCCGTCGCTGGAGGTGGTGCGGGTGGGACGGCTGGTGGTGGATCCCGGGGCGCAGCGCGCGACGTACGGCGGGCGAGAGCTGCAGCTCACCGGCTACGAGTTCGCCTTGCTCAAGGCGCTCGCCGAGCGCGCCGGTCGCGTGCTCACGCGCGAGCAGCTGATGGACATCGCCAAGGGCAGCGCCGAGGAGTCGTTCGACCGGTCCGTCGACGTGCACGTGTCGCGGCTGCGTCACAAGCTCGGCGACGACCCCAAGCGGCCGCGCATCCTCAAGACGGTGCGCGGCACGGGCTACCTCCTCGCCGACGAATCCACCCTCTCCCCCACCCGGGACGACGACCTTCTGTAGACGTTCTGAGAGGGGAAACACCGGGCCAAAGGGAGAAAGGGTGAAACACGAGCTAGAGCATCGTCGTCGCCATCGCCTGCCGGCGCGGCTCTTCTGGCGCGTCTACCTGAACGGCCTGCTGCTCCTGTTGCTCGTCGCGCTGGCGGTCTTCGCGGTGGGCGCGGCGCTGGGACGGCCCGGGATGGCGCACAACCCCGGGCGCTTCGTCGAGTACGCCGCCATGCGCGTGGGGGACCTGCGCGCCGATCCCGAGCGCCTATCGCGCGAGCTGGAAAGGGTCCGCGAGGCGTTCGGCTCCGAGGCGACCGTCTACCAGGCGGGCGCGCCGCTCGCCTCGAACGTCGACCCGCCCCTCACACCGCTCTCTGCCGGAGACGAGGCGCGTCTCGCCGGTGGCGCCTTCCTCGTGTCCCACCGGCACCTGACCTTCGCGGCGAGGGTGGAGGGCGATCCGCCTGCCTATGTCCTCCTCAAGGGCAGCCTCCCTTCGCCATCGCTGCTGCGCGGTGCGTCGCTCCTGGGGGCGGTGCTTCTCGCGCTCGCCATCGCCTCCATCCCGCTCGCCCGCGCCATCTCGGCGCCGCTCGAGCGGCTCGGCCGGGCCGTGCGGGCCTTCGGTGCCGGTGACCTCTCCGCGCGGGCGCGGCTATGCGCCAGCGGCGAGGTGGGGGAGGTGGCCGAGGCCTTCGACCAGATGGCGGAGCGCATCCAGGCGCTCCTCCGCAGCGAGAAGGAGCTCCTCGCCAACGTCTCGCACGAGCTGCGCACGCCGCTGGCGCGCATCCGCGTGGCGCTAGACCTGGCGTCGGAGGGGGACCTCGAGCGATCGCGCCGCTTTCTCGCCGAGATCGAGACGGATCTGGAGGAGCTGAACCAGCTCGTGGACGACGTGCTCACGGCGGCGCGGCTCGACCTCGCGGCCGGTCGCGACTCGGGGGCGGAGCTGCCCCTCAGGCGCGAGCAGATCGACGGCCGAGACTTCGTCCTCCGCGCCGCGGAGCGTTTCCGCGCCGCCCACCCGGAGCGGGAGCTCGACCTCGCCGTCGATGCCGAGCTGCCCGAGCTCGACGCCGACCCGGCGCTGCTCCGGCGCGTGCTCGACAACCTGCTCGACAACGCTCGCAAGTACTCCGACGACGGCACATCCATCACGCTCGCGGCGCGGCGCGAAGCCGGTGTACTCTCGGTGGAGGTGGGTGACCACGGCATCGGCCTCGACGAGGCGGACCTGGCCCGGCTCTTCACGCCCTTCTTCCGTTCCGATCGGAGCCGCGCGCGTGGCACGGGTGGTGTCGGTCTCGGGCTCGCCCTCGCCAGGCGGGTGGTGGAAGCGCACGGCGGCCGTATCGCCGTGGAGAGCGCGTCCGGAAAGGGGACGCGGGTCAGGTTCAGCGTACCGGCTGCTGCAGCCAGCTGACGTCGCGCACGCGCGCCGCGTGGCGCGGTGTCGGCACCAGGAAGCGCAGCCAGGCGACTGCGAGGAGCATGGTGAGGGCGGCGAGCCCGAACAAGCCCAGGGAGAGGCGGATCATCCTGGGTTCCTGGCGTGGTTGGCGCAGCGTCACGAAGCTCTCCATTGCACTCTGTGGGCCACGCTGGGCACGGGGTTCGGCTCGCGCAATCCCCCACGAGCAAGGGACTCGAGAACCGGCGATGTATCGACAGCTCCTGGGGCTCGATCTGACAGGAGGGGTCCACCGCCCTCCCTCGTCGCGAACAAGTTCGCGGACTTCACCGCGCTCGACGCCCGCTCCCGAGTCGCGCGTGGGCTGAGGAGTCGTCGATCGCTCGAGGATCCCTTCCGCACCGGCGCGTGAGCCGCACCAACCCGGCTGTACGGGATCCCGACGCCCCGCGCTCACACTGTGAAGAGGCGCGGACGCGCGCGGCGCGACGGGCACCCGGGTGAGCGCGCCCGCGACCCCGCTCCGCACCTCGGACGGGTTTCCCGGCATGGACAGCCCCGAGGAGGCCAGCGTGGTTTCCTGCCGCGCTCTACCTGACACCGATGGAACGGATCAGCCGCAAGGCAGCGGAGGCGAGGGTCCTCGATCTCGACGGCCGGGAGCACCCGCTGCGATCGCTCTGGGCAAGCCGCGCCGCCGTGCTCCTCTTCGTGCGCCATTTCGGATGTCGGGAGCAGGCGGTGCGGCTGTACCGCGAGAAGGGCACCATCCGGGCACTGGGGGCCGAGCTGGTCATCATCGGCAACACGGTGCCCTGCTTCGCGCGCGCGTTCCGCGAGGACCTGGCCATCACGACGCCCATCTACGTCGATCCGTCGATGGCCTCCTACCGTCTGCTGGACATCCGTCGCCTCCGCGAAGCGCTGCTCTCCGGCGGGGCCTTGAAGCACAAGCTGAGCGCCTTGTGCGGCGGCTTCCGCCGGGTCCAGACGAGGCTCGACCGGTCGCAGCTCGGCGGAGTGCTGGTGGTCCGCCAGGACGGTGCCGTCGTCTACCGTCACCTCAGCGAGGGGGCCGACGATCACCCGGCGATCGAAGAGATCCTCGCAGCGCTGGCGCCAAGGACTTCCGACGAGGCGCAGGCGAGCCTGTAGCCATCAGGAAGATCGCTTCATCCGGACTGGCGGCTCGCTCCCGTCGATCGCACGCGCGATGCGGTCGCGCACGTCGTCGCGGAGCTTGCGCACGTTGCCGCTGCTCAGGCCTTCTGTCGGCAACGGCTCCAGGATGCGGACGGTGATTCGTGTGGGGCGCACCCATGGCCCCCCCTTCGGCATCCCATGAGCCGTACCCGTCACCGCGATGGGGAGCAGCGGCACGCCCGTCTCCACTGCGAGCTTGAACGCGCCCGGCTTGAACGGCAGGAGCGTCCCGTCCTCGCTGCGCGTGCCCTCCGGGAAGATCATCACGCTCATCCCGCTCTCGAGGTAGCGACGCGCCTTGCTCATCACCTTGAGCGCGCTCGCGGCGTCGCCGCGGTCGAGAGAGATGTCTCCGGCGAGGGAGAGCCCCCATCCGAACAGCGGGATCTTGAAGAGCTCTCGCTTTGCGACCCACTTCATCTCGTGGGGGATGTTGCAGAGCACGAAGATGTCGAGGAACGACTGGTGGTTCGCGACGACCACGTAGGCGCCGCGTCCCGGTGGCCATCGCCCTTCGATGCGTATTCGCCAGAACGGGAAGCTGCGCGACCAGACGACGGCGAGGTACCGGTAGAACCGGCCCGCCACCAGCCGGTTGCGGTCGAAAGGCCAGGTGACGAGGAGGACGATGAGTGTGAGCGGGGGCCAGATCACCAGGGCGACCAAGCTCACCGCGTACGCGAGAGTGGCGACCACGGGGACGAGGATGCGCACGTACGGCATTGTAGGATAAGCGCGCCTGGCTCGTAAAGGCCGAGGTCTCCGAGTGTTTCGTGGAGTCAACAGGTCTTGTTCGTCGCTGCAGCATTGGGTCGTGCACCTTCAGGGGGCATCTCTTTCCGCGGGCGATGGTAATGAACGGACATCGCTCCTGCGGGCGGCCCTCGCCAGCTCCGCCCGCGAGGTCGCGAGCAGCCGGCTCAGAGCGCAGGCGATCTCCGATAGGGGCCGCTCGCGCCGCGCGAGGCGGCGCCCTAGCGCACGCGTCTCGCGCAGCTCCCGCCGCAGCCGAGCTACCGCGGTGCGGCGCCCCTGCTCGGAGGCTTCGTTGAAGGTGGCCACGATAGTTTCGATGCGGCTCTTCACCTCCTTCACCTCGTCGAGGATGAGCCGTCGTGAATCTGCGAGGTCGTGGGTGCGCTCCTCGAATCGGCCGGCGAGCGCCTCCGCCTCGTCCGCGACGCGGGCGAGGCGCTCGACCAGCTCGGTCTCGGTGAAGACGTGGTCGGACCTGGTCAGCGGCGGACGGCGCGGGTCGAGATACGTCGCCTCGCCGCTCTCCCGGCGCGCGCGCTCGGATCGGGTGAGCACCGCCGCCGAGTGGATCTCTCGCACGGGTGACGAAGCGGGGACGATGGGCGGGAAGGGTGTGGAACTGTTGACGTCGACGACGCGCGTGAAGTGCTCCGCCCAGCAGTGGTCTTCGCCGTACCCCGTGTCGCTGATGCCCACGCTGACGACCCCGCGGTCGGCCAGATCGGGATAACGTGCGAGGAGCGTCTCGACCTTCGCCCGGCCGCTGTTGAAGCGCACCTGACCAGGGCCAGACATCCGCCGTGGCTCGCCGAGCTGGAACAGTCGGCCGAGATGGTAAGGGGAGCTCAGGTACCCGGCGTGTTCCTCCACGGTCGAGTAGACGATGTCGTCGACGCCGAGCGCCTCGGCGGCCACCTCGAGGCTGGGCTGTGGCGACGCGCTCGCGATCACGATGCGGAGCTGCGGGCAACGGGACCGCAACCACTCGAGGTCCTCGCGCTCGACGACCTGGTCGCCTCCGTGCCGGCGCCAGACGCGCTGCGCGAGCATCCGCAGCGTCGAGGTCGGGACCATCGACAGCTGGTGCATGAGCACGGTCTGGGGCACCTGCTGCACTGCCGCCACCGGCTCGGGTCCGAAGACGCGGAAGCTCATGCGCCGTGTGAACTCGAGGTGTGCGGGGAGCTTGCCGCAGAAGAGATAGAAGAGGCCCGGCAAGGCCCATGTGCGGGCGGTGATGGCGAGATAGCGAAGCATGGAGGCCGGCCGCCGCCAGTCGAGGAAGAAGCGCCCCGGCGCGCGCCAAGCCTCCACTTCCCGCAACCGGTCGAGCCCGTAACCCTGATGAGCGCACAGCTCCCAGCCGAGGAGCTCGCCCATGTTGCGCCCCAGGTGCACCGTCCGGTCGAGGTCGAGGATGAGGTAACGCGTCTCCTCCGGCACGACCCGCTGGCACAGCTCGCGGAAGCTGATGGGCTCACCATGGATCACCAGGCGATCGACGACCCTGGTACGGCGTTCTCCCATTGGGCCTGGCCCTCATCGGCAGCGGTTCGAGGAGCAGCTCGAGCAGGGCCGATTCTAGCCCTGTCGTGAACCCGGCGGCGTCGTTCGAATGGGCGGTAGGATGCAGACGGATCTGGCCGACCGCCACAAGTGGACCAGGTAGCGGCCGCAGTGGGCGAGCCCGCAGGACGCGCCGCGGCTCATGGGTTGTCCTCCCCGCGAAGGCCGCATAGACTGTGCGACATGCGATCCAGCCTCCTCCGCCTCACCGCTCTGAGTCTGGGCCTCATCGGCTCCGTACCCGCCCTCGCCGCCCCCCGCACCTCACCGCCCTCGGCGGAGGCCGCGGACGTCTCGGCCTTCAAGGCCAAGCTGAAGCTCCTCACCGACGGCAGGGGGCACTACATCGCCATCGTCCCTTTCGGCGGCGTCGATCAGGGCTTCTTCTACGGCGACGGCAAGGCGCTTCACCAGCAGCGCGTCTCGTCCGGCGGTTCGTCGGGGACCGAGAGCTTCGACCGCCTCTTCTGGGAGCCGCGCGTGAAGGCGCGCTCCGACGCCAGCTTCGAGTTTCGCGACAACAGATATACGCTCACCTGCGGTGAGCGGAAGACCGAGTTCAAACCCGTCGCCGACGCCGAGCAGGCGACGATGCTCGGCGCGGCCAGGTACTACAAGCCACGCTGGGAGCGCCGGGCCCACGCGCTCGCGCGCAACGACCGCGGCGAGTACTACTACGTCGACCGGCAGCGCGAGCCCGAGGACAGCAAGGACTTCCGTCTCTTCGCCGGTTCCAAGGGGGCGATGAAACAGCAGAGGCTGACCCAGGTCGACTCCGATTCGGGCGGTGACGTCTTCACCACCAAGAAAGGCGCGCTGAGCCTGGTCCCGAGCAAGAGCGAGGCGGCGTGGGTCGTGGGCAAGACGAAGACCGAGCTCATGCTCCTGCCCGTCGAGGACAACACGCAGCTCATCTACAGCGAGCTCGGCGTCTACAAGGGCGAGGGCCTCGGCACCCCCTGCGACGACCTGTAGCAGAGCTGTCGCGTAGCTCGCCGGCGCGACCGGCCACCGGCTTCGCCGTCATCTGTATCTCTACTTTCGGTTCGGCAGCCGGTTCCAGAGTCGAATGACGCGCGCCTCGTGTTCGTGGCCGAGCACGGACGTGGAACCGGCCTCCAGCGCCAACAACCGTCCCGCCTCCGGCTGCAACCCGAGCCAGGACGCCGCGAGGATCCGCAACACGTGACCGTGAGCGAAGAGGAGCGCGTCGCCCGCCGACTGCTCGGCCGAGGCGAGCACGCGCCGGGTGCGCGCCGCCACCTGCTCTGCCGTCTCGCCGCCGGGTACCCTGCCCGTCCAGATGGTCCAGCCGGGCTCCTCCTCCCGGATCTCGCTCGTCTGGCGCCCCTCGCGGGCGCCGTAGTCCCATTCCATGAGATCTTCGGTGGCCCGCGCCTCCTCCCCGTACCCTGCGAGCCGACACGTCTCGCGGGCGCGCCTGAGCGGGCTCGTGAGCACCAGCGCGAACGGGCGCCCCTCAAGGTAGGCGCCGAGCGCCTTCGCCTGCCTCTCCCCCTCCTCGGTGAGCGGCACGTCGGTGCGCCCCGTGTGGCGGCCGGCGCGGCTCCACTCGGTTTCACCGTGGCGCACGAGCCAGATGTCCGGGAACCTTCCGCCCATACCCTGCGCCTCCCTACCTGCCCGGAATCTATCCTCGGGCCTTTGGTGCCGCCGCGGCCCTGATGGACGAAGTCTTTGACTGGGCCGAGGCACCCGACCTCGAGCAGTTTCTCAGCCTGCTCCGGCGCTGGATCTCCTGTTTCTCGCCACGGGATTGAGCGATGACCGCCAGCCGTACCGGCTCTTCGCCTGGGGCAAAGAGTAATGGGTTACGCACAGCGTGGCCGGCGTGCTCGCCGCGTGCGCCGTGACCTCTACGAGCGGAGGATGCACCATGCACAGGAAGTTCTACCGTGAAGTCCGCGCGCTGGAGCTCCAGCTGACGCCGGCGCAGGACGCCATCGTGACCGACGCCGACCTGGCACCTCTGCCCGCGGCGGCGCAGCGCTACCTGCGCTTCATGGGGGCAGTTGGCAAGCCCCGCATCTGGTCGCTCCGCGTCGGCTTCGAGGGCCGGTTCAAGCTCGCGCGCGACAGCGACTGGCTCCCCTGCAAGACCATCCAGTACAACAGCCGCGACGAGCTCGCCCGCCTCTTCTACATGACCATTCGCGTCAAATTGATCCCCATGCTGGGTCGCGACACCTACTTACGTGGCAAGGGTCGTATGCTCGGTCGCGCGCTCGATCTCATCACCGTGGTCGACGGCAGCGGACCCGAGTTCGACATCGGCGAGCTCGTCACCTATCTCAACGATGCCATCTTGATGGCGCCCTCGATGCTGCTCGGTTCCGAGACCACGTGGACCGCGGTCGACGATCTCGCCTTCGACATCACGTTCGCCGACCGCGGCACGACCGTGAGGGCGCGCGTCTTCCTCGACGAGCGCGGCGCGCCCATGAATTTCAGCACCACCGATCGATTCATGGACGACCCCGCGCGGCCGGGGCACTATGTGCGCGCGCGGTGGATGACTCCGATGGATGACTGGATGGAGGTCGAGGGACGGCGCCTCCCCACCTCCGGCAAGGCCGTCTGGTACCCCGAAGGCGCCGCGCCGCTCCCGTACGCCGACTTCCGGCTCGTCGCAGGGACCGTTGCGTTCAACGTCGCGCCGGGCGAGGCACCCGCGGAGTGATACCCCCCCCCGATCGCCGGACAGCGGCGGGGTATCGCTATCGTATATTCACGGTAGAGTAACGACTGGAGCGCACCTGGGCCTGGAGCCGACGCCGTGACCGACTCGTCTTGCGCGCACCTTCTCTCCCTGGCGGGCTTGCTCGTAGCGGTGTCCTCCGCGGCTGCGGGCGACAGCTCCATCAGGTGCGACGGCGGCATCGTCCAGATCGGGGACACCAGGGTCGATCTCCTCGGCAAGTGCGGCGAGCCGGCGCTGCGGGACGTGACCCTCCAGGAGACCGGTGTCGCCGTGGTCGGCAACGGACCGATCCCAGTGGACGCGGTCACGACGACCGCCACGGTCGAGCAGTGGACGTTCAACCTGGGCTCGAACCGCTTGGTGCAGATCGTGACGCTCGAGTCAGGCCGCGTGGTTCGGATCGAGGGGGGCAGCTATGGCTACGATCCGCAGCGACTGCGCGCGAGCCGGGGCGGGCCGCCCTGCGACTCGTCGGCGATCCGGGTGGGCGACCGGAAGCTCGATCTCCTCGCCAAGTGCGGCCAGCCGACCGCGCTCGACGTGCGGCGCGAGAAGCGGGCCGCGAGCGCGGCGGCGGGAGACGCCGCGGCGATCCAGTTCACCACCGTCGAGATCGAGGTCTGGACCTATGATCTTGGTCCGCATCAGTTCATCGTCATCGCCACCGTCGAGGGTGGGAAGGTGGTGGCGGTGAAGTACGGAGGGTATGGGTATCGCCGGTGATGTCCGATCGGTGCTCCAGGTGGCGCGATCATCAGTGGGTCGAGACTGTTCCTTCCGCTGCTGGTGGGAGCCACGGTGGTGATCGCGGACCGCGAGACCGCGACCGACCCCCGGCTCCTCCGTGAGAGGCTGGAAGCCGAACCCATCACGGTCATGCAGGCCACGCCCGCGACCTGGCGGTTGCTGGTGGACGCGGGCTGGATGGGTGACGAACGCCTGCGCCTGCTCGTCGGCGGCGAGGCGCTCAGCCCGGAGCTGGCGGTGAAGCTCCTCGCTCGCGGGTCCGAGCTATGGAAGGGGATGGGGATAGGAATCTCACAGCGGCGACCAGTTGATGTGAT
>MEMX01000031.1:1394-5335 GCA_001768075.1 Anaeromyxobacter sp. RBG_16_69_14 | reverse complement strand
CCGGCGCCTTGCGGCGCCTCAAGCGGAGGGGAGAACTCTCCCCCCGCGCCCCCCATCTCGAGCGTCAGTTCATGTGGCATGCGCTATCAAACCGCGTTTCGCGTACGGTCCCGCTGACCGCGCAGCTTCGCGAGGAGCCGCCGCACTTTGTCCGGGTCGAGAGGTGACCAGCTCCGAAGCACCTCGCGCCCAGCGGCTCCTTGCGGAGCGAGAACTACCGCGGCCACGCCTGCCTGGCCTTGGAGAGACCTTCGGCAAGGGCAGTGCCGACCGAGATGGAGGATCGGGTCAGCGCAGCCCCATCCACCGCTCTCCACATTTTGGGCAGACGTAGCTCGTCATGTTGCCGACGGTCTGCTGGGCGGCGCCTTCGGTGCCGCACTTCGGGCACTTGTTCGTCGGCAGGGTCGGAGCTGGGACGTGGACAGGCATTGCGGTTCACCCCTCGGCTGGATCCTCTCCCTGGGCCAGCCCGTACTTCTTCACCTTGTCGTGCAGGGTCACGCGGGAGATGCCGAGCGCGCGGGCGGCCTCGCTGCGGTTGCCGCGCGCCGCCTTCAGCGCCTCCACGACCAGGCCGCGCTCGTAGGCCTCGACCCGCTGGCGGAGCGACAGGGACGCCGCGGCCACCGCGCAGTCTGCGTCCGCCCCGGGGAGGAGAGCGAGGTCGAGGCTGCCTTCGGGCGACAGGGCGACGAGGCTCTCCAGCGCGTGCTCGAGCTCGCGCACGTTGCCTCGCCACGGGTGCGCCGCCAGCCTTGCGAGGAGCGCATCCGTCGGCGCCACCTTCGCCACTCCGAAGCGCTCGGCGAATCGATCGAGGAAGTGGCGGGTGAGGGGAGAGACGTCCTCCGGGCGCTCGCGCAGGGGGGGCACGCGCAGCGTCACCACGTTGAGGCGGTAGAAGAGGTCCTCGCGGAACGCGCCGTTCGCCACCTGCTCCTTGAGGTCGCGGTGCGTCGCCGCGATCACGCGCACGTCCACCTTGCGCGCGCGGTCCTCGCCCACCGGCCGCACCTCGCCGTCCTGCAGCACGCGCAGGAGCTTGACCTGCGCCCCGAGCGCGAGGTCGCCCACCTCGTCGAGGAGGATCGTCCCCCCGTCTGCCTCGCCGAAGAGGCCGGGCCGCGACCGCACCGCGCCGGTGAAGGCGCCTCGCGCGTGCCCGAAGAGCTCCGCCTCCGCCAGCTCCGGCGTGAGCGCGGCGCAGTTGAAGCGCACGAACGCCCTGTCGGCCCTCCGTGAGGCGCGCCAGAGCGCCTCCGCGACGCGCTCCTTGCCGGTGCCGCTCTCGCCCGTCACGAGCACCGTCACGTCGCGAGGAGCGACGCGCGCCACGAGCTGAGCAAGGCGGCGCATCGCCTCGGAGGCGAAGACCATCGAGCCCGCCAGGGCCAGCTCGCCCGTCAAGCGCTCGTTCTCGGAGGCGAGCCGCACGGCCTCCAGCGCGCGGCGCACGACGGCGAGCAGCTCGTCGTTCTCGAAGGGCTTGCGGAAGTAGTCCCAGGCCCCGGCCTTCATCGCCTCCACCGCCTGTCGCTCCGACCCGTGCGCGGTGATGAGCACGACGCGCGGTGGGGGGGCGCGGGCCGAGAGCCGGCGCAGCAGCTCCATCCCGTCCATGCGCGGCATGCGCAGGTCGGCGATGACGAGCGGGGCGGGTGAGGCCTCGAAGCGATCGAGCGCGGCGGCACCGTCCTCCGCCTCGTCCACCTCGATGCCGTCCGAGGAGAGAATCTCGCGCAGGGTGTAGCGGACGCCGGCGTCGTCGTCCACGACGAGCACGCGGGTGCTCATGGCTCGCCCTCCGCGGCGGTGGGATAGCCGGGAGGGGAGTGGAGCCGCACCACCGCCGCGCAGCCGCCGCCGTCGCGCTCGAGGAGCTCCACCTCGCCCCCCTGCTGGCGCGCCAGGGCGCGGGCGATGGTGAGGCCGAGGCCCGAGCCGCGCGCCTTCGACGTGACGCCGGGGTCGAAGGCGCGGCCGAGCAGGGATGGCTCCACACCCGCGCCCCGGTCGAGCACCCGGACCAGCGCCTCGCTCCCGTTCGGCTCGGGCACCTCGATGTCGATGCCGGCCCCGGCAGGGCTGGCGTCGAGCGCGTTCTGCACGAGGTTGATGAGTACCTGCCGCAGCTTCCGCGGATCACCGCGCACCTCGGCCGGCGCCTCGCGCACGTGGATGCGCACGCCGCGCTCGTGGGCCATGCCCTCGTGCAGCGTGGCCACCTCGCGGGCGAGCGCGCCGAGGTCGACCCGTCCCAGCGCCAGTGGTACGAGCGGCCGTGAGAAGTTGAGGAACTCTTCCAGGATCCCCTGCATCCGGTCCACCTCGCGCCGAAGCACCGCGAGGCGCTCCGCGCCCTTGCCCAGCGGAACGTTGTCGGTGAGGAGCGCGGAGAGGCCCTTCACGGAGGCGAGCGGGTTCTTCAACTCGTGCGCGATCTCGGCCGACAGGGCGGTCAGCTCCTCGGCGCGGTCGGCGTGCACCTGCAAGGACTCCTCCTGCGCGCGGAGCGCCCTCGCCAGCATCGCGTCGAACGCGCTCCGTACCCCCCGTCCCGCGCGCGAGGCGAGCGCGAGCACGGCCGAGAGGACGGCGGCCGTGGTGACGAGGTGGACGTCGACATGCCCGGCGCGGTGGCCTCCGCCGAAGGCGACGAGGTTCAAGTCCGGGATGGCGCCTCGGATCTCCAGAGCGGCGAAGGCCCACACGGCCGTGATCTGGAGCCCGACCAGCGTCCAGTGCACCCGTGGCGGGCCGAAGAGGCCCACCATGACGGCGAGGGGGATGAAGGCGTAGGTGAACGGGCTCTCCAGCGCTCCGGTCGCGAAGGTCAGGCCGACCTGGGCGACCACGGCCCCGAGGAGGTTCCAGGTGACTGCGCTGGAGTGGAACCCGCTGCGCCGGAACCGCAGCGCCTCGGTGATGAAGAAGGTCGCCATCGGCACGAGCAGCGCAACGAGGAATGCCGAGCGCCAGCGGGCCGGCTCTGCCAGGGCGACGAAGAGCGCCAGCAATCCCACCACCGGGATGAAGACGAGCCGGATGCCCACCACGCGCCCGAAGAGGCGCGAGAACTCCTGGCGCTGGATCTCCTCGAAGCCGGCGGGTGGTGGCACGGCGCGGGTCTCCGGTCGCCTACTTCCCGGCGCCTTTCCGTGAGGAGGGGTTCGGGGAGTATGGCGCGTTTCTCGTTGCAGCAGCATAGGCAGAGTCCCGGGCCACGGGCCAGGCATGCGCTATCCCTGTCCGGCGGCGCGATCGAGCGCGGCGAGGGCGATCCCGAGGCGGGCGCTGGCATCGGCGAGCCCCACCTCCGACTGGTAGAGCCGGTCGTTCGCGTCGAGCACGTCGAGCGAGCTCGAGATGCCGGCGGCGAAGCCGCGGCGCGCGGTGCCCGCTGCCTCGCCGGCCAGCTTCACCTGGTCCTGGGCCAGCTTCAGCCGCTCCGTCGCGACCGCCACGTCGCGGGCGGCGTCCTGGACTTGCTGGACGATCTCGACCCGCTGCGCCTCGGCAGCGGCGCGGGCGCCGGCGATGGCGCCTTGCGCCTGCCGCGCGCGGCCGTAGCGGAGTCCCCCGTCGTAGAGCTGCCAGGTGAGATCCACCGTGAGTTTCCAGCCCTCGTTCTTGCCGCTCGGGAGCGCCACGTCCTGGGCAAAGGCGCTGGCGGAGGTGGAGAGCTGCGGCAAGAGGCGCAGCCGCGCAGACGTCAGCTGCCGCTCGGCAGCATGCTCCTGGCCGGCGGCCGCGCGGACCTCGGGGCGGCGCCCCACCGCTTCCTCTGCCAGCGAGCGCGCGTCCACGGCCGCCGGTGGCTTCGCCGGGGCGAGCGGGATGCGCAGCGGCTCTGCGCGCCCGAGGAGGACGCCCAGCGCCAGCCGGGCGCGGCCGAGGTCGGCTCGCGCGCGGGCGAGGTCGCTCTGGCGTTTCACCAG
>MEMX01000031.1:0-1165 GCA_001768075.1 Anaeromyxobacter sp. RBG_16_69_14 | reverse complement strand
GCGCGCTCCTCGCCGCCGCGAAGTCGGCCCAGGCGCTCGGTGCGATGAGCGGCACGCGAACCGTGCCGTTCGCGCCGAAGGTCTCGAGCGGCTGGATGACGAGGTCGGGGGTGGCCGGCGCGCTCGGGTTGAGCTGCCGGAGGAGCGACCCGATGGGCGCCCGGACCGCGTCGCTGTTGCGCGTGTAGCTGCCCGAAGCCGAGAGCGTCGGCAGGGCCGCAGAGAGCGCCTGGCGCGCGAGTCCTGCCGCCTCCTCGGTGCGTGCGCGCGCCTGCGCCTGCGTGAGGCTCTGTCCGTCGAGCTCTCGCAGGGCGTCCTCGAGCGCGATGGTGCGCGCGCCGTCGCCAGATTGTCCGGACGTCGCGCCCTCCCGCGCGCGAGCACCCGGTGCGACAGCGGGTGAGGCCGTCGAGGGGGCCCCCCTCCCCGGGGAGAGGGAACTCTCCGGCGTTTCCTGGGCGAAGGCGGTCGCTGCGGTCACGATGGTGGTGGCGAGGGAGAGCAGTGTGGCGCGTGGGACGCTCATGGAACGGTTCGTCTCCTGGAGCCGGCTGGCGCGGGGCGCCGGCTGTCATGGGATAAGCACGGGGAGCAAGGACGGTGCCGCGTCGTTTCTCGCTGGCTTCACGAGCCAGGGCGTTGGGTTCGAGCCTCGGGGCGGCCAGGTCAGGTTCGCCCATCCGAACGCGACGTCGGATCTCCTTACAGTCGTCCAGGCGCCAGAGCCCGAAAGTGCAAGCATCCCCAGCGTCGCCCCCGCGGCACGAGCCTTGCCATCACCGCCTCTGATGACTCGTGTTTCGCCTCTTCTTGCGGAGTGGTCCGGAAATAGCCGGACTCGGCTCGGCAGGGGAAGCATGCAAGAGGGCGAAAGGCGAGTTTGTCCCCCTGGAACGTAGCGCGCCCTGAAACCTGAAGGAGCCGTACATGCGTCGGATCGCCGCCGTCCTGGTCGTCCTGGTGGTCCTCCTCTCGGGCCTCCTCGCCTGGCGCCTGCACGCCCAGGCGGAGGGGGCACGCGCGCCTTCGGGCGGCTCGGGCGAGATCGAAGGCACGGAGGTGGACCTCTCCTCGCGGGTGGCGGCGCGCGTCCTCGAGCAGCGGGTGAGGAAGGGCGATCTCGTCAAGAAGGGCGATCTGCTGGTCGCGCTCGACTGCGCCGACC
>MEMX01000030.1:108104-108630 GCA_001768075.1 Anaeromyxobacter sp. RBG_16_69_14 | reverse complement strand
TGCGGCCTGCGCGGAAGCCTCGGCCGCCTCGGCGCTCGCATTCAGAGCGTTCTTCAATACCTGACTGGGCCGGAAGGTGAGCACGCGGCGGGCGCTGATCTCGATCTCCTCGCCCGTCTGCGGGTTGCGGCCGACGCGGGACTTCTTGTCTCGGACGATGAAGTTGCCGAATCCGGAGATCTTGATCTTCTCGCCCCGCTCGAGTGTCTCCTTGATCGTGTCGAAGACCAACTCGACAATCTCGGCGGCTTCCTTCTTGGAAAAGCCCACCTTCTCGTAGACGCTCTCGATGATGTCGGCCTTGGTCACGGTCGCCCTCGCAGGACCCAAGTTGTTGTGCAGAAAGAACCCGCCCTCGTGTACCTCGCGATGGCCGGGTTTCCGGACAGGCTCTAAGTGCCTACGATTGTTAGCTGAATGTCTGGATCCTGTCAAACTTGCTGTCCGGTGCGCCCATCACGGGCGGTCGCCGCCCGGCGCGTCCGCCCCTTCCCGGCCTCGATCCCTGCTCGGGCGCGAGCCCGAA
>MEMX01000030.1:104599-108095 GCA_001768075.1 Anaeromyxobacter sp. RBG_16_69_14 | reverse complement strand
CGGAACGCTTGCCAGCCAGGCGCTCGAGCTCCCTGCTGGCGTGCTCCCGGCGTGCGCGCGTGCGCTCGCCTGCTTCCTCGAGCGTCTGCTCGAGCTCCACCCGGGTTCGGCCCTTCACGATGGGCTCGCCTGGGAGGTCTGTCCCCACCGCTCCCGCGGTGAGGATCAGAACGGTGACGCTCGCGACCGCAGCGAAGATGCCCACACCGACGGCCGCGGCCGGCAGCCGCCGCCGACCCCCACCTCGCAGCACCCGGGCGCCCAGGAGCGCCGCTGCGAGTCCGACCACGAGCCCGAAGGGCGCCGCGATCGGGTTCCACGAAGCCACGAGCGCGGTGACGGCAAACCCGAACGCGACCCCTCCCCTCGGCACACGCGCGCGCTGCGGCTCGTCGTCCGGCATGGCCATCACCTACCCGCGCAGCTCGGCGCTGATCGACGGGTCCTGCCGCAGCCTCTCGACGATGCGCGTGTGGGCGGCATCGACCTCTGCGTCGGTGAGGGTCCGCGACGGCGCGCGGTAGCGCAGCGCGAGCGCCAGGTTCTTCTTGCCGGGCGGGATGGGCGTCCCCGTGTAGACGTCGAAGAGCGTCGCCTCCTCGACGAGGGGCTCCGACTTCACCGCCGAGACGACCTGCGCCGACTGGACCCGATTCTCGACCACCACCGCGAGGTCGCGCAGCACCGCAGGGAAGCGGGGGATGCCCGAGAACCGCGGGACGAGGCGCGCAAAGGAGAGCAGCGCCTCGAAGTCGAGTCGGAAGGCGAGCACGCCGCGCGGCAGCTCGAACCCGGCCGCCACGCGCGGATGCAGCTCGCCCACGGTGCCCATGACGAGGTCTCGCTCGCCCAGGATGGCCGCACAGAAGCGCGGGTGCGCCCATGGCTCGGCACGCGGTGCCCAGCGCACGCCCGCCACGCCGAGCCCCGAGAGGATGCCGTCGACGGTTGCCTTCGCGTCGAACAGGTCGATCGCGTCCGCCGAGGCGGCCCAACCCATCGGGCTCCTGCGGCCCAGGAGGACGCCCGCCACCTCGACCCACTCCGTCGCAGGCTCGTCGCCCTCGCCTCGCCCGGTGCCGTAGCAGCGCGCGAGCTCGTAGAGGCGCACGTCGGCGACCCGCTGGCGCAGGTTCAGGGCGGCGTTCTTGAGGAGGGAGGGCAAGAGGCTCGTCCGCATGACCGCCAGGTCGGCGCTGATCGGGTTCTGGAGCGCGACCGGCCTCGCGGCACCATCGAAGGCCGCCAGCTCGCCCGGCGCGAGGAAGCTGAAGTTGACGGCCTCGCTGAAGCCGGCGGCCTCGAGCGCGCCTCGGACGATCGCGGTGACCTCGGCCTCGCGCGGCGTCGCCGGGTTGGCGAGCGCGAGGCGAGGCAGCGTCTCGGGGATCGCGTCGTAGCCCTTGGTCCGCACGATCTCCTCGATCAGGTCCTCCTCGATCGAGATGTCCTGACGCCAGCTCGGCACCCGCCAGCTCGCCGCTTCTTCCCCCTCGCCCTCGTCCTCCTCGAAGCCGAGCCTCGAGAGGATGCGCCGCGTCTCCTCGCGCGACACATCCACGCCGAGCAGCTCTGCCGGTCTCGACCAGCGCAGGCGCACGCTGGTGGACCGGAACGGACGCGGGTTCGCGTCCACGATTCCGTGGCGCACGGTGCCACCCGCCAGCTCCGCGATGATCGCCGCGCAACGGTCGAGGGCGGCGATGACCGTCCCCTCGTCGGCGCCTCGCTCGAACCGGTACGACGCCTCGGTCATGAGGCCGTGACGCCTGGAGGTGCGGCGGATCCCTTGTGGCGCGAACCAGGCGGACTCGATGAGCACGCGCGTGGTGTCGGCCGCGATCTCCGAGTTCCCGCCGCCCATGACGCCGGCGAGGGCGCTGCCGCGATCGCGATCGGCGATCAAGAGGTCGTCCGGGTCGAGTTCGCGCTCCTGGCCGTCCAGGGTCGTGATTCGCTCCCCCGGGCGCGCCGTGCGGACCACGATCTCGCGGCCGGCGACCTTGTCTAGATCGAAAGCGTGCAGGGGGTGCCCGAGCTCGAGGAGCACGAGGTTCGTCACGTCCACCACGTTGGAGATCGATCGGACGCCGCACGCCTCGAGCCGGCGCGACAGCCATCCCGGCGACGGGCCGATCCTGACGCCGTCCACAACGCGGGCCGCATAGCGGTGACACTTCTCGGGCGCGTCGATGCGCACCCGCACCGCGTCGGCCGCCGGTCCCCCGCCCTCGGAGAGCTTCGACTGCGGAAATTTCACTTTTCGGCCGAACGCCGCCGCCACCTCGCGCGCGATGCCGAGGTGGCTCAGGGCGTCCGGCCGATTGGGCGTGACGTTCACCTCGAGGAGCACGTCGTCGAGATCGAGGGCCTTCGCGATGGGCGTCCCTGGCGCGACGTCGCGCGGCAGGATGTAGAGACCGCTCGCGTCCGGGTCGAGGCCGAGCTCCCGCGCCGAGCACAGCATTCCGGAAGACTCGACGCCGCGCAGCTTCGCCTTCTCGATCCTGGCCCCGCCCGGCAGGGTGGTACCGATCGTGGCGAGCGGTACCAGATCTCCCACCTGGTAGTTCTTGGCGCCGCAGACGATCTGGAGGGGCTCACCCTGACCAACGTCGACGCGGGTCACCGAGAGCTTCTCGGCGTCCGGGTGCTTCTCCGAGGAGAGGACGCGCACCGCGACGATGCCTTCGAGTCGGGCGCCCATCCGTTCGATCGCCTCGACCTCGAGCCCGACGGCGGTCAGCCGCTCTGCCAGCTTCTCGACGGGGGGGAGATCGGCGTACTCCGAGAGCCACTTGTACGAAATGCGCATGGTGTCAGTTTCAGAACTGCTCGAGGAAGCGGAGGTCGTTCTCGAAGTAGAGGCGCAGGTCGTCGATGCCGTACCGCAGCATCGCCATGCGCTCGACGCCCATGCCGAAGGCGAAGCCGGTGACCCTCGTCGGATCCATCCCGCCGTTCCGAAGTACCTGTGGGTGAACCATCCCGGCCCCGAGGACCTCGAGCCAGCCGGTCTCCTTGCAAGTGCCGCAGCGCTTGCCGTCCTTGCGGCCGGTCCCTCCGCAGATAGAGCACGAGACGTCGACCTCGGCGCCCGGCTCCACGAACGGAAAGTAGCTGGGCCGGAACCGCGTCCTCGTCTCGGGCCCGAAATAGGCACGGGCAAAGGCGGCCAGCGTGCCCTTGAGGTCCGCGAAGGTGATGCCCTCGTCCACGCACAAGCCCTCGACCTGGTGGAACATGGGCGAGTGCGTCTGATCGTAGTCGGAGCGGTAGACGCGCCCCGGGCAGATGACGCGCAGGGGAGGCTTCCCGGCAGCCCGCTTCATGGCGCGGATCTGCACCGGCGAGGTCTGCGTGCGCAGCACGACGCCAGTCATGTAATCCGACCGCCCCGGAACGAGCGGGGGGTGCGAAGGGGCGGCACCAACGCCCGCGCCTGGCAAATCCGATCGAGCGAATGCGGGGGCAGCCGGAGGAGGCTGCCCCGGAA
>MEMX01000030.1:103249-104509 GCA_001768075.1 Anaeromyxobacter sp. RBG_16_69_14 | reverse complement strand
GTTGTACCAGTCGAGCTCGATCTCGGGCCCGCTCGCAACCTCGTACCCGAGCCGCGCCATGATGCCGGTAATCTCCTCGGCAGCGCGGGTGATCGGGTGCCGGTGACCGCGAGGCAAGAGCGCGCGGCCAGGCAGCGTCACGTCAATGGGCGGACCCTGCAGCTCCGCCTCGAGCTTGGCGGCAACGAGCCGTCCCCTGGTCTCGGCCAGGAGCGCCTCCACCTCGTCGCGAACGCGGTTCGCCGCCTCGCCGACCTTGGGGCGTTCCTCGGCCGCGAGCTGTCCCATGCCGCGGAGCAGCGCGGAGACCTCGCCCTTCTTCCCGAGGAACCGGACCCTGAGGTCCTCCAGCCTGCGCTCGTCGGTAGCGGCCGCGACGTCCTTCCGCGCCGCCACCGCGAGCGACTCGAGCTGCTTCAGCAGATCGGCCATCGCGTGGCCGATCCTAGCCCTGGGCGGTCTTCACCACCGCCGCAAAGTCGGCGGGCACGAACAGCGCGAGGTCGGCCAGGACCTTGCGGTCGAGCACGACACCCGCCTTCGTCAGCCCGGCCACCAGGCGCGAGTAGGTCGTCCCGTTCATGCGCGCCGAGGCGTTGATGCGCGTGATCCAGAGGGTCCGAAACTCTCGGCGGCGGCGGCGGCGGTCCCGGGTGGAGTAGTCCAGGGCGCGCTCCACCGCCTGGTTCGCGCGCTTGTAACAATTCTTCCGCCGCCCGCGGAAGCCCTTGGCGAGCTTGAGGACTTTGTTGCGGCGGCGGCGAGCCTTGAATCCCCTCTTGACGCGCATGTCGTTCTCCTGGCCGGCGGGAGGCGGCCGCTGGCCGCGCTTGAGACCCCGCTTGGGCATCGCGGCGGGGGACGAGCCCCCGCCCTACAACCGATCGCGGCGGGGACGAGCCCCGCCCATCACACGACCGTTCACCGGCTATACGGGAAGCACTCCTTGATCTTCTTGGCGTCCATATCGCTCAGGTGACCTGTTCCGCGCAGCTGCACCTTCTGCTTCTTCGCCTTCCCGAACGTGGCGAGGTGGCGGACGCCGGCGCGGCGGAACTTCACCGCCCCGCTCTTCTTGACCTGGAAGCGCTTCTTGGCGCCGCTCTTCGTCTTCA
This sequence comes from Anaeromyxobacter sp. RBG_16_69_14, assembly GCA_001768075.1. GTDB lineage: Bacteria > Myxococcota > Myxococcia > Myxococcales > Anaeromyxobacteraceae > Anaeromyxobacter_A. The sequence continues at coordinate 103,394 of MEMX01000030.1, read as the reverse complement.
TCTTCGGCATGTCGATGTCTCTCCGTGATGTCGCGGCTACCGCGAGGGCGCCACGTTCCTGCTTCTACCTGGTGGTCGGCGGGGCAGCGTCGCTCGCCGGGCTTTGGCCCTGTGGCGGCGGAGTCGCGACGACGGGAGCGCCCGC
>MEMX01000030.1:95771-103229 GCA_001768075.1 Anaeromyxobacter sp. RBG_16_69_14 | reverse complement strand
CGAGACGCCAAGGCGCCGGCGGAAGCTGCGAGGGCCGCCGCCGACTTCGCCTGCTCGCGCTGGCGCTGGAGCATCTTTGGATTGGGAGCCAGGATCATGAACATCTGGCGCCCTTCCATGCGGGGCGCCGACTCGATGACCGCGACCTCCTTCACGTCCTCGATGACCCGCTGGAGGACCTTCTGGCCCAGCTCACGATGGGTGATCTCTCGGCCTCGGAACATCACCGTCACTCGGGCCTTGTTCGCCTCGTGGAGAAACTCGCGAATCTTCCCGATCTTGACGTTGTAGTCGTGCTCCTCCGTGCGGGGGCGCAGCTTCACCTCCTTGAGCTGCACCACCACTTGTTTCTTCTTGGCCTCGTTTTGTTTCTTCTTCTCGGTGTACTTGAACTTCCCGTAGTCCATGATCTTGCAGACGGGCGGCTTGGCCATCGGGCTGACCTCTACGAGGTCCATGCCGAGTTCCTGGGCGCGCGCCAGCGCCTGATCGATCGGGAGGATTCCAAGCTGTTCAGCCTCCGGGCCCACGACGCGCACCTCGCGCGCCTTGATGCGACGGTTCGTGCGAGCGTCGCGGTTGCTTCCGCCGCGAGGATCTCGTTGCTGGATCGCGATGGCTCAATGCCTCCGTCTGGGGAGCGCCACGGGGAACGCTCTGGAAATAAAGGTGTTCCTGGTTGACCCTGCCGCCCCCGGGCGGCAAAGGACGGAGAAGGATAAGGATTTCACCAGGAAAGTCAAATGGAAGGGGAGCTTCGGGCGAGCCGGAAGCACCCCCAGCCGAAATCGCCGCGCAGCTCGGCCCGAATCCTCGCTCCGCTCCACCGAAATCCTCGCGCTGCTCGACGATTTTCGGAGGTCGTGGGTCAGCGGGAGTTCGGATCGGACGAGTCCTTCTTCGACTCACGGATCCAGCTCATCATGTCGCGCAGGCGCTTGCCCACCTCCTCGATGGGATGCGTCTTCTCCGCCTCGCGGCACTTGTCGAAGACGGGGTGGCCGACCTGGTTCTCGAGGATGAACTCCTTGGCGAACTGGCCGCTCTGGATCTCCTTCAGGATCCGCTTCATCTCCAGCTTGGTCTGCTCGTTCACGACGCGCGGGCCGCGCGTGTAGTCGCCGTACTCGGCGGTGTCGGAGATGGAATGCCTCATCCAGGCCAGGCCTCCCTCGTACATGAGGTCCACGATCAGCTTCAGCTCGTGCAGACACTCGAAGTAAGCGCTCTCCGGCTGGTACCCAGCCTCGGTGAGCACCTCGAACCCCGCCTTCACCAGCGCCGCGGCGCCGCCGCAGAGCACCGCCTGCTCGCCGAACAGGTCGGTCTCCGTCTCCTCCTTGAACGTCGTCTCGAGCACGCCGGCCCGCGTGCCGCCGATGCCGCGTGCGTAGGCGAGACCGAGCTGCTTCGCCTGTCCGGTCGCGTCCTGCTGCACCGCGATGAGGCATGGGATGCCGCGGCCGTCCTGGAACTGGCGACGGACGAGGTGACCCGGGCCCTTGGGAGCCACCAGCGCCACGTCCACCTCGGCAGGCGGCCGGATTTGCCCGAAGTGAATGTTGAACCCATGCGCGAAGAACAGCGCCTTGCCCTTCCCGAGGCCGGGCGCGATCTCCTCGTCGTAGATCCTCTTTTGCGTCTGGTCGGGCGCGAGGACCATGACGAGGTCGGCCTCCTTGGCCGCCTGCGCCACGTTCGCGACGCGGAGGCCAGCGCCCTCGGCCTTGGCCTTCGACTTCGAGCCGGTGTGCAGCCCTATCCGCACGTCCACGCCGGAGTCGCGCAGGTTCAGCGCGTGCGCGTGGCCCTGGCTGCCGTAACCGATGATCGCGACCTTCTTCCCCTTGACGAGGTCCAGGTTCGCGTCCTTGTCGTAGTAGATCGTCGCCATTTCGTTCTCTTCGGCGGCGGGCGAGCCCCCGCCCCACGGTGGATCGAGCGGGGGAGCAGGGCCCCCGCTGTACGTCGGCTACCGCGGGGAGGAAGGCCCTCCCGCGGTGGATGTAGTGTAGGGACAGGGCCCTGTCCGTTTTCGGACGGACGAGCCCCAATTCGTTCATTTCAGATGCGGCGGGGCGAGCGTCTTGAACCCGCGCTCGAGCGCGATGGCCCCGGAGCGGCAGAGCTCGGTGATGCCGAACACCCCGAGCCGCTCCTCCAGCGCGTCGAGCTTGGCCGCCGTACCCGTGGCCTCGATCATGAGAGCGTCCGTGGAGACGTCCACGATCTGCGCCTCGTAGGTGTCCGCGATGGCGCGCAGCTCGGAGTGGTTCTTCTCGGGCGTCTTGATCTTGATGAGCACGAGCTCGCGCTCGATCTTGTCGCTCGCCGCGAGCTCCCTCACCTCGATGACGGGGATGAGCTTCTCAAGCTGGCGGACCACCAGCTCGACCGGCTTCTGCGTGAGCCGGACCACCACCGTCATGCGGCTTCGCTCGGGATGCTCGGTGGGTCCGACGGCGAGGCTCTCGATGTTGTACCCGCGCCTGGCGAAGAGGCCGGCGATGCGCTGGAGCACGGCGGGCTTGTTCTCGACGAGGAGCGACAGCGTATGGACGTTGCCGTTCGGCATCTGCTCGGTCTTCTCCACCATGGCTACTCGCCTCCGATCATGTCGTTGAGCGGCGCGCCGGCGGGCACCATCGGGTACACCTTCTCCTGCCGTTTCACGCGGATGTCCACGATGCAAGGCCCGTCCTTGTGGGCGAGCGCCCGATCGATGACGCCGTCGAGCTCGCCGAGCTCGCGCGCGCGCAGGCCGAGGCACTTGTAGGCCTCGGCGAGCTTCACGAGGTCCGGGAGGTCCGTGAGCGGCGTCTCGCTGAAGCGGTTGTCGTAGAACAGCTCCTGCCACTGGCGGACCATCCCCAGGAACAGGTTGTTCAGGATGAAGATCTTGATGGGCAGCTTGTGATCCACCGCGGTGGCGAGGTCCTGCAGGGTCATCTGGAAGCTACCGTCACCGTCGATGCCCACCACGAGCTCACCGGGCCGTCCCAGCTGGATTCCGATGGCGGAGGGGAGGCAGAACCCCATGGTGCCGAGACCGCCGGAGGTGATGAACTGGCGCGGGGCGGACACCTTCCAGAACTGCGCCGCCCACATCTGGTGCTCCCCGACGCCGGTCGTGACGACGGCCTTTCCCTGGCACTTCTCCCAGATCCGCTGCACCGCCGTCTGGGGGAGGATGTACTTCTCCCCCTCCTGCTTGATGCGGAGCGGGTGCTTTTCACGCCAGTCCGAGACGCGTTTCCACCAGGGCGAGAGATCGGGCCGCCCGCGCTCGTCGAACGCCTTCTTCACCTCGGCGGCAAACCTGGGCAGGAGCGCCTTCAGATCCCCGACCAGCGGCACGGTGGCCGTCACGAGCTTCGATATCTCGGCTGGATCGACGTCGAGGTGGACGATCTTCGCCTCGGGCGCGAAGGTGGACAGCTTGCCGGTGACGCGGTCGTCGAAGCGGGCGCCGAGCGCGACGATGAGATCCGAGTTCTGGATGGTGTAGTTCGCAAACCGCGAGCCGTGCATGCCAAACATGCCCAGGCAGGACGGGTTCGTCTCCGGGAAGGCGCCCTTGCCATGGAGCGTCGTCACCACCGGCGCACCGAGGAGCTCGCAGAACTCGAACACCTCCGCAAAGGCGTTGCTGGCTCGCACGCCTCCACCGAGATAGATGACCGGCCGCGTCGAGGAGCGGCCCAGCGTCGCAGCGTCGGCCAGGCGCGGCTCCTCCTTCACGCGCGGCATGTAGCCCGCGATGTGGACCTCCTCCGGGTACTCGAACTCGAGCGGCTCGTTGAGGACGTCCTTCGGAATGTCGATGTGGACGGGGCCGGGCCGTCCGGTGCGCGCGAGGTAGAAGGCCTCCTTCATCACGCGCGGGATATCCTGGACATCGGTCACGAGCCAGTTGTGCTTGGTCACGGGCATGGTGATGCCCGTGATGTCTGCCTCCTGGAACGCGTCCGTCCCGATGAGGGGCTTCGCGACGTTCGCGGTGATGGCCACGAGCGGCACCGAGTCCATGTAGGCGTCGGCGATCGCCGTGACGAGGTTCGTCGAACCCGGGCCGGAGGTCGCCATGCACACGCCCACCTTGCCGGTCGCGTGCGCATAGCCCTCGGCAGCGTGGCCGCCCACCTGCTCGTGGCGAATGAGGACGTGCTTCAGCTTCTTCGACGTGAAGAGCGCGTCATAGATGGGGAGGATGGTGCCCCCGGGCATCCCGAAGAGCCACTCCACGCCCTCCAGCTCCATCGCCCGCACGACTGCCTGCGCGCCTGTCATCTTCTCTTTCGGCATAGATTGTCCCAATTACCTAGACCTGAATGTTGTTTCCACCACCTGGATATCAAGGGTCCGACGCCTGTCCGCCTCGTTTCCGCTTCGAAGGGCGGCCGACGCCCGCAAGCCGATCGCGCTAGCGGGCGCGCCGCCCGCGTACGGTGACCTTGCCCCTGCGCCCGGAGGGAGCAGCACCCACCCGGCTACCCGCGGAGCGCTTGCCCGGCTTCGCCTTCGCCACCTGCGCCTTCGGTTTGGGGGCCCGCCCGCGGGAGAGGGTGTTCGTGCGGGCTCGCGATGCGGGCGCGGTCAGAGCGGTCAGATCGGCGCGCGTCACGGCACCCTCCGCGGCGGAGGAGACGAGCGCGGCGTACTTCGCGAACACGCCCACCGTGTAACGCGGCGCCGGCGCCCGCCACGCCTTCATTCGCCTCGCGATCTCGGTGGCCGAGAGCCTCACCTCGATCTTCCGCGCTTCCGTGTCGATGACGACCTCGTCGCCGTCCCGCAGCGCAGCGATGGGCCCGCCCACCGCCGCCTCCGGCGTGACGTGGCCGATCATGAGTCCCTTGGTCGCGCCGCTGAACCGTCCGTCGGTGAGGAGGGCCACCGACTCGCCGAGCCCCTGTCCCACCAGCGCAGCCGTGACGCCGAGCATCTCGCGCATTCCAGGACCGCCCTTCGGGCCCTCGTAGCGGATGACCACCACGTCCCCCGGCTCGATGGCGTTCTTCTTCACCGCCTCGAAAGCGTCCTCCTCCCGATCGAAGACGCGCGCCGGCCCCGCGTGCGCCGTGCGCTCGTGGCCGGCCATCTTCACCACTGCACCGTCCGGCGCGAGGTTGCCGCGCAGGATCACCAGGCCGCCGCTCGCCTTGAATGGCTGCCCGGCCGGCGCGATCACCCTTTGCCCGTGCGGCCCAGCCGCCTCCTGCGCCTCCGCCGCGTGCTCTGCCCAGGTACGACCATCGGCCGTCTTCTGCGCGCCGTCGAGGAGGCCCGCGTCGAGGAGTCGCTTCGCGACGAGCCGGCAGACGCCGGCCGCGTCGAGATCGGGCGCGGTGAACTCGCCGCCAGGGAGGAGGCTGGCGTAGATCGGAGTTCGCCGGGAGACGCGATCGAAGTCGGCCAGCTCGAGGGGGATGCCCGCCTCGCGCGCCATGGCCGTGAAGTGGAGCACCGAGTTGGTCGAACCGCCGGTCGTGGCGACGCCGGCGATGGCGTTCTCGAACGAGGCGGGCGTCAGGACGTCGGCTGCCCGCTGCCCCTTCTCGAGGAGCTTCATCACGAGCGCGCCAGCCTGGCGCGTCGCCTCCTCCTTGCGCGGATCCATCGCCGGGATGGTGTTGTAGCCCACCGGAGAGAGGCCGAGGAACTCGAGCCCGAGCGCCATGGTGTTGGCGGTGTACTGACCGCCGCAGGCCCCCGCGCCCGGGCAGGCCGCGTCCTCCACCTGCTCGAGCCGCTGCTCGTCGATCTTGCCGGCGGCGAGCGCGCCCACCGCCTCGAAGACGTGCTGGATGGTGATGTCCTTCCCGTCGAGCTTCCCCGCCGCGATGGAGCCGCCGTAGAGGACGAGGCCGGGAACGCCGAGCCGGAGCAGCGCCAGCGCCGCTCCGGGGATGGTCTTGTCGCAGCCGACGAGCGCGACCAGGCCGTCGAACGAGTGCCCGCGGCCTACCAGCTCGATCGAGTCGGCGATGACCTCGCGGCTGACGAGCGACGCCTTCATGCCCTCGGTGCCCATGGCCACGCCGTCGCTGATCGCGATGGTGTTGCATTCCATGGGCGTCCCACCGGCAGCGCGGATGCCCTCCTTCACCAGCTCGGCCAGGCGCCGCAGGTGGTAGTTGCACGGCATGGTCTCGATCCACGTGTTGGCGACGAGGATGCACGGCTTCGCGAGGTCCTCCCGGCTGAAGCCGATCCCATGCATCATCGCGCGCGCCGGCGCGCGGTCGTAGCCTTCGTACAGGTGGCGGCTACGGTGGCGAGGGTCGAAGCTCATGGCGTGGCCTTCGGGGTTCGTGGGCGCCTTGGCGCTCGCGCTCATCGCGCGCTCTCGAAGGCGGCGATGGCCTCCTCCTGCGCGAGCAGATAGCCGAGCTCATCCACACCGTTCAGGAGGCAGTAACGCGCGAAGCCGTCGATGGGGAAGGTTGCCTTGCCTCCGTTCGGCAGCGAGATGGTGCGTGCCTCGAGATCCACCTCGACCTCGGCGCCGGGCGAAGCGAGGAGCGCAGCGTGCGCCGCGCGGTCCACCGCCACCGGCACGAGCCCGTTCTTGAGCGCGTTGTTCCTGAAGATGTCGGCGATGGAGGTGGAGACGACCGCCCGGAAACCGGCGTCCACGAGCGCCCACGGCGCGTGCTCGCGGGACGAACCGGATCCGAAGTTGTCACCCGCCACCAGGATCTGACAGCCCTGCGCGGCGGGTTGGTTGAGCACGAATTCCGGTCTGGGCGCTCCGCCCTCGGCGTAGCGCCAGTCGCTGAAGAGCGCCTTTCCGAGGCCCTTCTTGTCCGTCACCTTGAGGAAGCGCGCCGGGATGATCTGATCGGTGTCGATGTTGTCCTTGGCCAGCACGACGGTGCGGCTTCGGATGATGCGCATCGGTTCCATTCAATGGTCTCCCAGGCGGCGCGGGTCTGCGACGTGACCGGTCACCGCCGCCGCCGCAGCGGTGGACGGGCTCGCCAGCAGCGTGCGGCCACCGGCGCCTTGCCGCCCCTCGAAGTTACGGTTCGACGTCGAGACGCAGTACTGGCCGCGGCCGACGTGATCGCCGTTCATGGCGATGCACATCGAGCAACCCGGCTCCCGCCACTCGGCCCCGGCCTCCCGGAAGATCCGGTCGAGGCCCTCCTCCTCGGCAGCCCTCTTCACCGCTGCCGAGCCCGGCACGACGAGGGTGCGGAGCTTGACCTTGCGCCCCTTCATGACGCGCGCGGCATCGCGCAGGTCACCGATGCGGGAATTGGTGCAGCTGCCGATGAAGACGACGTCCACCGGCTGGCCGACGATGGGCTTTCCAGGCACGAGCCCCATGTAGCGAAGCGCGCTCTCCAGGGTCGCGCGCGTTCCCGCATCGTGGGCCCGCGCCGGATCGGGCACGTCACCGGTCACCGGGATGGCCTGCGCGGGGTTCGTGCCCCAGGTGATCATCGGCTC
>MEMX01000030.1:79786-95742 GCA_001768075.1 Anaeromyxobacter sp. RBG_16_69_14 | reverse complement strand
GGTCGAAGCGAGCGTCGTCGTCGGTCGCGAGCCGCCGCCAGCCGGCGACGGCGGCGTCCCAGGCCTTCCCTGCCGGCGCCTTTGCCCTTCCGGCCAGGTACTGAAAGGTCGTCTCGTCGGGCGCGATCATGCCGGCGCGCGCGCCCATCTCGATCGACATGTTCGAGACCGTCATGCGCTCGTCCATGGAGAGAGCGCGGACGGCGGGGCCAGCGTACTCTGCGACATACCCGGTCCCGCCGCCCACGCCGAGCTTGGCGATGATGGCCAGGATGAGGTCCTTGGCGGTGACGCCGAAGCCGAGCTGTCCCTCCACGTTCACCAGCAGCGTCTTCGGCCGGCGCTGGAGCAGGCACTGGGTGGCGAGCACGTACCCGACCTCGGAGGTGCCGATCCCGAAGGCGAGCGCGCCGAAGGCGCCATGGGTGGCGGTGTGGCTATCGCCGCACACCACCGTCATCCCCGGCTGCGTCGCGCCGAGCTCGGGACCCATCACGTGCACGATACCGTGCGCCGCATCGCCCAGCTGGTGCAGCTCGATCTGGAACTCGGTCGTGTTGCGCGTGAGCTGCGCCACCTGCGCCTCGCACTGCGCGTCACCGTAGACGAAACGGCCGTCCGCCGCGCGCGGCGTGGTTGGTGTGGAATGGTCCATGGTCGAGAGCGTGCGCTCGGGTCGGCGGACCTTGAGGCCGCGCTCGCGAAGGAGCGAGAACGCCTGCGGGCTGGTAACCTCGTGGACGAGGTGGAGGTCGACGTAGAGGACGGCCGGGGTGTCGACCGTCTCCGCCTTCACGATGTGCGCGTTCCAGACCTTCTCGAAGAGTGTGCGCGGCATGGCTGTGGGTTCCATGTGCTTCCCTGGGCTCCTTTGGAGTGCTGCCGGCTGTCGCCGGCGTGCTGCGGGGACGCTGCGAGCACTGCGTTGGGGGGTGCCGCCCTGCCAACAGAGTCATCCAACTGCCCTGGGACGAGCCCCGAAAGGAGGCACTCTGCGGCTCGGCCACCCCCTGGCTAGGGAGTGCCGAGCTCGCGTACTGCGGCGGTGCTGGCCTTGTTTGTCGGCTGCTTGAGCGCGATGCGATTGACGACGTCGAGGTAGGCGCGCGCCGAGCCCTCGATGATGTCCGTCGAGATGGCCCGGCCGCGATACACACCGGTAGGGTGCTCGACCTCGAGCACCACCTCGCCCTGCGCGTCTTCACCCACCGTGACGTTCCGAACCTGGTAGTCGCGGAGCCTTCCGGTGATGCCGGTGATGCGCTCGATCGCCTTGAAGACGGCATCGACCGGGCCGTCGCCGGCGGCGGCTTCCTGGTGGCGGGTGCCGTCGTTCTTCTGCAGCGCGATGGAAGCAGCCGGCAGGGTGCCGGTGCCGCTCGTCGTGGAGAGCGCCAGCAGCTCCCAGGTATGGGAGCCCGCACCGAGGATCTGGCCGTGGATCACGAGCGCCTCGATGTCGGCGTCGTAGATCTCCTTCTTCTTGTCGCAGAGGACCTTGAACTCGGCGAAGACCTTGTCGATCTGCGCGTCCTCGAGCTTGTAGCCCAGCGCGTTCAGCCGTTCCTTGAGCGCGTGGCGGCCCGAGTGCTTTCCCAGGACGAGCGAGCTGCGGCTGAAGCCAACTTCCTCGGGACGCATGATCTCGTACGTCTCGCGATGGGTGAGCATGCCATGCTGGTGGATGCCCGCCTCGTGCGCGAAGGCGTTCTGGCCCACGATGGCCTTGTTCCGCTGAACGTGGAGTCCCGTCACGTGCGACACGAGGCGGCTCGTCGGGTAGAGCCGCTCCGTCTTCACGTCCGTCCGCACCCGCAGCACGTCCTGGCGGGTCCGGATCGCCATCACGATCTCCTCCAGCGAAGCGTTCCCGGCGCGCTCGCCGATCCCGTTGATGGTGCACTCGACCTGCCGTGCACCGACCATCACGCCGGCCAGGCTGTTGGCGACGGCCAGGCCGAGGTCGTTGTGGCAGTGCACCGACATGATCACGTTGTCGATGCCGCGGACGTGCCTCTTCAGATATCCGAGCGTCTCGGCGTAGGTCTGCGGCAGGGCGTAACCGACGGTGTCGGGGATGTTGAGCGTGGTCGCGCCAGCTTCGATGGCGCGCTCCACCACCTCGGCCAGGAACTCGAGCTCGGTGCGGGCGGCGTCCTCGGTGGAGAACTCGATATCGGCGCACTTCTCTCGCGCCATCTTCACGCCGTCCACGGCGCGGCGGACGATCTCGTCCTTGGCCATCTTGAGCTTGAAGTCGCGGTGGATGGGGCTGGTGGCGAGGAAGACGTGAATCCGCTTGCGCGGCGCGTCCTTCAGCGCGGCCCACGCTGCGTCGATGTCCCCCCTAGAACAGCGCGCCAGGCTGCAGACGACGGGGCCTTCCACCTGACGACCGACCTCGCGAATGGCCTCGAGATCGCCGGGGGAGGCGGCAGCGAAGCCGGCCTCGATCACGTCGACGCCGAGATCCCGGAGAGCCTTCGCCACCTGGAGCTTCTGCCCCAGGTTCATGGAGGCGCCTGGGGACTGCTCTCCGTCGCGCAGGGTGGTGTCGAAGATGACGACGCGCTCGGCTGCGGACTCGTTCACGGTCCTCTGTCCCCTTCTGTCGGGCCCTTGGCCGGGTCCGTCAAAATGCGAATCGCGAACTGTACCAGACTCGTTCGAGAATGAAACAGCGTTCGCCAGGACTCCAGTGGAGCTGGCGGGCGGGTGATCGGTGGGCTCGGAGATCGACATGGCAAGAAGGCCCTCGGGGTCCTGGTTGGGCCGAAGAAGCGGTCTCGCCTATCGAAGGCAACCTCTTCAGCCGGGGTCCGGCGGAAGAGGTCGCGGCGCAGCGGTCAGCCTGGCCGGGATACCTCTCCCGCCCGGCTAAGAAGTCGACGCTCGCTGCGATAGATTGACATCGCGTGCCACGCTAGTCGTCGCGCCGCAACAAGTCAAGGACAGCCCACCGAAGGCCTGCTGTCAAAAGAGCGAAAGGCGAGTCAAAAGGGCGGCGCCGCTTCCTTCCTCAGCAGATCCACGAAAGCGTCGAGACCCATCGACTTGAGATCCTGACCGCCGTGGCGGCGCGGAGCGACGGCCTTCGCCTCCACTTCCTTCTCGCCCACGACCAAGGCGAAAGGGACCTTGGCGATCTGCGCGTCGCGGATCTTGGCCCCGAGCTTGTCCGACGACCCGTCGAGCTCCGCGCGGAAGCCCTCCGCGAGGAGGCGCTCCAGGACAGCCTTGGCCCAGCCGTCGAAGCGATCGGAGACGGTCACGACCCGCGCCTGCACGGGCGCCAGCCAGGCCGGGAAGGCGCCGGCGTAGTGCTCGGTGAGGATGGCGATGAAGCGCTCGAAGGAGCCGTAGATGGCGCGGTGGATGACCACCGGCCGGTGCTCCGTGTTGTCGTCGCCTGCGTAGGTGAGATCGAAGCGCTCGGGCGCGGCGTAGTCGACCTGGATCGTGCAGAGCTGCCAGCTCCGGCCCAGTGAATCGGTCACCGCGAAGTCGATCTTCGGCCCGTAGAACGCGCCGTCGCCGGGGTTCATCTCGTATGGGAGGCCGAGTCTCTCGAGCGCCACGCGCAGGGCCTCTTCGGCCCGATCCCACAGCGCGTCGTCGCCGATGCGCTCCTCGGGCCGGGTGCCGAAGCGCGCCGAGAACGGCAGGCCGAACGCGGCGTACACCTGCTTCATGAGCCCCACGATCCGGGCCACCTCGTCCTGGATCTGCGATTCCATGAGGTAGATGTGCGAGTCGTCCTGCTGGAACTGCCGCACGCGGGTGAGGCCTCCGAGCGTACCCGAGGCCTCGTTGCGGTGAAGCACGTCCGTCGTGAAGTAGCGCAGCGGCAGCTCGCGGTAGCTGCGCTTCCCCATCTTGTAGATGAGGTGGTGCGACGGACAGTTCATGGGCTTCAAGGACTGGTTGCAGCGCTCGTCGAGCGGCAGGTCCTCGCCGGTCTCCTTGTCCACCACCAGGAACATGTTCTCGCGGTACTTGCCCCAGTGGCCGGAGGTCTCCCAGAGCCGCTTGTTGAAGAGGAGCGGCGTCTTGACCTCCTGGTAGCCGTTCGCGCGCACGAGCCGGTCCATGGCGTCGCGCAGTACGCGGAAGAGCGTCGTGCCGTGCGGTAGCCAGAACGCCGAGCCCGGCGCGTACTCGTGGAACGCGAAGAGCCCGAGCGCGGGGCCGAGTTTGCGATGATCGCGCTTCTTCGCCTCCTCGAGGCGGTGGAGATGCTCCTCGAGCGCCTTCCTGTCGAAGAACTGCGTACCGTAGATGCGCTGCAGCATCGGGTTCTTCGGATCGCCGCGCCAATAGGCCCCGGCGACGCTCATGAGCTTCACGACGCCGACGCGCCCGGTCGACGGACCGTGCGGCCCGAGGCAGAAGTCCACCCAGTCGCCGTGCCTGTAGAGCGTGAGCGTCTTCGCCCCCTTGGCGGCGATGTCCTTCACGATCTCGACCTTGAAGGTCTCGCCCTTCGACCCGAACAGCTCGAGCGCGGCCTCCATCGAGACCTCCTCGCGCACGAAGCGGTGGTCGGCCTTGATCTCCTCGGCGATGCCCTTCTCGATCCTCTCGAGGTCCTCGGGCGTGAAGGGCTTGTCGCGCGCGAAGTCGTAGTAGAAGCCGTCCTCGACGGCGGGACCGATGGTCACCTGCGCGTCGGGGTAGAGGCGCTGCACCACGCTCGCCATGACGTGCGCCGCGTCGTGGCGCGCGACCTCTTGCGCCTCGGGGCTCTTCGTCGTCACGACCTCGATCCTGGCATCGCGATCGAGCGGACGCGCCAGGTCAACCGGCTCGGCATCGAGCTTCGCGAAGTAGGCGGCCTTGGCCAGGCCGGCTCCGATCTGCTCCTTCACGAAGTCGGCGATGCGGGTTCCCCTCTCCGCCTCCTTGGAGGAGCCGTCGGGGAGCGTGATCTTGACGAGGTCGGGCATGGCAGCTTTCGGGTGCGCCCATGCGACTGGGCCTGGGGCCGTGGCTTGTAGCGCGCGGTCGCAGCGGGCTGCAAGCCCTTCGGTCGCAATGGAACGACCGCCGGATCGCGACTCGCGCGACACCCAAAAAAAGGGGACCCGGCCGTCGGACCAGGTCCCCGGAAGCTCTGGTAGGCCCGGTCGGTATCGAACCGACGACCCCTACCGTGTCAAGGTAGTGCTCTACCACTGAGCTACGGGCCTGTGAGCCGCGAAAAGCGCTGCGGTTGTACCCGCGCTTTCCGAGGGTGTCAATTCCAATGGGGCGTGCGGAAGGGTCTGATAGCGCATGCCACATGAACTGACGCTCGAGATGGGGGCGCGGGGGGAGAGTTCTCCCCTCCGCTTGAGGCGCCGCAAGGCGCCGGACATCAGCTCACAGCGGCGGAGGTGACCCTGGAGAATCACATCAACTGGTCGCCGCTGTGAGGGAGCGGCGCCCGCTCCCCCTTGGGCTAGAACCTTCCCTGCAAGCCCAGGATGACGTGACCCGGCCGGATCGCCGCGAGCGGGGCGAGCCCGCGATCGCTCGTCGGGCCCGCTCTGCCCGACTCGAGGTTCAGGCGCCCTTTCCACCCCTTGCCACCGGACAGGTACGCGTCCGCGAGGTTCAGCGCCCAGATGCTGGTCGCCGTGAACAGCAGCGCGTCCCGCACCCGATAGCGCGTCTGCGCGCTCTCGTAGAGTTGCTGTACCCGGCCGGTGGGATCGGTGCTGACCTGAGCGCGCGCTTGCCGCGTATACGCGGAGAGCACGCTGTCGCCGGCGAGGTGGAACACGAGCGCGGTGGAGAGGAGCGCGATCTCGGCCCCGAGGACGATGCCGCCCTTCAGCGGCTGATCGTTGTAGAGCTGCCCGTAGCCCGGCACGAGCAGGCTGCGGAAGAGCGCGCCAGATCGCGATCCATGCGAGGACGCGGCCGCGCCGCGGGCGGCGTCCTGGGCGAGTCCCAAGCCGTCGCAGCTGCACACGTCCGGGATGGGGTCTGCCCTGTCGCGGACCACGGCGACGGCGAGGTCCCCGGTGTTTCTGCCTCGGAAACCGAGGCCACCCGGGAAGCCGGTGCCGCCCGGGAAGCCGGAGGCGTTCGCCGCTTCGCGGATCGGGGAGATCGCCAAGCGCTCGGCGCGCGCGCTCGGGACGCCGGCGAGCGCGGGGACCAGGCAGATGATGATCACGCGGCAGAGCAGCATGCGGGCCCCTCGTTGCGGGCATACGATCCGTGCGCTGACTCTCCGCTTGTACCGAGGTCGAGTGTCGGTTCTCTAGGCCTCGCAGACCCACACTGATCTGGACCGGTCGCGTCGACTTCGGTCGTTTCAGGTGCGCGACATGCGCATGCTGCGGACGAAGAACAGGGAATACTGGATGAAGCTGATCGCGATGCACTCGGCGGTGATGAGCCCGAGGGCCGCGACCAAGGGCGCGACAGCTGCCCCCGGCCAGTCGAGGAGCTCCCAAGCGAGGGAGACCACCACGGTGGCGGCCAGTGAGAAGGTCGCGTACTTGCCGATGCGCGTGGGCGCGACGGGGATGCGCCGGTGGATGGAGCGCAGCACGGCGGCGCCGGCGAGCTGGGCCAGATCCCGCGAGATGACGAAGAGCGGCAGCCAGAGAGGAAGCCGGCCCCGCTCCCACAGGGCGAACAGCGCGCACGCGGCGAGGAACTTGTCCGCGATGGGGTCGAGGAAGGCGCCGAGCCGCGAGTACTGGGAGAGGACGCGCGCGGCCAGCCCGTCGAGGACGTCGGTGGCGGCCGCCGCGGCGAAGGCGGCGAGCGCCCTCACCGTGTCACCGCGCGAGTAGAGGACGAGGAACACCGGCGCGAGGACGAACCTCGAGAGGGTGAGGGCGTTCGGCAAGGTGACGATGCGCGGCATCGGTCCTCCACGAGGCGGTCCCGCCTCCGCCGCTCCTAGAAACCATCCGAAAATCCAACCTGCTGCGGTGCGCGATGCCTGCCTGCGAGCAGGCGAGCGAGAGGATCGCTATCCCCGCCAGGCGTCCTTCAAGTGGCGGATCGCCAGGAAAGCCTCCCTGGCATCGCGGCAAGCAAGCCCCCGCTGCGCCAGCACCGGCGCCAGCTCGGCGGCGCGGAGGAACGGGTTCGCGCTCCTCTCCTCCTCGAGCGTGGTGGGCCTGGGCTCCTCTCCCCGCACGCGGGCGGCGCGGGCGGCGCCGAGCTGCGCGCGGGCACGCGCGTTCGAGGGATCCAGGTCGAGCGCGAAGGGGAGGTTCGCCTCGGCGTAGTCGTGGCCCGGATTCACCTCCAGTGCGCCGTCGAGCCTCGCGACGACGGAGGAGAAGCTGTCGGCGAGCAATGCCGGATCGCCTCCGTGCCTGCAGTTCCCCGCGCCTCCCCAGAAGAGCGTGTCGCCGGTGAGAAGCCGCCCGCTCCATTCGTACAGGACCGAACCGGGGGTATGGCCGGGCACTGCGTGGACGCGCAGGCGCAGCGTCCCCAGGACGAGCTCCGTGCGACCGGCGAGATCCACGTCGGGAGCATACCAGGCTGCATCGGCGGCGCTCGCGTACACGGCCGCCCCGAGGCAACTCGCCACCTCGGCGCTGCCGTCGGTGTGGTCGGGGTGACCGTGCGTGTGCAGGATGAAGCGCGGCCGGGCGCCGTGAGCCAGCGCCAGCGCCAGCGCGACCTCGGAATCGCCAGGATCGACGAGCGCCGCCTCGCCCCCCTCGGCGAGGAGGTAGACGTAGTTGTCCTTCCCGTAGCGGCGGCGATCGAAGATCAACCCTGCCTCCCCGGAAACGGTAGAGAGGCCAGCCAATCCTCTCCTTCCCGGCTCCCCTCCGGCGAGAGCGACGCCGAGGCCCTCGGCGTGCCAGCGTCCTCGGGATGGTGGGACAGGCCGACCCGGTTCCCCTCCGGGTCTCGCACGTACAGCGTCCAGCGCGTGCGGTGGACCACGGGTACACCGTACGCCTCGAGGCGTGCCTCCCACTCGGTGCGCTCGCCTGGACGGATGCGCAGCGCGACGAGGTGCAGGCCGGCCCGTCCGTCGCGCCACGGCGCGCTCGGCCCTGGCTCCCGAGCGCGCTCCAGGGCGAGGAAGCCGTCGCCGATCGACAGCCACACGCTGCGATCGCCGCCCCCCTCGAGCGGCCAGCGCCGTAGCAGCTCGAGCCCGAGCACCTCTCGGTAGAAACGCTCGCAGACGGCGAGGTCGACACACTGGATGGCGAGGTGGTGGTAGGTGAGGATCACGGGGCGAGCGTAGCCAATGCCGGACGGCCGCGCCACAGCTCGGCCCCGCAGGGATGCCGGTACTTCGTGCCCTCACCCCCACTGCCGAGGCGAGTCCGAGGGATTTCCGCGCCGGAAGCAGTGTGCTAAAGGGCGAAACACGAGTCATGCATGAGGGACAGACCTTCCGGAACACGCCTTTCGATGATGATGTCCGCGCCAGGGGACCGCGGCGCAGGCGTCTCGGCGCCGGCCACGACGGCGGTCGGGGCGGACCTCCCCGCCCCTGCCGAAGAGATCGCCGATGACTTCGACAGCCTCGTGTTTTCCCAGGCCCGCCCTGCGCTCGACGAGATCTCGCCCGGCACCCCGCTCGTGCCACGTCCTTGGGAGGGGCTCGCGATGCCGCTACCCTCCCCCGCCATCCCGTCTCCGACGCGGGCGGGGGCTCCGGCGCTGCCCGAGGGTGATCTCGCCTCGACGCGTGTGCCGCGCCTCCTCGCAGCGCTCCACGTCGCGCGGGCGACAGGCGCGCTCACCCTCGCGCGCGGCCCGCTGAAGAAGCTCGTGCTCTTCGAGGAGGGCCGGCCCGTCTTTGCAGTCTCGAACGTGCCCTCCGAGCGCTTCGCGGTGCGCTGCGTGCGCGAGGGGGTCCTCTCGCCGGAGGCGCTCGGCGCCATCCTGGCCGAGATCGGACCCAGGTCACCGCTCAACGAGGCGCTCGTCGCACGTGGGGTGCTCGACGACGCGCGCCGCGTGAGGATGATCGGTGACCAGATCAGCGAGATCCTCTGGAGCACTTTCGCCTGGCGTGAGGGGAGCTATCGGCTGCTGGCTGGGTCGCGCGCGCGCCGCCCCATCGCGCGCATGGTGCTCTGTCCCGGAAGCCTCGTGCTCGAGGGCCTCCGGCGCACGGCGACGCTCGAGCGTTTGCGCCTGGATCTGCCAGACATGCTCGCGCTCGCGCCCGCCGCCGACCCGCCCTTCGCGCACGGCGATCTCGCCATCGCTGCCGGCGAAGCATCCATGCTCGGTCAGGCGGATGGTACGAAGACCGTCCGGGATCTGATCGTCCTCTCCGGCCTCGACGAGCGGAGCTCGCTCGCGTTCCTCCAGGGCTGCCGGGAGATCGGGATCCTGGACGAGGTCACCCGCGCGCTCGCCGGGACCCGGCGCATCGGATTCATGTAGCGGGGACTGTGGGATATAGGCGCCACGGGGCCTCCACGCGCCCACTCGCGGACCCTGTCGCTTGCTCGGGACGCCTCGTCCAGCATATAGAGTGCGACCTTTTCCGGGGGCGAGCCCCGAAACCCCTAATGCCCCCGAGCCCCCAATGATCGAACGCGAGAAGATCCGGAACGTAGCCATCGTCGCTCACGTGGACCACGGGAAGACCACCCTGGTGGACTTCATGCTTCGCCAGGCGGGCGTGTTCCGCTCGAACGAGCTGATGGTCGACCGGGTGATGGACTCGAACGACCTCGAGCGCGAGAAGGGCATCACCATCCTCGCCAAGAACACCGCCGTCACCTGGCAGGGCGTGAAGATCAACATCGTCGACACACCCGGTCACGCCGACTTCGGTGGCGAGGTGGAGCGCGCTCTGCGGCTCGTCGACGGCGTACTGCTCCTGGTGGACGCCGCGGAGGGCCCGCTGCCGCAGACGCGCTTCGTGCTGTCGAAGGCGCTGGCGATGGGCCTCCCGTCGGTACTCGTCATCAACAAGGTCGACCGGCAGGACGCGCGGGCGAAGGAGGTCCTCGACCTCGTCTACTCGCTCTACATCGACCTCGGCGCGAACGAGCACCAGATCGACTTCCCCGTCATCTACGCCGTGGCGCGCGAGGGACGCGCCGCCCATACCGTCGCGGACGCGCTGCGCGCGGAGTCGCTCAAGCCGCTCTTCGACGCCATCCTCACGCACGTGCCACCCCCACAGCGCGGTGAGCGCGAGTCCCTCCAGCTCCTGGTCGACAACCTCGACTACGACGACTACGTCGGCCGGCTCGCCATCGGACGCATCGCGTCCGGCGTGGCGCACGCGGGCGACACCATCGCGGTCATCCGGGACGAGGGCAAGATCGTCCAGGCGAAGATCGTCCGGCTGTACGTCTACGACGGCCTGAAGCGCACGGAGGTCCCGGACGCCGGGCCGGGCGAGATCGTCTGCATCGCCGGCGCCGAGGAGATCGGCATCGGCGACACCATAAGCGAACCTGGCTTCCCGGTGGCGCTCCCGCGCATCAGCGTCGAGGAGCCCACCATGTCGATGATCTTCAAGGTCAACGACGGTCCCTTCGCAGGCAAGGAAGGCAAGTACATCACGAGCCGCAACATCCGCGAGCGGCTCTACCGCGAGGCGTACAAGAACGTCTCCATCCGCGTCGAGGACACCGAGACGCCCGACTCCTTCAAGGTGGTAGGCCGCGGCGAGCTCCAGCTCGCGGTCATCGTCGAGAACATGCGGCGCGACGGGTACGAGCTGACCGTCTCGAACCCCGAGCCGATCCTCAAGATCCTGGACGGGGAGACCCACGAGCCGATGGAGCTGCTCGTGTGCGACCTACCGGGCGATTCGGTCGGCGCCGTCACGCAGAACCTGGGGCCACGCAGGGGCCGCATGGTGGACATGCAGCCGCTCGGCTCCCGACGCACCCGCCTCCAGTTCCGCGTCCCAGCCCGCGGCCTCATCGGGTTCCGCGGCGAGTACCTCACCCTCACGCGCGGTGAGGGCATCATGTCCTCACAGTTCGACGGCTACGAGCCGTGGCAGGGGCGCATCGAGAAGCGGAAGACCGGCGCCATCATCTCCGACCGCGTGGGCGACGTGGTCGCCTACGCCTGTTTCTACTGCCAGGAGCGGGGCGCGCTGTTCGTGAAGCCCGGCGATCCGGTCTACATCGGGATGATCGTCGGTGAGCACAGCCACGACAACGACCTCGACTTCAACATCTGCAAGGAGAAGAAGCTGACCAACATCCGGGCAGCCGGACGCGACGACAACATCCTCCTCACGCCTCCTCGCGAGATCACCCTGGAGAAGGCGCTGGAGTGGATCGCCGAGGACGAGCTGGTCGAGGTCACGCCGAAGAGCATCCGGCTGCGGAAGAAGTTCCTCGACCCGAACATGCGCTACAAGCTCGAGAGGAACCGCAAGCGAGGCGCCGCGAGCGCGTAGGCGTCAGCCTGTTCGCTCGGCTACAGGCTGCGGTCCACGGCCAGGGGCATCCCTTGGGGCAAGCGCGTCCATAGGCTTCTGCAGTTGCCCGGCGATCGCGTGCATGGCTGCTCGCTCGGCCATAGAGATTGCGGGCTACGGCCCGTGGGCAAGCGATCGCACGCACGGCTGCTCACCCGGCCGCGGCTGCAGCCGTAGGCGAGCGCGTCCGCGGGAGTCTGCGGCTGACGAACGAGCTGGCTGTTTCTGGGGCAGCTCGCAAGTTGCATCGGCAGCGGCTGGGCGAGTCAAAGTCAGATGACGCGCCTCGCAGCCGGAAGCCGAGCACCACGGCAACGAACCGTGGCCCGAAGTCCGTAGCCTGTAGCCCGCGCCAGCCAGCTACACCTTCGGCTTCGCGCGCTGGCGCTCCTCCACCTTCGCCCTCGTCTTCGGCTGCCCCTTGACCGCTGTGTTCACGAATACCAGGCCGTCGTTGTGGCCGGGCACGGCGCCAGCGATGAGGAGCAGGTTCTTGTCGGCCTCGATGCCGGCGACGAACAGGTTCTGGATGGTGACGTTATCGACGCCCAGGTGGCCGGGCAGGTGCTTGCCCTTCCACACCTTGCCAGGCGTCTTGCGCTGGCCGATGGCCCCGATATGCCGATGGTGCTCGTGGGCGGTAGAGCTGTCGCGAGCGGCGCCTTTCATCCCCCAGCGCTTGAAGACACCCTGGAAGCCGCGTCCCTTGGTGATGCCGGTGACGTCGATGCGCTGGTCGAGCTTGAAGACCTTGTCGACGGTGAGGATGTCGCCGGCCTTGAGCTCGCCGAGGAGTTTCGCGTCGTTGACGCGAACCTCCCGCACGTGCCGAAAGACGCTGGTACCAGCCTTCCTGAACACGCCGACCTCGGGCTTCGTGAGCCGGTAGGTGTGCTTCTCGTCGACCTCTACGAACCCGATGACAACGGCGTCGTAGCCGTCCTTTTCGGCGGTCTTGCGGCGCACGACAGCGCAGGGACCGCACTCGAGCACGGTGACCGGAATGCAGTCGCCGGCGGCGTTGAAGACCTGGGTCATCCCCATCTTCTTCGCCAGAAGGCCAGTCGCCATGATGGAACCTCGCAGTGGTCCGCCGCGCTCGCGCTGGCCGGGAGGACGTGCCTATGTGGAAGGACCCGCCGTGGGGCGAGCGGTAAAGAGGGGTGCTTGTAGCGGACGGCACCAGGCCTGTCAAGGAACGAAGGCCGCGTGCTCGCGGGGTATTCCGGCAATCCTGAAGTGCGAGCCGAGACCGTTCGCCGTCGCCTTCACGTGGCGGCCACGGGCGACCCCGCCGAAGCGAGCGGCAAGACGAGCAGGTACTCCTCCTGCGTGGTGGACAGAGAGCCTCCGAGCGCCTGCGCTGCACGGAGCGCCGTGTACAGCGCCAGGGCCCTGCCCGTCGGGTCCGAGGCGGTGCCTTTCTGCGGCAGCTCCAGAGCGTCGGGTGCCGGTGGCGCTCCGCGCACCCGCAAGAGTGCGGTGTCCCTCGTCCGCCCTGCACCCAGTAGTTGAACGGGTGACCCTCCGCGTCCGGCCGTGGCGAGGAGGCCATCGAGAACGCGCTCGAGAATGCCCCGGTCGGCCCGGACCGCTAGTCCTTCCTCGATCTCGAGTGCGAGCTCCGCCACTCCGACCTTGGTGGCGACCGCGGCGACCGCTTCCCTGACCAGGACGGCCTCCAGGCGAAACGGGATCCCGCCCACGTCGAGCCGCTCCGCCAGGAAGTGGTCCTCGACCAGGGACCTGAGCCGCTGCAGCGCGCGAAGGCACATTCCGGTGAGCTTCTCACCGCGCGCGCCTCCCCGATCCTCGGACGACAGGCGCGCCAGGAGCTCGGCGCTCCAGAGCGCAGTGGAGAGTGGATTCCGCATCTCGTGGGCGACGAACCCGAGAAAGCTGCCGCGCTGGGCAGCTACCTCTCGTAAGTCCACCGCCGAGGCTGCGACGGCGCGCTCGAGCGCCTCGTGATCGGACACGCCTCGCTACTCCTTCTCAGTCTGCGAGAGCCCCATTGCGGTGAACACAATAGCTTGAACACGAACCTGAAAGGATGCAAGGAAAGCGTTTTGAAAAATGTACCGGCAAAAAACCCAACAGGGACCCTTCCCGAAGGGTTTGGCTGTAACTATTTCTGACAGGCAGAAACAGCACCGGGCTCTCCTCCTCGACAAGCGCTTGAAATCGCGCGGCTTTGCTTTGCCCGCCCCTCCTGGCACTACCGTTGCTAGGTGGGCCATGCGTGCGCCGCCCCATGTCCTGGGACGGTCGGCAGCGATCCGTGACGCGGTTCTCAGGAGGCGAGATGAAGAAGAGAGAAGCCCTTCCAAACGCGGCCGGCTCCCTGGAGCTCTATCTTTCCGAGATCAATCAGTTCCCGCTCCTGACGGTCGAGGAAGAGCAGAGGTTGGCGCGAGTCTACCGCAAGCAAGGCGAGACGCGCGCCGCCCACAGGCTCGTCACGGCGAACCTCCGGTTCGTCGTGAAGGTCGCATACGAATACCGGTCGTATGGGTTCAAGATGGCGGACCTGATCCAGGAAGGGAACATCGGCTTGATGAAGGCGGTGCAGAAGTTCGACCCCGACAAGGGTATCCGCCTCATCTCCTACGCCGTGTGGTGGATCCGCGCGTACATCCAGAACTATATCCTCAAGTCTTGGTCGCTGGTGAAGCTCGGGACGACGCAGGCCCAGCGCAAGCTCTTCTTCTCGCTCGCCCGCACCAAGCGCGAGCTCGACAAGATGAGCGTCGAGCACGGTCTCGACTCGGACGGTGCGGACTCCTCCAAGATCGCCAGGAAACTCAAAGTGAAGCCGGGCGAGGTGGAGGAGATGACCCAGCGCATGGAGGGACGCGACCTCTCCCTGGACGCGCCGATGGGCGACGACGGGGGCTATACCCACGTCGACTTTGTGGTCGGCCACGGCCCCTCTCAGGACCACGAGCTCTCGACGGCGCAGGAGCAGACGATCGTGCAGGGCCGCGTCGGGGAGGCCTTGGGACGGCTCGACCAGCGCGAGCGCTACATCATCGAGCAGCGCGTGATGAGCGACAGGCCGATGACCCTCAAGGAGCTCGGCGAGCACTTCGGCTTCAGTCGAGAGCGCGCCCGCCAGCTCGAGATCCGCGCCAAGGAGAAGCTGAAGCAGGAGCTGCACCTGCTCGCCTCGGAGATCGACTGGCCGACGAATGGCCAGCCGGTCGAGATCGACGATCGCGCGCTGGCCTGAGCCCTCGGGTCGCCGGTTCGCTGGGCGGCGCGAGCGCATGGCCCCCGGCGAGAGCATCGTCACGGATGGTCGCGTGCGCCTTCGCCAGCACGGCCGGACAGCGTTTTGCAAGTGCGAGACTGACGCGAACGGCGACCGACCCCGAGTGGGTGTGCCTGGACCAGCCCTTGCGGTGGAGAGGCGCTTCGGGAACGATGACGTCCCGACCCCGTGAGACGAGCCCTCGAACAGGTGACGGACAGGCTCCCCCGCTCGCCATCGCGAGCCGTCAGGCGGCCAGGCGAGCCTCGGTCGCTTTCGGGGCCCTGCGTTGCGCCCAGACCGGCGGCACTCGCTCCCGGGCGGGGACGCCTCGGCTTCGCGCTCGTCGACGGCGCGACTGCGCTGTTGCGGGCCGAGGCCGCCACGCCGCTCCAGTTCCTCGCCCCTCGTGTGCGGGGTACGAGCGCCTGGGTATTCCTCCTCAGCCACGGGGGTGGGCTGGTGGCCGGCGACGACGTGGCGGTCGAGGTGGAGGTCGGTCCCGGCGCCACGGCGCTCCTCGCCACTCAAGCCGAGACGAAGGTGTATCGCGCGCACGATGGCCGCGGCGCAGTCCAGCGGCTCGATGCGCGGGTGAGGCGGAGCGGAGCGCTGGCGATCCTGCCCGAACCGGTCTCACCCTTCGCGGGCGCGCATTACGAGCAGCGGCAGCGCTTCGACCTCGAGGAGGGCGCGAGCCTGCTCGCCGTCGACGCCGTCGTCGCCGGCCGGAGCGCGCGCGGCGAGCGCTGGGCGTTCGACCGGTACCTCAGCTCGAACGAAGTACGCGTGGACGGCCGGCTCGTCATGGGCGACGCCCTCGTCTTGGAGCCCCGCGAGCCACGCGAGGCCTGTGAGCCCCACCGATTTCGGGAGCGCCTTCGGGGCCACGAGCCACGCGCGCCCGGTGCGGGGAGCGGGTTAGCGACACGGCTCGGCCGGTTCGACGCCTTCGCCTTGGCCTTCGCGCTCGGCCCTGCCTTCTCGGATGGAGCACGTGCGCTCCTCGCGCGGCTCGCGGCGCAGCCGGTCGAGCGTGACGCCCATCTCCTCGCCGCGGCGAGCCCGCTGGAAGGAGGCGCGCTCCTGCGTTGCGCCGCCACCTCGCCCGAGGCGCTGGCTGATTTCCTGCGCCAGGCGCTCGCCTTCGCCGCAGCCCCGCTGGGGGACGACCCCTTCGCGGGCAGGTGGTGACCCCGAGGAGACCGCGCATGCACCTCACGCCCCGCGAGATCGACAAGCTGACGCTGCACCAGGCGGGCTTCCTGGCCCAGAAGCGGCTCGCGCGCGGGCTGCGCCTCAACCACCCGGAGG
>MEMX01000030.1:78872-79777 GCA_001768075.1 Anaeromyxobacter sp. RBG_16_69_14 | reverse complement strand
GGCGGTCGCGCTCCTCGCCACGCAGCTGCTCGAGCTCGCGCGCGACGGGCGCGGCGTGGCCGAGCTGATGGATCTGGGCCGACGCATGCTGGGGCGGCGGCAGGTGATGACGGGCGTTCCCGAGATGGTGAGCGAGGTGCAGGTGGAGGGGACCTTCCCGGACGGCACCAAGCTCGTCACCGTGCACCATCCCATCGCGGCCGAGCACGGGGATCTCTCGCTCGCGTTGTACGGGAGCTTCCTGCCCGTGCCCTCGCTGGAACAGTTCCAGGGCGACGCTTCCGCCGAGCCCCATCCCGGCGCCGTCACCGCGGCCGCGGGCGAGATCGAGCTCAACGCGGGTCGCGCGACCGTCTCCCTGCGCGTTACGAACCTCGCCGATCGTCCCATCCAGGTGGGGAGCCACTACCACTTCGTGGAAACCAACCCCTACCTGCGCTTCGACCGGGCAGCCGCCTACGGCAAGCGACTCGACATCCCCGCCGGAATGGCGGTGCGGTTCGAGCCGGGGGAGGCGAAGACGGTACAGCTGGTGGACATCGCCGGCGCGCGCGTCATCCGCGGAGGGAACGGGCTCGCCGACGGACCTGTGTCGGACGAGGGCAGGATCGTGGCGGTCGCGCGGGCTCACGCGCAGGGCTTCGCGCACGAGGGGGAGCGCTAGCATGCGCAAGATCGGGCGGCGTCACTACGCGGAGGTCTACGGTCCGACCACAGGGGACAAGGTTCGCCTCGGCGACACCGGGCTCGCCCTCGAGGTCGAGCGGGATCTCACCTGCTACGGCGACGAATGCGTCTTCGGCGGCGGCAAGGTGCTGCGCGACGGCATGGGCCAGGCGGCGGGCGTCGCCGATCGCGACGCGCTCGACCTCGTCGTCACCAACGCCCTCGTCGTCGACTGGAGC
>MEMX01000030.1:75807-78849 GCA_001768075.1 Anaeromyxobacter sp. RBG_16_69_14 | reverse complement strand
GGTGAAGAGCTGGCTCATCGCCGGGATCGGGAAGGCCGGCAACCCCGACGTCATGGCGGGCGTCACCCCGGGGATGGTGGTGGGACCGTCGACCGAGGTCGTCGCGGGCGAGGGCCTCATCGCCACCGCCGGCGGCATCGACGCGCACATCCACTTCATCAGCCCCCAGCAGGCCTTCGAGGCCCTGGCGAGCGGCGTCACCACCTTCGTGGGGGGCGGCACGGGACCGGCCACCGGGACGAACGCCACCACCTGCACGCCGGGTGCCCGCAACGTGGAGCTCATGTTGCGCGCCCTCGACGGGTTGCCCATGAACGTGGGCCTGCTCGGCAAGGGCAACAGCTCCCGGCCCGAAGGGCTTGGCGAGCAGCTCGCGGCGGGCGCGCTGGGGCTCAAGCTGCACGAGGACTGGGGGACGACCCCTGCCGCCATCGACGCCTGTCTGGCGGTGGCCGAAGAGCACGACGTGCAGGTGGCGATCCACACCGATACGCTCAACGAGTCGGCCTGCGCCGAGCACACCATCGCCGCCTTTCGCGGGCGGACCATCCACACCTTCCACACCGAGGGTGCCGGGGGCGGTCATGCGCCCGACATCATCCGCGTCTGCGGTGAGCCGAACGTGCTCCCGTCGTCGACCAACCCGACCCGGCCCTTCACGGTGAACACCCTCGACGAGCACCTCGACATGCTCATGGTGTGTCACCACCTCGACCCGTCCATCCCGGAGGACGTGGCCTTCGCCGAGAGCCGCATCCGCGGTGAAACCATCGCGGCCGAGGACATCCTGCACGACCTGGGAGCCATCTCCATGATGTCCTCCGATTCGCAGGCGATGGGGCGGGTGGGCGAGGTGGTGACGCGCACCTGGCAGACGGCGCACAAGATGAGGGTGCAGCGGGGGCGGCTCGCGGGCGAGCGAGGCGACAACGACAACCTGCGCATCCGGCGCTACGTGGCGAAGTACACCGTCAATCCGGCCGTCGCGCACGGCATGGCGCACCTCGTCGGCTCGCTCGAGGTGGGGAAGCTGGCCGACCTCGTGCTCTGGCGACCGGCCTTCTTCGGAGCCAAGCCCGAGCTGGTCGTGAAGGGCGGCTTCATCGCGTGGGCACAGATGGGCGATCCCAACGCCTCGATCCCGACGCCGCAGCCGGTCTCCATGCGTCCGATGTTCGGCGGGTTCGGAACGGCCGCGGCGGCCACCAGCGTCGCCTTCGTCTCCCGGGCCGCGGCGGCAGCCGGTGTGGGCGCGCGTTACGGGCTCCGCAAGCGGGTCGAGCCGGTGCGGGGCTGTCGCGGAATTGGCAAGAAGGACATGAAGCTCAACGATGCGCTGCCGACGATCACGGTCGATCCCGAGACCTACCGCGTGACCGCCGACGGTCAGGTGCTCGCGTGCGAGCCGGCCAAGGTCCTGCCGCTGGCGCAGAGGTATTTCTTGTTCTGACTCGCCTTTTGCCCTTTCTTGCCGGGAAGGCGAAACCATGAACCCCTTCCTCCTCTGGCAGCTCGCCGACTCCGCCTTTCCCACCGGCGGCTTCGCGCACGCAGGCGGAATCGAGGCGGCGCGGGAGCTCGGGGAGGTGGAGACACCCGAGGACCTCGAGGTCTTCGCGGTCGAGACGCTGTGGAGCGCAGGCTCCTTCGCGCTGCCCTTTGTCACCGCCGCCCACGGTGGCGGAATGGCCTTCGCCGAGCTGGACCTGCGCTGCGACGCATTCACTCCTGGCCACGTCGCCAACCGCGCCAGCCGGACTCAGGGACAGGCGCTCCTGCGGGCGGCGCGCGCGGTCCTCGGAGCAGGCGCCGGGGAGCTTGCCGAGCGCGTCCGGCGGGAGCGCCTGCCCGGCCACCTGGCGCCCGTCCATGGTGCGGTTCTCCGCGCCGGCAACGGCGATCTCGCCACGGCGCAACGGCTCTTCCTGTTCGGCGTCCTGCGCGGACTCCTCGCCGCGTCGGTGCGGCTGGGACTCGTCGGACCGCTCCAGGCGCAGGCTCTCCAGGCCAGGCTTGCCGCCGACGCCGAGGCGGTCGTCCGCTCCTGCGCCGGCCTCGGCCTGGACGACGTCGCGCACTCGAACCCCTTGCTCGACCTCGTGCAGACGCACCAGGATAGGCTCTACTCCCGGTTGTTCCAGAGCTGACCATGGCGAACGATCCCGACCGAGGTCTCAGCCCTGCCATCGAACTGCACCAGGAATCTTGTCCCCTCTCCCCTACCCTCTCCCCGCTCCGCGGGGCGACGGGGACGGGACGCCCTTCGCGCTGGTGGCTGCACTCGGGCCACGACCACCCCGCGACTCCCGGACGCTTCGGGGATCGCGCGCCCGCGCGCTGCCGCGACTACGCTGGGCGCGCGTTCACGGTAGGTATCGGCGGGCCGGTCGGCAGCGGCAAGACAGCGCTCGTCCTCGCGCTCTGCCGCAAGCTCCGCGGCGCGCTGGGCCTCGCGGTGGTGACGAACGACATCTTCACTCGCGAGGACGCCGAGTTCCTGGTCCGCCACCAGGCGCTCGAGCCCTCGCGTATCCGCGCCGTCGAGACCGGCGGGTGTCCGCACGCGGCCATCCGCGAGGACGTGTCGGCCAACTTGATGGCGCTCGAGGCGCTCAGCGAGGCACATCGACCCGACCTCCTCCTCATCGAGTCGGGCGGCGACAACCTCGCCGCGCACTTCAGCCGCGAGCTTGCCGACTTCACCGTCTACGTCATCGACGTGGCCGGCGGCGACAAGGTGCCCCGCAAGGGAGGCCCCGGCATCACGCAGTCGGACCTCCTCGTCATCAACAAGACCGACCTCGCACCGGCGGTCGGTGCCGATCTCGCCGTGATGGATCGCGATGCGCGCCGCATGCGCGGGGACGGGCCGCACGTGTTCGCAGAGCTCACGCGCGACGTGGGCGTCGACGCGGTGGCGGAGCACGTCATGCACGCGTGGAGGCACGCGCTGGGCGTTGCCCACTGACCGCGGAGCAGGGCTCACAGCGGCGACCAGTTGATGTGATTCTCCAGCGGCACCGCCGCCGCTGTGAGCTGATG
>MEMX01000030.1:69587-75794 GCA_001768075.1 Anaeromyxobacter sp. RBG_16_69_14 | reverse complement strand
TGATGTCCGGCGCCTTGCGGCGCCTCAAGCGGAGGGGAGAACTCTCCCCCCGCGCCCCCCATCTCGAGCGTCAGTTCATGTGGCATGCGCTATTCAGGCCCTGGGGTTCGAGTCCCCCTCACGGCTTCTTTCCCGGCGCACACGGCGCAACGTGCCCGCGCGCCTCGAGCCACTCGACGAGCGGGCGCAGCTCCTCGGGGAGGGCGCTCTCGGGGGCCGTGACAGCGTGCCGCCGCCCATCTCCGTCAACCGTGATCTGGTAGCGGTACCGGTCCGCCCCCGGCGGCGCGACGGGGGCGATGACCGGGGGCAACGACCAGAAGCCTGCTTCCGCGACCAGTTCCTCGAGCGCGCGGCGCTCGTCCAGCGAGAGCGCGTCACCGTCGACCGCCGCGGTGAACCGCAGGCCAGCGAGCCCACCGCCACGGATGAGCTCCGCCCTCATCTACGCGACCTTGAGCTGCGCCGATTTGACCCCGACCACCTCCCATGCTTCGCGCACGACCTTCTCCGCGCTCGCGTCGAACAGCCGGCCGGCGGCCGTGATCGTCGCGAGGGCGGCGTCGGCGAACGTGGAGCGCCGGCCGAGGAGTTCGGTGAGGGCGTGGTACCAGATCCTCCCCGCCTTTTCCCATGCGTTCCCGCCGAAGCTCATCGACGCCCGGTAGAAGGCGTGGTTCGGGATTCCCGAGAAGACGTGCACACCGCCGTTGTCCTCCGGGTACTTGTCCGGATCGTAGTCCTTGTAGTGGCTCGGCTGAGGGTCCTTTCCCATGAGCTCGTTGTCATAAGCAGTGCCGGGGGCCTTCATGGAGCGGAGCGCCTGGTCCGGGAACTTCACGAGCAGCCCTCGTCCGATCATCCAATCCGCCTGATCCACCCGCTGCTTCAGCCCGAGTTGCTTCACGAGCGTGCCGAACACGTCCGCCATCGACTCGTTCAGCGCGCCCGGTTCGTCCCAGTAGACGAGGCCCGCCTCGTACTGGACCACCCCGTGCGTGAGCTCGTGACCGATGACGTCCAGGCACTTGGTGAAGGCCCCGAAGATCTCGCCGTCGCCATCGCCAAACACCATCTGCCGGCCGTCCCAGAACGCGTTCATGTACTTCTTCCCGTAGTGGACGGTCGCGTCGAGCCGGAGTCCGTTGCCGTCGATCGACTTCCGCCGGCAGACCTCGTCGTAGAACGTGTAGGTCGAGCCGAGGCCGTCGTAGGCCTCGTCGGTAGCGGCGTCACCCGACCGCCCGGCGCCCTCCGAGCGCACGAGGGCACCGGGGAGCCGCTCCTTGTTCTTCGCGTCGTAGATGGTGCGCCGGAGCCCGCCGGTGGGCGCTGCGAGCTGCGAGTCCGCGACGGCCTGGCGGAGACCACGCAGGCGTTCGGAGATCCTCAGCGTGTCGAAAGCGGCGTTCCGGATGTCGGCGGAACCCTTCTCCGACATACGCCTGAGCACGTGCGGAGGCAGGATGCAGCACACCGGGTAGTCACCGTTTTCCTGGCCCATATTCGCCCCCTGAATGGTGAACTCGTAGCGTGCTGCATTGGCACCGGCGGTGCAATCACCTTCCCGGGGTCCCGCGGAGGGTCTCCCCGGCTGCAGGGCGCGGGCCCTGACACCCTGCAGCTCGAGCGCTGCCAGGCCTGCCTGGGTTGGCGAGCGCGAACCCGAAGGGGATTACCCAAGGTCTCGGAGACTTCCCCTCCTCGCCGTGGTGGCCGCGACCGGGGCAAGAGAAATAGATATCAGCAAGGAGGTTTGCGTCCGGGACAGCAAAACTCGGCCGGTGGCGGCCGCGGCGCGTACAAGCCTTCAGGTACTGGCAGCGGGCTCGAACGGCCTGCGAGCGCGACTTCCTCGGCCTACGCGACCTTCTGGTACCAGTGTGCCGCTTCACCGCAGATCGGGCATCTCTCCTTCGGGACGCCGAACTCGATGTTACCGCAGGTCGGGCAGATGAAGACCTCCATCTGCGAGAGGTCCTTCCCCGCCTTCATCGCATCGAGCGCCTGCTGGAAGAGGCGCGCATGGACCTTCTCCACTGCGTCGGCGTAACCGAGCATGGTCTTCGCCTTGTGCCCCTCGGCCTCGGCCTGCTTCACCATGGGCGGGTACATCTCGGTGAATTCGTAGGTCTCGCCGGCTATGGCGGCTTCGAGGTTCTGGAGCGTCGTCCCCACGCCACCCATGTTCGCGAGGTGGGCAAGCGCGTGGATGGTCTCGGCCTCGGCGGCGGCGCGGAAGAGCTTCGCGACCTGCGGCCGCAGCTCCTGCTCCGCGAGGCGAGCGAAGGCGAGGTACTTGCGATTAGCCTGGCTCTCGCCAGCAAAAGCGGTGGCGAGGTTCTCCCCCGTGGTCGGCATTGGCAAATTGTACCGCAGGACACGGCTACGAGTCTACCGCTCCGTAGGCACACCATTCACCTTGCACCGGACCTCCGGGGGTCGTTCGCGAGCACGCGGCATACCCGGTCGCCGCAACCCCTGCTGGCGGGGAAACCCGTAGCCGCGTCTCGTGGTTTCGCCCATTTGCAGCGGCGCGACTCTTGCTCTTCCCCTGGGGGACCTGAAATCCGAGAGGACCACCATGAACTCCATCAGCAGCCGCCCCCCGACGTCGCCCCACGGCGTCATCCGCAACGCGCAGAAGGCCATGGACGCAGGCATGCTGCGTCTCATCGACGGAGCAGGCCAGGGGGCCAGCGCTGCGCTCGGCGGGAACTCCCCGCCGGTGGCGCCAGTCGAGGCGACGCCGAGGCGGGGCTCGACCGTGCATGTCGTCGCGTAGAAGCAGGCGTGTGAGCGTCAGGTGAGCCGGCGCTGCGGATGTGGCGAACCTGCAAGGGCTCCGGGGAGGCGTCGGGTCACCCGGAGCCTCCATCCTATGGGACACATTCCTGGCAGCTGCCGCCGCAGATCGCGGCCGCCTCGGCGGCCGTCGAGTAACAGCTCGGCTCGGCCACATCACAGAGATGTGGGTGAGTCGAGGGGCAGCACCAACCAATCCCCTGGCCGTTCAGGCCGCAATAACTATAATCGACGTCACAGGTCGCGTACGAGTCCGGCGGGGTGCAGGTGGGGGGGCTACAAGCACCGGAACTGGAGCATGACCACCCCGCCTCGCACGTGCCACAGGTCCCCTCACACCCATCGCTGCCGCACCCACGGCCGCTGCAGTTCGGCATACAGATGCAAGTGCCGGTGTCGCATGCCCACCCCGCCTCGCACGTGCCACACGTCCCTCCGCACCCATCGCCACCGCACTCACGGTCGCCGCAGGTCGGCGCGCAGCCGCAAGTGCCGGCGCTAGAACACGCCGTCCCCGACGGGCACGTGCCACACGTCCCTCCCATGCCGCATCCGTCGTCACCGCACGTCTTGCCGGCACAGTTCGGTGTACAGTCGCAAGTGCCGGCGCTGGAGCACTGCGTCCCCGACGGGCACGTGCCACACGTCCCTCCCACGCCGCACCCGTCGTTACCACACGCCTTGCCGGCGCATTTGGGCGTGCAGTGACACTCTCCTGCCCGTACCTCGAAAAGAGCGTCCTTGGTGGCGCGGGTATCGAATGGGCTCTGCAGGGTCAAACCGTAGGTGCCAGCCTCGATACCTGGTGGCACGACAGCCGTCAGGGTGTGGCCATCGACCCACTTCACATCGAGGAGCTCGCGAGCCCCAACCCACGCGCGATACGTATTGACGATCGCGGCCTCGCTGCCCTCGTGCGAGGCCACCGTCTTCACGGGCAGAGTGCCCAGCACCGTCACGGCAGTGTCGGCGGCGCGGTCACCGCAGTTCGGCTCGATCCCTTCCACTGCCGGCTCTAGCACGGAAACGCCGGAGGAGCACCCCACCGATAGGACTGCGACCAAGACAAGACATAGCCAGAGCGGCCTGGAACACATCGAAGCTATCCCCCCCCACAAAGAAAGCTGCAAAGCAGATTCAACGGCAGAGTGCACTGGTATGAAGCAGTCCAGGTGCTCCCAAATGGGTCGTTTCTACGTTTGGTAGATCTCGGAACGGCACGACGACGATGTGAGCGCCCGTCGATGGCGCGCCGGCGCCCCGCGACAGGCGCTCCACCATGAGGTGATAGGTGACGATCCCTCCGACCCTGGCGACAGGTCAGCGGGCCTTGGCTCGGAAGCGCCCTGCGACAGGCCGTGTGGCGTGCCCGCTCCGGACGAGCCGGTTGAGCGTGGTGCGCGCGATGGGGACGGAGCAACCGAGGCGCTCTGCGACCTCCGTCGCCTCGAACGCGCGCTCCGGCTCCTCGAGCAGCACCGCGAGCGCCTGCGCTCCGGCGCTCGGCGTCCTCCGCTCGTCGCTGCCGGTGCTCGCCAGTACGACCCGTGAGCCGAGCAGCGACATGAGAGGCGAGGTGCCCTCCAGGACCGCCCGGATGTCACCGCCCAGGCGGTCCGGTCTACCCTGACCGGCCAGGGAGCTGACCGCTACGGCGGCCCGCTCCAGGGACTTCGCCGCAGACGCGAGCAGTCCGTCGTCATCGCCGCCCACCGCCGCCTTCACCTCCGGCACCAGTTCTTCGATCTCGCGGGTGAGCCGCTGGATACGGACGGTCAGGTGCGCCTGTTGGGCCAGGCGAGCGCGCCTTTTCATTCCGCCATCAT
The DNA here is from genome assembly GCA_001768075.1 of Anaeromyxobacter sp. RBG_16_69_14. Taxonomy (GTDB): domain Bacteria; phylum Myxococcota; class Myxococcia; order Myxococcales; family Anaeromyxobacteraceae; genus Anaeromyxobacter_A. Next base: position 71,163 of record MEMX01000030.1, on the reverse strand, counting down.
AACGTCATGTTATGCGAACCGCAAGCCCCTTCACGGCGCCGAGCCGGACGTCACAAGCTCCCCGAGACCCGGAGACCCACGACCCCGCCCGACAGCGGCGTGAAGGTCAGCTCTTCCTCGTGCCCGCCGCGATGGAAGAACAGCGGCACGGCCACGCCCAGCCCCGCCCCGACGGCCGCCGCCGCCACCACATCGGAGAGCCAGTGCTCGTCCGCCGCCATGCGAAGGTATCCGATCGCAGCGGCGGTGCCGAAGCCCACCGCGTACACAGCCGGCCACGCCGGATAGCCGCGCAGCCTCGCCACCGTGCCAAAGGCTCCCGCGGCTGCGAAGGCGGTCGCGACGTGTCCAGAGAAGAAGGCGCGGTCGTCGTCAGGGCTCGTTCGCAAGCCGGCCGCCCAGGCTGCCGGCCGCCGCCGAGCGACGGTGAACTTCACCACCTGGGTCGCGACGGCAGCCAGCGCCACCGCCTCCATGGACACGAGCACGTCCTCGGTGGCGCGGCGGGCGTCTCGCCCGGCGAAGAAGAAGTCGGCCCCCGCCAGCGAGGCGGGCAGCGCCAGTACCAGGACGTCCGAGAGCAGGCCAGCGGCCTTCGGGTCGGACCAGACCAGCCCTGCCCACACGTCTCGATCGACCGATGGAGGCCCGCACCAGCGACAGGTGCCGGGGGTGAGCTCCCCCTTCGCCAGCTCGGTCACGCCCCACACGGCGAGCGCGCCGCCGGCGACGCCGGCGGTGACCGGCACGTCCACCGTCAGGCCCCGTGGCGAATCTGGGCAGGCAGGAAGGGAGACCGTCAACAGCGCCAGGGCGAGCGGACTGCGCAACATGGCGTGCCACGTTACCACCCCGCGGTGTCCCGTTTCCCGGCTGGATTGGGGTACCCGTGGTGAGATCAGCTGGCGGCCATCGACCAGGATGTCCGGACCTCCGGTCGTCGGTCATCGAGGGGTCACCGACGCGGTGTCACGTCAATCGGCTCGTCCGGTTCGTCCCCCCGCCGCGTCACCACGTGTATCGTCCCATCGCTGATCTTGCGCCGGATCCACCAGCGCACGCCCGTCGCGGCGAGGCGCCGGATGGGCGGGACGAGCAGCGCCAGCCCGGCGGCGTCCGTGAGCACTCCGGGGGTGATGAGCAAGACGCCGCCCGCGAGCACCAGGCCGGCCGAGATGAGGCCCTCCTCCGGCATCCGGCCCTCGGCGACCGCCCGCTGCCACGCGCGGAGCACGCGCAGCCCCTCGCGGCGAGCGAGCCATGCACCCAGGAGCGAGGGCCCCAAGATGAGCGCGAGCGTCCCCCAAGGACCGACCACTGCGGAGATCCGCAGGAGGACCCAGAGATCCAGCAGCGGAACCACAGTGAAGAGGAGGAAGAGCCGGGCCATGCCTCGAATGATGATAGCGCGTGGAGATGCTCGATGCGACGCTGCTGCCGCTCGCGCAGGAGCGCGGTCGGCGCGGCGGCAAGGTGCACGTCCGTAGCGACAGGCGCTCGAGACCGCCGCACTCCTGATCTACTACTTCGGAGAATCGTCGAAAGGCGCGACAACTCTATCTGGGGGGTGCGGGGG
>MEMX01000030.1:64083-69566 GCA_001768075.1 Anaeromyxobacter sp. RBG_16_69_14 | reverse complement strand
GGCGCTCCCCCCGCCTTGAGGACCGCAGGTGCGGAAGTCCTCAGCGCGGGGTGTGGCCTGGCTCGCGAGGGCCCGGCCATCGAGGATCGCCATTCGCACTTTGGCCGCGGCACTCGCCGCGCTGTGGCATACCGCCGCATTCCGGCCCTAAGGGTGGTTTTTCGGCTAGTTTGGAGATGCCGCGACGCCGCTGTGAATCGAGGGTCGACCATGGCACACAAGCGAGTGAATCCAGCCGACGTGACGCTACGCCCGTGGGCCCTTTCGGATGCCGAGGCCCTCATGCGCCTCGGCGACGATCGCGACATCTGGCTCAACCTCCGGGACAGGTTCCCGCACCCGTTCACGGCGCCCGCGGCAGACCTGTGGCTCGCCGAGCACATCAACGACCACGACGTCATGAACTGGTCGCAGAAGAGCTTTGCCATCTGGTGGCGCGACGAGTTGACCGGCGGCGTCCTCCTGAAGCGGCGCGAGAACGTGCACCGCATCTGCGCCGACCTCACGTTCTGGGTGGGGCGACCGTTCTGGGGACGGGGGATCGCGAGAGCCGCCGTGCGAGCCGCCACCGCCTATGCCTTCGACATCCTCCTCGGCCTCGAGCGCATCCAGACGTTCGTGTTCGACTGGACCGCGGAGTCAACGGGTGTCTCCGAGGGCCCGGGCTACACCGAGGCAGCGCGGGTCCTCGAGAACGCCGGGTACATGCTCGAGGGCCGGCTCCGCCACTACGCGCTGAAGGGCGGCCAGTACGGCGACGCGCTGCTCTACGCTCGCCTACGGTCGGCCTCGCCCCCCTCCACGGTCAGGGCTCGTCCCCGGTGAGCCTAGCTGTCTAGAAGTCTAGCCCGTGCCACGCCTGGATGATGACCGGCCACGGCCCGCGAGGACCGACCCGCGCACCGAGTTCAGGCTCCGCCAGGAGATCTGCTAGGTTCCGGGCGTGATCGACGACAAGCACGCGGTCCTCCTCATCAAGTGCCCGGACCGGCCCGGGATCGTGGCCGCCATCTCGACCTTTCTCTTCACGCACGGCGCCAACATCACGGACCTCGATCAGCACTCCACCGACGACGAGCCCGGCGCCTATTTCATGCGCCTGGAGCTGCAGACGAGCCGGCTCGACAAGCCGCTCGACGAGCTGCGGCGCGAGTTCGCCGACCAGATCGCGGAGCCCTTCGCGATGGAGTGGCAGCTCGGCGCTTCGCACATGCACAGGAGACTGGCGGTGCTCGTCTCGAAGCACGACCACGCCCTGATGGAGCTTCTCTGGGAGTGGAAGCGAGGCGATCTCCCCGCCGACATGCAGATGGTCATCTCCAACCACCCCGATCTGCGCGCGCCGGTGGAAGCGTTCGGGGTGCCGTTCCACCATGTCCCGAATGCGAAGGAGCAGCGAGCCTCGGCCGAGGACCAGATGCTGGGGCTCCTCGAGGGCAAGGCCGACCTCGTCGTGCTCGCGCGCTACATGCAGATCGTGTCGCCGGAGTTCATCCGTCACTTCCCCAACCGGATCATCAACATCCACCACTCCTTCCTCCCCGCCTTCGTCGGCGCAGACCCGTACCGGCAGGCCTGGGACCGCGGGGTGAAGATCGTGGGCGCGACCGCACACTACGTGACGGCCGACCTCGACGCGGGCCCCATCATCGAGCAGGACGTTCAGCGCGTCTCGCACCGGCACGCGGTGGAGGACCTGAAGTCCATCGGACGCAACCTGGAGCGCCGGGTGCTGGCGCGCGCCGTGAAGTGGCACTGCGAGGACCGGGTGATCACGCACGGGAACAAGACCGTTGTGTTCGCCTGATCCCGGAGGGAAATCCTGGAGGCTGCTGGCCGAGCGCCCTCGGTCCATCACGGCGCGACGCGCGGGACCGCCAACGCCCAGCCCCCGTGCCGCGCGACGACGGACCAGTCCGCCGGAACGCCCGGCGAAGGTTCCTCGAAGACGCCCGCGGAGGCTCCTGGCCTGGGCGTGACGATCACGTCGCGACCCGAGTGCTGCGCCAGCCAGCCGGCGTGGGCGCGCAGGTCGGTGAACCCTCGTCCGGGCGATGCGCCGAGCCGGAGGACGGTTCCGGCCGGCGCCACGGTCGAGGCGCGCGCCGGAAGATCGCCGAACGGGCAGGGCCGGACGAGCCACCGCTCCGGCCACAGCGGCGACAGCGCGAGCGCCAGGAACCCGGCGCCGGTGAAGATGCGAAGGCCCCACCGCGGTCCCGCGTCGGCGAACGCCCGCTGAAGTATGGACTCCAGCCCTGCGCCAGCGGCCAACGCGAGCGGCATGAACGCGGGCACCACATACCACCAGTACGACCTACCGGCGAAGCTGAACCCGGCCACGATGACCGCCGCCCAGGCGACCAGAGCCAGGACCGCCCTGGAGCGCGCCGAACGCGGCGTCAAGATCGCGCCCAGGAACGCCAGCACCAGAAACGGGACCCCCGGCCAGAACCCGCCCGCGAGCGACCCGAGGAGATAGGCGTGGTTCGTCGCGCCCTCCATGCGCGCCCCGGACATCGAGGCGAAGAGCTGGCCCCGCACGTACCCGTCCCACCACCCACCGCCGAGCGCGACATGGTCCACCGCCACGAGCGCGGCTGCCGGAAGGAGCGTCGCGACAGCGGCCGCGATCCAGACGCGGACGCGACCGAGCTCCCGCCCCCTCCCCAGGATCACGAGGGCGAGTGCCGCCGAGAGCGGCGCGCCGAACGCGGGGGGGCCCTTGACGAGGGCTCCCATCCCCGCTGCGAGCCCTCCCGCGACAAGCCAGCCCGTGCGGCCACGCGCGGCGAGCAGCAGCGCTACCGAGGAGGTGTAGGCAAGCGCGAGCGGCGGATCGAGGCGCGGCCGCGCCTGATAGCGGAAGAACTGCTCCGTCGACGAGAGCAGGAACGCGCCGAGGAGCGCTGCGCGCGCGCCCAGGAGCTGACGACCGGTAAGATACGTCACGCCCACGGTCGCGATCCCGATCGCCGCGCCGAGCCAGGGCAGGAGCGCCTCGGAGGCGACCCGGACGACCGCCGCCTGGATCCAGAAGTACAGCGGCGGGTGCTCGAAAAAACGCGGCCAGTAGTCGGGGAGGAACCGGAGACCGAGGAGCCGTCCATCCTCCGCGAGGTGGCGTGCGATGACGTGGTAGACCGCGCCGTCGACGTCATCGACGTGGACGAACGCGAACGGAAGGATTCCGGCCGCGCCGAACGCCACCGCCAGAGCCAACCCCCAGCGGAGGGTAGCCGCCGAGCTTGGCCGTACCTCGGCTCCGGGCCACACCGCGCCGCCCTCGTCGGTGTCGGAGCGGCGTGCCGGTTCGAGCAGCATAGATTCGTCTACTGCACCGGGGCGCGCCCCGGCAAGCGAGCGGGCGTGCTGCCGCATACACTCTGTGCGAAACTGGGCCCGTCCGGGTCCAGCACTTCCCCGGCGGGCGAGCCGCGCGGCGGTTAGACTGATTGCGAGGGTGGTCCCGCCGACGGGAGGTACCGATGCCAGGTGTCATGCCGCTCGGGCGGTCCCCGCTCGGGGCCATGCGGGAGGAGGGCAACCGCTGACCCGTCCCGGCCCATCCGAAGACGGGGCGCACACTCCGGCGCTCCCGTCCGCCGAGAAGATTCGCGCCGACCTGGCCGCTTTCCTCTGCTCGTTGCAGGACGAGATCTGCGGCGCCCTGGAGCAGCTCGACGGCGCCGGACGGTTCGCCCGCGATCCCTGGGAGCGGCCTGGCGGTGGTGGCGGGGTGACCCGTGTGCTCCAAGACGGCGCAGCGCTCGAGAAGGCGGGGGTGTCTTTCTCGCACGTGCACGGCGAGCTGCCGGAATTGTTCGCGCGGCGCCTGCAGGGCGAGGGGCGCGCCTTCGCCGCCGTGGGCCTCTCGCTGGTGCTCCACCCGAAGAGCCCGCTCGTCCCGACCACGCACGCCAACTTCCGCTTCATCTCGCAGGGTGGAAAGTCCTGGTTCGGCGGCGGGAGCGATCTCACGCCGTACTACCTCTTCGACGAGGACGCCACCCACTTTCACAGAACGCTCAAGGCGGCCTGCGACCGCCACGACCCCTCCTGCTACCTTCGGTTCAAGCGGGCCTGCGATCGTTACTTCTTCCTCCCCCACCGCGGCGAGGCGCGTGGCGTGGGAGGCATCTTCTTCGAGGACGCAGGCGGAGATCCGGCGCGCGAGCTCGCGTTCGTGAAGGACTGCGCGGCGAGCTTTCTCGCGGCGTGGCTTCCCATCGCCGAGCGGCGGCGCGGGTTGCCCTACGGTGACGCCCAGCGACAATGGCAGGAGATCAGGCGCGGCAGGTACGTGGAGTTCAACCTCCTCCACGACCGCGGGACGGTCTTCGGCCTCGAGACCGGTGGGCGGACGGAGTCGATCCTGATGTCACTGCCACCGACCGTGAGGTGGGTCTACGATCATCACCCGACGCCCGGGAGCGACGAGGCGCGCCTCGTGGAGGTGCTGCGCAACCCGCGCGAGTGGGCATAGCGTCGGCGATCGACGATCGGAGAGCGCGAGGCGTATGGCGGTGGCGGAGGGGCTTTCTGGCCCCGGGTCGTCAGCTACCCCTGCCTCTGCCTCCGCAAGATCCCTGGCATTTCGCGACCCTGCGATCGACGGGACGGGTGTGCGGCTTGCAACCCACATGCCCGGCACATGCGCCGCGTCACAACCCTCCTCTCGCCGCTCTCGCAGCGCACCAAGCTCGTCGGGCTGTTCGCGGCGCTGCTCGCGGTGCTCTTCGTGGCGCTCGCGACCTTGCTTCCGGCGCGCGTGGACGACCAGTCGCGGGCCCTGGTGGAGTCGCGTGCGCAGGATCTGGCGCGCCTCGCCGCGGCCTCCGCCGAGGCCGCGCTCGATTTCGACGACCGCGTCAGCGCGATGCGGGTGCTCGGGGACCTTCAACACACGCGTGGTGCGGCCTATGCCGTGCTGGTGCGCGACGGCAGCGAGGAGCTCGCCGCCTGGAGCAAGCCGGCGGAGGGGCCGCCGCTCTCCGCCACGGGCACCGAGGAGGTCCTCTATCAGGGTGGTCTCCTGCACCTGCGGGTTCCGCTAGAAACGCGCCTGGGCCGCCATGGCGCGCTCCTCGTCGGGTTTCGCCTCGACGACCTGGAGGCGCGCCGCCGCGAGACCCGCGCCTTCGTCGCGGCCGCGTGCCTGCTCGTGTTCGCCGCGGGGCTCATCGCCACCTTCGCCATCGGAACGCTGCTGGTTCGCCCGCTGCAAGAGATCACTGCCGTCGCGCGCCGCATCGCCGCCGGCGACGTGGCCGCCGCCGACGACCTGCCGCTCGTGCGGGGCGACGAGGCAGGCGCCGTCGCGCGCGCCCTCGCGCACATGCTGGGGCGGCTCTACCAGCAAAAGGCCACCATCGAGGAGCTCGCCGCCCGCCTGGAGCAGCGCGTCGCCGACCGCACCGCGGAGCTGGAGGCCGCCAACCGCGAGCTGGCGGAGCGGCTGGCGGAGCTCAAGATCACGCAGG
>MEMX01000030.1:60500-64039 GCA_001768075.1 Anaeromyxobacter sp. RBG_16_69_14 | reverse complement strand
CGGGCGGCTCGCCGCCGGCGTCGCGCACGAGATCAACAACCCGCTCGCCTTCATCATGGCGAACCTCGGCTACGCGGCCGAGGAGCTACGAGAGCTCGTCGCGCTGGCGCGCGGCGGCAGTGACCGCGTCGCCCTGGAGCGGCTGGCGACCGGGCTCGGCGAGGCGATCTCCGAGTCGCACCAGGGCGCCGAGCGCGTACGCCACATCGTGCGGGGTCTCAAGACCTTCGCGCGCACCGACGAGGACAAGCGTGCCCCGGTGAACATGCAGGACGCGCTCGAGGCCGCCATCGACATGTCGGCGCACGAGCTGAAGCACCGCGCTCGACTCGTGCGCGAGATGTCCGCGGCGCCCCGGGTAGACGGCAACGAGGTGCGCCTGTCGCAGGTGTTCCTGAACCTGCTGCTCAACGCCGCGCAGGCCATCTCCGGGATCGCCGGGGACGGCCTCATCCGCGTGACGCTGGGCACCGACGCGCGCGGCTGGGCCGTGGCCGAGGTGCACGACAACGGCGCCGGCATCGCCGGGGAGCACCTCTCCCGCATCTTCGACCCCTTCTTCACCACGAAGCCGGTGGGCGTCGGGACCGGCCTCGGCCTCTCGATCTCCCAGGGCATCGTGCTCTCGCTGGGCGGCGAGATCGCGGTCGAGAGCGAGGTGGGCGTAGGCACCACCTTCCGCGTCGCGCTGCCTCCCTCGATCGCTGCGCAGGCGGAGCCGCCGCCCCCGACCACCACCCCCGACCACGTCCCCCAGGGGCGGCTCCTGGTCGTGGACGACGACCCGCTCGTCGGCGCCGCGGTCCGGCGCGCGGTGGCGCGCCGACATCGTGTGACGGTCGCGACGAGCGGCCCAGAAGCCCTCGAGCTCATCCGCGCAGGCGCGCGGTTCGACCACATCCTCTGCGACGTCATGATGCCCGGGATGACCGGGATGGAGTTCCACGCGGAGCTCGCGCGCGCCGCCCCTGGGCAGGCCGCCGTGGTCACGTTCATGACCGGCAGCATATTCACGGAAAGTGCTCACGAGTTTGCGGGACACCACCCCGAGGCGTGGCTCGAGAAGCCCTTCGACCTCGAGAAGCTCCGCGGGATAGTCGATGCGAAGGTCTGATCTCGTCTGCCATAGGCGCCGTGTGCTCGCGGCCGTCCTCGCCCTCGTCCTCCTCCCCGCCGTCACACCGGCACAGGAGGAGCCCGCCGGCGACAAGCTCGATATCGCCAGCATCGACCTCGAGTCGCTCCTCGACCTCTCCATCGACTCGGTGTCACTGCGCGAGGAGCGGGCCTCCGAGGCGTCCGCCTCGGTGTTCGTGCTCTCCGGTGAGGACCTCCGGCGACAGGGCTTCCGCACCCTGGAGGAGGCGCTCCGCTCCGTGCCAGGCCTGTTCGGCTACGCGGACGGCCTCTACTCCATGATCGGCGTGCGCGGGATGGGGATCCTCGCCGATTTCACGACCCGCCTCCTCATCCTCGTCGACGGGCACCCCCTCAACAACAGCCTCGCCATCGGCGAATCGTACCTGGGCCACGACCTACCCATCCCGCTCGCGGCGGTGCGCCGCCTCGAGGTGATCAAGGGGCCGGTGGGCAGCCTCTACGGCTCGACCGCCTACCTCGGCGTCGTGAACCTGGTCACGAGCGGTGGCCCGGACCGGGTGGAGGTGTCGGCCCATGGCGACGCCGCCCAGCACGCGCTGCGCTCGGGCGGGGCGACGGCCGTCGCCAGTGGCCGGTCGGGAGACTTCGCGTGGTCCGCCAGCGCGGAGGGCTTCGGGACGCGCGGCCTCGATCAGACCTTCCCCGAGCTCACCCGGTCCGAGCGGTCCGTCCCCGCCGGGGGACGGATCGTCGGGATGGACTTCGCCAGTGCGGCCGGGGGCTACGGCCGGCTGGCCTGGCGCGGCTTCACCGCCAGCGCGGCCTGCGGCAACTTCCGGCGAGGGCTGCCCTCGGCACCCTGGTCGGCCACCGTCGGCGACGAGCGCAACACCCTGGAGAACCGCACCTGCTTCGCGCACCTCGCCTTCTCCCATCAGATCTCCCCTGTGCTCGCGCTCGACGCGCGCGCCGCCTACGACCGCTCCCAGTACTGGGACACCCTCGTCTACCCGGATCCTCCGGCGGGGCTCGGGCCGTTCAAGGACTACGGCCTGGACAGCTGGGTCTCCGCGGACGCGCACGGCACCTGGCGCCCGCGCCCGGGCACGCGCCTCGTGGCGGGGACCACGGTCGAGGCGCACGACACCATCCAGCACTCCCATGTCCCGGGAAGCCCCTCGCTCCTCGAGGATCCGGTGAACGGGGTGGGGGTGGGCGTCATCTCGAAGTCCTTTCGCACGTCCAACAGCTATCTGCTCGCCCAGCAGGTGGTCCTCCCCTCCCTGACGCTGCACGGCGGGCTCACCTTCTACGCGCACCAGCTCTTCGGAAGCCGCTTCACGCCCAAGCTCGCGGCCGTCTGGCAACCGACGGCGGACGACACGCTGAAGGCGATCTGGTCCGAGGGGTTCCGCGCGCCTACCGCGTCCGAGGCCTTCTTCGAGGACGGCTCGTCGTACCTCGCGAACCCCTCCCTGCGACCCGAGACGGTGCGCTCGCTGGAGCTGGCTTACGAGCGTCGCCTCTCGAGCGTCGCCTCCGTCGCAGGAAGCGCCTTCCAGAACGACTACCGCGACCTCATCTACTTCGAGAGCGTGCCGGCGCCAGGCGTCTCCGACCCGACGGGCCCCGCCGACTACCGCCAGATCTCGCGCAACGGAGGCACGCTGCGCCTGCGCGGCGCCGAGATCGCGACCACGCTGCGCTGGCGCGAGATCCTCCAGGCCTGGGGCGGGTTCTCGATGCAGGTGGTCGATGAGCCCCACCGACCGAACTTCCCGGGATGGACCGCTAGCCTCGCCCTCTCCACGCGGGCACCGTGGCAACCGTTGACGCTATCCGTGAATGGATCGGTGTGCTCCGCCCGCGCCAAGGACCCCACCGTGGTGGGGGGCGACGGGTCCACGTCGGTGCCTGCCGCGTTGCTGCTCAATGCCTTCGCCGCACTGGACGTGCCGCACGCGACCGGGCTCACGCTCGAGCTCGGCGTCCAGAACCTGCTCGACGCCCGCGCGCTCGACCCGGTGCCGGGCGACTTCGCCCCGATCACCGCGATGGCTCGGCCGGCGCGGACCGTTCGCGCCGGGGTCCGCTACCGGTTCTAGCCCCTGCCTTGCTCACCCGCGCCCGACCTGCCGCCGCCCTCCTGCTCGCCGCCCTCTTGACGGCGGCGGGGCCCGTGCACGCCGACGACTTCACGCCCCGCAAGCAGGCGCTCCTCCTCTTGCGGGTGCTCGTCTACGACCGCAACCTCAGATCCCGCGCCGGTGGCGAGGTGCGAGTGGCCGTGGTGTTTCGCGCAGGCAACCAGGGCTCGGAGGCGCAGCGGGACGAGCTGGTCGCCGCGCTCGAGGAGGTCTCGCGCGAGGTGATCGCGGCAGGCCTCCCCGTGAAGGTGCTGGCGGTGCCCTACCACGACGCGGCCGATTTCGAGGCGC
>MEMX01000030.1:56019-60462 GCA_001768075.1 Anaeromyxobacter sp. RBG_16_69_14 | reverse complement strand
TCGTGTGCGCGTGGCTCGAGCCGATGGTGAAGGACGTGTCCCGGGCCACCCAGCGACACGCGGTGCTGTCGATGTCGGGCTCGAAGGAGATGGTCGAGGGGGGGCTCGCCATCGGCCTCGTCAATCGCGGGCAGCGCGCGGGCGTGGTGGTGAACCTGCGCGCAGCGAGGAGCGAGGGCGCCGACCTCGACGCGGCGCTCCTCGGCATCGCCGAGGTCATCCCTTAGGCCCCGCGCGTGAATAATGGAAGCTACTTCCGGTGCCGAAGAGCGCTGGAGATTCCTGATGCGCTCGCGCCCGGCATCGACAAATGTCGCGCGAGGCCTTAGCCCGATGAATCGATCGCGACCTGGAGAACTTCGGGCTGTACGAAGGCGTGTCGCCGCAGGCACGGTCGCGCGGTTGGAGATCGTCTCCGAGCGAACCCAGATCCTGCTGGCGCGGCTGGGGCTGGTCTGGCCGCCGCTCCCGGCGGCAGGCCGGACGGAGATGTTGCGCCAGGCCGCCTGGCTTTTCAGGGTGTGCGGAGCGTCCCTGCCGGTCCAGGCGAGCAGCTTCGTCCCAACGGGGAGCTGCAATGCGGTGCTCCGCGATTACGAGTGGGCTCCACCTTCGAAGGAGATCGCGGGGCCTCTCTCATGCTCGATCCGGATCCCGTACGATCGGAAGAATCCCGGCCGCGGGTCCCTGCCAGCGCGGCGCCGCTGCCGCCGGAGCAGGTCCTGTTGCAGATGGCCGTCGGCAAGTGGGTGTGCCAGGCGCTGAAGGTCGCGGCGGAGCTGGGGGTGGCCGATCTCCTGGCCGGCGGGCCGAGGAGCGTGGACGAGATCGCGCATGGAACCGGATCGAACCCGGACGCCCTCTACCGGCTCCTCCGCGCCCTCGCCGCGCTGGGCGTCTTCACGGAGCGGGGCGATCGCAGCTTCGAGAACAACGCGCTATCGACGGCGCTCCGGAGCGACGTACCCCGCTCGGTGCGCGCGATGGTGCGCTGGCTCGGCGAGGAGGCCGCCTGGCACGCCTGGGCCGACTTCGCCCATAGCGTGCGCACCGGGGAGCCGGCGTTCGATCATTTCCACGACGAGCAGCTCTTCGACTACTTCGCCAAGAACCCGCTTTCGGCCGAGATCTTCAACGCCGGGATGACGTCGTTCAGCGCGAGCACGGGTCCCGCCGTCGCGCGAGCGTACGACTTCTCCGGGATCGGCAAGCTCGTGGACGTGGGCGGCGGCCATGGCGGGCTGATGCTCGCGATCGCCGAGCGGTTCCCGGCGATCGACTGTGTGCTCTTCGACCGGCCAGAGGTGATCGCCGGTGCGGGCCCCGTGCTCTCGACGAGCCGGCACGCCGAGCGCATCGAGACGCGCGGCGGCGACTTCCTCGAAGGCGTGCCGGAGGGCGCCGACGCTTACATCATGAAGCACATCATCCACGACTGGGACGACGAGCGGTGCGTCCGCATCCTCGGCCACTGCGCCGCCGCCGCCGCCAAGGAGGGCAGGGTCCTCGTAGTGGATCAGGTCGTCACGGAGCGCCCGGAGTCCGCGTTCTCGAAGATCATGGACCTCGAGATGCTGGCCATGACTCCCGGCGGTCGGGAGAGGACGGAGCTCGAGTTCAGGGAGCTCTTCGAGCAGGCGGGGCTCGTCCTGACGCGCGTGGTGGCGACCGATTCGTTGGTGTCGATCGTCGAGGGGAGGAAGGCGCTGCACTGACTAGCGCCTGCGCCGGAGCTCCCCCCGGAAGACCTGCGCCCGGACCTTGTTGCGCAGGCCCGGCTCGTCCGTCGCCAGCGCGTCGGTGGCCACCGCGGCCAGGGCAGGTGAGTCGCCCAGCTGGAGCAGGATTTGAACCACCTCCCCGGACCACAGCTTCGAGTCCGCACGCGGGTGCGTAGGCGCGCGGACTCGTGGGCAGGGAGCGCCACGTCCGCACCACTGGTCTCGGCGGCGCTCTTCATCGCCGCGCTGGCGTCGCGGTGACGGGAGGCGCGGACGGCGAAGAGCAGTCGGCAGCCGAGCGGATGCGAACCACGCCCTGGGGCGCGCTGGAGCGTTCGCTCCCTGCGCCGCACCTCGGTGATCCCGGGCACCGGAGACCGGTGGCAACAGTCCTGCCCCGTTCACACGCACCTTTCTGGTTCGCCCGTGGTGCGTACCCCAAACTCCTCGTCACGACAAGGGACGCAGCCGGCACCTCATGGACTGAAGGGCGCGGAGGCGTGCATACATCCCAGTTAAAGGCATTGAGAGGCATTGATCGATGAAATCCATCGCGACGACCTGTTTCGCAGTGTTGAGCGCTACCATCCTCGGCGCGTCGACAGCCCATGGGCAAGCCCGCGAGCTCTTCACGCCGTTGTCCGCCGACCAGGCTCGGGACATCAGTCCGGGGCAGAACCAGCGCGTCGAGAAGATCAGACAGAGGGCGACGACGGCATCCGTGACCCTGGTGCGCGTGGATGCCGACGTGCTGAAGGGACAGAGCACGCGCGTGACGTTGCCGCAAGGCAAGACGCTCGACTTCTCGAAGAGCAGCGGCGAGACCAGGGGCGCGAACGACTTCACCTGGTCCGGCGCGCTCGCCGGCGTGCCAGGGAAGGCGACGTTCGTCGTCCGCGACGGCAACATCACCGGAAGCATCCGCGACGACGGCACCCTCTACCGCCTCGAGCCGGTCGGAGACGGCGCCCACGCGCTCATCAAGGTGGACGAGGCGCGCTTCCCGCCCGAAGAGCCTCCGACCTTCAAGGAGAGGGAGAAGCGCGGCGGCAAGGGGCCGACGCCGACGAAACCGCCCGACGCTCCCACCGGCGACGGCCCCATCAGCATCGACGTGCTGGTGGCCTACACGACTGCCGCCCGCACGGCGGTCTCGGACATCACCGCCACCCTCCATCTGGCCGTCGCGGAAGCGAACCAGTCGTACCAGAACAGCGGCGTCAACATCAGGCTGAGCATGGTCGACAACTTCGAGGTCCCGTACTCCGAGGCCGGAAAGAGCTTCGACGCCATTCTCGCCGACTTCGCCGGCATGGCGGATGTCAACGACCGGCGCAACGGCAGCGGCGCGGACATGGCGGTGCTGATCATCAACAAGTCCGACTACTGCGGGCTGGCCGACGCCATCATGGCGAATGCATCGAACGCCTTCGCCGTGGTCTATTACGACTGTGCGACGGGGTACTACTCCTTCGCGCACGAGCTCGGCCATCTCCAGGGCGCACGCCACGACCCCGCGAACGACAGCACCACCACGCCGTTCGCCTACGGCCACGGCTTCCAGCACACCTCGCCCCCACCCGCCTGGCGCACGATCATGGCCTACAACTGCGCGGGCAGTTGTTCCCGGCTGCAGTACTGGTCGAATCCGAACGTCACCTACAACGGGTCCGCGATGGGGACCGCAGCCAAGAACGACAACGCTCGCGTGCTGAACGAGACGGCGGGCACGGTGGCCGCGTTCAGAGCTCGTCCGGCGGGATCGCTGGAGGTCAATGTCGACCGCATGGGCTCGGACTTCAAGAGCTTCGATCTGGCCCAGGCCGACCCGGCGTCATGCCAGGCAAGCTGCAGCGAAGAGGCACAATGCAAGGCCTGGACCTACGTCAAACCGGGGATCCAGGGACCCAAGGCGCGGTGCTGGCTCAAGACGAATGTTCCACCGGCCAAACCCGGCACCTGCTGTGTCTCCGGCGTCAAAGCCATGGAATACGACACCGACCGGATGGGCTCCGACTACAAGAACTTCGACCTGGTCAGGGCGGACTCCGCGCTGTGCCAGAACAGCTGCAATGGAGAGGCACAATGCAAGGCCTGGACCTATGTCAAGCCGGGCATCCAGGGACCGAACGCCCGGTGCTGGCTCAAGACGAAGGTGCCAGCGGCCAAACCCAGTTCCTGCTGCGTCTCCGGCGTCAAAGGCCTGGAATACGACACGGACCGGATGGGATCGGACTACAGGAGCTTCGATCTCGCCCAGGCCGATTGCGAGTTGTGCCAGGCGACGTGCAGCGGAGAGGCACAGTGCAAGGCCTGGACCTACGTGAGGCCCGGTGTCCAGGGACCGAACGCGCGGTGCTGGCTCAAGACGAGCGTACCGGCGGCCAGGGCGAGCGGCTGTTGCGTCTCCGGGCTGAAGTGATTCACGTGGGTGCGCTGGCACGGCCCCCTGGGTAGCATCGCGCTCCTGTCCGCCGAGCCGCACCGTCCCTACGCACGCCCGCCCCTCTCGAAGAAGTTGTGGGGGGCAAGAATCCTCGATCTGGCTGGGAGAGGTGCCGGGCCTCACGCTCTTGCTCGCCGGCGCGCCGTCGCCCTCGACCCTGGCGCACGGGAGGTGACAGACGATCTCGGCGAGCGGCACGGCTACGAGAAGCTCCTCCTCGCCACCGGCGGCGCCCCGCGCGAGCTGCCGTGGAAGGATGAACGCATCGTGCACTGT
>MEMX01000030.1:34879-55998 GCA_001768075.1 Anaeromyxobacter sp. RBG_16_69_14 | reverse complement strand
TCGCGTGCGCTGCGCTGGCGGCCGCCGCGCGCAGGGTGGTGGTGGGCGGTGGCATCATCGGCTCGGAGATGGCGGCGTCGCTCTCGGCGAATGGGGCGGCGGTCACCATGCTCTTTCCCGAGGAGGAGATCTGCGCGCGCGCCTTCCCGCCCGACCTGGCCCGGCTCATCACCGAGTATTGCCGGGACAAGGGGGTGACGATCTGGTCGCGTGAGAAGCTCGCCCAGCTCACACCCCGCGCCGACGGCGTCGCGCTCCGTACCCTCGGCGGGCAGGCGACGGTGGCCGACCTGGTGGTGGCGGGCATCGGCATCGCACCCTCCGCCGAGCTGGCGCAGATGGCGGGACTGGACGTCGGCGACGGCATCCAGGTGGACGCGGGCCTGCGCACCAGCGACCCTGCCATCTGGGCCGCCGGCGACGTGGCGAGCTTCGTGAGCCCGGCGCTCGAGAAGCGCGTCCGGGTGGAGCACGAGGACGACGCGCTCACCATGGGCCGGCTCGCCGGCCGCGCCATGGCCGGCGACGCCGCCACCTACCACCACCTGCCCTTCTTCTACTCGGACCTGTTCGACCTCGGCTACGAGGCCGTGGGCGAGCTGGACGCGCGTCACGAGGTGGCGTGCGACTGGAGGCAGCCCTTCCGCGAAGGCATCGTCTTCCTCCTCGCGAGGGGTCGGGTCCGCGGCGTGCTCCTGTGGAACGTGTGGGGCAGGTCGAGGCTGCGCGGGCGCTCATCCGGGACGAGCGGCCTGCCTCGAGCCGAGGCCCGCTCGCCCTGCCCGACGTCTCCGAAGCGGCGTCGCCCGCCTGATAGCGGCCCGCCGGTCTCGTGCTCCACGGCGCAGCGCCCGACGCGGTACGACCATCGTATCCGATGGCTCGGCAACTCGTTGGGCCCCTCCTCCAGGGGCTCCACTGCTATCCTGCGGGCCATGGCCGATCTCAACCGTCCCTGCTTCGCCTGCCGGATCGTGGCGGGCGAGCTGCGCCCCGCCGGTGGGATCATCTGGCGCGGCGACGGGCTCACCGTCCATGGCCTGGCCGATCCGTGCCCTATCCCGGGCTGGCTCGTCCTCACCAGCGATCGGCACGCGCGCGCCCTCTACGACCTCGAACCAGGAGAGCTCACCGCGGTGGGCCCTGTCGCGGCGCGGGTGATGCGAGCCCAGCGCGCGGCGCTGGGGGCGCAGCACGTCTACGCGTTCTCCATCTGCGACGAGCTCCTCCACTTCCACCTGCACCTGGTCCCGCGCTTCGCGGACACGCCGCAGCGCCTGCGCGCCCGCGGCTGCTTCGACGCGCGACCGGAAGATGCCCTGCCGGCGTGGCGGATCGTGGGGGCCGCCGAGGCGGTGAGGCGGGCGATGGGCTCGAGCTGAGCGCACCTACCACCCGCAGCTCTTTCCCCTGTTCTGCGCCTTCAGCCATTTCCGCAGCGGCGCGTAGTAGTCGAGGATGGCGGAGGCGTCCGTCTGGCGCTGCCCGGTGAGGGCGTACATCGCCTCGGGCCACGGCCTCGACGCGCCCATGGCCAGCATCGCCTGGAGCCGCCGCCCGGCTTCCTTGTCGCCGTGAATGGAGCAGGTGTGGAGCGGTCCGCGGTGACCGGCCGCGCTGCACAGGGCGCGGTGGAACTGGAACTGGTAGATGAATGCGAGGAAGTAGCGCGTGTAGGGCACGTTGGCAGGGATGTGATACTTCGCGCCTGGATCGAAGTTGGCCTCGCTGCGCGGCACCGGCGCGTCCACGCCCTGGTACCTGCGGCGCAGCTCCCACCACGCCGCGTTGTAGCGGTCGGGCGGCACCTTTCCCGAGAACACGTCCCACCGCCACTGGTCGATGAGCTTGCCGAAGGGCAGGAAGGCGATCTTGTCGAGCGCGCTGCGCAGCTGTACCCGGACGACGCCCTGCTCGTCCTCCAGAGGCGCCTCGTCGAGGATGCCGATACGCGCGAGATAGGCGGGTGTCACCGAGAGCGCAACGGCGTCGCCGATGGCCTCGTGAAACCCGTCGTTCGCCCCCTGCTGGAAGAGAGCGGGCAGCCGCGTGTACGCGTGGAAGTAGTAGTCGTGCCCCAGCTCGTGGTGGATGGTGCGCAGGTCGTCCTCGTTCACCTTGATGCACATCTTGATGCGGAGGTCGTCGGAGTAGGTCACGTCCCAGGCGCTGGCGTGGCACACCACCTCGCGATCGCGCGGCTTCACGAGCTGCGACCGCTCCCAGAAGGTCGCCGGCAGCGGATCGAGCCCGAGCGAGGTGAAAAAGCTCTCACCCACCTTCACCATCCTGAGAGGGTCGTAGCCCTTCGCCTTCAACGCCGCCTCGACGTCGAGGCTCGCCCGCGCGGCTGGCGCGACGAGCGGAAAGACGTTCCCCCACTCCTGTGCCCACATGTTGCCGAGCAGGTGCGCTGGGATGGGTCTCCCGTCCGGAACTCGCTCCTTCCCGTAGCGCTCCTGGAGCTTGCCGCGCACGTAGCAGTGCAAGTCGTCGTAGAGGGGCTTCACCTGCGCCCACAACCGGTCTGTCTCCCGCTCGAACTGCCCCGGCGTCATGTCGTAGCCTGAGCGCCATAGCTCGCCCAGGTTGGCGAAGCCGATCTCGCGTGCGCCCTCGTTGGAGAGCGCCACCAGCTTCGCGTAGTCGGCGCGCATGGGCGGCGAGACCGTGCGCCAGCCCTCCCAGGCGTCGAGGAGCTCGTCCCAGCTGCGGCTCTTCCGCATCGTCTCGGTGAGCTGCTCGAGGTCGCGACAGGGCCCCTGGCCGTCCTTGCCGCACCACTTTCCCTTGCCGTAGACGCCCTCCAGCTTGGCGGCGATTCCGGCCAGCTCGGCCCGCCTGGCGGGATCGCGCGGCGCCGGCAGCGAGGAGGCGAGCCGGAGCAGGCGAAGCGCGCGCGCGGTCGCCGGGTCGAGCCCCTCGACGTTCTCGAACCGGAGCGAGTCCGCGATGGCCCCCGAGAGATACGCCATCACCTCCTCGTTCGCCCACGCGGAGAGCCTCTCCGTGTCCCCGGTGATGTAGGTCGCCTTCACCCAGTCGGCGGTCGCCTGGCGAGTCCACAGGCGCTTGAGATCGCCGTTGACCCGCGCGACGAACTCCCTGGCGTCGGAGGCGGCGGGGGCGCGAGCAGACGTCGGCGCGCCGGGCGCCTTCTCTGCCAGGGCGAACGCGAGGGCGAGTACGAGCGTCGTCATGGCGGGGAAGGTAGCGGGGGCACTTGTCCCGAACAAGCTCGCGGACTTCACCCCGCCCGCTCGCGGCTCTGCTCTTCGTCCCGCTCGACGGCGCGCGTCACTCGAGATGCGAGGCGCCACCGCTGGTGGCAGGCCACGCTACCACTACTTCTTGTGCGCGGCCTCCCACTGGCGCGAGTTGGGAAAGAAGAGCGCCGCGCCGTACTTCTCCTTGCCGAACTCCTGCACGACCTTCTGTCCCTTCCTGGGAGCGGTGAGCCATTCGACGAATGCCGCCGCGCCCCTGTGGTTCACCCCCGGAAACTTCCGCTGGTTCACCGGGATGAGGGAGATGAAGTTCAGGAGCGCCGGGTCCTTCTCCACGAGGATGGAGAGCTTCAGGGGCGCGTCCTTGTTGACCGACAGCCAGGTGGCGCGGTCGATGAGGGTGTAGCCCTGCTTGCCGTCGGTGTACTTCAGCGTCGCGGCATTCCCGAGGCTCCCCTTCTCGTAGACCTCGTACCAGGCCCCCGCCGGCTTCAACCCGGCCTTTTCCCACAGTTCCATCTCCGCGACGTGGGTCCCCGACCTGTCACCGCGGCTGACGAACGGGGCGCCCTTCGCGGAGATCGCCCTGAGCGCATCCACCGCGGTCTTCGCCGACCGGATTCCCGCGGGATCGCCGGCCGGTCCCACGATCACGAAGTCGTTGTACATGAACGGGATCCGTTCGGTCCCGAAGCCCTTCTCGACGAACTCCTCTTCCAGCGCCTTCGCGTGGACCATCACCACGTCGACGCTCCCCGACTCGGCGATCTTCAGCGCCTGCCCGGTTCCGGCCCCCACGTGCCTGACGCGGATGCCGGTCTCCTTCTCGAACCGGTCCTCCAGGACGTCGACGATCCCCGAATCTATGGGGCCTATGGTGCTCGACATGAGCACGATCTTGTCCGCAGCCTGCGCGACCCGCACGCCGGAAACCGGGATGGCGAGTGCGACCGCACAGGCAAGGCTCACGTGTGTCATGGTCCCTCCGTCTGACTCTCGTGTGGCGGCACGCTCGCCGCGTGCGCGGCGTTTCCGTGGACGTTCAGTTTCTCGGGGGCGAGATTCTAGCCCGATCGCCCTATCTTTCCGAAGCATTCTCGATCCAGGTGACAAGGCGGCGCACGTCACGGCCTCTTCACCAGCATCTCGGTCAGCTCATCCAGCTCCGGCGGCTTCGCGATGTGCGCGTCGAAGCCCGCCTCCTGCGCGCGCTTCCTGTCTTCGGGCCGCGCATAGCCGCTCAGCGCGATGAGGCGCGTCGAGCGGAGCGTCTCGTCCGCTCGCAACGTTCGGGCGACCGCGTAGCCGTCGATGTCGGGCAAGCCGATGTCGCACAGCACCACGTCCGGCTTGAGCTCGCGCGCGGACACCATCCCCGTCTTGCCGTCAAAGGCAGTGCGGACCCGGTGTCCCGTCAGCCCCAGCGCGACTGAGAGTGACTCACACGTGTCGACGTTGTCGTCGATGATGAGCACGAGGCGTCCACCGGAAGCCTCTGCCCTCCTGGGAGCTGCCGCGCAAGCTGGCGGGGCGGGAGCCAGCGGAAGCAGCACGAAGAACTCGGACCCGCGCCCGGGGCCGTCGCTCCGCGCTCGGACGGCCCCACCGTGGAGCTCGACCAGCCCCTTCACGAGAGCCAGCCCCAGCCCTAGACCACCCTGGCTCCGAGCGAGGCCCTGCTCGGCCTGAGCAAAGGGCTCGAACATCATGTCGACATCCTCGGGCCTCATGCCGACGCCCGTGTCACGGACGGACATCTCGGCCCCCCTGCCCCGAACGGATATCTCGATCCTGACGACTCCAGTGGCCGGCGTGAACTTCACCGCGTTCTGGAGCAGATTCCCCACCACCTGCGAGATGCGCGTTGCATCCGCATCGACCCAGACCGGGCTGGCAGGCAGGTCGTGGCGCAGCTCGACGTGGCCTTGGTCGAACACCGAGCGGTGGTCTTCGCCGTCCGCAGTACCACGTCGCGAAGGTCAATCCGCTTGCGGTCGAGCTCGATCTTGCCGCGTGAGATGCGCGTGACGTCGAGCAGGTCATCGACAATGCGCGTGAGGTGCCCTGTCTGGCGCTGGATGATCTCCTTTGCGCTCATCGCCTCCGGCCCATCGGGCGGAACGTGATCGAGGACGTAGATGCTGTTGCGGAGCGGGGCGAGGGGGTTGCGCAGTTCGTGTGATAGAACCCCGAGGAACTCGTTCTTGCGCTGGTCCGCCTCTGCGAGCGCAGCGTTCGATCGGGCCAGTTCCTCGATGAGCCGCTCACGCTCGGTCACGTCACGCCATAGGATGACAGACCCCGTGACCTTGCCGTATATGCGGAGAGGCTCTGCGAAGGCGTCGACGATGAACCTCTCGCCGCTCTTCTTGTTCGCGACGTACTGGCCGCTCGCGGAGTGCCCCGCCAGGGCGCGGTGCGAGGGCAGCGTGTCCGGGTCCAGTGGAGTGCCGTCCAGGTTCCGCAAGTGGAGCCGCGCGGCGATCGTCTCGCAATCCAGTCCAGCGGGATCGAAGCCAAGCAGCAGCTCCGCCGCCGGGTTCGCCCGGGTCACGCGCAGCTCGGAATTGAACACGAGGATCGACGCTGAAATTGCCGCGAACACCCCCTCCATCTCGGCCGCGCGCTGCTGGGCCTCCTCTCGCGCCACCTCGTCGCGCTCGGCCGCCTCGCACAGCTGGAGCCGACCCACGCATTGGTCGGAGCGCGGAGGCGGCTGAGGGAGCGTCGTCTTCGTCAAATGGGGCCGCCAATCGGTTCGCCGAATCCCCAGTGGTAAGAGTGATGATGATTGCTCAGTCGGACTGCCATGGCCGTCCCGATCGTGGCGCCGGGCGAGCAGGCGAGCCGTTCCACGGCACCTCGCATGAACCGGTCGAGGTGGCGCGCCGCGGTGGGTGACGCGGCTCACTGCGGCGCGCATGAACGCAACCGCTCGGACTCGCCGATCGCGCCGCCGATGCGGTCACCCTGCTCGAGGGGCTCATCGCGAGGCCGCTCACCTGGTCGCCTCCCCCAGCGGACGAGCCCGCAACCCCAGCGATTCGATCACCGCGGCGGCTTCCGTTCCGAAATGGGCGCGCACGGGGAGCCCGAAGGTGGAGAAGGTCGCGTTCACGACAGCCACCCCCATGCGCACGATGCTCGAGGCATCCTTCGCGAGCACGAAGTCGATGCTCATCACCTGTGCGCGCAGGCCGATGCCCCAGCGCATGAGCGTGCTGCGCGCGGCAGAGGTGTAGCTGGCCATCCTCGACCACTCGTGAATGAACACGAATCGCTCCCGGCGGGAGGGATCGACGATCGACGAGCCCGCGTCGAACGCATCCATGATGAAGCGCGCGCCATGCTCGTCGAGGACATGCTCCTGCGAGAACCAGGCTCCGCGCCCTGATCCAGGACCCCGACGGCGATCCGATCGAGCTAGCCGAGCTCCGCCTGTCACGAAGCCGGCCGGCTCGGTGAACCACACCGCGATTGGCGGCCTCTCGCTCCGGCGGAATGGCGCGATGACGAAAGGGCTCACACCGTACCTCCTGCTACCAATCTTGCCGGCCACGCGTCAATGAGCACCCTCGACTGCCTCAAAGGCAGCCTACTCCCTTCCAGGGAGAGACGGCAGGGAGAGACGGGGAACGTTCAGCCCCCGAGCGCCTCCCCCACGATTGCCCGGGCCTCGCTGACGATCCGCTGGAGGTGTCCCTCGTCGCGGAAGCTCTCCGCGTAGATCTTGTACACGTCCTCGGTCCCGGACGGCCGCGCCGCGAACCAGCCGTTCTCCGCCACCACCTTGAGCCCGCCGATCTCCGCGCCGTTGCCGGGCGCGCGGGTGAGCTTCGCGCTGATGGGCTCCCCCGCCAGCAGGGCCGCCTTCACCGCCTCGGGCGCGAGCTTCTTCAGCGCCGATTTCTGCTCCGGTGTGGCTGGCGCGTCGATGCGCGTGTAGACCGGCCGGCCCAGATCGCGCGCCAGTTCCTCGTAGTGACGCCCCGGATCGCGCCCCGTGACGGCGCAGATCTCCGCGGCGAGGAGGTCCATGATGATGCCGTCCTTGTCGGTGGACCAGACCGTTCCGTCGAGCCGCAAGAACGACGCCCCGGCGCTCTCCTCGCCGCCGAAGCCGATCGAGCCGTCGAGGAGCCCGTCCACGAACCACTTGAAGCCGACCGGGACCTCGACCAGCCGGCGGCCGAGCCGCTTCGCCACGCGGTCGATGAGACCCGACGAGACGAGCGTCTTGCCCACGCCGGCGCTCGCCGCCCAGCCCCGCCGCGACCCGAAGAGCCAGCCGATGGCCACCGCCAGGTAGTGATTCGGGTTCATGAGGCCCGACGACGGCGTCACGATCCCGTGCCGATCGGAGTCGGCGTCGTTTCCGAAGGCGAGGTCGAAGCGATCCTTGAGCCCGACCAGGCTCGCCATCGCGTAGGGCGAGGAGCAGTCCATCCGGATCTTGCCATCGTGATCGAGCGTCATGAAGCCGAAGGTCGGATCGACCACCGGGTTCACGACCTCGATCGAGAGGCCGTACGCGCGCGCGATGGGCTCCCAGTAGCCGACGTTCGACCCGCCCAGCGGATCGACGCCCAGCTTCAGGCCCGCGCGCTTCACCGCCGCCAGGTCGACGATGCTGCCCAGGTCTGCCACGTACGGTCCGACGTAGTCGCGCTGGTGGGTCGTCGACGCGCGCAGCGCCGCCTGGTGCGAGACGCGCTTCACGCCGGTATTCCCCCCCTCGAGCAGGTCGTTGGCGCGCCTCTCGATCCAGCCCGTGACGCTCGTGTCGGCCGGGCCCCCGTTGGGCGGGTTGTACTTGATGCCCCCGTCCTCCGGCGGGTTGTGCGAGGGTGTGATGACGATGCCGTCCGCGAGCGCGCTCTTGCGGTCGCGGTTGTGGACGAGGATGGCGTGCGAGATGACCGGCGTCGGGGTCGGTGCGTCGCTCGCTGCCACGAAGACGTCCACTCCGTGGGCGGCCAGCACCTCGAGCGCGCTCTGCTGTGCCGGCCCGGAGAGCGCATGCGTGTCCTTGCCGAGGAAGAGCGGCCCCGCGATCCCCTGAGAGGCGCGGTACTCGCAGGTGGCCTGGACCACGGCTAAAATGTGCGCCTCGTTGAAGCTCCTCCTGAGCGACGAACCGCGGTGGCCGGAGGTTCCGAAGGCGACGCGCTCCAGCGGGTTCGCCGGATCGGGTCGCTCCGCCGCGTACGCGTGGAGGAGGTGGGGTACATCCACGAGCATCGAGCGGGGAGCCGGCTTTCCGGCGAGGGGATGCGCCATGCTGGAATCCTGGCACGGAACGTCCACAGGGGCGTGCGCCACATGGGGCCCCTCCTGGGCTTCGGACTTCAACCTGACCGGTCCTAATCTCCCTCGTCCATGACCTTCCGCCGCCCCTTCCATCTGCGCTGGTCCGACGCCGACGCGAACGGCCACGTGCGCCACACCGTCTACCCCGAACTCGGCGCGGAGGCCCGCCTGGCCTGGTTGGCCGAGGCTGGGTTCGACTGGGGACGCTTTCAGGAGATGGGGCTCGGACCGGTGTTGCTGCGCGAGGAGATCGAGTACCGGCGAGAGGTCGGGCTCGGTGAGCAGGTGGAGGTGGATCTCGAGGTGCTCGCGCTCTCGCCCGACGGCGGCCGCTGGACGATCCGCCATACCGTGTCGAGGGCGAGCGGCGAGGCGGCCGCGCGCGTGGTGGTGACGGGCGGCTGGCTCGACCTCGCGAAGCGCAAGCTCGTTGTGGCGCCCGCGTCGCTACTCGCGATCCTGCGCGACGGGCCACGCGCTGCCGAGTTCGAGGAACTCCCCTTGCTGCGCCGCGACGGCGGCTGAAGCGACGGCCGACCTTGCTTCACCATCGGAGGCCGCGAAGGGAAGGCCGGGAGAGCCGCGTCGAGCGAGGTTTGGGGCGTGGCCTCGCTGGCGTTGCGATGCGAGCTTGCAGTTCTCGGTGAGGAGTGGCAGCAGTATCCTTCGATCGCCAAGGGAGCGGGAACGCGGCGACCGGCGAGACCGAGCCGCCAACTGGGCCCGAGCGCGCGATCGATGCTTGACGCGAGGCACTGACGCGTAGCGGCGCTGACGCGGCGCGACTAACTCTTGAGGCCATGGACGAAACACTCACACCCCTGCAGCGTTTCTTCCTCGCTTTCGTAGCTTTCTTCTATGTGCTGACGAGCCGCCGCTTCGCCGAGGAGGTGAAGTTGGCGTGCGATCGCCAGCGCACCGCCCTGCCACCCGCGGCGCCAACCTACGCCAGGCCACCGGTTGCCGCCGCGCCGGTCGCCACCCCGCCACCCACTCCGATACCGGCGCCGCCGACCCCGGCTGCAGCGGTGGCACCGGCGGAGGCCTTGCCCACCTCCCCTACCCCGGCGGCGGCCCCAGCCGCGATCCCGGCCTTGACGCAGGCTCCAGCTCCACCTCCGACCGCGACAGCGGCCCCGGTCTCGACGCCCGCGCCGGTCGAGCCGGCTCCCTCACCTCATGCAGAGGCCCTCCACGTCCTCTCCCTCCTCCAGCGCGATGCCCGCCTCCTCGACTTCGTCTCCGAGAGCCTCGAGGGATTCTCCGATTCCGCCATCGGCGCCGCCGCTCGCACCGTTCACGCCGGGTGTCGCAAGGTGTTCGAGTCCTACCTGGATCTCGAGCCCGTCTACCCGGAGCCGGAAGGCGCGGACGTGACGGTCGCCCCGGGGTTCGACCCCACCGCAGTCCGGCTCACAGGCAACGTCGTCGGCGCGCCACCCTTCAAGGGCAGCCTCCGGCACCACGGCTGGCGGGCCACGCGCGCCTCCTTCCCGCCGCTGCCCCCCAGCCAGGACCCGCGCATCCTCGCGCCGGCGGAGGTGGAGCTGTGACGGGCGCGCCCTACGCGGTTGGCATCGATCTCGGCACGACCAACTGCGCGCTCGCCTACCTGCCGCTCGGGGAAGACCACCCAGCACCCCGGGTGTTGTCGATTCCGCAGCTCGTACACGCCGGAGAGCTGGGGGGGCGCGCGCTCCTGCCGTCGTACCTCTACCTCCCGCATCCCTCCGAGCTCCCGGCGGCGAGCCTCGCCTTGCCCTGGGACCAGGAACAAGGACAGGGCTCCAGCAGCCGGCGCGAGGTGGTCGGTGAGCTGGCGCGGGCGCAGGGGGCGCTCACGCCGGTCCGGCTCGTGTCGAGCGCCAAGAGCTGGCTGTGCCACCCCACCCTCGACCGCCGGGCCGCGTCGCTCCCCGCCGGCAGCCCGGAGGAGGTTCCGAAGCTCTCGCCCCTCGACGCCTCCGCGCGGTACCTGGGACACCTTCGCGCCGCCTGGAACCACGGCGTCGCCAAGGGCGATCCGAAGCTGGCGCTGGAGCGTCAGGCGGTGACCCTCACCGTCCCGGCCTCGTTCGACGCGGTGGCCCGCGAGCTGACCGTGGAGGCAGCACGCCAGGCAGGCCTCCCGGATCTCGTGCTGCTGGAGGAGCCGCAGGCCGCGCTCTACGCCTGGGTGGAGGTGATGGGCGATCGCTGGCGGAAGCTGGTCAAGCCGGGCGACCTCATCTTGGTCGTGGACGTGGGCGGCGGCACCACCGACTTCAGCCTGATCGCGGCGGTGGATCGCGGTGGCGATCTCGGGCTCGAGCGCGTGGCCGTGGGCGACCACATCCTCCTCGGCGGGGACAACATGGACCTGGCGCTGGCGCACCGGCTCGAGCAGAAGCTCGCCGCGGCAGGCAGGAAGATCGACCGCTGGCAGTTCGTCGCGCTCACCCACGGCGCACGGCAGGCGAAGGAGGGCCTCTTCGCCGACCCGTCGAAGGCGAGCATGCCCGTGGCCGTGCCAGGGCGTGGGTCGAGCCTCGTCGGCGGCGCGCTCCGGACCGAGCTCGCGCGCGAGGAACTGGTCGAGACCCTAGTGGACGGCTTCCTGCCGCGGGTCGACGCGAGCGCGCGCCCCACCTCACAGCGCCGCAGCGCGCTCACCACGCTCGGCCTCCCGTACGCCTCCGACCCTGCCATCACGCGCCACCTGGCGTCCTTCCTGGGGCGGCACCGCGAGGCGCTCGACGCGTCCAGCGCCCCGGCCCCCAGGCTTGCCGGCAAGGCCTTCCTCCATCCGACTGCGCTCCTCTTCAACGGCGGCGTGATGAAGGCGAGCGCGCTGAAGGAACGCATCATGGACGTGCTGGCTGCCTGGGTGAAGGCCGAAGGCGGGGAGGCGCCGCGCGAGCTGCCGGGCGTGGATCTCGACCTGGCAGTGGCGAAGGGCGGCGCGACCTACGGGCGAGTTCGCACCGGCCGCGGCATTCGCATCCGCGGAGGCACGGCCCGCGCCTACTACGTCGGCATCGAGACCGCCATGCCGGCTGTGCCGGGCTTCCCGCCGCCCATCGAGGCGCTCTGCGTGGCCCCCATGGGTATGGAGGAGGGCACGCGCGCCGAGCTCCCCGCTCGTGAGCTGGGCTTGGTGCTGGGCGAATCCGCTCACTTCCGCTTCTTCGCCTCGGCGTTGCGGCGCGACGACCGGGTGGGCACGGTCGTCGAGCGCGAGGGGGAGCTGGACGAGCTGCCGCCGATCGAGACGACCCTCCCCGTGGAGAGCGGCGAGCCCGGGCAAGTGGTCCCGGTGTCGCTCCGCGCACACGTGACCGAGATCGGGACGCTCGAGCTGGAGTGCGCCGACGCGAAGGGCCGCGCCTGGAAGGTGGAGTTCAACCTGCGCGGCGAGAACGGTACGGAAGAGACCGCACCAGCAGCATGATGCTCACCTTGCGCAGTTGCCGGGAGCGCTCGCGGGTGCGGTCATCGAGGTCGCGATGACGTCGCCGTCCTCGAGCGACCCTCGTTCCAGATTCCTCGTCGGCATCGACCTCGGCACCGTCAACAGCGCGCTCGCCTACTTCGACCTGGCCGCTGAGGGTGATCCTGCCGACGCCCTGCGCGTCATGCCGATCCCGCAGCTCGTCGCACCGGCCGAGGTCGGCGAGCGGCGCCTCTTGCCGTCGAGCGCTTACATCCCGGGCGAGCACGAGCTCCCGTCCGGCGCTCGTCGCCTGCCCTGGGGCGAGCCGCCGGTGGTGGTGGGAGAGCTGGCGCGCACACAGGGCGCCCGCGTCCCCGGGCGCCTCGTCGCGTCCGCGAAGAGCTGGCTCAGCCATCCGCGCGTGGACCGCACCGCCGCGATCCTGCCCTGGGGCGCGCCGGAGGGGGTGCCGCGCATCTCGCCCGTCACGGCCTCGGCGCTCTACCTCGCGCACCTGCGCGATGCGTGGGCGGCGCGCTTCCCCGCCCACCCGCTCCCGGCGCAGGAGATCGTGTTGACCGTCCCGGCCTCCTTCGACGAGGTGGCGCGCGAGCTCACGCTCCGCGCCGCGCGCGAGGCGGGGCTCCACCGCTTGACCTTGCTCGAGGAGCCACAGGCCGCCTTTTACGACTTCACCGCGCACCACCGATCCGACCTGCCCCGCGCACTCGAGGGACACCGACTGGTCCTCGTCTGCGACGTGGGCGGCGGCACCACTGACTTCACGCTCATCCACGCCGCGCTGAAAGGTGGCGCGCCCGTCCTCTCGCGCATCGCCGTCGGCGACCACCTGCTGCTCGGCGGCGACAACGTGGACATCACGCTCGCCCGAAAGGTCGAGGCCCGACTCGGCGTTCGGCTCGACGCGGTCCAGTGGTCGCTGCTCGTCCAGACGTGCCGCGCCGCGAAGGAACAGCTGCTCGCGGAGAAGGGGCCAGGGAGGACCCCGTCCCCGCCGGCCCTACCGGACGCCCCACCGACCGCCCCGGAGAACGTCACGGTCGCGGTACCTGGCCGCGGGAGCCGCCTGGTGGCCGGGACGCTCTCGTCCCAGCTCGGGCGCGACGAGGTGCTCTCGTCCCTCCTCGACGGCTTCTTCCCGCGCGTCGGGCCCGACAACCTGCCTCGGCGCCGCGGCCGCACCGGCCTCCTGGAGCTGGGATTGCCCTACGAGGCCGATCCGGCGGTGACGCGCCACGCGCTCGCCTTCCTTCGCGATCACGCAGCGGAGGTAGCGTCCGCCACGGGTCGCGCGGCGCCGCTTCCGCGCCCCGATGCGCTGCTCCTCAACGGCGGTGTCTTCACGCCGCGCGTCGTGCGCGAGCGGCTGCGCGAGGTGGTCTCCGGCTGGTTCCCGGGAGCACCGCCCGTGGACCTGTTCGACACCGACCACCTGGACGTGGCGGTCGCGTGCGGCGCGGCCTACTTCGCGCTCGTCCGGCGCGGCCTCGGGCTGCGCATCGGTGGCGGCACCGCGCGCGCGTACTTCGTCGGCGTGGAGGCCCCGTCCTCCCCGCGACAGGGGACGAGCCCCCGCGATACCCCTGCCCCCGCGAGCGCGACGCCGCAGGCGCTCTGTCTCATCCCGCGCCACCAGGAGGAAGGGACGGAGGTGGAGGTCCCGCGCACCTTCGCCCTCCTGCTCGACCGGCCGGTGCGGTTTCCCCTCTACGCGACGACCCGCGCGCGCTTCGAGCGCCCGGGCGACCTCGTCCCCGTCGACGAGAGTTCATTCCAGACGCTCCCGCCGGTCGAGACCGTGCTTCGCTCGAGCGGGGGGCATGGGGGGGCTGTCGGCGCCAAGGCGGCTCCCTCATCCAGCGAGGTCCTCGTGCGCCTGCGCGCCGCGCTCACCGAGATCGGGACGCTCGAGGTGTTCTGCGTGGCCGTGGACCGCGACGCCCGCTGGAAGCTCGAGTTCGGCCTGCGCGGCGGCGCCGATTCCGCCTTCGAGATTGCGCCCTCCGAGGTCGCGGTCATGCCCAGGCGCTTCGCCGAGGCGCGCGCCCTCATCGACCTCTACTACGGCAAGAAGCCGGCGCCGGTGGACAAGCGCGACGTGAGGGCGCTCACCCGGGCCCTGGAGAAGGTCCTCGGGCCGCGCGAGGGCTGGAACGTCCCCGTCCTGCGTGAGCTGTGGGCTGCGCTCCACGCCGGGATGGCACGGCGGCGCCGCAGTGCCGACCACGAGCGGCTCTGGCTCTCGCTCACCGGCTACGCGCTCCGGCCTGGCTTTGGCGCGCCGCTCGACGCGTGGCGGACGGCCGAGACCTTCGGCACCTTCGGCGAGAGCTTGCAGTTCCAGGCCGAACCTCGCAACTGGCAGGCATGGTGGGTGCTGTGGCGGCGCATCGCCGGAGGCCTCGACGACGCAGCGCAGAACCGCATCCTTGATCTGGTGACGCCATTCCTGCCCCCGGCCGATCCGCGCCGGCCCAGGCCCCGCGTCGCCGGCATCAAGCCCGAGGCGATAGACGAGATGATCCGGCTAGCGGCCAGCCTCGAGCGCGTGTCCCCGGCTCGCAAGCGGGAGGTGGGCGAGGCGGTCCTCGACCGGATCGCACAGGAAGGACCGGCGCCTCACCTGCTCTGGTCGGTCGGCCGACTCGGCGCACGGGTGCCCTTCCACGGCAGCGGCCACACCTGTGTGGACCTCGCGGTGGCCGAGAGGTGGCTCGAGCGCCTCGTCTCCCTGCCGGCGAAGCGCGCCGACCTCATCTTCCCGGTGGCGCAGCTCGCGCGCATGTCGGGCGACCGCGCCCGGGACGTGGGGCCGGAGGCGCGTGACCTCGCCCTGCGCGCGCTCGCCGAGGCGCGGGCGCCCGACGTCCTGGTGCGCCCCGTCCGCGAGGCGGTCGCGCTGGAAGCCGCGGATGAGCAGCGCATCTTCGGAGAGGGCCTGCCGGCCGGCCTCAAGGTGCTGGGGTGACGTCCCCCTTCTTCGAGGGGCCCAGACACCACCTGACCGCACCGGATCCCGGCTGGCGGGTCAAGGTCTCGCCGTGAACCGCAGGCCGATCTCGACGCCGAACCCGGGCTCGTTGATGCCCGAGCCGTGAATCCGGTAGTCCTCGTTCGTGAGGTTGTGAACCGCCGCGATCAGGTCCACCCACCTGCCGATGCGGGTTCCCCCGCGGACGTTGAGAACCGTGTAGCCCGGCGTCCCCCCAGGCGGGATCCGGGTCGTGTCCATCTGGTCCTTGAGCGAGAGCTCCCCCTGCTTGGCGGCGCTCTGGACCTCGGCCTCGAACCAGGTCGAAAGCCGGATCGGTGCCCATCGCAGGCGGGCCGCACCGGTCCGCGGAGCCACGCGCGAAAGCGGGTAGCGCTGCAGCCTCTGGCCGCTCTCGTCGATGACCGTCGTGTCGGCGTAGCCCTTGGTCCAGAAGAAGTACCCGCCCAGGAACAGGCCTGGGTAGAGCTGGATGGTTCCCTCGAGCTCGAACCCGTGCACGTACCCCTCCGCGACGTTCGCCTTGCGGACGACGTTGGCGACCTGACCGCTGGGCAGCGTCACCGTCTCGCTGGAGAAGTACCGATCGATCATGTCGCTGATGTTCGTGCGGAAGGCGGCGATCTGCCCGGACAGGATCCGGCTCGTCCCTTTCACGCCGGCCTCGTACGAGATGAAGCGCTCCGGCGAGAGGTCGAACGACGGCACCTCGACTTGCCCCTGCTCGGCGAGGTCGAAGGTCGTCATGTCCGCGAGGTTCGGGGAACGGAATCCCTGCGAGACCGCGCCGTAGAGCTGCAACCCGGTGAGGACCTCGTAGATGATCCGCCCGTCGCCGACCACGGCCGACCAGCTGTCGCGGATCGAGACGGCCGAGTTCGTGACCGGATCCTTGACCCGATCCGCCTTCAGGCGGGCGTGGTTGTACCGGACCCCTGCCTGCACCGTCAGTTCCTGGAACAGGGTGAAACGGTCCTGGAGGTACACCCCGAGGTTCCAGTACCTGGCGTCGTCTCCGACCGGGCCCTGGATGTCCCGCGAGGACAGCGCCCCGTCCGCGGCGTAGTTGTCTCGATAGCTGTCCACGAGATCGAGATAACCCTCGAAGCCATAGGTCAGGCGGTGTCGCCCCGCCTCGGAGTCGAGCTGGAGATCGAGCCCGTAGGTGTCGACCGTGAAGCCCTGGACGGTACGGGCGGACGAGCTGGCGATCCGATCGTTCTCCTCCCGCTGTCGCTGGGCCGAGAAGGTGATCCGCCCGCGGGTCAGGAGCTTCGCGTCGGGCTCGAACGAGAGACGGGTATAGAGGAGCCGCCGCTGCTGGTCGAAGGCGTTCGACCCGTCCGTGCCGGGTTGTGTCCCTCTCCAGCCCTGGGACTGGATGGTGCGGTGATAGCGTGGCACGTCATCCTGCCTGAAGTACTGGCCAGCGAACATGAGCCGCGTCGCCTGGCCCAGATCGACCGTGGCGTTGCCGTTGAAGCCGAGCTCGTCGAAGCCCGTCCCCAGCTGCCGCCCCGTGCCGTGACCGGCGGTGAGATCACCCATGTTGCGGTAGGTCGCCCCGAGCAATCCGGCCCACCGCGAGCTGCCGAAGTCATAGGAGAGGTGACCCGCGTTCGAGCGCTCCCCCGTCGTGCCGCGGTAGAGCGCTCGGACGGTGCCGAGGTCCTGGGCCGCCGGGTTGGCTGCTCGGGGGACGATCTGGATCGTGCCGCCGACCGCGTCCGATCCGTGGAGCACCGATCCCGGCCCCCTCTCCACCTCGACGCGGTCGAGATCGAAGACGTCGATCGTACCGTTGTATTGATTCGGGCCGTCGCGGAAGGTCGAGTTGTTGAGCCGGATCCCGTCGATCAGCGTGAGCGCGCGGTACCCGGTGAAGCCGCGGATGTAGGGCGACCCGAAGCCACGCGTCGTCCTCTGGACCATGACGCCAGGGGAGAACGAGAGCGTATCCGGGAGGCTCGACGCCGAATGGGTCAAGGCCAGCTCCTGACCCGTGAGGACGCTTATCGCGGCTGGTGTCTTGCTGACCGGCGTCTCGATCCTGCTGGCGGTGACGACGACCTCCTCCACCTCCGCGCTCGGCGTCGGCGTCACCTCCTCACCCGCCCGGGCGAGACCGCCCTGGGTGAAGAGGAACGCCAGGCCCGCTGCGGTAGCGCGCGTCACCCCGCGCCGCCACGTCGGGCGCCGGAAGGCGAATCGGCGCGGTGCCAGTGACGGCTGCAACGATACCCCGCCTCGTCGGAATCCGACGCGCTGAAGTTCACCACCAGGGAGCGCCGCCTCCCACCGCATCCCCAGGCGTCCCCGTGATCTCCGGCTTCACGCTGTAGCCGCCCGTCCGCCCCTTCTCCACCGCGACCTGGATCGTGTAGAAGCGATCGACGTAGCTGGTCGTCCCGTCCGCGGGGCCGCGGTCCGGCGTCGCGACGTAGAGATCGCGGTAGCCGGCGTACGCGATGGCGGAGCCGAATCCACCCGCCTGGTTTCGCGGCGTCACCCCGTCCTCGAGGAGCCCGGCGAGGCCGGACTGGTCGGTGGCGTCACCGGGGATGCTGCCGCTCCCGAGGAATGCGACGTTCGCCGAGGCGCTCGTCGCGGTGAGCAGTACCGCGGCTGCGGCGGCGATGGTGGTAGCTGCGCAGGTGACCGTCTTCACGATGTGAACTCCCATGGGGCGAGGCGGTTCGGTGCGCGAGGCCGTGGCCTTCGCGGAACCTGACTCGAGGGCGTGGAGCCTAAAGCAAGAGCCGCCCGATTGCGGTGACGGTTCGGTGAACCCTCGGGTCTGCCCCACCCGCTCAGGACCGCAACTGCGCCGCAATTACTCCCGGCTAGATTGGCAATTGACCTGGAGCCTAGATAGGGTCCGATGGCAAACGGGTGACGCGCGGGTGAAGGCCGGGTGGACGCCCCGCGAGACCGCGGACCGCGCGGCGGTGTGGGCGCGCGCCTCGCCCCAGGCGCGTATGTCATGCGCGACACCTGCGGCCCGGGAAGGGGCGTCGCTCGCCGCGGGCCGTCCCGGAGGACGCGGGCCGGAGATCCTCCTAACCGTCACCCAGCGTGCACGTCATTGCCATGGACGGCGCGTAGCGTGCTCGCCCAAACACGTCCGTTGCCGGGAGTCGGGGAACGCGGGAGCAGAGTCGCAGCGCCCCGATGTTCGCGGGCGAGATGTGTCCACAGAGAGGAACACGAGATGAATCAAACCCAAGCGACACGCAAGGCGGGGGCAGCGCTCGCCCTGGCGATCCTGGCAGCGGCACTTCCGGCGTCGGCGGGCGGCGGCCTGCTGGCCGGCGAGCGGCTGCCGACGGGGCAGTCCATCACGCCCACCGCCGCGCCGGGCGCCGCCTTCCAGGGCCTGAACCCGGGACTCTCCGGGCTGCCGGACTACCTCGCGGACCACGCGGTGAGCGTCGCGCCGAGCCCCGACCGCCAGACGCTGCTCGTCCTGACCAGCGGCTACAACCGCATGAACGGCCCGACCGGCAGTCGGCTCGCAGCCGCGTCGAACGAGTACATCTTCGTCTTCGACGCGACCCGCACACCTCCCGAGAAGAAGCAGGTCCTCCAGGTGCCCAACACCTTCGGAGGCGTGGCGTGGAACCCGAATGGTCGGGAGTTCTACGTGACGGGCGGTGTCGACGACCTCGTGCGGGTCTATGCGGAGAGCGCTGGCACCTTCGCCGAGGTCACACCCCCCATCGCGCTCGGGCACGACAACACGGGCCTTGGCCTCCGGATCCGGCCGATGGCGGCGGGCATCGGGGTGAACGCGAGCGGGACGCACGGAGTCGTCGCCAACTTCGAGAACGACAGCGTCAGCGTGATCGACCTCGCGAAGCGTGAGAAGGTCACCGAGCTGGATCTCCGCCCCGGCAAGATCGACCCCTCCAAGGCGGGGGTCCCCGGCGGCGAGTACCCGATGTGGGTCGCCGTCCGGGGCGACCGCACGGCCTACATCTCGAGCCAGCGCGACGACGAGGTGGTGGTGGTGGACCTCATCTCGAGCCCGCCTCGCGTGACGGGCCGCATCCCCGTGGGCCGCCAGCCAGGGAAGATGATCCTGGACCGCGCGCAGCGGCGGCTGTTCGTCGCGAACGGATCGAGCGACTCGGTCTCGCTCGTCGACACCGATGCCGGGCGCGTGATCTCGCACATCCCGGTCGCGGCCCCCGGCGAGCTCCTCACGAGGGGTAAGGAGCTCAAGGGCGCGAACCCGAACGCGCTGGCGCTGTCGCTCGACGAGCGCACGCTGTACGTCGCGCTGGGTGGGCTGAACGCCGTCTCCGTCATCGGCCTCGACCGCACGGATGAGGCGATCCAGGGCGGCCGCGCCGTCGCCCTCCTTCCCACGGGTTGGTATCCGAGCGACGTCGCCTTCGACGCCTCCGGGGGCAACCTCGTCGTCGTGAATGGGAAGTCGAACGCGGGCCCGAACCCGAAGGCGTGCCGGGCCAACCTTTCCATCGCGTCCGGCTCCAGCGCCGCCTGCAACGCCGCGAACCAATACGTATGGCAGCTGGAGAAAGCCGGCCTGCTCTCCTTTCCGATCCCGGCCGTCGGGGAGATGCTGCGCCTCTCGCTCCAGGTCGCGAAGAACAACCGGTTCGCGCGCGCAGAGCAGGGTGAGCGCAGCGCGGAGACCATGGCGTTCGTCCGCTCCCGCGTGAAGCACGTCATCTACGTCATCAAGGAGAACCGCACGTACGATCAGGTCCTCGGCGACCTGGATCGCGGCAACGGCGACCCGTCGCTCGCCATCTTCGGGAAGGCCTCACCCAACCACCAGGCCCTCGCGAAGACGTTCGTCACGGTCGACAACTTCTTCGACAGCGGCGAGACGAGCGGGGTTGGCTGGAACTGGACGACCTCCGCGCGTACGACGGACTTCGTCGAGAAGACGCAGCCCGTGAACTACGCAGGGCGCGGTCTCTCCTATGACTGGGAAGGCACGAACCGGAACATCAACGTGGGCCTCGCGACCGTCGCGGAGCGCCAGGCCGCGCTCCCCGGCCACCCGTCGGATCCCGACCTCCTCCCGGGGACGAAGGACGTCGCATCCGCCCGCTACGGCGACGGCTCGGATGCCTACCTCTGGACGGCGGCGCTCCGCGCGGGCCTCACGGTGCGCAACTACGGCTGCTTCGGCGACGGAGCGCGCTACTCCCTCCCCGCGACCGACCCGGCGTTCATCCCGCTCGAGCGCAACCCCTTCCAGGCCGGCTCCGTGCAGTTCATCCCGGCGAAGCAGGAGCTCATGAACATCTCGGATCCCTACTTCCGAGGCTACGACATGAAGTATCCAGACTACTGGCGCTACAAGGAGTGGGAGCGCGAGTTCGACGGCTACGCGGCGCGAGGCGACCTGCCGGCGCTCTCGCTCGTCCGGCTGCCTCACGACCACTTCGGCGACTTCGCCAGCGCGATCGACGGCGCCAACACGCCGGAGAAGCAGATGGCCGACAACGACTACGCGGTGGGCCTCCTCGTCGACAAGGTCTCGAAGAGCCGTTTCAAGCGCGACACGCTGGTATTTGTCGTCGAGGACGACGCGCAGAACGGCGGAGACCACGTCGACGCCCACCGCTCGATCGCTTACATCGTCGGCCCCTACGTGAAGCGCGGCTCGGTCGTATCGGCCCCGTACGACACGGTGAGCATGGTCCGCACCATCGAGGACGTGCTCGGGCTAGCGCCGATGGGGCTCACCGACGGGCTCGCCGAGCCGATGTGGGAGGTGTTCGAGAAGCGGCTCCGCCCATGGCCCTACGACGCGATCGTCCCCGATCCACTGCGAGATACCTCGCTACCGATCGCGGCGGCACCGGCCCCCGTGAGGAAGCGCGCGCTCTCGGCCGGGCCCGCCCGCAACGCGCAATGGTGGCAGTCGGCGATGGCAGACCTCGACTTCACGCGCGAGGATGCCCTCGACTCGGATCGCTTCAATCGGGTGCTCTGGGCGGGGCTGAAGGGGGACGACGTGCCCTATCCCGAGGTTCGCCACGGGCGCGACCTCTCCCGGGAGTTCGGGCGGAGGCACGGGTCCAAGCTCGCCAGGCAGTGAAGGAGGCGGCAAGAAGATCTTGCCACACACCGGCACCGAGGGAGCAGTTGACGGGGCCCCGCGAGGCGACTCGCG
>MEMX01000030.1:30924-34871 GCA_001768075.1 Anaeromyxobacter sp. RBG_16_69_14 | reverse complement strand
TCTTGTTCGCGGCAGTGCGGCTCGGCGAGGAGCTGCCCGCACTTGTCCGGACCTCGACTCGTCCGGGTGTCACAAAGGGCTTCCGCCTGCCTCTCAACCGGCAGAACCGAGGCCGGACGCGATCGGCGTTCGGCAAAGGGCGAGGAGGGCCGGGAATCGGGGAGGGAAGC
This sequence comes from Anaeromyxobacter sp. RBG_16_69_14, assembly GCA_001768075.1. Taxonomy (GTDB): domain Bacteria; phylum Myxococcota; class Myxococcia; order Myxococcales; family Anaeromyxobacteraceae; genus Anaeromyxobacter_A. The sequence continues at coordinate 34,701 of MEMX01000030.1, read as the reverse complement.
ACGGTTGGTCTTGAGGCCGGATGCTCGCGTGACAGGCGTCAATCGGACGCCGTGCACTTGCGGGTGCGGCCCTTTTCCTTCCGCACAAAGACAAGAGAGGGGGACTCACATGAGGAGGAGCTTCATCGTCGCGGTGCTGTGCGCCTTCGGAGCCGCGTGCGGCAGTGCCAGCAACGACAAGGATGGCAGCAGCAGCAGTGGCAGTGGCAACGACAGCGGGATCGGCGGAAGCCCGTTCTGCGAAAGCGTCGGCGCCTTCACCACCGCCTGGAAGGAGAAGGTCGGGAGCTGCGGCTCTATAGCGACACCGACGACACCCGGCAGCACGGGCTCGTCGAACTCGTGCGGTTCCTGCAGTGCGTGCACCGCGAGCTGCACCAGCGCCGACAAGGCCGTCATCGACGACTATACGGCCTGCCTGAACGACGCGCCGACCTGTACCCCGTCGACCGAGAACGCCTGGCTCACGTCGCTCGCACCGTGCTTCGAGAACGCCGGCTCGCTCTCGTCGGGTTGCAGTTCCTCCGGCGGCAGCGACGGCGGGTAGTGGTCGCGGCCTTCTATCCTGTGGGCTTCGAAGACTGCGCGGGTGAACTCACATCGGAGCCGTTGGGCGCCTGGGCCGTGTGCGCACGGACCCTGTCGCGCCCGTCGTGCTTGGCGCGATAGAGCGCCTCGTCCGCGCAGTCGATGAGGAGTTCAGGCGTGGTGATCCCCGGTGACGGATGGAACGCCACGCCGGCGGACGCGGTGACGCGCACATCAGCGCACCCGGTGGCGACCGGTGTGTGTCCCGGGGCAGAGTAGGTCTTCTCGCGAAGCTGAGCGAGGATCCGCTCTCCCAGCGCCAGGGCGCCTTCCAGGTTTGTCTTGGGGAGGATGATGGCGAACTCCTCCCCGCCGTAGCGGGCACAGATATCGGGGTCGCGGAGGGTCGACGAGATGATCTCTGCCGTGCCGCGCAGCACGCGATCGCCGAAGGGGTGACCGTACTCGTCATTCAGCAGCTTGAAATGATCGAGATCCAGGATCATGAGCGACACGGGGTCGCCATAGCGCTGGGAGCGCCTGAACTCGTCCCTCAGCCGCTCCTCGAAGGTCCGGCGGTTGTAGAGGCCGGTCAGCCCGTCGGCGACCGCGAGCCTCTCGAGCAGCGCCTTCGCCTCCCTGAGCTGGTCCTGCAGGCTCTTGATGCGTAGCATCGACGCGGCCCGGGCCTGGATCTCGGCTTCCGCGAACGGTTTGGCGAGGAAGTCGTCCGCGCCGACCCGCAGACCGGTCACGCGCGACTCGAGGTCGGCCTTGGCCGAGATGAGGATGACGGGGACGAATTGCTCCGCGGAGCGCATCTTGATGACGCGCAGCACCTCCAGCCCGTCCATGTCGGGCAACATCACGTCGAGCAGGACGAGGTCAGGGGCGTCCGACATGACGTGCCTCAGGGCCCCCCGCCCGTCGCGCGCCACGATGACTCGATACCCTTGGTGCGCGAGGGTCTGCTTCAGCCACTCGGCCTGCGCGGGCGAGTCCTCGACCACCAGCACACGCGCGGCGGGCATCACGCCCGAGCCCAACCAGGCGTAGTCACTGGAACCCGGCAGAGCTGCCGGTAGCTTGTCTCCCTCCTGCGGGGCGCGCGCCGATTCCTCCGGTGCGCGGCCCTCGTGCTTCACACCGGCGACTCTTTGCATATCTCACGACCGGACGAGCATCGGGCGTGCCGAGCGCGAAGGCCGCTGTCGCAAGCACCTGGCGTGGGTCAGTGACTACCCGGGTGTACCGAACCGCGCAAGGGGACGATCATCGCGCTGAACCACGAGACGAAAGCTCGCGGCGGAGGGACGAACAGGCGGGCGCCCTGGCCTGGGTTCGCGCAAGGGCTAGCGCGCTGGTATCCTGGCGCAAGTGCGACGGATCTTGGTGGTGGACGATAGCCGAAGCGTGCGCCGGGCGGTCGAGGCGAGCCTCCAGCCCCTCGGGTTCGAGGTGGAGCTCGCCGAGAACGGCGCCACCGCGCTGGCGCGGCTCAGGGCCGCCCCCTTCGACCTCGTCTTCCTCGACATCAACATGCCGGTCCTCGATGGGCCCGGGCTGCTCCGGATGTTGCGCAGCCTCGGCATCACCGTCCGCACGGTGCTCATCACCTCCGGCGCTGCGAAGCCGGCGATCGCGTCGAGCATCAAGTTCGGAGCCGAGGAGTACGTCTCGAAACCGTTCACTCCGCAGAAGATCCGCGAGGTGGCGGCTCGCGTGCTCGGGCTGGATCTGCGGACCCTGCCGCTCTATCTGCCGCGCGTGCTGCTCTACTTCACGGACAAGGACCTGGCCAGCCGTCTCCGGGATTCCTTGCCGGAGCACGTGCACCTCGACTCGGTGGCGCTCCTCGGCGACGCGATCGAGCTCGCCAGCAAGTCCCAGTACGATCTCTTGCTCGTCGACGCGCAGGTGCAGGAGGGGGCGGACATCCTGCGCACCGACCAGACGGAGGCGGCGATCATGGCGGTGTCGCGCGATCCAGCGAGCCCCCCGTACGTATTTGCGCCCGAGGGAGCCGTCGACGGCGTGGTCTCGAGCAGGCTCGACGAGGCCGTCGTCCAGGACTTCCTGTACCAGAACTTCATCCGTCCGCTCGCCTTCATCGAGGCCGGGACGATCCGCGCGGCGGGGTTCAAGGGCGATCCGACCCACCTCGCGGCCTACTTCGCCCAGCTCGAGCGCGTGCTGTGTGCGCGATCGGCGCGGGAGGCCGCGGTCATGCCCGACGTCTCCATCGACTTGCGGCGAGTTCCGGCGGACGCGGACCGGCTGGCCCACCTCATCGGGGCGCTGTGCATGCACCTCGACATCCTCGGGGCGGCGCCTGGATTCACGATTAGTGACGAACAGCGCGCAGCCGTTGGCGGGCGACCGGAGGTGGCAACCGCCCTGCTGCTGAGTGGTCCACCCACGTGACCACGCGTCCCAGCCCCCGAACGTGGGCGGATTTGCTCTAGGCCCACCCGTTCAGGTAGGGCGGCAGCGTGATTTCAAGCGGCTCGGCACGGTTCAGAGACCGGGCGGTCGGTGGCACCTCCTTCTTTGACGCCGCGGGGCCGATACCTCCGGTTCGTTGGATTTCAGCCGTCTGCTTCCGGAGGCGTGGGCCCTTGTGGGCAAGGGCGCCATCTGGGAAGTGCCGCGTCGCGACCATGAAGCACATCTCATGCGTCAAGACAGCCCAAGCCAGCCGGCGAGCCGGCGACGTTTTCCAGACGGGAACAGGAATGAAGAGACTCATCATATACCGCGCCATGATCGGATTGGTGCTCGGGGCCTCGGTCATGGCGGGCGCCTGGGAGCAGTCCGAGGACAGAATCGAAGGAGAGGCCAGGAGCATCGACAGCGAATCGGGCATGCTGACGCTCTCCGACGGGAAGCAGCTCTCCGTCGCCCTGGACACGCGGGTGCGTAGGGACGGCAACATCGTCTCCCTGAGCGACATCAAAGAGGGTGATCAGGTGCAGGCGATCTTCTCGCCTAGCGTCGCCCGGCTGTTCGGCCACAGGGACGCCCCGCAAGACAGGGTGAAGCAGGTCGTCGCCACCTCGCGAACCAAAGGCTGCGGCCCGGTCGGCGTCTACGGCGATGCTACGTAGCCCTCTTGATGCACGACCGCTCGCGCGCCAGCGCGCCCTGGCGTCGGTTCAGGCGAGCAGATCGTCCTTCGCCGCACGCACGACGGCCAGTAGCTCGGCGAGCCAGGCGGACCCATCCACGGGGCGCGCGGACGGGTCCGCG
>MEMX01000030.1:18665-30914 GCA_001768075.1 Anaeromyxobacter sp. RBG_16_69_14 | reverse complement strand
GCGCCAGCAGCGGCACGAGGTCACTGGGCAGGCCAGCGAGCTCGTGCGCGGCTGGCGGACCGAGCCCGTCCGGCGGCGCCTCCGGGAGCCTGCCGGTGAGCGTCTCGACCAGCACCAGCGCGGCGGCGTGGACGTCGGTCCGGGCGTCCTGCGCGGCGCCGCGCCGCTGTTCCGGCGCCATGTAGCGCGGCGTGCCTCCACCGAGCTGCTGGCTGCCCCCGAAGACCTGCGCCAGCCCGAAGTCGAGCACCTTGGCCCACCCGTCATCGGTCAGGAACACGTTCGACGGCTTGAGATCCCGGTGTACGACGCCGGCCGCGTGTGCATGGGCGAGTCCCCGCGCCACGTTCACGGCAACTCGCAGCGCCTCCGCCAGCGACAGCGGCCCGCGCGCGAGCGGGAGATCGAGCGACTTCCCCCGCAGCAGCTCCATGATGAGGTAGAGGCCGCCCTCCCACGTGCCGACGTCGAAGAGGCTGACGATGTTGGGGTGGTTGAGCTGCGCCACCGCCTCCGCCTCGCGCTGCAGCCACGCGTCGCGCACGGCCACCGGAACGCCCGCGCGCGGCCGAACCGCCCTGAGCGCGACGCTTCGCCCCAGCTGGCGGTCGCGCGCCTCGAAGACGATCCCGAACCCGCCGCGCCCGACCTCGCGCTGGAGCTCGAACCGCCCGATCACGAGCCCGGGGCGCAGACTGCCCGCCCACGCTTCGGCGGCGCCGACCACGGGCGTCCGGGCCAGCTGCGCCATGAGCGCAGTGATCTTGCCGGGCCGCACGCTCTCGTCGCCGCGGACGCATACCGCGGCCGGCTCGGGGGTGCCGCGCGAGAAGGTGAGGACGAGGCTACCGATGCGTAGGACGGCGCCGGGACCAAGCCGCGCCTGCGCGTGACTCGCCAGCCGCCGGCCGTCCAGCACCGAGCCGTTGCACGAACCGAGGTCGGTGTAGCGGACCTCGCGCTCGTCGAACTGGAGCAGGCCGTGGCGCGCCGAGACGAACGGATCGTCGAGCGCGACGTCGTTGTCCTCGCGACGGCCCAGGTGCACCGGGGAGCGGATGAAGGCGTAGCGCGCAGTCGTGCCGGCCCGGGTGTCTTCGAGACTGATGACGAGCGGGAGCACCTCGCCATTCTACCCATCCATCGCCGTGCTACGATCGTCCCTACCTTCATGCCCGCCTGCAACGAGTGTCATCGTGGAGGCCTGCGTGATTCACTGTCGAGCAGCTCCATCTGGCGCGGATCGTAACGCGTGCCGGCCACCGCCTCCGATGGAACCCCCGCCTCCACCCTGGCCAGGTCGTCGCCAAAGAGCGACAGGTCGAGCGCGCCGAGGGCCTCCTCGAGCCGGTCCCGTCGACGCGCGCCGATGAGCGGGATGACGTCCGGGCCGCGCGACAGCACCCAGGCGATGGCGAGCTGAGCAGCCGTCGCCCCCTTCTCCCTGGCGAGCCTGCCCAAAGCATCGGCGAGCGCCAGGTTACGGTTCAGGTTCTCGCCCTGGAAGCGAGGGAGGTGCCCGCGGAAGTCGCGCGAGACGTCGCGGTCCTTCGACCAGTGCCCGGAGATGAGTCCGCGAGAGAGCACGCCGTAAGCGGTGATGGCGATTCCAAGCGAACGCGCGGCCGGCAGGGTCTCCGCCTCGATCCCGCGGGAGAGGAGCGAGTACTCGATCTGCAGGTCGGCGATCGGGTGCACCGCGTGCGCCCGCCTCACCGTCTCGGCGCTCGCCTCGGAAAGGCCGACATGCCGGACGTACCCTGCCTTGACGAGGTCCGCGATGGCACCGACGGTCTCCTCGATGGGCACCGCCGGATCGACCCGCGCGAGCCGGTAAACATCCACGTGATCCGTCCCGAGCCGGCGCAGCGTGTAGCTGAGGAAGTTCTTCACCGCCACGGGGCGGCCGTCGACGCCGAGCCAGGATCCGTCGGGGCCGCGCAGCGCTCCGAACTTGACGCTCAGCACGATGCGGTCGCGCGTACGTCCGCGGAGCGCTTCGCGCAGCAGCAGTTCGTTGTGTCCCATGCCATAGAAGTCTCCGGTGTCGAGCAAGTTCACGCCGGCATCGAGCGCGGCCCGGATGGTGGCGACGCTCTCGGCTTCGTCGGCCGGACCGTACAGGTCGGACATACCCATGCAACCGAGGCCGACAGCCCCCACCTCGGGCCCGCTACGTCCGAGCTTCCGGATCTCCATGCGTTTCCTCCGTGTGCAAGGTCGCGGGACGGTGCGCGAGCGACCCTCCCGGAATCATCAGCTCGAGGAGGCTGCGCCGATCCGCCTCCCCCCGAGGCGCAGCTCGCTGTGGTGACGGCGCGCAACGGTCCTGTAGAGTAGTCCATCGATCGTCTACCGTGTGGTCCTCATCGGGGCCGTCATCGACGTGGCGAGGAACATCAGGAGATCATCGGGCCACCCGCCAGGATTTCCGGAAACCCACAGCGAGCGATCCGTGCTAGCTTGACAAAACCCATTGGGCGCTCCACGCGCATGGTGGGCATAGCTTCCAGCATATCGCGACCCCCGGGCCGAGCATCCTCATTTGCGCGGCCGCCTCGCACTTCTGGGAGAAGGGCATGTCCCTCACGTCGGACTCGAAGCCGTCGGGCAGCGGTCCCTTGAGCGGCGAGCGGCAGCGCGAGGCGGCGCAACCACCCAGGCCGTTTCCAGAGGGCGGTGCGCCAGACTCGGCTGGCCAGGGCATCGCGCTCCCCCGCGCGCGAAGCATCGCCGTCACACTGCCCGAGCGGTACGCTGAGCTCCGTGCTTCGGGGCTCGTTTGCGGTCGCTGGTAGGTAGCCCTCTGCCCAAGGGGTCCTGTCCGGTGGGCTCTGATAGCGCATGCCACATGAACTGACGCTCGAGATGGGGGGCGCGGGGGGAGAGTTCTCCCCCTCGCTTGAGGCGCCGCAAGGCGCCGGACATCAGCTCACAGCGGCGGCGGTGCCGCTGGAGAATCACATCAACTGGTCGCCGCTGTGAGATCGACGACGGGGCCCAGCTGGTCAACGCGGCGCACAGCCATGGCGACCTCCTCGTCGCGACCATGCGCGACCAGTTGCAGAACACCATGCGCGCTTTCGAGATGACCCTCTTCGCTCTGAAGAGCGGAGGCCCGGCGCCAATCAATCTCGACATGACGCGGCTGCGCGAGACCCCTCCGGCGTCGACGCCCGAGATCTCGAAGCAGCTCGAACTCGTCGTGACCACCTGGGGGCCGTTCAAGAAGAGTATGAGCGACCTCATCCGCTCCAACGGGAGCGACGTGCAGATCGAGTCGCGCATCGCCCAGGGGCAGCAGTTCGTGTAAGTTCGGGGCATGGGGAAATTCTGCTTCACGCAGTGCGCCTGTGTCCTCTTCGATTCCGTCCCCGCGCTCGACGAGGTGGAGCGAGCCCTGGAGAGCTGGCCGCTCGCCGCGCGGCAGGCCCCCGCGCCGGGACGGGACGGGTGGATGGCCTGCGGGCCCGGCTTCGTCGTCGAGCTGAGAGGGGGCGAGTCGGTGATCATCGACCTGCTCGACCGCCCCTGGCCCGACGACCCGCTGGCGGTGTCCAAGGATCCGGCCTTGGATGCGGCCTGGCGCTCGGGCCAGTTCGGGCCGACCTCGGTCCCGGGAGCCCTCGCTCGCGCGCGGATGCAGACGTGGTCGTGGGACGAGGGCGCTGCCGCGGCCGAGCGCCACCGCGCGCTTCTGCGGCTGCGCACCGTGGTCGAGCTGGGGACAGACGCGCCGGTCGAGATCCTGAAGGGCCGCGACCCCGTCCACGAGCTCTCCACGCTCACCGAGATGGCGGGTGGCCTCCTCGGCGTGCCTGGAGCGAGCGCGCTCTTCCTTCCTGGAGGAGAGGCGCTGCGCAGCCGCGAGCACATCCGGGCGGCGCTTTCCCGCAAGACGGGTTCCGGGCCGCCCCCGCTCGACCTCTGGCTCAACCTCCGCGCCGCGGACCTCGGCCAGGAGGGCGACAACCGCTGGTCGATCGTGGACGTGGTGGGAATGGGGCAGCTGCGCCTCCCCGACCAGGAGGCGCTCTTCGCCGAGGGGCAGGAGAGAGCGGACGTCGTGGCGCCGCTGATCAGGTATGCCTGCATCCACCTCGTCTCCGGCGAGGCATTCGCGGACGGCTCCACGGTCGAGGACCCCCGCGGAGGGGTGTGGAGCGTCACCTCCACGACAAGCGCCCTCCCCCCGAACCGGCCGGTCCTGCGCTGGCTCCCGCAACAGGGCGCCCGGCCCAGCGAGGCGCTCCTGGCGAGGCTCTGATAGCGCATGCCCCGAGTCGCGCGCCCCGGCCGCGTCACCGAGGGAGCCGCGAGGACCCGTGGGGCCACCGGCCTCACCTGCCGATCGAGGGCACGGCCAGCCGCCAGTGGAAGTGGCGCCGCGAATGGGGTTAGAACCCCCAGGCAAATGCGCCGCGCCAAGATCGTCGCCACTCTCGGGCCCGCCAGCTCCGACCAGGAAACCATCCGGAAGATGCTCCAGATGGGGATGGACGTGGCGCGCCTCAACTTTTCCCACGGCCGGCACGAAGACCACGCCGACGCCCTCGACCGCATCCGCGCCGTCTCTCAGGGCGTCCGCCCGGTGGCCGTGATGCAAGACCTCCAGGGGCCCAAGATCCGGACTGGCCCGCTCAAGGTGGGGAAGGCAGGCGTCCTCCTCGAAGCGGGGAAAGAGATCGTCATCACGACGGAGGGCGACGCACCGGGCGACGAGGCGCTCGTCTCCACCACCTACCGACATCTGGCCGAGGACGTCCGGGCGGGCGACAGGCTCCTCGTGGACGACGGGCTCATCGAGCTGCGAGTCCTCGCCACCGACGGCGTGCGCGCCCGCTGCGAGGTGGTGGAGGGCGGCGTCCTCAAGGAGCACAAGGGCATCAACCTGCCCGGGGTGGCGCTGCGCGCGGAGGCGCTCGGCGAGAAGGACAAGCGCGACCTCGCCTTCGGCCTCGCGCACGGGATCGACTACGTGGCGCTCTCGTTCGTCCGCTCGCCCGAGGACGTGCAGCGGTGCCGCGCCGAGATGGAGCGCGCCGGTCGCTTCGTGCCCATCATCGCGAAGCTGGAGAAGCCGGAGGTGCTCAACAGCCTCGACGCCGTGATCGCGGCGGCGGACGGCGTGATGGTCGCGCGCGGCGACCTGGGCGTCGAGATCGAGCCCGAGCGCGTGCCGTCGATCCAGAAGCAGATCCTGCGCAAGGCGAATGCGGCCGGGAAACCGGTGATCGTGGCCACCCAGATGCTGGAGTCGATGATCGAGCACCCGCGGCCCACGCGCGCCGAGGCCAGCGACGTCGCGAATGCCATCTGGGACGGCGCCGACGCCGTGATGCTCTCGGCCGAGACCGCCTCCGGGCGCTACCCGCTCCTCGCCCTGCAGATGATGGACCGCATCGTGCGCGAGGCGGAGGCGCACCTCGCGCTCGGGACCCCACCGCCGGCGGACCTGTGGACCGATCCCGGCGCCTTCAACGCCGTCACCGCCGGGGCCGCGGTGCGGGCTGCGCTCGCGGCGCGCGCGGCCGCCATCGCCTGCTTCACCATAAGCGGGACAACGGCACGGCTGCTCTCGCAGCAGCGGCCGCACGTGCCCATCATCGCCTTCTCACCCGACCAGGCGATCCGGCGCCGCATCGCGTTCTACTGGGGCGTCGAGACCAGGATCATGGAGCCGGTGCGAAACAGCGACATCATGTGCGAGATGGTCTCGAATCAGCTGCTCGCCGACGGCCTCGCGAAGGCCGGCGATCGCATCGTGCTCGTCTTCGGCTCCCCCCTGGGCGTGCCGGGGCAGACGAACTCGATCCGCCTGCACCAGATCCCTTGTCTCTCGCAGCCTGCTAGTTGATGCACGCTCCCAGACAGGACGGCAGCGTGCCCGACGCGTAGGAGCCCAACGCGCTTCGCAAAACGCGAGCCCTTCGCCTCATGGTCTTGCCCCCTGAACGATGAGTGATGGCAAGCCTGCTACCAGAGGCTGCCCGTGGCAAGCGCATTCCTGGATGGCAGCCGAGGCGTCCGGGCGACGCGGAGTCGCAAGGGCGCTCCTTCGTCGGGACGCATCTGGTGCTGCCGGAGTCACCGCCGTCCGTGCCGTCCGACTCGCACGGGCGCTGGCCAGTTCGGTTGGACGGGATGCATGTTACCGGACGCGAGAAGCGGTCGGTTCCGCTTGCCCGCGCGACACGAGAGACGCGGAGGAGATCGAGATGGCGAACCCGTTCGTACACGTCGAGCTGAACACCACCGACGTCTCCAAGGCCAAGGCCTTCTACGGGAAGCTCTTCGACTGGAAGCTGGAAGACGTCCCCATGGGCCCCGGCTTCACCTACACGATGATCAACGTGGGCGCGGGGACGGGTGGCGGCCTGCTGAAGCACCCCATGCCGGGGGAGCCCTCGACCTGGCTCGCCTACGTGCTCGTCGACGACGTCGCCGCCGCGACCAGGAAAGCGCAGTCGCTCGGTGCGACCGTCGCGAAGGACGTGACGGAGGTCCCGAATGCAGGCTGGTTCAGCGTGATCGTCGATCCCACGGGGGCGGCGCTGGGCCTCTGGAAGGCAAAGTAGCGGCGAGCCCTGGCGGCCTCCCGCAACTCGCGCTCGGGAGCGCCCGCAGCGAGGCCCGGGTTATAGCCTCACTCTCGAAGGGCGCATGACCGGGCGGCGGAACTGGGCGCTTTTCGCGGGTCGGTCACGCCGTCGTTGTCGAAGGTCCACGATGTCGCACCACCAGGGTTCGACGCTGTCGAGGCTCGCTTCGCACTGGTCGCGCGAGGAGGCGGTCGGGCGCAAGCCCGCCCCCCAGGGAGCCCCGGACAGGGAAGGCGGCTCTGCCGCGTGGACCGGGCTTGCCCCCCAGGAGGCCCCGGACGGGGAAGGCGGCTCCGCCGCGTTGGTCGAACTCGCCGCCGAGACGAGGGACGCGCTGGCGACGGTCCAGCCGGGGGACCTCGAGCAGGCGGTGGGGCTGGTGGAGACGCTCCTGGCGCGCACCGGCGAGCCCGAGACGCGGGAGCCCGCCCGCCGCACCCTCTTCCGGCTCCTCGACACCGTCCGCCGCCGCTCCTTCGCGGAGGCGCTGCGGCCCGAGCAGATCGCCGGCTGGACGCGCCTCCTCGTCCCGGTCGTCGATCGCGCGGACTACACGCTGGGCGAGGTCCTCCGCTCGCGGGAAGAGACCGACGCGCGCGCGATCGCCATGCGCGTGCTCGGCGCGGACGGCGGAGAGCTCACCGTGGCGGACGTGGCGCGCCGCACCCGCTCCATCGCGCGCGGCCTCTTCGCGCTCATGCCCGACGCGCCCGACGGGAAGGTCGCCGTCCTCTCCGAGAACTCGCTCGAGGCGGCGCTGTGCGACCTCGCCTGCCTCACCAACGGCATCGTGGACTTCCCCCTCCCCGCCAATGCCACGGCCGACCAGGTCGCCTACATGCTGCGCCACTCGGGCGCGCGCGTGCTCGTCGCCTCCGACGAGGAGCAGGTCTCGAAGGTGCTGCCCGCGCTCTCGAGCCTGCCCGAGCTGCGCGACGTGGTGGTCGTGTCGCGCGCCACCGCCGAACGCCACGGGCTCCTCTCGCTGGAGCAGATGGTGGGCCAGGGCGGCGGCGCGTTCGACGACGCGATGCGCGTGGCGCGGGCGGCGGAGGTCAGGAGCCGCGAGCTCGCCACCGTGATGTACACCTCGGGTACTACCGGCCACCCGAAAGGCATCGCCTTCTCGCACGTCAACATCGTCTCGAAGCGTCTGTGCCGGGGGTTCGCACTGCGGCACGTCGGCGAAGGCGACGTGTTCCTCTGCTACCTGCCGCTCTATCACACGTTCGGGCGATGGCTCGAGATGACCGGGTGCCTGTGGTGGGGTGCGACCTACGCCTTCGCGCGCTCGACCTCGCACGCGTCGCTGCTCGAGGACTTCAAGTCGCTCCGCCCGACCGTCTTCATCAGCGTTCCCAAGAAGTGGATCGAGCTCCACGAGTCGGCGCTGCAGGAGGCCGACTCCGGCGATCCCGGCGAAGCCGCCGCACACCTCAAGGCGATCACCGGTGGTCGGCTGCGCTACGGGCTCTCCGCAGCCGGCTACCTCGATCCCGTGGTCTTCAAGTCCTTCCACCAGGCCGGGATCGAGCTCTGCTCGGGGTACGGCATGACCGAAGCAACGGGCGGCATCACCATGACGCCCCCGGGCGAATACCTGGAGCACTCCATCGGCACGCCGCTGCCCGGCATCGAGTGCCGCCGCGCCGACGACGGCGAGCTGCTCATCCGCGGCCCCTACGTGAGCCGGGGTTACTATGGCCCGGGCGCTCCGGCCCACATCGAGAGCGGGCTCGACGCGGAGGGCTGGTTCGGCACGGGCGACCTCGTCGCCGTGAGCTCCGGAGGGCCCGAGGGCCACTTCCGGATCGTCGGCCGGAAGAAGGAGATCTACAAGAACCGCGCCGGACAGACCATCGCGCCCCAGCGGGTGGAGAACCTGTTCCGGGACTTCGACGCGGTGGCGCAGGCGTTTCTGGTCGGCGATCACCGCGAGTACAACACGCTCCTCGTCTGGCCGAACCACGGGGGGCAACCCTCGCTGCGCGAGCTCTCGCCGCCCGAGCTCTATCGACTCCTCTCCTCCCTGGTGACGTCGGCGAACCGCTTCCTCGCCCCGTTCGAGCGGGTGGTGACGTTCCAGGTGCTGCCGCGCGCCCTCGACGAGGCGCACGGCGAGCTCACGCACAAGGGCACCTTCAGGCGCGAGGTGGTCGAGGAGAACTGGGCCGAGCTGATCGGGAGGATGTACGCGCAGAAGCACGTCGCCCTGATGGCCGACGGGATGTACCTGCGCATCCCGAACTGGGTCCTGCGCGAGATGGGCGTCCTGCAGCAGGAGGTGAGCCTGCGCGAGGGCGCGATCCTCGCCGGCAACCGCTCGATGAGGTTGGGCGCCGATCCGTCGGCCCCGGGATCCCTCCGCCTGGGGGATCTCGCCTACGTCATCGAGGGCTCCGTGCTCGATCTCGGCGCGCTCCTCGCCCGGCCGGCGCTCTGGCTCGGAAACGGCGGCCTCGTCGCCTTCCTGGGCGAGGAGACGTGCCATTCCCTCGTCTCGCGGCGCCGCAGCTCCAGCTTGGAGCTCCGCGTCGATCCGCGCGTATGGCTGGCGCCGGCCCCTTCGCGGCTGGCTAGCCTGCTCGAGTCGCTGGAGTCCGAGGAGGTCACGTTCCGGACGCTCCAGGCCGCCGGCGAGCTGCTCCGGGCGGAGCGCCCCGAGGCGAGGCAGGCCGTCAACCATCTCCGCCGCGGCCTCGCCAGCGGTCGCAGCGAGCACACCGCGCTCTGCCGCGCGCTCCTGCGCCGGGCCGCCGACTCGCCCGACGAGGACATCCGGCGCTATGCCTTCCGTGCGCTCCTGCCCGACGAGGAGGCCGAGGCGACGATCGCGACGCTGCGGCTCTTCCTGGATCGCCTGGGAGCCATGGCGCTGCGCGACGAGGACCTCGTGAGCCTGGGCGATCGCGGCCTCTCCGACGCCCAGGTGGAGGCGCTGCTCGCTTCGCTCTCCGCCGACGAAGCGCTCGAGGGCACCCGCACCCCCCACCGCACTCCCCGCCGCAACCACTCAGACCGGCGGCTGCTGGTCGGCACCATGCGCCTCCTCACCGCCCACGCCATCGCGCACCCGCGCTGGCACGCGCGCGTACGCGTGCCGCTGGCGAGGCTGTCGTTGCACGAGGACGAGGAACTGGCGGCGCGCGCTGGTGAGGAGCACGACCGGCTGCGGCGCGGCTTCTCCAACTGGATCGGGCCCAACCTTCGCCTCGCCGTCGATCCGGAGCGCGGCGCCGAATACGGCTGGAGGGACGTCGTCGCCTTCGAGCACGGCGTGAGCGTGCGCGCCCGCGAGCTCTTGCTGCGCGCCATCACCGAGACGACGCTCGTCCGCGGGTCGGTGTTCCTGTTCGGGCGAGGCGCGCTGGTCTCGCTCGCCGACATCCCGCCCGGCGGTGCCACGGTGAGCAAGCTCGGGACCGGCCACGGCAAGTCGGTCTACCGGCTCTCCGTCCACACCCGGGCGCGCGAGTCCTTCGACGTCGCCGTCAACCTGGTCTCGGCCATGCACCCGGCACAGCTGAGCGAGGAGATCACGTGGCTCCTGGCCGCGGGCGCTCCCCCTCCCCTGGTCGAGGCCTTCGGCGGCTACTACGCGGAGTACGGCATCTTCACCGAGGAGTACATCGCCGGCGATCACGTCGCACGCCAGGTGGAGCGGCTCGACCAGCGCGGAGAGATGAAGCGGCTCAGGTCGCTCTGGCCCTTCCTCGCCTGGTCCGCGCTCACGGCGCACATCGCCTTCTGGGACCGCACGGGCCGCCGTCTGGCGCTGCGCGAGCCGTCGCCCGAGGCCTTCATCGTGCCTTCGCACGACTACCACGCCGGCACGCGCATCGTGACCATCTCGGATCGCTCTGCCTGCGCCAGCTTCGACGAGCTGCTGGATCGGTTCCAGACGTGGTTCCTCGACCGCGTCGAGGCGTCGCGGCCCGAGCTGCGTGGCGAGGTGACCAGGGCGATGCTCTTCTCCGCGGTCGTCGAGGCACTCGGCCTGAACCGCTCCAGGAGCCTCCTCGAGCAGGCCGCCAGGGCACGGCGGGGACCCGCCATCGCAGCGTTTCTGGAGGACGTGCGCGAGCACGGTTACACGCCCCTGCGCGTGCACTTCGCGGCGCGCCGGTACGGGCGCTGGCTGGAGGTGAACCCGGCCGCGACCATGGAGGCGAAGGGCAGGATGCTGGGCGAGCTGTGGGGCACCTACCGCCTCTCCGAGGTCGAGCAGAGCTGGCCCGACACGCGCATCCGCTTCTTCCGACAGACCGTCTTCGCCACTGCCCGGCACGAGCTCGGGGCCGCGCTCGACCGGCTCATGTCCCGCGCCCGCGCTGCCCCCGCGGGCGCGCTGGATCTCGAGGAGCAGGTGGCCGCCGACCGCGCGGCCATCCGGCCGACGGTGGAGGAGGACTACTTCCTCGCGCGCATGACCTACCGGTACCTCGCGCCGGGCGACGACGCGCGCCTCATCTCGCTCCCCTCCGGCGACAAGCACATCGCCGAGGTGGTGATGGGCCTGCGCGACGAGCACGGCAGCCGGTTCCTGGTGCGCGGACCGGCCAGCCCGCGCGAGGTGGCGCGCTTGCTCCAGCTCTTCCAGGACGCCAACCTGGCGGTGACCTTCACCGCCGAGCACGAGTTCCTGCTCGCGCTCGACGCGCAGGAGACCGTCCTCGGCGGCGTCTTCCACCGCTGGTCGAGCCGCGACCGCGTCCACATGGAGAAGGTGGTGGTGGCGCGGAAGCACCGCGGCTTCGGGGTCGCCGACGGCCTGATGTGGGAGCTCTTCCGTCGCCTGCGCGCGCGCGGCGCCAAGAGCGTCGAGACCGGCTACTATCAACCCGACTACCTGAGCCGCTACGGGTTCCGCACCGATCCGACCTCGGGCGGCCTCATGGCCGAACTCGTCGAGACGGAGGCGAGCACCCGGCCGTGTGGCCCCCGCCCGTGAGGCACGACATGGCCAACCCCACCTGGAGGATCATCGACTCGACGCTGCGGGAGGGGGAGCAGTTCGCCAAGGCCTCCTTTCGCACGCAGGACAAGCTCGAGATCGTGCGCGCGATCGACAGCTTCGGCGTCGACTACATCGAGCTCACCTCCCCCGCCGCCTCCCCCCAGTCCCAGCGCGACCTCGCGCAGGTGGTGAAGCTCGGGCTCGGCGCCCGCGTCATCACGCACTGCCGCTGCGTGGTCGACGACGTCCGCGCCGCGATCGACTCCGGCGTGCGCGGTCTCGGCCTGCTCTTCGGAACGAGCCGCATCCTGCGCGAGTCGTCGCACGGCAAGAGCATCCAGCAGATCATCGACGCCATGGGCCCGCCCATCGAGCTGGCGCTGCAGGCCGGGCTCGAGGTGCGCTTCAGCGCCGAGGACTCCTTTCGCACCGACGAGTCGGACCTCCTCGCCGTCTACCGCGCCGCGGCGGCGTTCGGCGTCCACCGCGTCGGCCTGGCGGACACCGTCGGCGTCGCCACCCCGCGCCAGGTGCTCACGGCGATCCGGGAGGTGCGCCGCGCGGTACAGTGCGACATCGGCTTCCACGGCCACAACGACACCGGCTGCGCCATCGCCAACGCGCACTCGGCCATCTCGGCCGGCGCCACGCACGTGGACGTCTCGGTGCTCGGCATCGGCGAGCGCGTCG
>MEMX01000030.1:13565-18472 GCA_001768075.1 Anaeromyxobacter sp. RBG_16_69_14 | reverse complement strand
CAAGGCCATGACGGTGAACCCAGGCTCCTACGAGATCATCCCGCCCGAAGCGTTCGGCCTCTCGCGCAGGCTGATCATGGGCAGCCGCCTCACCGGGAGGCACGCCATCGGATACCGCGCCCGGGAGATCGGAATCACTTTTGGTGAAGGCGAGCTCAGGGCCATCACGCAGCGTATCAAGGAGCTGGCCGACAAGGGCAACCTGTCCGAGGACCAGATAGACAGGGTGCTGCGGGAGTGGGTGACGGCCTAGCTTAGTTTAGCTACACACCCTGGGAGACCTCCCGGGCGAGAGGCACTCTAAAAGTGAAGGTGGTCCCGGTGCCCTCGACGCTCGTGACGGACAGCTCGCCCTTGCTCGCGTCGAGGATCTGCTTCACCACGAACAGGCCGAGTCCGGTGCCCTGCCCGGGAGGCTTGGTCGTGTGGTAGGGCTCGAAGATCTCGACCAGCTTGTCCTGCGGGATGCCGCAGCCGTTGTCCTCGATGCGACAGGACGCGGTGCCCGGCTCCTCGTCCCGCGTGACGCTCACGCCCAGCGAGGGGGATCGTCCTCGGAGACCCGCCATCGCGTCCACCGCGTTCTTGACCAGGTTGAGGAGGATCTGCTCCAGGCGAATCCGGTCCATCCGGATCAGGACGGGAGCCTGGGGGATCTCGAGGTGGACCTGTGCGTGACGGAGGGTGCCGGCCGATCGCAGCATGGAGAGCGTGCCGCTCGCCACGTCGCAGAGGTCGGTGGGCTCGCCACCGGGAGTCCCCGGGCGGCCGAGGTGAAGGAGGTGACTCGCGTGCGTCGCGAGGTGCTCGCGGACGCGCCCGAGCGTCGTCAGGTCCTCCTCGGCGGGCGTGAGGCCTTCCCGCGAACGCTTCGAGATGTATCGCAGGGCGCTGTCGAACGCGACGAGCATGTTGGCGAGCTCGTGACCGACGGCCCCGGCCAGCGTCCCGAGCGTCGCGAGCCGCTCGGTGCGGAGGAGGTGGCCCGACATCGCGTCGAGCTTGCTCTCGAGGAGCTCACGATCTCGCGTCACGAGGCGCGCCTGCTCGACCGCGCCGTCCAGCGCCTTGAGGAGCACGGGGGGAGGACAGGGCTTGCCCAGGAATCGGAAGATGTATCCCTCGTTCACGGCGGAGATGGTGTCCTCCCAGCTCGCCTGACCGGTGAGCAGGATACGGACCGTGTCCGGGGCGATGTCCCGGACGCAACGGAGGAACTCCGCGCCATTCATCTCCGGCATCCGGAAGTCCGAGACCACGACGGTGAAGGGGCCGGACTGCGCGAGCGATTGAAGACCTTCTCGTCCGCCCGGTGCCGTGGTGACGTCGAATCGGCGCCGCAGGACATTCCTGAGGCCGTCGAGCAGCTGGGGGTCGTCGTCTACACAGAGCACGCGCGGCTTTTGGAGGGGGGGCATCGGGTAAGGGTCCGGCTGAAGGGGTCTCGGGGTGAGGCGGTGCGATCGGCAGCATCGACCGTGCCACGAAGGCCGTAGCCGAGATGACGTGATTCAAGCGGTGGAGCCGTTCTCCGGCGTGAGGCAGGTACCGGGGCGCTGCTGACGCAGCCAGGTCGCAGCCACGCGCGCGCGGCGGTGGGTCGCCGGCGCCCCTGGGTCGGCACCGATCCGACCAGCGCGACCCGCTTCCGAGCCTCCTCACGGCGAGCTCGCGGAACTCGTGAACGGTGATTCAGCCGTTTGAGCTACGCTCTCGCGGCGCGAGCCTCCTGGATGGTGCCGAAGCACTTGATGATCTTGGTCTCCTCGAAGGATGCCAGCACCTTCCGGATCTCGCCCGGGCCGACCGCCAAGATGCTCATGTCGAGCTCGGTGGCCTGCGCCGCCACCGAGGCGAGCAGCCTGGGGATGAGGTCGCCCTGGGTAGGGATGCTTCCGAGATCGACGATGACCTCGCCATGGCTGGCAGAGGCAACCTCCTTCAGCAGCGCCGGGAAGAGGAGAGCGAGCCGGTCGAAATGGCCCTCGAGCCGCTCCACCTTCCCTACGAACGGCGCCAGGGTGAGCAAGTTGCCGTCGCGGGTAAGGAACTCCTGGTTCTCGAAGTACCGTATGAAGAACTCGTCCACCTCGCCTTGCGTGAACGGCTTGTACAGCACTGCTTCGAAGCCCACTTCCTTCAGATTTCTCTCCTGCTCGGCGTCGCTGGTACGCATCGCCAGCGCCACGATGGCGGCCTTCGGCTGGAGCTGCCTCACCTGCTGCGCCAGGACGACGCTGTCGATGTCGGGGATGTCCGTGTCGACGAGGATGACGCGGTAGGCGTCTTCGCTCGCGCGCGAGAGCGCCGACTGAACAGAGGTGAGGCCGTTCATGCTGACTTGCTTCGGCAGCATGCCCCGCAGGCGCTTGTTGACGTTCTCCATGTCATCGATGACCATGAGATCTACCAATCGCTTCCGCCGCGATGGCGCCCGCTTCTCCCAGAGACCCGCCGCGGCCGCGCCGCCCGGCACCGAGCTCGCCACGACGTCCCCGCATGTGCTTCTCTGGATCACCGAGATGACCTTGCGGCACAGCTCCTCCGGGTCGAAGGGCTTGATGACGTAGTCGGTGATGCCGCCCTTCATCGCGCGGGCGATGGTGGGTCGATGTGACTCCGCGGTGAGCATGATGACGGGCGTGTTGTCCCCTCCCGCGCGCATCTTGGCGAGCATGTCGGGGCCGTCCATGTTCGGCATCATCACGTCCAGGATGACGAGGTCGAACCGGCACTCGGTGAGCGTCTCCAGGCCCTCTATCCCATCCCGTGCCTCTGCGACCTCAAAGCCCAGCTCCGCGGCGAGCCTCGAGACGGCCGCGCGGACGTCGGGGTTGTCGTCGACCGTGAGAATGGAAGGCATGGGGTCGGGGCCTCCTGTGGAGCAGGCACGTCTCCTCTGACCCCAGGGTCTCCTGCAAGCCCCACACCTCATTTCCTGGCCGATCCGAGCCCGTGCCCGAGCCCGGATCGGCACCTCAGGCCTACTCCAGGATTAGCATCGCCACCATGACCGCCAGGAGCGCGATGTTCAGGGAGAGGAGGATCGGAATCAGATTGTCGCCGCTGCTCGAGGCGTGGCTCCGGCCCCTGCTGGCCTTCACCTCCTTCTTGACCGCAGCTTCAGCCCGCATGCGTCCGGCTGCGTCGCGGACGACGGCAACGGCACGCGCGACCCTCGGCGGCAAGGCGCGCAATTGCTCGAGGAGGCGGCGTATCACGCGTAGGGCCGAATGCGGCTCCGCCATCGGGGCCACGCTCGAGAGCTGCGTCACATCCTGCCCAACAGGCACCTCCGCGCCTCGGGGGGATGGAGACTCCCGCGAGGGCGTCAGCTGGACCCGGCCCAATGGGAGGAGGTCAGCAGTCTCCGGGCCGGTCGTCGCTGGCACGCCGCTCGTGTCACGCGCTCCGGCACCGGGGTCGGAGGCGGCCATGCCAGGCGCGGAGTCCGTCGCAATCGCACCCGGCGCAGGCTCCTCCACGGTCAGAGCGCCGAGGAGGTCAGCCATCTCCAGATCCGTCATCGCTGGCGCGCTGCTCGTGTCACTCGCTCCGGCACCGGGGTCGGAGGCGGCCATGCCAGGCGCTGAGTCCGTCGCAATCGGACCTGCCTCGGGCTCCTCCACGGTCAGCGCGGTCGTGTCTGGCTCTTTCGTCATGAATGCGTCCGAGCTGACGACTCGCTGGAGGTCGATCAGGCGGCAGCCGCCGGACCCGCGTCCGCGGTCCTCCTGGCACTTCGACATGCAAGGGTCACTCCTTGGCCAAAGCAAAAAACGCTCTCCGTTGCCCCGTGAACATGTGATGGAAGACGAGACCCAGCCCGTCGGGACCAAGGAGTCAGGCAGGATTTCCCCTCGGAGGAGGGGACCCGTGTCAAGGTGGGGAAGAGGCACACCTTGCGCGCGGACATCGGGACCGAAGGAACAGCTTGGCTGGTGGCCTGTGTGTCGCTCGGCGCGCTCTGGATCCTCGCGACCTCGTGGCGAGCGGAGACCGGGACCGCGCAGACCGCCCTGCGCGGCCTCCTCGGCGGGCTGGCGGCGCTGGGGACGGCGTACATCGGGTACGGCGTGCTGCAGATCGCCGGGCTCGACATTCGCTGGGAGTGGATCACGGAGGGCGCCTGGCCCGCGCTCGGGTTCGCGGCCCTCGTCGGCCTCGTGGAGGAGGCGGCCAAGCTGGCCGGGATCGCGCTCGCAGCGCCGCCGCCGGGGGAGAGCGCGCGCTCGAGCAGCGTGCTTCGCACCACCGCCGCAGTCGCCGCGGTGTTCGCCACCGTGGAGGCCTCGCTGGCCCTGCGCGGCGCAAGCTGGCCGGTGGCGCTGGGCCGCGCCGCCCTGGGCCCCGTCGCGCACGCGGTCCTGGCAGCGCCCTTCGCCATGGCCCTCGCGGAGGCGACGCGCGTCTCGCGAGCACGCCTCGCCCTGCGCCTCGCCGTCTCGCTCTGTTTCGCCGCGCTCCTCCACGGCCTCGGCGACTGGAGCATCGCGCGCCCAGGATGGGGCCGCGCAGGCTTCGCGGCCGCCCTCCTCGCCCCGACGCTCTGGCTGTACGCCCGGGCGCGGCATGGTACCGGCGCGGCGCGATCTCCGAGGAACTCCTACCCCGGCAGCTTGCCCAGGAGGACGACGTCGGTCGGCTTGTCCCCGCCTCCGGCGGGCTCGAGGGACACCGCCAGCGCGCCGGGCGGCACCGCGAGCAGCTCCGGGTCGATTTCGCCCACCGCCACTGCTCCGTGCGAAAAGCGCAGGAATCCCGCCGGCTCGGGCGCTCCCGTGCCGTGGATCACCCACAGCTGGTAGTCCTTGCCCGCTTCGGGCGCGAGCGCCGTCGAGACCACGACCGCGCGCCGCGCGCGGACGTTGACGACCGCACTGGCCCGGCCGGAGGGCCCTTCAACG
>MEMX01000030.1:12799-13551 GCA_001768075.1 Anaeromyxobacter sp. RBG_16_69_14 | reverse complement strand
GAGCTGGCTGTCGGGCGCGTCGAGCAACGCCACGAGATCTCGCTCGCGCCCCGCACCCTCGCGCAGCGTCCGCACCTCGGCCAGGAGCGCGGCCCGCTCCCGCGCCTCGGCCTGCGCACCGCGCTCGACCGCAGCGAGCTCGGCCTCGCTCCGTTCGCGCGCGCTCCGCTCGCGCCCCCACAGGGCGAGCAGGGCGACTGCGGCGGCGGCCGCAGCTCCCCACGCCAGCGCCCTCCTGGCGCGGCGCGGCGGAGCGGGCTGTGTGTCGGCGGAGCCACTCTCCTTGAACGACGTCATCCGGGGGTCTAGCCCGATCCGCGCCTCGATGGCGCGCCATACGCCCTCGCCCGGCTCGACCTGGGGGAGCGCGCCGGCCAGAGCAGCGGCCGTGTTCGTGGCGCGAGCGAGGGCCTCGGGGCAGCCCCGGTGCTCGCGCTCGAGCAGGTGCTCCTCTGCCGCGGCGCGTTCGGCCTGGTCGAGCGAGCCGAGGACGAGCGCACCCGCGAGATCCTGGAACTCCTCGCAGGTCACCGCGCTCCTCCCAGTGCCGTCCCCAGCTTCTGCATCGCCAGGCGGACGCGCGTCTTCACCGTCCCGAGCGGCTGCCCGGTGCGCGCCGCGATCTCGCTCTGTGCGAGCCCGTCGAAGTACGCGAGCTCTATCACCTCCCGCTGCTCCGTGGGGAGCGACGAGAGCGCTGCCCTCACCCGCTGCTGCTCCTCACGGACCTCCGCCGGCTCCGGAGCCGGATC
>MEMX01000030.1:11432-12680 GCA_001768075.1 Anaeromyxobacter sp. RBG_16_69_14 | reverse complement strand
GAGGGGTCGTACTCCTTCGCGCGCCGCCAGAGCTCGAGAAACGTCTCCTGGACCACGTCCTCGGCCTCGGCGCGGTCGCCCAGGAGCCGAAACGCCACGGCCATCACCTTCCCCGAGCAGAGCTCGTAGAGCGCCCGCAGCGCCCGCCCGCGATCGGCCTGCCCGCCCGAGATGCCGCGCCCCCAGACGACGGCGACGAGCAGGGACCACGCGAGGGCGAGCATGTCGCCCCGAAGGATGCTCTCGGCCACGGTTTGCCGCTCCTCACGGTCGGGGTCACCATTTATGCCGCGCTCCAGGTCACGGCGAGAGCCAAGACGCTCTCCCACCATGGATACGGCGCCAGCGCGCGATCGGATTCGCGAGCCTCGCGCCCTCACTCGAAGGCACGTGGAAGTGGTTTTTGCAAGTAGGGGATGTGAGGGACCATGAGGGCTCGCGAGCGGTACAGCGGCGAAGGGGGCCAGTTTCGGTCCTGGCGACCGCTCGTCCCGCTTCTGCTAAGTTCGCGCGACCTCACCCCGGAGCGACCTCATGGTTGGCATTCAGCGCCACGAAATCCCCATCTTGACCACCTTCGACGCGCCGCCCGGATACGAGATCGAGCGCGTCGTCGGCCCGTGCTGGGGCATCACCGTCCGCAGCCGCAGCGTCTTCGGCACGACCTGCGCCGGTTTCCAGACGCTCTTCGGCGGCGAGATCACGATGTTCACCGAGCTCGCCAACGACAGCCGCAACGAGGCGATGAACCGGCTCGAGCAGCACGCTCGCAAGATGGGCGCGAATGGCATACTCGGGACGCGCTTCGACTCGTCCGAACTGGCGAATTCCGTGAACGAGATCGTCGCCTACGGAACGGCTGTGGTGTTTCGCGTGCGGGCAGCTCCACAAAAGACCTTGACCCTGGCTCCGTGCGAACAAGAACCCCCACCTCTACCTTCGTGTGAACAAGACTCCCCCCCCGCGAAGAAGGAGCCCGCACAGGGCGCCTGACCGATGCTCCGGACAGAGGCGGCCCAGGTACTATTACTCGACGTCAAGTCATCGGTGAGCCACGTCCCGCCCGCCCTGGCGCGGCGCCTGGATCGCCTCGCGCGGCGCGCCCATGCCTTCCACCGCTTCGCGCACCACCCGCTCTGCCCGGCCTACGCGAGCGAGGTGATCCTCCTCGGGCGCCGGACCCGACTCTGCCGCGGCTGCGCGCTCGCCGCGGCCGGCACAGCGGCCGGAGCGCTGGCCGCGTTCGCC
>MEMX01000030.1:7323-11426 GCA_001768075.1 Anaeromyxobacter sp. RBG_16_69_14 | reverse complement strand
GTCCCGCCCGTCTCAGGCCTCGCCATCGTGCTCGCGCTGGCAGTCCCCGCCGCCCTGGCCGCCGTGCGCCCGCGCACGGCCGGAGCGCGCGCGAGCAAGCTCCTCACCCGCGCAGCGCCGCTGGCCCTCGCGGCAGGACTCGCCACCCTCGGCCTGCGGTCTCACAGCGCCGGCGGGGCGGCAATAGCCGCCGGAGCAGCGGTGATCGCGCTCGCTGCGACCGCCGCCTACCGCCGCCGGAAACCCGATCGCTCACCTTGCCTGGCGTGCCCGGAGCGCACGGCACCGCGCGTCTGCAGCGGCCTCCGGCGCGTCGCGCGGCGCGAGGCCGCCTTCGCCAAGCTGGCGGGGCGCATGCTCGACCCCTTCTGATCAAGAGCGAAACACAAGTCCGATCACCGGTCCTGGCCGATCGCGGGCGAGGAACGGCCGGAGAACAGCTCGTGGATCAGGTTCGCGACGAGGCCTGTCCACCCGGTCTGATGGCTCGCGCCCAGGCCCGCCCCGTTCTCCCCGTGAAAATACTCGTAGAACAGGATCGGGTCGGCGGGGTCGTCGTCGAAGAGACGGACCCCTCCGTAGACGGGCCGCCGCCCCTCGTCCCTCGTGAAGATCCGCACGAGCCTCCAGGACAGGTCGTCGGCGACCTCGGCCAACGTCATGGTCCTTCTCTGGCCGTCAAGGATCGACGTGTGCTGGACGCTTCCCTCCCCGCCGAGCCACGCATCGAACTGCCTGAGCGACTGGATGAAGAGGTAGTTGATGGGGAACCAGACCGGGCCGCGCCAGTTGGAGTTGCCGCCCATGATCTTGGCGCTCGACTCGGCCGGCTCGTACCCTATCCGACGCCCGTCGAGCTCGTAGGGCTGGCTCTCGTGCCGCTTCGACAGCGAGCGGAGACCGAAGGGGCTCAGGAACTCACCTTCGTCGAGGACGCAGGCGAGGATGCGCCTCAGCTGGTCCTCGCCCACGACCGACACGAAGTAGGAGGTGACTCCGGCTTGCGCGTCGCGGTCCACATTGAGGTGAGGGTTGCCCTTCATCATGTCCGGCCGATTCCTGGCGAACCACTCCAGCACCGCCGGCAGTTTGTAGAAGGACGGGTCGCTCGCCGGCTTCTCGTCGAACTGCGCGATGGCGAAGACGGGCACCAGGCCGACGACCGAATAGACCGGGAGCCGCTGCAGCGTGCCGTCCTTCTGGCGGAGCGCGTCGAAGAAGAAGCCCCTCGCCTCGTCCCATAGTCCCGCGCCACCGAGGTGGTTCGTCGCGTCGGCGATGTAGATGAAGTGCTGCAGGTACTTGCGAGCGAGATCCTCGTAGTGGGCACCCTCCTGCGGAGCGGCGTCCCGGAGCTCCAGCGCGATCTTCATCATCTCGAGGCAGAACATCGCCATCCAGGCGGTCCCGTCGGCCTGCTCGAGCTCGGATCCCTCCGGTCCTCGCTCGATGATCCGGATGTTGTCGAGGCCGAGGAACCCCCCCTCGAAGATGTTGTTGCCGGTGGAGTCGACCCGGTTCACCCACCAGGTGAAGTTCAGGTTGAGCTTGTCGAAGACCCGCCGCAGGAAGTCCCGGTCCTTCCGCCCGAAGAGCTCCTGCTCGCGCTGGTAGACATTCCACGCGGCCCAGGCGTGGACCGGCGGGTTGACGTTGCCGAAGTCCCACTCGTACGCCGAGAGCTGCCCGTTGGGGTGCTGGTACCACTCCATGACGAGCAGGAGCAGCTGACTCTTGGCGAAGTCGGGATCCACCATCGCCAGCGTGACGCAGTGGAAGGCCAGGTCCCACGCGGCAAACCAGGGGTACTCCCACTTGTCGGGCATCGACAGCACGTCCTGAGCGTGGACGTGCTGCCAGGCCGAGTTCCGGCCCAGCTGCCGGTTCTCCGGAGGCGGCGGGCCGGCGTCACCCTGGAGCCAGTCCCGCACGACGTAGTGGTAGACCTGCTTGTTCCAGAGCATGCCCGCGAACGCCTGACGCTGGATGCTCCGCAGCTCGGCGGTCGCGCTCGCCGGGGCGATCGAGCCGTAGAATTCGTCCGCCTCCGCGATCCTCGTCGCGAACGTCGCGTCGAAGGACCCGAAGGGCGCCGCCGACTCCGAGGCGGTGAGCCGGAGCCGCAGGGTGCAGGACTGTCCCGGTGCGATCGTCTGCCTGTAACGCGCGCCCACCTTCGTACCCTGGCTGCGGTCGACGACCGCCCCGGGTTGGCCCCGGACGTATCGATCGAAAGCGTCCTTCGTCAACGGAGAGGCGTTGGCGCCCCAGCCCAGCGCTTCCCTGTTGGTCTCGTTCTCGGTGAAGACGACGTCCGGAGCGCCGTCGCAGTAGAGCCACATCGCCTTCACCTGCTCCGCCCCGGCGCCCCGGCCCGAGGGCTCTTGCCGCGTCGCCCGGATGACCGTGAAGGAGGCGCCGGGAGGTGCCGGAGTCAGCGAGAGCGCCGGCTTGGGCTCGCGCGGTTCTTCCCCAACCTCGCCCTGCCGTTCACCCCATGACCAGGTATTGCGGAACCAGAGCGTGGGGATGACGTCCAGCACGCGGGTCTCACGCCCCCGGTTCGCCGCCGTGACGCGGATGACGAGATCCTCGGGCGAGGCCTTCGCGTACTCCACCAGCACGTCGAAGTAGCGATCGCCGGAGAGCGCCCCGGTGTCGACGAGCTCGTATTCCTGCGAGGTGCCCCCCGCGTCGCGCCGCTGCCCGTTCACCGTCAGGAGATCCTGCTCGGGGAAGGACCAGGGGTACTTGTAGAGGTACTTGAGGTACGAGTGGGTGGGCGTGCTGTCGAGGTAGAAGTAGTACTCCTTCACGTCCTCCCCGTGATTGCCCTCGCCGTTGGTGAGCCCGAACAGGCGCTCCTTGACGCGATGGTCCTGCTGGTTCCAGAGCGCGACGGAGAAGCAGAGGCGCTGCTTGTCGTCGCTGATGCCCGCCAGGCCGTCCTCGCCCCAGCGGTAGGTCCGGCACGGCGCCTCGCTGCGGGAGAAGTCGTTCCAGGCATCGCCGGCGGCGCCGTAGTCCTCGCGGACCGTGCCCCACTGCCGCTCGCTCAGGTAGGGACCCCAGAGCTTCCAGTTCGCGCTCGGATCGCGCGTGCTCCGCGCCCTCGCGTAGGCGTCGAGCCGCTGGCCTTCCTTCGTGTCCCTGGCGTTTGGCATGTGCTCTCCTCGGCCCGCGGGCGACTCACAGCGGCGACCAGTTGATGTGATTCTCCAGCGTCACCGCCGCCGCTGTGAGCTGATGTCCGGCGCCTTGCGGCGCCTCAAGCGGGGGGGAGAACTCTCCCCCCGCGCCCCCCATCTCGAGCGTCAGTTCATGTGGCATGCGCTATCAGCTCAGGGGCGCGCGCTCGGCGAGGACGAGGACCGTCCTCCCGTGCATGAAGTAGGTAGCTCCCTCGAGCGGTTCGCCGACGCCCAAGATCTCGGCGTTCCCGATCGACTCCATCCAGGCGGCCGTGTCGAAGGCGCGGTACCAGCGCCGCCCGGGCAGGTTCCCGGGCAGCCGCACGTCGCGGCCGTCGGCGGCACGGTTGTAGGCTGCGTAGACGGAGTCGAGGGAATCTCCCTGACTCCGGCCGTCGACGCGCCAGGCGAGGAAGGTCGCGTCCGCGGCCCACGACGCGCCCTCCAGCTCGCGGCCGTCCGCGTCGAGCCACGCGATGTCCTTCAGCCCCGTCCCTGGCTGGCCCGGCGATCCCGAGAAATACCTGGCTGGCCTGAGGCAAGGGTGCTCGCCCCGGAAGCGGATGATGCTCCTGGCGAACCGGTGGACCAGGAGATCGGGCTCGGCGGCGAGGCGCCGGCAAGTCATCTCGTCACCTCGCGCCAGGGCCTCCTCCCGGCGGGCGAGGTTGCCGAAGTCCAGGTAGGCGCTGGGATCGTCGGCGGCCACGGTGTTGGTCCGCCCGCCGAGCGTCCGGAAGAGCTCGTCACCACCCGTGATCATGGGCACGCCGGCCGACAGCATGAGCAGGGCGAGTCCGTTGCGTACCGCTTGCCGCTGCAGGGCCGGATCGCCCCCGTGGTCCCAGGCATCACCGTCGCCGCTGAAGCTGTACACGTCCCGCAGCGTGAAGCCGTCGTGCGCCACGATCT
>MEMX01000030.1:370-7268 GCA_001768075.1 Anaeromyxobacter sp. RBG_16_69_14 | reverse complement strand
GCCGGAGAGGGCGTCGGCGAGCCGCCACGTCGGCACCGGCACCATGCCCAGCTTGTTCTCGGCTTGCCGGCACGTGATCCGGAACCGGTCGTTCCACTCGGCCCAACCCTCCGGAAAACCGCCCAGCTGGTACGTGCCGTCGCCGAGCGCCCAGGGTTCGGCGATGAGGTCGACTCCCGGGCTGGCCCGGTCGCCGCGGGCGGGGAGATCGCGCGCGGCGCGGTTCAGGAACCCCTCGGGGTCGGCGGTGGAGAACTCGAAGCCGTCCGTCCGCGCGTTCCCCAGGATGGGCGCCAGGTCGAAGCGGAAGCCGTCCACGCCCATCTCCCCGGACCAGTGACGGAGCGAGTCGAGGATGAGGTCGCGCACCGCGGGGTCCGCCACGTTGACGTCTCCGCCGCACGCGGAGTGGTCCTGAAAACGCTGGTTGGGAGCGCCGTCGGCGGGGCGCGTGCGCAGCACGTAGTAGGTGGCGCTGTCCAGCCCTGCGAAGGACAGGAGGCAGGCCGAGTTCTTGTCCTGCAGGGTGTCGTCGCCGCGCGACGCGTCATCGTCCGTGAGACGGCGCAAGAGGCCCTCCGCCGTGTGGTTGTAGACGACGTCGAGGAAGACCTTGATCCCTCGCTCGTGGAAGGCGCGCACCATCTCCTTGAACTCGCGGGTGGGACCGCCCGGGCTGCGGTCGGAGGCGTACCTCCTGTTCGGCGCGAAGTAGCCCAGCGTCATGTACCCCCAGTAGTTGTCGCCGGCGGGGTCGCCGTCGTCGTTCTGCTCGTCGGCGAACTCGTGCACCGGCAGGAACTCGACGGCCGTGACGCCGAGGTCGCGCAGGTAGTCGGCCTTCATGCCTGCACCGCGGTAGGTGCCCCGCAGCGCCTCGGGTATGGCGGCGTCGAGCATGGTGAAACCTCGCAGGTGCACCTCGTACACCACGTCGGCGGCGAGCGGCCGCGCCGGCGCGTCACCGCAGGAGATGCCGTCCGGCCCGAGGACGATCCCCTTCGGCGCCTGTCGCCCGGTGTCCACGAGCCGGGTCGCCTCCCCTGTGTAGTAGTCCGGCACGCAGACGTTCGGATCCAGACGCCGGGTCGTGTCCTGGCGCGGGTCGTGGCTGACCTCCCGGGCGTAGGGGTCGAGGAGCAGCTTGTTCGGGTTGAATCGGTTGCCGGCGTCGTCCACGTCGCGGCGGAACCCCGCTCCCGAGCCCCTGGTGAAGGCCGCGTCGCGGATCCAGTTCGGCCCCCACGCGCGGTAGCCGTAGTAGACGGCGCCCTCGATGCCGTGAGCCCGGATCGTGCTCAGCGGGACCAGCGCGCCAAAGACGCCGTCGCGACCCCGCTCCATGGCCTGCGCCAGCCGCTCGTCCTCGCCGATGGGCTGCGCGTACAGGCAGAGCTCGATGTGGGTGGCGTTCCTCGAGTAGACGCGGAAGGAGACGTTCGAGCCGAGCTCGTCGAGCGTCGCTCCCAGGGTGGCTCGGCGCGCGTCTTGGGGCATTGGGGTCCTCCGCCGGGTTTTACGCCTCCGCGTGCGAGTTGCCACCAGTTGCACAGACGACGGATGGTGCGCATGACCCTCACGGAGCGAGCCATCCGTGTGGCGACCCCTTCAGCGTAGCCGGGGGGCCAGGCGTCTCCTTCGACCCGCGCCCGGGGTTGGCGAAGACCCCGGGTCGGCGGTCATCCGGGCGCTGGAAGAGGACGCCGATCTCGGCGACCTTCCGATCGCGTGTTTCCCGAGTCCCTTTCCGCAAAGCCGCGCTGCGGCGAGCGAGCACGGACGGGATGGCTCAGGTGGTGCACAACACTAGGTCCCTGGAGCGTGCGCAGGAGGCCCATTCAGCCTGCCACAGCTCGAGCGAGGTCTCACATGTCTCGAACCGCTTCGACGGCGAGAGGGATCAGCGGGCTGACCATTCGAGCCAAGATGCTCGCCCTGACCTGCCTCGTCGTGACGGCGCTGGTCGTCGTCTCGGGCCTCTTCTTCCTGGCGCTGCGCGAGGTCCAGGTGAACGGCCCGCTCTACGAGCGGATCGTCCAGGGAAAGGACCTGGTGGCGGACCTCCTGCCCCCGCCGGTGTTCGTCGTGGAGTCCTACCTCCTCACCATGCAGGCCACCGAGGAGCGAGACGCCGCCCGGCGGTCCGCCATCGTCGAGCGGATCCGCGCCGGGGCCAAGGAGTTCGAGGAGCGCAGCGCGCTATGGGCAAGGGTGCTGAAGGACGAGAACCAGCGACGTGTGCTCGAGGAGGTCCACCGGCACGGCAAGGCCTTCTACGATACCCTCGAGAAGGACCTGTTCCCTGCCCTCACCCGTGGCGAGAGCGAGCGGACCCTGCGCGCCATGGAGCAGGCGAAGCAAGCCTTCGAGAAGAACCGCGCCAGTGTGCTCGAGCTGGTGAAGCTGGCGAACGACCGCGTGGCGAACGACGAGACCGGTGGCCGGCACGCCACTTCTCTCGCCACGCAGCTCCTCCTCGCGCTCGCGATCTTCATGGCCCTCTCCGTGGCCTTCATCTCGCGCGCGGTCGCCCTCAGCTTCGCCCGCGATCTCGCGGCGGTGGCCGAGGAGAGCCGAAAGCTCACGCAGTCGGTCGACGACGGGCAACTCGATCGGCGCGGGGATGCGGAGGTCGTCTCGGTCGAGCTTCGCCCCCTGGTCCTGGGCATGAACCGGACCATGGACGCCTTCGTCCACAAGCTCCGCGTGACCGCCGGTTGCCTCGACCGCATCGGGAAGGGCGACATCCCGCCGAAGATCACGGAGGAATACCGCGGCGAGTTCGACGGGATGAAGGTAAACCTGAACGCCTGCATCGACGCGGTGAACGCGCTCGCCGCCGACACGAAGGCCCTCGCCAGCGCAGCCGTCGAAGGGAAGCTGGAGACGCGCGCGGACGGCTCGCGCCATCAGGGCGATTTCCGCAAGATCGTCGAAGGCGTCAACCGGACGCTCGACGCGGTGATCGCGCCGGTGAACGAGGCGGCACAGGTGCTCGAGAAGCTGGCGCAGCGGGACCTGACGGCGCGGATGCAGGGGAGCTACCAGGGCGACCACGCGAGGATCAAGGAGTCGCTCAACGCCACCGCCGATTCGCTTCACAAGGCGCTGGCACAGGTGGCCGAGGCCGTGAGCCAGGTCTCGTCCGCCGCGGGCCAGATCGCGAGCTCGAGCCAGGTCGTGGCGAGCGGGGCCTCGCAGCAGGCGAGCGCCATCCAGGAGACGAGCTCGAGCCTGGAGTCCATGGCCTCGACGACCCAGCAGTCGGTCGGCAACGCCCAGCAGGCCAACACGCTTGCGCAGACGGCCAAGGGGGCGGCGGCCGAGGGGACGGCGGCGATGGAGCAGATGCAGGGAGCCATGGCGAAGATCAGGGCGTCGGCGGAGGGCACCTCGCAGATCATCAAGGACATCAACGAGATCGCCTTCCAGACCAACCTCTTGGCGCTCAACGCGGCGGTGGAGGCGGCGCGGGCGGGCGAGTCGGGCAGGGGCTTCGCCGTGGTGGCGGAGGAGGTGAGGTCGCTCGCGATGCGCTCGAAGGAGGCCGCGACGAAGACCGAGGTCCTCATCCGCCAGTCGGTGAAGGAGGCCGAGGAGGGCGCGGCCACCACCAAGCACGTGAGCGGGAAACTCTCCGAGATCGCGCAGTCCGTCAGCAAAGTGACCGACATCGTGGCGGAGATCACCGCGACATCGAAGGAGCAGGCCGCCGGGATCGAGCAGGTGAACAAGGCGGTCAGCGAGATGGACAAGGTGACACAGCAGAACGCGGCCAGCTCCGAGGAGTCGTCCTCAGCTGCGGAGCAGCTGTCGAGCCAGTCGGAGGAACTGGCCGCCATGGTGGGCTCGTTCCGGTTGGAGGGGGGGGCGCCGCGTCGGGCGCCCGAACGCTCCGCTCGCACGGCGGCGAAGCCCGGGAGCGCCCGAGCGGGCGGCACCCCGCTTTGGCAGGACAAGGCCGCAGTCACGCCCGACCAGCGCCGCCAGTTCGAATCCGGGGAGGTCGAGTTCAAGGAGTTCTAGCTGGAGAGTGTCCTGAAACGTAACTGAAAGAGCGCTCCGTGTTACAAGACGGCCAGCGGCAGGCCCGCCGCTCATCGCCGATGAGGAGCACTCCATGAAACGCGATTCCGACGACCAGCGCATCGCGCTCTTCGTGGATTTCGAGAACCTCGTCACGCGGACGGGGCTCTCCGCCGAGCAGTTCGACATCGCGCCAGCCCTCGACACCCTGCTCGACAAGGGCAAGGTCCTCTTCCGGCGCGCCTACTGCGACTGGACCCGGTTCGCCCCCGCCACCCGGAACCTGCACGAGCACGGCGTCGAGCTCATCGACGTGCCACCCTCGACACGGGCCGGGAAGAACGGCGCCGACGTGCGCCTGGTCATCGACGCTCTCGAGCTCGCTTACCTCCGGGAGCACATCAACACCTTCGTGGTCGCGTCCGGGGATTCGGACTTCTGCCCCCTCGCCTACAAGCTGCGCGAGATCGGCCGGACCGTCATCGGCATGGGCGTCCGCGAAGCCACCAGCCAGCTGTTCGTGAAGGCGTGCGACGAGTTCATCTACCTCAAACCCGCCTCGCAACGCCGGAGCCGAGACGGCGGCGTCAAGGAGAAGGAGAAGGAGAAGGACAAGCCCCCTCCGAAGCCAGCCACCATCCCGGACGTGGCGCGCGAGGCGGTGGCAGCGCTGCTGGCGCGCGCCACCGGCCCGGTGAACCCATCCGCCATCAAGGAGTTCATCGTCCGCAAGGAGCCGGACTTCGACGAGCGCGACCACGGCTTCTCGACGTTCAAGAAGCTCCTCGACGCGATGGAGAAGGAAGGGCTTCTCGGGCGCGAGCAGGGCGCCAAGGGGCAGTGGTACGTGGTCGCGCCTTGAGCCCTTTCGGGCTTCGGGCTACGGCTCGATTCCCGGTCGGTGGGCGAGGCCGAGTAGGTCCATGGGGCGGGGCTAGCGGACGCGGCGGTGCCGCGGGCTGCGGCGCCCATCCTGGGAGCAGGCGAGCTGCTTCTCGACCATGAGCCGGAAGGCCGCGCGCATCGGTTCGAACCGCCCTGGGTCACCCTCGAACGCGCCGAGAGCGCACGCCACCGCCTCGATGGTTGAGAGGCAGTGCGGCGCCGGCTCCCGTCGCAGATTTCGGTAACCGCTCGGTTGTTCGTGAGCCACGCTGACGCGCTGCAGCGCAGCCAGGCGCGGGTTCGCGGCCAGCATCTTCTCCGCCTGGAGCCATGTCCCGTCGATGACGACGAGTACGGGAGGGGGCCTGCCGGCGAGCGACACGGCCGGGACCGCCCCCTCACCTGGATAGAGCAGCGCCGCTCCGGAAGAGGAGGCGAGCTCCCGAACCCGGGCGTGGCCCTCGAAGTCGAAGCCGCGGTGCAGCTCCGCGTTTGCGAGCGCCAGGCGGGTGAGCCACGCGCTGCAGATGGCGAGCCGCGCCTCGCGCGGATGCTGCAACAGGACCACGCGCGCGGAGGTAGCGATAGGCTTCAGCTCGCCGCAGACGCAAAAGGCCGTGGGACGCAGGCAGCGGAGGCAGGTCGGGCGCACGGCGGACGCAGGAGACCACGGACGGGGTATCGACGTCGAGCGACGCTCGCAGCGGGCACCGTGCCATGCGGGACGGAAGCGAGTATAGGTACCACCGCCCGCGACCCTTTCCTCGCGAGCTGCTGAGAAGGCAAGCGGCTTTCCCATGCAGCGCGGGCCCGCGCACAGGACTCCCCCCACTTTGAAGTCGTTCACAGACCTGAACCTTTCGCCGAAGACGCTCCACGCCCTCGAGCGCGCGGGGTTCGAGCACCCGACGCCGATCCAGGCGCAGGCCATCCCGCCGGCGGTCGCCGGCCGGGACGTCATCGGCACGGCCGCCACCGGCACCGGCAAGACGGCCGCCTTCCTGCTCCCCATCATCGAGCGGCTGGCCGGGAAGACCGGCACCCGCGCGCTCGTGCTCGCGCCCACGCGCGAGCTGGCGCTCCAGATCGGGGAGGAACTGGAACGCTTCGGCCACTCCCGGCACGTCCGCGGCGCGGTGGTCATCGGCGGGGTCGGCATGGGCAACCAGAAGCAAGCCTTCCGCGACCGGCACGAGGTCGTGATCGCGACGCCAGGACGGCTCGTCGATCACCTGCAGCAGGGCACGGCTCACCTCGATCAGGTGGAGGTCCTCGTCCTCGACGAAGCCGACCGGATGCTCGACATGGGCTTCAAGCCACAGCTCACGCGCATCCTGGCGCGGCTGCCCCGGGTGCGCCAGACGCTGCTCTTCTCGGCGACGATGGCAGGCGAGGTGGCCGACTTCGCGCGCGAGCACCTGCGCGATCCGGTCCGCGTCGAGGTGGCGCGCAGCGGCAGCACCTCCGCCCGCGCCGAGCAGCGGGTGTTCCTGGCCGGGCACGAGGAGAAGCTGCCGCTGCTCCTCGCGCTGCTCGAGGGCAACGACCTCTCCACGCTCGTCTTCACCCGCACCAAGCGTCGCGCGGATCGGGTGGCGAAGAGCGTCGAGCGCGCCGGACACCGCGTCGCGCGAATCCACGCCGACCGCTCGCAGGGTCAGCGTCGCGCCGCGCTCGACGGCTTCAAGGACGGCACCTACCGCGTGCTGATCGCTACCGACATCGCGGCCCGCGGCATCGACGTCGCCGAGATCGGCCACGTGGTGAACTTCGATCTGCCGCACGTTCCGGAGGACTACGTCCACCGCATCGGACGGACCGCCAGGATGGCGGCGAGCGGCCGCGCCTCGAGCTTCGCCGCGCCCGAGGAGATGGACCTCCTGCGCGGTATCGAGAAGCTCACCCGCGCCCAGGTCCAACGCTCCGACGTGCCGCGCCAGTCGGAGGTCTTCAAGGCCGAGCTGAAGCGCGCCGGCGATGCCCGGGC
>MEMX01000030.1:0-307 GCA_001768075.1 Anaeromyxobacter sp. RBG_16_69_14 | reverse complement strand
ACAGCGAGCCCCACGGAACGGCGGGGATCGAGCGACCGCCAGACGGGCCCAGGTGCCGGCCGAACAAGCGCGCGGCACCGCCAGCGCCGCGCGCGCCAGCGGCCCTGTCATCGCCGGGCCGGATGGCTTCACCCGCAGACCGAAGCTGGTGGGTTCCTGGCGCTCGAAGAGGCGCCGCTGACCGGAGGCCCTGCTCTCGACACTCGCGAAACTGCCCGATGGACCACACCAAACTCCTCGGACTCTGCGCCGCCGTCTGCACGACCATCTCGTTCCTGCCGCAGGCGACCCGGACCATTCGCACCCG
>MEMX01000029.1:34389-35275 GCA_001768075.1 Anaeromyxobacter sp. RBG_16_69_14 | reverse complement strand
CTCCCGTGTCGAGGTCCGGCCCCGCCGCGAACGTCACCACCGCCTCGTACGGCCGCGACAGCTCCTCCCGCGCCTTCAGCGACAGCACTCCCAGTTCCGAGGCCTGGTGCGGCCCCACCGTGAGTTCGAACTCGGCCCGGTTCCCCAGCACCGCCGCGGACATGGACATCGTGTCATCTCCCGTGACCGGCTGTGGCCGGCCTCTACGGCAGCGCAATCCGCGCCGCTCCCTGGGTCACCATTCCCGCATGGTTTTCAGGTGCTCGAGAAGGCGCGAGCTTACATGATGCGATTAGATGCGATCCGCAACGGGTCCTACCGCACCCATAGCTAACATTCATTTTCTCATGGCGGAATACCGCTCGCCCTCGCCTGATGACGGCTCATGCCGCGCACCGCCGTCCGTGGCGCGCGGCCCAACCTGCGGCCCGCAGCCCGTCGCAGCAGGATCCGGTAGAGATTCCCAAGTCGGACCCAAGTCCGAGCCAGATTGCCTAAAATCGCAGCGCCCTGTTATGCTGCGCGCGAGAAGCCCGAGAATTCCCAGGAACGGCGCGGAGATCGGAAGAGGCCCCGAGCGGCTTGCGCGAGTCCTTCAAAGAACCCCCTGCCCGCGAAGGGATGCGCATCACCATCCGCGGCACCGTCCAGGGCGTCGGGATGCGGCCGTTCGTCTACCGCACGGCGCGCGCCGAGGGGCTAGCTGGCCGCGTCCGTAACGACAGCCGCGGGGTGACCATCGAGGCCTTCGGCGACGGCGCAGCCCTTTCCAGGTTCCTGGCGAGGATTCGCGCCGAGCGGCCGCCGGCGGCGGGCTTCGACGAGCTCGCCTGCGAGTGCATCGCAGCCGAGCCCGGCGCGGACTTCCTCATCGCGGACAGCGAGG
>MEMX01000029.1:34070-34343 GCA_001768075.1 Anaeromyxobacter sp. RBG_16_69_14 | reverse complement strand
GACCTGCCCCGAGTGCCTGGCCGAGCTGCGTGATCCGGCGAACCGCCGCTACCGGTACCCCTTCACGAACTGCACGAACTGCGGCCCGCGGTTCACCATCGCGCGCGGCGTACCCTACGACCGAGCGCTCACGACCATGGCACCTTTCGCGCTCTGCGCCGATTGTCGGCGCGAGTACGAGGATCCCGCCGACCGGCGCTTCCACGCCGAGCCCAACGCATGCCCGGCCTGCGGGCCGCACCTGAGCCTCCTGGCCGTGGGCTCTGGCGCACC
>MEMX01000029.1:33624-33919 GCA_001768075.1 Anaeromyxobacter sp. RBG_16_69_14 | reverse complement strand
AAGCACCGCGAGGAGAAGCCGCTCGCGGTGATGGCCCGCGATCTCGCCGAGGCGGAGTTGCTCGCCGTGCTCGAAGCGCCCGAGCGAGCGCTGCTGGCGTCGGTGGAGCGCCCCATCGTGCTCGTCAGACGCCGCGACGGCGGCGGCCTCGCACCCGCGATCGCGCCCGACACACCGCTCGTCGGCCTGCTCCTGCCCTACTCACCCCTGCACCACCTCCTCCTCGAGGAAGCGGGCCGGCCGCTCGTGATGACGAGCGGGAACCTCTCCGACGAACCCATCGCCTTCCGCAACG
>MEMX01000029.1:23115-33555 GCA_001768075.1 Anaeromyxobacter sp. RBG_16_69_14 | reverse complement strand
CGGTGGCGAGGGTGGTGCTGGGCCGGCCTCTCGTGCTGCGTCGCTCGCGCGGCTACGCGCCGCGCGGACTCAGGACGAGGCGTCCTTTCGCCCAACCGACGCTCGCCTGTGGGGCGCTTCTGAAGGCCACCTTCTGCTTCGGCCTCTCCGACACGGCCTACCTGGGGCCTCACGTGGGGGACCTCGACGACCTCGCCACCCTGGAGTCGTTCGAGGGCTCGGTCGCACGCCTGGAGCGCTTCCTGCGCACGACACCCGAGCTCCTCGCGCACGACCTGCATCCCGAGTTCGCCTCGACGCGCTACGCGGTCGAGCGCGCGCGGGCCGAAGGCATCCCCGCCGTCGCCGTGCAGCACCACCACGCGCACGCCGCGGCCGCCATGGCCGAGCACGGCCTCGAGGGCCCCGTGCTCGCGCTCGCGTGGGACGGCACCGGGCTGGGTGACGACGGCACGCCCTGGGGCGGCGAGCTGCTACTCGCCACGTACGAAGGCTACCAGCGCCTCGCCACCTTCCGACCCGTCGCCCTCGCCGGCGGGGACAAGGCCATCCGGGAGCCCTGGCGCGTCGCGCTGGCCGCGCTGGACGACGCCTTCGGCGGCGCGCCACCGCTCGACGCGCTCCCGCTCTTCCGCACCGTCAAGCATGCCGACGTGACGGTGGTGCGGCAGATGATAGCGCAGGGCTTCAACGCCCCGTTGGCACACGGCACGGGCCGTGCCTTCGACGCGGTGGGCGCCCTCGCGCTGGCACGCCCCCTCGCGCGCTACGAGGGCCAGGTGGCGATGGCGCTCGACGCCGCCGTGGACTCCGCCGAGCGCGGCCGGTATCCGTTTCACGTCGACACCACGCAGAGTCCCTGGCAGCTCGATCTGCGGCCGCTCCTGCGCGAGGTGGTGGGTGACGTGGTGGCGGGCCGGGCAGCGGGCCTCGTCGCCGCACGCTTCCATAACGCCCTCGTCGCCGCGGGCGCGGAGCTGGTGCGCCTCGCCGCCGCGCGTCACGGTCGCCTCCCCGTCTTGTTGACCGGCGGCTGCTTCGCCAACGCGACCCTCGCCGGGGGAATACACGCTGAACTCTCGCCCTACTTCCCGGTATACCTGCACGGCCTCGTTCCCCCCGGCGACGGGGGGATTGCGCTCGGGCAAGCGCTCGTCGCGGACGCGCTCGCGCGCCGCGCCTAGCTCGCATTCCCAGGTGGTCACTCGGAGGACGTACCCATGTGTCTCGGTGTTCCCGGCAAGGTGCTCGCCATCGACGGCCTCGAGGCGACGGTCGACTTCTTCGGCGTGAGGAAGCTGCTCCGACTCGACATCGTGGACGAGCCGGTCACTGTGGGTGACTACGTCCTCAACCACGTCGGCTTCGCCATCCGGCGCATCCCGCCCTCGGAGGTCCAGGAGACGCTGGCGCTCTTCGAGCAAGTGCTGAAGGATGCCGGTGTGGGAGATCTCATGGCGGAGGACGTGCGCGGGGAGATGCGGGCGGCGCCCGAGGTGAAGGAGAAGGCCTGATGACGGATACGATCGGGGAGCAGCTCGAGCAGCTCAAGTTCCGCGACCCCGCGCGCGCCAGGGCGCTCGCCGAGGCGCTCGCGCGCGAGGTGAAGTCGATCGGCCGCGCGCCGGTCTCCGTCATGCACGTGTGCGGTAGCCACGAGCAGGCCATCGCGCGCTTCGGCCTGCGCGCCCTCTTCCCCAGGGACCTCCACGTGATCATGGGCCCGGGCTGCCCGGTATGCGTCACGGACATGCCCGAGGTGGACGAGGCGGTCGCGCTGGCGATGGCGGGCCACCGCATCGCCACCTACGGCGACATGATGAAGGTGCCGGGCTCGGTGAAGTCGCTCGCCGACGCGCAGGGCGAGGGCGGCACCATCGACGTCGTGTACGGCATGCGGCAAGCGGTGGACCTGGCCACGGCACATCCGGACCAGGAGGTGGTCTTCTTCGCGAGCGGCTTTGAGACCACCGCCGTCACCACCGCGGCCGTGCTCATGAGCGGCGTGCCCAAGAACTTCTCCGTCCTCTCGGCGCACAAGTACATCCCGCCCGCGATGGAGATCGTGGCGCAGATGCCGGATACCCGCATCGAGGGCTTCCTGGCGGCCGGGCACGCGGCGGCCATCACGGGCGCGGTGGTGTTCGAGCCATTCGTGAAGAAGCACAAGGTACCGGTGGTGGTGGCCGGGTTCGAGCCGCTCGACGTTCTCGCCGCGCTCGTGAAGCTCCTAGAACTGGTCAAGGACGGCCGCGCCGAGGTGGCGAACATGTACCCGCGCGTCGTGACGCACCAGGGAAACAAGCACGCGCAGGAAAAACTCTGGACCGTCTTCAAGCCCGTCGGTGGCCGCTGGCGCGGCATCGCGGACATCCCCGACGGTAACCTGCGCCTGCGCGACGAATGGGCGCACGTCGACGCGCGCAAGCGCTTCCGGATCGACTTCTCGCAGCTCTGGGACCACGCTCCCTCCGGCCTGGCCCAGCGCTGTATCTGCGGCGACATCATGGCGGGCGTTCGCCAGCCCTCGGACTGCGAGCTCTTCGGCAAGGAGTGCCTGCCCGAGTCGCCGGTGGGCGCCTGCATGGTGTCGTCCGAGGGCAGCTGCCGGATCTGGCACACGTACGGCGGGGTACCCGATCTGAGAGAGGTGGGGTAAATGGTGGCGTCGAAGTCGCAGGTGGAGCGAATCGGACTGAAGCACGGCGCGGGCGGGCGCGCCATGCGCGCGCTCATCGAGGACGTCTTCCTCGGCCTGGGCGCTCCGGTGGACGGCATCGGCCTCTCCGCGCTCGACGACGGCGCGGCCATCCGCTTCGGGGATCGGTGGATCGTCATCACGACGGACTCGCACGTCGTCCACCCCGTCTTCTTCCCTGGCGGCGACATCGGCCGGCTCTCCATCTCGGGCACGGTCAACGACCTCGCCATGATGGGTGCGACCGAGCCGCTCGGGCTCACCTGCGCGGTCGTCATCGAGGAGGGCTTCCCGCGCCAGGAACTGGAGACGATCCGCGATTCGATGAAGCAGGCCTGCGATGAGGCGGGACGACCATCGTCACCGGCGACACCAAGGTGATGGGCAAGGGGGAGGTGGATGGCATCGTCATCAACACCACGGGTGTGGCGGTGGCCAGGCGCGTCGTCTCGGACGCGGGGCTGAAGGTCGGCGACAAGATCATCGTGACCGGCACCATCGGCGATCACGGCATGGCCATCATGACGCGCCGCCGCGATCTGCAGATCGAGGGCGACCTGCGCTCCGACGTCGCCCCGTTGAACGGCCTCGTGCGCGCCGCGCTGGCAGCGGGCGGGGAGGACGTGGTCGCCATGAAGGACCCTACCCGCGGCGGCCTCGCCTCGTCGCTGCACGAGATGGCAGGAAAGGCCAAGGTGGGCATCCTGGTCGAGGAGGCGAGGCTGCCGATGAACCCCGCGGTGCGCGCCGCTGGCGAGATTCTCGGCATCGACCCACTCGTCGTCGCGAACGAGGGCAAGGCGATCGTCGGCGTTCGCGCCGCGGCGGCCGTGAAGGTCCTGGCCGCCATCCGCGAGCACCCGCTGGGGCGGCGCGCGGCCATCATCGGCACTGCCATCGCCGCGCGTCCCGGGAACCTCATCCTCGACACCGGCCTCGGCAAGCGCCTCATCGCCGAGATCGAGGGCGAGCCGCTGCCGCGCATTTGCTGATGCCACGGAAGGTGGAGCCGCAATGCATGAGTACTCGCTGGTCGAGGCGCTGCTGCGCCGTGTGGAAGAGGAGGCGCGCCAGCGCAACGCCACCGCCGTCCACGGCCTCAAGGTGAGCCTGGGCGAGCTGGCGGGGGTCGAGCCCGAGCTCTTCCGCACCGCCTACGAGACCTTCCGCGAAGGCACGCTCTGCGAGAAGGCGACGCTGGAGATCGTCCGTTGCCCCGCGATCTACGTCTGCCCTTCGTGTGGCAAGAGCTTTGCGAGGGGCGAGGTGCTGCGGTGCGAGCGTTGCGCCCGGCCGGCGCGCATGGACGAGAAGAGCGACGCCCTGCTCCTCGAGTCGATCGACATGGAGGTTCCCTGATGTGCACGACCTGTGGCTGCGGTGACTCCGAGCTCGTCCCGGTGGAGCTGCACGAGAAGATCCTCGCCGGTAACGACCGCGCCGCCGCGCACAACCGGGAGCACTTCCGCGAATCTGGCGTGCTCGCGCTCAACATCATGGGCTCGCCCGGCTCCGGCAAGACGGCGCTTCTCGAGGCGACCGCCCGCGTCATGAAGGGCGCGCGCCTGGGCGCCGTCTCCGCCGACCTCGCCACCGACAACGACGCGCGGCGGCTGCAGAAGGCGGGCATTCCGTCGAAGGCCATCACCACCGGGCAAGCCTGCCACCTCGACGCGGAGCTGGTGCACAGGTCGTTGCACGACTTCCCCTGGCGCGAGCTCGACGTCTTCTTCATCGAGAACGTCGGGAACCTCGTCTGTCCCGCGATCTACGATCTCGGGCAGGAGGCCAACGTGGTCGTGCTCTCGGTGACCGAGGGCGAGGACAAACCGCTCAAATACCCGGTCATGTTCCAGAAGGCCGACCTCGTGCTCGTCACGAAGTGCGACCTCGTCCCGCACCTCGACGTGAACATGGGCGAGATCGAGGACGCCCTGTCGAGGGTGATGCCCGACCCCAAGATCCTGAAGCTCTCGGCGCGCACGGGCGAGGGGATGGACGCGTGGAGGGCGTGGCTCGAGACGATGCGGGGCCGCGTGCCGGATGGGAGGCCTGCGGAGTCCCACGTGCACGCGCACGAGCACGAGCACGAGCACGAGCACACCGGAGCGCTACCGAGCTTTGAGGGCGAGCGCGACCACGGTCACGGCGACCACAACCACGATCACGGCCATGGCGGCTCCGGACACGATCACAGCCGCTGACGAGAGGCCCCGCTGGAACACCGTCAGCGCTGGCGTGCCCTTCGGGATCTCGACCGTGTCGTACGTGGGGACTACCGGTTTCGGCGTGGCCGAGACCTTCACGGCGGCCGAATCAAGGGCGCGCGCGACGCGAACGGTCGTTTAGAACACCCGCGGATAGCTCCCCATGACCGTCACGCGGCACTCCTTCGACAGCTCGTCGATCGCTTCGCGCAGCGCGGCGTCGTCGCGGTGGCCCTCGACGTCGATGAAGAACTGGTAGGTGCCGAGGCGTTTGCGGGTGGGGCGCGACTCGATCCGCGACAGGTTCAGGCCGCGGCGAGCCAGCAGGTGGAGGACGTGATCGAGGACCCCGGGCTTGTTCGGCACCTCGTGCACGCACAGGCTCGTGCGGTCGCTCCCTGTCCTCGCGGAATCCTCGGCGCGGATCACGACGAAGCGCGTGACGTTCTCCTTCTCGTCCTCGACATCGCGCGCGAGCACCTCGAGCCCGGCCGCCTCCGCCGTCGCCGCGAGGCCAATGGCCGCGTCTCCCTCGTAACGCAGGCGCGCCACCCGATCGATCGCCTCTGCGGTGCTGCTCGTCTCGACCAGCTTCGCCCGCGGGACGTTCGCGCGGAGCCAAGCCTGGACCTGCGCCAGCGCGGGCGGGATGCTGAGCACGCGCTGAATCGCGGCCAGGTCCGTCCCGGGCAGCGCGGAGATCGATTGATGGATGGGGACGAGAAGCTCCGCCGCGATCCGGAGCCCCGTGTCGAAGAGCTGGTCCTGCGTGACCGCGATCGTCCCGTCGATCATGTTCTCGGCGGGGACGATGCCCATGGCAGCCTCTCCGCCGCACACGGCGTCGAACACGGCGGGGATGGTGCGCTCGTACAGCGGCAAGAACCGCTCGCACCGCATGCGACCGTAGGTCTGCAAC
Source organism: Anaeromyxobacter sp. RBG_16_69_14 (assembly GCA_001768075.1). Classification (GTDB taxonomy): domain Bacteria; phylum Myxococcota; class Myxococcia; order Myxococcales; family Anaeromyxobacteraceae; genus Anaeromyxobacter_A. The sequence continues at coordinate 27,731 of MEMX01000029.1, read as the reverse complement.
GCGACGTCGGAGAACGTGCCCGGGGGGCCCAGGACGGCGACCTTCGTCGCCGCCACCGCCGGCCTCCGGCCTGACAGGGTGAGCACGCACGCGTCGGTGTCCGCGAGCTCCTGACCGCGCTCGCCGAGAGAGCGCGCGCAGAGCGCGATCTCCGCCTCGAGCGCACCCGCGTCGTGCCGCTCCGCGATCTCCGCGAGGCGTCGCGAGGTCTCGAGGAAGGCCCGGCGCGCGGCCCCGTTGTGCGGGTTCTCGAGCTGGATCGCGGCGTAGAGCGCGGGATCCTGGAGCACGACGCGTGCGACGGCGGTCCTTAGCAGCGCGTGGGCGGGCGTCTCGAACCCCGGCCGGGCCTGGTCCGCCAGCGTGCGACCGGCTGCGATCGCGACGAAGTGCGTCAAACCTTGAAGGAGCGCCATCTGGCGGTCGTGCTCCCCCGCGTCGGTCGTCACGACCTGCGCACCTCCCGATATGAAGAACCGAAGCAACTCGTCGTACCGCGGCCCGGTGCGGAACGGGACGGCGAGCACGGTCACGCCCCAGAGGCTGGGCACGCGTGGGCCGTGGAGCGGGTGGAGGCTCACGAGCTCCAGGTCGCTGCGGCTCACGGACCGGTACGCCTCCGCCACGGGGCCCTTGACCGACGCGAGATCGGTGACGAGCGTGCCGGGGCTCGCCACGCGCGCGGCCAGGTCGATGAGCGCAGCGGTGGATTCGAGCGTCGCGCTCACCACCACCGCCTCGGCGGCGCGGATGGCCGCTTCGTTGTCTGCCGTGCACGAGACGCCCGCCGACCGCGATGCTGCCTCGAGCTTCGCCTGGTTCCGCCCCGTGATCGTCACGGCGTGACCGGCTGCGGATAGGCCGCGCGCGTACCACAGACCGAAACGACCCGAACCACCGATGATCGCGATGCGCATGAGCGGACGCATCCTACTCCAGCCCGTCTGCCGGAGCGTTGGAACCGTTCACCACGAAGCCGCATCAAGCGGCGTGATCGCGGGCGGGACTCCGCCCGGCGCCCGCCGGGTCCGTCTGACCACCAGCCGAGGCGACGAGGTGGCGGAGGTCGCCGCCCCCGAGCAGCAGGAAGTGGGCGAGCGCGCCAACAGCAGCGCGGTGTCGCTCCAGCTCGCCGGTGCGCGCCGCCGTCGAGCTCTCCACGGCATCGGCGCACGCGAGCCCTTCGAGCACGGTGGCGCTCTCGCGGAATGGGCGGACAAACGCCTCCACCACGCCATTCAGCTCGTCCGCGATCGGCCACAGCGTGGTGGGTATGCGCGCGGGGTCCACCCGGGCGTCGAGCCTGCCAGCGCGCATCGCCTCTCCGAGGCGCGCGACCTCATCGAGCGCGACCGAGAGCGGCCACGCGACGGCGCGCCACGTGAGGCACACCACCGCGCCTGCGGCGGCCGCCGCCGTGACACCGGCCGCGAAGGCGAGCGCCACGCCGCACCTCGCCGCGGCGACGTGCGCCGTCGCCGCGGCAAGGCCCGAAAGGGCGAGGACCACGGCGGCAAGCGCCGCCTTGACTCTGGCCGGCGGTGCGACGGTGGCGCGAGGCGCAGGGCACCCTGCGGCGGATGGCAGCTCCTCCGCTATCGCGCCCTGCCGGCGCGCGAGCCGGAAGAGCTCGAGCAGCGGCGCTGGCTCCTCGCTCCGGCTGCCGCAGACGCCTCCCGACAGGGGCGCGGTGGCGCGGCGCCGCAGGCGCAGCGTGCTGCGCGATGGGCCGCGCCGAGGGAGCGCGGCGGGACCCTCGCGCGGGGTGCACCGGGAGGGCGCATCGACCCCGCCCGCCGAGATCGACCCCGCCGCGGGACCGACTGCCTGGGTCCGTTCCACGACCTCGATCACCTCCGCCGCGCAGTCGATGTCGGCGGCGCGCAGCGAGATCGTTCGACGCTCCGCCCAGGCGTACGCCCGGTCGTGGTGATCGGTGTGGCAGAGGACCACGTCCTCGCCGTCCCGGTGCACGATGATCCGCACGTCGCGATCGACACGCAGTGACCAGAGCCCCTGGCCCCTGGGGCGCGCCAGGCGGTGCAGGTGCGTCCCGGGTCGGGTAGGGTTTGCCTGAAAGTCGAAGACAGCCTGCTTCACGACGGCGCGCGCGCGGACGTCGAGCCGGTCGAGGCTGCGCATAAACGTCTCGGCTATGAGGAAACGCATGGCGGCATCCTCCTCGGCGTCCCCGCCAGGACACGGCGGCACGCCCCGTGCTTCAGCTTGCACGGCTGGTGCCGCGTGGGGCTCGGGCGAGCGCGTCACGATCCGGCACGCGCCTTTCACGAGGCGCACGAGCGACCCGCAGGAGGAGGTTGTCCCCATGCCCACGCCTTCCGATCTCGCCGCGCCCCCTTCACCGAGGCGCGTGCTCCTCGTCGATGACGATGCCCCGCTCCGCGAGGCCGTCGAGCGGGGCCTCGCCAAGGCGGGATTCCACGTCACAGCGGCTGGCAGCGGCGCGGAGGCGCTCGAGGTCGCGCGGACGCTGCGCCTGGACGCCGCCATCATCGACGTCATGCTCCCCGACGCGGGCGGCCTCGGTCTCGCGCGCGAGCTGCGGCGCGACCCGCGATTGGCTTCGCTCCCTGTCCTGTTCATCACGGCGCTGTCCTTGCCGGTGGTGATGCAGGCGCTGGCGCCGGCGCCGGTCCTCCTGAAGCCGTTCACCTACCGGCAGCTCCTGGGCGTCTTGCGCCAGGTCGTCGGGTGACGCGAAGGGCGGGTGACGCGAAGGGCGCGCGACGCGCGACGCGCCATCTTGGCAAGCGAGCGCGGCGCTGGGCCGCGGCGCGTGCCAAACTGGCAAGGGCGAGCGAGATCCTGCCCGGCATCGATCTCGCCGAGCTCGCCACCTTCATCGATCGCCCCACGGCCAGCTAGACCATTCGCGAATACCGAGTAGCGCTTCCTCCGCCACCACGGTCAGTGCCGGCGCTGGTCGTGGACCGATGCGCCTCGGTGAGACCGTCGCGGAACAACGCGACGGAAGAAAGGGGACGCTAGGGCAGGAGCGCCCGGAGGCCCTGGCGAGCGAGGTCGCCCGCCCCGCACCGCTCGCCTCGAAGCACCCGTGCCGGACCGCCGAGCGCGCTCTCCGGCTCCGCTGGCGCGGGGTCCTCGGCGGCGATGCGCTCGAGCGCCCGGAGCGCAGCCTTCGCGTGCGCGTCGGCGAGAGCCCTCGTGGCGAGCCGCCGCCGCCCGCAGTCGTTCGCTCCCGCCTCGCGCTCCAGCGCCGACAGCGCCTCCTCACTGCCGGCCGCGAGCGCCCGTGACCACAGCTGGAACGCCGTCCGCGAGATCTCGCCCCGTGCGGCGTCGGCGCTGGCCAGCTCGACCCGGCCGCGCAGGAAGAGCACCTGGGGCGAGTCCGCTCCCTTCTGCAGCGCAAGCGCATGGAGGACCGCGCGAGCCTCGTCGTACCTGCCCATGCGGACGAGCCGCTCCGCGCGCGGCAGGTGGAACCAGAAGGCGGCGGCGGCTGCGCCCGCGAGGAGCAGCGCGAGGAGGAGCGCGCGACCGAGGAGCCGCGCCCTCCACCCGGAGGCCGGCCGCGTCACTTCGCGGGAGCGCGCCATTCCCTCCGGGGCGGGCGGTGTCAGCCACTTGACGAGGGCGAGCCCCGCGTTTCCGTACGGCGCCGCGAGCGGCTCCGACCCGTCACCGACCACGGCCCGCGCCACGCGAAAGAGGCGCACCTTTTCCGGAAGACCCTTGAGCTCGCGGTATCCGACCGACTCGAAGGGCACCTGACGACGGTCTGCCACCCAGTAGACGGCCTCGGTGAACCAGACGTCGCCCGGGAGCGCCTCTCCTTCCACACGGGCGGCCAGATTGACCGCCTCGCCGAACACGTCCACGCCTCCTCCGTCCTTCACGATCCGGACCTCACCGAAGGAAACGACGACGCGGACCTCCATCCGCTCGGCCTCGACCACCCGCTGACCGTAGTCCCAGAGGCGGTCCTGGATGGCCATGCCGCAGAGCAGAGCCTCGGTGGGCGCGCCGAAAACCACCAGATAAGCGTCCCCGATCGTCTTCACGCGCAGGCCCCCGAAGGCCTTCACGACCGGCATGAGGAGCGCGTCGTGCAGCGCCAGCATGCGCGCGTTCTCATCGCGGGTCTGCCGGATGGTCGCGGCGGTGAAGCCCTTCATGTCGGTGAGCATCACCGCCCGGCTCTCGGATCGCATCGCGCTCGAGCTCCGCTGTCACCAGAGCGGGCGGACGAGCGCGGCGCGAGGGATGGCACGCCGCGACCCGATCCACCCCAGCCCGCGTCGAAGCCCGCACGCCAACCGATCGACGAGCGGCGACCCGCCCCCGCGGCTGCGCGCGAGCGAGGCGGCGACCCCGGAACCGGCGAACGCCACCCGTAGTACGATCTCGGACGCCGCGAGGACCATGAGCGCCGCCGCCGCGAGAGCCACCCGCAGCGCCGCCTGCGCGCGCCCCTCGGCCGCACCCTCCTCGATCGAGGCGATCGCCTCCGAGATGGGCTCGAGCATGCGCTCGAGCCAGCCGGCGTCCGCCGCCCGCGGCTGCCCCCGGACGCCGTCGGGAACTCGCCCGGGGGTCGCCACACCCGGTAGACGGGGATGGGCTCGCGCCCG
>MEMX01000029.1:22794-23107 GCA_001768075.1 Anaeromyxobacter sp. RBG_16_69_14 | reverse complement strand
CGCCACTGGGAGCAATGGCTCGACCGCCACCTCGACGTGATTCATGGCGAGGTGGACGCTGCGCGTGAGCCACACCTGTCCACTGGCGGCCACGCCGCACACCGTCCGAGCCAGCTCGACCGGGGCCCCCACCAGGTGGCCCCGGCGGAAGCGAGTCTCGCCGAGGTGGACCGCGAGTCGGACAGAGATCTCGTCTCCGCGAGGCGCGCTGGCGCTCCGGCCCTCGAGCAGCTCCTGGATCGCCATTCCACACAGGACGGCATCCGTCGGCGACGCGAAGGCGGCCAGGACCGACGCGCCGCGCGAGGTGATG
>MEMX01000029.1:9382-22697 GCA_001768075.1 Anaeromyxobacter sp. RBG_16_69_14 | reverse complement strand
TGGCCCGCGATCTCGGTGACCAGGACGGTCAGGCTCAGCGCTCTGGGGGTGCGTGCGGCAGGACGGAGCAGGGCGAAGCAAGCCTTCGACCAGAGGGCGGAGCTGGCCGCCACCGCTCCCCGACGGCGCCGCGGCCGCGCCGAGGCCGGGCCCGCCTCGGGAGTAGCGCGCGCGTCTTCCACATTGGGTGCGGCGACGTGAGCCGTCGTCTGGGTCCTCGTTCCGGATCGATGCCACATGGCGTGCGCGCGGCAGCTCGTCGCAGAGCGGTCTCGACGCTAGCCCAAGCGGCACCGCGTTCCAAGGCCACGGCTCAGCGGGGATGCGGGTGGATGTCTCCGCTGCGACCACCTCGGCCGCCTCCACGGGGTGCGGTCCCCTCCGGACCGCTCACTGCAAGGCCCCCGCGTCCGGCGCTGCCGGAGCGAGCTTGACGACGCGACCCGGCAACACGGCCACGTACAGATCGCCGTCCGGTCCGAGCCGCAACGATACGGGCCTCCCGTTCGTCACCTGCATCACCTCGCGACGCGAGCCCGGCACCACCGCAGCGCGCGCCTCGTCTACCGCCAGGCTCCACAGCCGCCGTTCGCGTTGTCGGCGAAGTAGTAGCGCCCCCGTTCCGACTCCGGCCAGGCTGGGTTGTCCACGATGGCGCCACCCGTGATGGACTGACAGTCACCGTCGATGCCATCCCCGGCGACACCCCGCCGGCAGTGGTAGACGGGCTCGACGCAGTTGCCGGTGTCGGGGCTGATCTCGCGGCACCTCGACACCGGCCAGCCATGCGGTCCTTCGCGCCAGGGCCACCCGTGGTGGCGTCCGGCCTGCGCGACGTCGATCTCCTCGTACGTCACCTCCCCCACGTCACCCACCCACAAGGCCGGAGAGGATGTCAATCAGGGGCTCGGCTGCGCCTTCCCCACGGCAGGCCCGGCCGGCCCCAGGCGTAGCGGCGTGGCGGCCGGAAGCTTCTCGATCTGCTCGACCCGGAAGGCCGGCGTCGACCAGTCCACCGCGAACCGGATCTCGACCTTGTCTCCCAGGGTCAGCTCCTGGGCGCTGGCCGGGAGGCGAAAGGGCATGATCATCGACGCCATGCCCACCTCCTTGCCGCTGCTGTCGACGAAGTCGTCGATGGCCTCGTGGCGGACGAAGATCTCGTCGCCGCGGCGCGCCGGGTCGGGGAGGCGAACGACCTCGCCCCGCACGGTGTAGCGCCGCGCTTCCCGGGCCGGGCCGGCGTCTACCGTGGTCGTGGCCACGCCCTTCTTGCAGCCGGGCATGGCCCAGAGCAGCAGCAGCAGCAGCGCCCACGCACCGCCACGCCACCGACGCAAGCCCGCACTCGATGCGTTCATTTTTTGCATTCTCTGGGGTCCTCCCGACTCAGCACGACGACCGGTCGAAGCCTGTCGGTCCGTCGGAACGCGTACATCCAGACGTCGCCCCGGCTCGCTCGTCCGGGCTTGTCGCGCATCCTGGTCAGGTGCGGGTCTTTCCAGCGAGCCATGCCTCGACGTCGGCCGCCTCGCGGCGGCGGTAGCTCTCGGAGCTGGCATACCCGGCCCGCGCCCCCTCGGCCAGGCGTAGCGCCTCGTCGCGGTCGCGCCGGGCCGCCCAGAGCGCCCGTGCGAGCATGAAGGCGGTCTCGGCGGGTAAGCTCGGATCGATCTGGAGGCCACTTCTGATGGTCAAGGCCCGCTCGAGGTGTGGAATGGCCTCTGCGTACTTCTTCAAGCCAAGGAGCGTCCGGCCCATTTCCGTGAGGGTGACGGCCACGGTGAAGTGATCGGGGCCGAAGGCGCGCTCCCTGATCTCCAGGGCACGCCGGTGAAGCGGCAGCGCCGCCGCGAACGCGCCTTGATCTTGAGCACAGATGGCCACCAGGGTGAGGCCCACCGCCGTGAGCGGATGCTCTCGCCCGACGATCTTTTCCGCGAGTGCAAGAGCGAGGCGCGCTTCTGGCATGGCGGCCTCCGCCTCGCCACGACCGCGCAGGGCCAGCGCCAGATCGGCACGGTAGTAAGCGAGGTCGATGTGCTCCGCACCCTGGAGCTGGAGCGCGACGGCGCTCCGGGCGAAGCGCAGGGCTTCCTCCGTCTTCCCTCGCTCACCGAACACCAGGCTCAGATTGGCGAGGACTGAAACGCGCTGGTTCCTTCCGCCGAAGACCGCGTCACGGATCTGCAAGGCCCTCTCGCACGTGGCTTGCGCCTCGCCCAGCCTCCCCTCGGTCAGCAGCGCCATACAGCTGTTGGACAGGGGGCTGATCAGTTCTGGATGACTTGGGCCGTAGGCCCGCTCGAGGATCGAAAGGGCCTGTTGGTAATAGGTCTGCGCATCGTGCCATGCTCCGCCCGTCTCGAGCGAGCCGCCGAGATTGCTCAGCGTGACCGCGGCGGCGCGATCTTCCGGCAGGTTCGCCTCCTGCCGCAGCGCGAGCGCGCTTCGGAACGCCACCGTCGCCTCCCGGTGGTGGCCCTGCTCGAGCATGATCATGCCCCTGCTCGTCCAGAGGTCGGCGCGGATGGCGTCGCGGCCCTTCCCGAGGCGGCCGACGACCGCCTCCGCCAGGGCCACGAGCCGAAGGCCATCGTCATACCGACCCTGAAGGATACCCACGACCTTGACGAGTTGCGTCCACCCGCGGGAGCGTTCGACCTCGTGTCGGCCCGCCTCCGCCGCCACGATCGCCTCGTAGAGCGTGCGCTCGGCGAGCTTGGGATCCCGGGTCTTGGCTTCGAGATCCGCCTTGACGTTGAGTGCCTCGGCAAGCGCGGGAGGATAGTCGAGCCCGCCCGCCGCCGCGGCGGCCGCCGTGATGATCTCGAGGCCTTTCTCGTATCTCCCGACGTCGAGGAGCGCCTTGGCCTCCGCGACGTCGCGCCGCACGGCTTCCACCGCGCCCCGCCTCTTCGGATCAGCCGGCGGCTCGACCATCGCGCTCAACGCCTCGGTGTCTGCGCACCCCGCGACGCTGCGAATGCTCTGCGCTGCCGGTACCGCCCGCTCCACGATCTGGGCATCGGCCCGCGAAAAGAGCGCGGTGAGGTTCGAGAGCTCGGAGAGCCGGCGCTCCAGGCACCGCATTCGCAGCGCGAGGATCACCTCTGGCTGGTCTCCCCGCACGCGCGTCGCCTCGCACGCCTCCGTGTGCATCGCTTCCCAGCTCGCGGCGTAGCGATCGAGCGCCGATGCCGCTCCCCTGGCGGCGTCTGCCGCGTAGGGGAGCCGGGTCGCCTGGAAAACCGTCTCGATGGCGCGCCGCCGCTCGGCGTCCCACACCCCGACCAGCCTTCGCGGGGCGTCCTGGCACGCGGCTGCCCCCGGGGAACGCGCCGCGAGGGCGGCATAGCCGGTCGCTCCGGCCGCGGCCGCGAGGACCACCGCGGCCGCCGCCAGCCCCCGGCGCCGCCTGCGCGCCGGGTCCCTCGACAGCTCGGCGAGGAGTGCGTCCATCGACCGGTGGCGTTCCTCCGGTCTCACGGCGAGCCCGCGCGTCAGGACCGGCGCGATCCACGCCGGGACCTGAGACCCTTTCGGGAGCGCGCGGACCCTGCCCATCGTGATGGCAAAAGCCACTGCCGCGACGGTCTGCCCTTCGAACGGGAGCACACCGTGGAGGGCCTCGAAGAGCGCCACGCAGAAGCTGAACTGGTCGGTCCGGTGATCTGCTCCGCGCCGGGTGATCTGCTCGGGTGACATGTAGGCCGGCGTTCCGATGAGCGCGCCCGAGGCAGTCCAGTTGACCCGCGCGCCCTCCGCGGGGCCGCTCGCGTCTTCGGCGCCTGCTTCCCCGGGACGACTGTCGGCGCCAGGGGCCGTGGGCGGCTCAGCGGGCGATCCGAGTTGACCGCGGACCGGTCGCGCGAGACCGAAGTCGGTCACCCGGACGCGTCCCCGGCCGTCGATGAGCACGTTGTCGGGCTTGAAGTCGCGATGTACGAGGCCGGCCATGTGCGCCGCGGAGAGGCCACGGCCCGCCTGGACGAAGACGTCGAGCACCTCTCGAGCCGATCGCGCCTTCTCTCTGAGCCAGCGGCGCAGCGTGAGACCGTCCACGAACTCCATCGCGATGAAGACGTGCTCTTCGAGCACGCCGGCGTCGAACACAGCGACGACGTTGGGGTGGGCCAGGCGCGCCATGGCCCGCGCCTCGCGGAGCAGGCGCGCTCGTCCTTCGGCCGCCGGCTCCTCCGGCAGCACGCCCTCGCGCAGGATCTTGAGGGCGACCTTCCGGTCGAGCTGGGGATCGTAGGCGGCATACACCACGCCCATGGCCCCGGCCCCGACGGACTCGAGGATGACGTAGCGGCCCAGCGCGCTCCCACGCTGCAACGCGAGTCCTCGACCGGAACCGTCCACGAAAAACACCCCCGGCGCGTCCTGCCGACGTACTCGCCCGACGTACTCGCCCGACGTACTCGCCCGACGTACTCGCCCGATCTGACGGCGCGGGCACTCGAGCCCAGCTTCAGAACGACTGCGTCATCCGCTCGATCGGCTCGTCCCGATCCTCGAGAGCGCGCGCGATGCTGTCGCGAACACCGTCGCGGAGCGTGCGGAGATCCCGATCACCCAGACCGGCTGTCGGCACCGGCTCGAGGATGCGTACGGTGAGCCGCGAGGGGCGCACCCATGGGCTCCCCTTCGGCATCCCTTGCGCCGTGCCCGACACCGCGATCGGGAGCACGGGCACGCCAGCGTCGATGGCGAGCTTGAACGCGCCCGTCTTGAAGGGCAGGAGCTTTCCGTCCCTGCTGCGCGTGCCCTCCGGGAACATCATCACGCTCATCCCGTGCTCGAGGTATCGGCGCGCCTTGCCGATCACCTTCACCGCGCTCGCCGGATCGCCGCGATCGATCGGGATGTCGCCGACGAGGAAGAACGCCCAGCCCACCCACGGGATCTTGAACAGGTCCTTCTTCGCGACCCACTTCATCTCGTGCGGGATATTGGAGATGAGGAAGATGTCGAGGAACGATTGGTGATTCGCGACGACCACGTACGCGCCGCGCCCGGGTGGCCACCGCCCCTCCATGCTGATGCGCCAGAAGGGAAAGCTGCGCGAGATGAAGGCGCCGCAGAGCCGGAGCAACCGCCCCGCTACGGCGCGGTTGCGGTCGAAGGGCCTGGTGACCAGGAGCACCAGCGCCACGACAGGAGGCCATACCGCGATGGCGAGCAGGGTCGCCAGATAGGACAGCGCGGCCACGACCGGTATGAGGATGTGCACGCGCGCAGTCTAGATGGACGCCGCGCCGCGGTCGAGGTTCATCGTCGCGGGCGTCGGTCTAGCCGTTGGATCACGCCGTGCCCGAGCGCTCCCCGACCTCCAGCTCATGTGAATTGCTCCCGGAGCGCATCCTCCGCGAGACGCTCCTCGTTGCGAAGCTCTCGAACCCTTACTCCTGCGCGCCACCGCCCGCCCATCCGTGAGGTCGAGGGGACGTAGGTGAAGAGTACCGAAAGGCGGGCCCGCGCGGCGCGTCCCGATAGTAATCACGGGAGACGTTCAGAGGGACGGTAGCGAATGAATCGCCTTCGCCGCGCGAGGACAGTTCGGGTGGCCGGGCGAGCGAGAGTCTTTTCTGGAAAGTGCACGCATGTCCCTGATTACCAAACATTTCGTGAGTTGACGCCGAGCGTCATACCATGGTTGACGCTGCGCGGCATGCAATACTCGTGCCCTAAGAGCTGCGGAGCTTGACATCAGGTGCACACTGCGGTTTGGTCCCCCGCTCCCGCCTCTGCCAAAACCAGTACCCGAGGATGTCCGATGGCTACCGACTCCAAGCCTTCCAGGAGCGCTGAAGCAGTCACCGACGTGAGCCCGGTCCCGAAAAAGAAGGTTCGCCGCGAGGACGCGCTCGCGTACCACTCCAGCGGCCGCAAGGGAAAGATCGAGGTCGTCCCCACGAAACCCTGCGCGACCGCGCGCGATCTCGCGCTCGCCTACACCCCGGGCGTCGCCGAGCCATGCCTCGAGATCGCCAAGGACCCGGACCTCAGCTACCTCTACACCGCGCGCGGGAACCTGGTGGCGGTCGTCTCGAACGGCACCGCCGTGCTCGGCCTCGGCGACATCGGCCCGCACGCCGGGAAGCCGGTCATGGAGGGCAAGGGCCTCCTCTTCAAGAGGTTCGCCGACATCGACGTCTTCGACATCGAAATCGACGCGAAGGACGTCGATCACATCTGCGCGGTGGTGAAGGCGCTCGAGCCTACCTTCGGGGGGATCAACCTCGAGGACATCAAGGCCCCCGAGTGCTTCATCGTCGAGGAGCGGCTCAAGAAGGAGATGCAGATCCCGGTCTTCCACGACGACCAGCACGGGACGGCCATCATCTCCGGCGCGGCACTCCTCAACGCGCTCGAGCTCGCCGGCAAGAAGATCGACAAGGTGCGGGTGGTGGTCTCGGGCGCGGGCGCGTCCGCCATCGCCTGCACCAAGTTCTACCTGACGCTCGGCGTGAAGCGCGAGAACGTGCTCCTCGTCGACACCAAGGGCGTCGTATTCAAGGGCCGTACCGAGGGCATGAACCCCTGGAAGCAGGAGTTCGCGGCCGAGACGCGCTGCCGCACGCTCTCCGAGGCCATGGAAGGGGCGGACGTCTTCCTCGGTTGCTCGGCGAAGGGCCTCGTCACCCAGCGCATGGTCCAGTCGATGGCGAAGGATCCCATCGTGTTCGCGCTCGCGAACCCCGATCCGGAGATCGGCTACCCCGAGGCGATCGAGGCGCGCAGCGACCTCATCATGGCGACCGGCCGCTCCGACTACCCGAACCAGGTGAACAACGTCCTCGGCTTCCCCTTCATCTTCCGGGGCGCCCTCGACGTGCGCGCCAAGGCCATCAACGAGGCGATGAAGATGGCGGCGGCAAGGGCGCTCGCGGAACTCGCGCGCGAGGAGGTGCCGGAGTCGGTCTCGCGGGCTTACTCGGGTGTCACGTTCTCCTTCGGCCGCGAGTACATCATCCCGAAGCCGCTCGACCCGCGCGTGCTGCTCTGGGTCGCGCCTGCCGTCGCCAAGGCCGCCATCGACAGCGGCGTGGCGCGGCAGACCATCGACCTCGAAGAGTACCGCGAGCGGCTGCGCAAGCTGCAGAGCCGCACGCACTCCGTCATGAGCGCGATCTTCACCAAGGCGAAGAAGAAGCTGGCCAAGATCGTGTTCGTCGAGGGACACCACCCGAAGATCCAGCAGGCCGCCCGGATCCTGCGCGAGGAAGGGATCTGCGAGCCCATCCTCCTCGGACCGGTGGACAAGATCCGCGACTCCATCGAGGAGCAGCGGCTCGACGATCTGAAGGACGCGTCCGTCGTGAACCCGCTCGACAGGATGGAATGCGAGGACTTCGAGCGCTACACGAAGCAGCTCTGGGAGCTCCGGCAGCGCAAGGGCATGATGCACGATACGGCGCGCCTGCTGGTCCGGCAGCGCGCGTACTTCGCTGCGCTCATGGTCGAGACCGGGGCCGCCGACGGCCTCGTCACCGGCCTCACCACCGGCTACGCCGAGGCGATCCGCGTCCCGCTCCAGATCATCGGCACCCGCGTCGGGGCCCGCGCCGCAGGCGTCTACATCGTCGTCTCGAAGAACGGCTTCACGTTCTTCGCCGACTGCACGGTGAACGCCGATCCGACCCCGGAGGAGCTGGCGGACATCGCCATCACCACCGCCGACCTGGCCCGCTACTTCGACGTGAAGCCACGGGTGGCGATGCTCTCCTACTCCACCTTCGGTTTCGCCCAGGGGAAGAGCCCGGAGAAGGTGCGCGCGGCGACCGAGCTCATCCGGCAGCGGCAGCCCCAGCTCGAGGTGGAGGGCGAGATCCAGGCCGACATCGCCTTCTCGGTCGAGGAGCGCGCCACCGAGTTCCCGTTCTCGACGCTCAAGGAGAACGCCAACGTGCTCATCTTCCCGAACCTCGACGCGGCCAACATCTCGTACCAGCTCCTCTCCCGCATCGGCAGCTCGGAGGTGATCGGCCCGGTGCTCCTCGGCATGCACAAGCCCGTCAACATCCTCCAGATGGGCACCAGCGTGCAGTCGATCGTGAACCTGTCCGCATTCACCGCGCTGCGAGCGCAGGGCGATCAGTTCACGTTCTGACTCGCCTTTCACCCTTCTTCGTGCTCGCCTACCGTTTCAGAGGCGAGTCAGAGTGATTTCCGGGCTTGCTGCCCTTCGTGCAGCAAGCCCTCAACATGGGGGGAGCGACCACCGCTCCCCCCATCCCCCCCACCGGAAGGCCGCTGTGAAAAGGGTCGGCGCGGCTCACCTGCTCTTCGCCTCGAGCCACGCCTTGGTGAACATGTTGGGACTGAGCGGGTGCAGGTCCACCTGGCGGATGAGGATGAGCGACGAGTTCGCCTTCTCCACCTCGTCGTAGAAGCGCATCTCTTCCGGGAACCACACGTCCGTTCCCTTCGACTCCGAGAAGACCTTCTTCCACTTGGGGTAGTAGCCGGTGCGCATGAGCCGACCGGAGAGCGCCAGGTCCTGCCGCTTCAGCACGTTCCCGGTGGCGGCGTCGATCCAGAGGCGGACGCGTGGGAAGGCGACGTCGATGCCCGGCTTCACGTCGAGCAGGAGGCGGTGGACGTCGAAGGCTCCCAGCTTCTCGTCGGCCTCCCACTTTGCCACGTACTCCTCGGCCAGCCGCGACTCGTCGAGGTCACCCCGGCGCGTGTCGGTACCGCCGATGCGCTCGCGCTCGGTCCTGCGCTCCCACTTTCCGGTGCCGGGATCGTAATGCCAGAGGTTCTTCTCGAGCCGGAGGTACCCCTTGCCTGCCTCGCTCTTGGGCTTGGTGAAGAGGATGAGCAGGCGCTGGCCCTCGGTGCGGCGGTAGTAGACCAGCTCGTACACGACATCGGTCTTGTCCTTCTCCTTCGACTCCATGTAGCAGAGTGCAGCCCAGTCGCCGTTGTTGTGCTGCCGCTCGTCGACGCGCGCGACGATGTCGTCGGTCTCCTTCTGCGAGAGCGCGGCGGCGGGGAGCGCGAGCGCAGCGATCAGCGCCGCGGTCAGGGGGCGGAGCGTGGTCGTCATGGTGTTCACCCTATGTGGTGCATGGCCGTGATGGGTTTCAGGCGCGCAGCGTGGAAGGCCGGCACCAGCGCGGCGCCGGTGGTCACTGCCAGGATGAAGAGGGAACGGGCCACCACGGTCCGCCCGAGGACGGTCATGGTGAGCTGCTGCTGCATGAGGAAGAATTGCATGCTCTCGGGCACAGCGAGGTGCGCAGCGTTCACGGCGGCCGCCAGGGCCACCCCGAGGAGGGCTCCGCACGCCGTACCCGCCAGGCCGAGCGAGGCCGCCTCGAGGAGGAAGAGCCATAGCACCTTGGTGCGCTGCATCCCGATGGCCCGAAGGGTGCCGATCTCCCGGGTGCGCTCGCGGATGGCGATGGCCAGCGTGTTGAGGATCCCGATCACCACGATGACGAGCAGGATGAACATGAGAAGCCCGGTGATCCCGAGGAGGGCGGAGAGGATCCAGCTGATGAAGGTCAGCTCGTCCTCCCAGGTGGTCACGTCGAGCTTCTGTCCGACCCAGTCCTCCGAGTTCACCTTCCCCATGAGCTTTTCCCAGTAGGGCCTGGGGTCGGGATCCATGACTCGCCAGCCGGCCTTGGCCAGCCCTCCCCGCAGGCGCGCCGCCACGTGCCCAGCCTCGGCCGCGTCCTCCAGGTAGAGGTGAAGGGCACCGGTGGTGCTGGCGTTGAGCTGGTAGAGGCTGCGCAAGGTCTCGGACGGGAGGAAGACATTGAAAGCGCTGAGGATGCCCAGGTTCCTGGCGATGGCCACCACCCGCACGTCGGCGGTGTTGCTGACGCCGCGCGCGGTGGGCGCCGAGATGGTGATGGCGTCGCCCACCCGCACCTCGAGCCGCTTCGCCTGGTCCTCGAAGAGGAGGACGGTGTCGGGCTTCGCCAGATCCTCGAGGCTGCCTTCCTTCATACGCACCACGCGCCGGAAGCCAGGCTCTCGCGCGATGTCCACGCCCGCCAGCACGAGGTCCATCGAGCTGCGCTCCGAGACGCCCTTCGCCCAGCCCCGGCCGCGCACGGTCACGTAGTCGATCTCGGGAGCCAGCCGGCGCACGTCGGCGAGCACCTTCTCGTGGTCGGTGACGAGGGGCGCCGACGTCCCGGATGTGATCTTGAAGAAGCCGCCCACGTTGACGTGGCCGGTCATGAGAGTGGTCGCCGACTCGAGCATGGCCGAGCGGATACCCTCGGTGAGCGCGCCCATGATGACGAGCAACGCCGTCACGGCGGCGATGGCCCCCCCGAGGAGCAGGTTTCTCTTGGTGTGATTGAGGAGGTTCCGCGAGGCGATCTGGAGGTCGACGAGGATCATGATGGCTGGCTCGTGGTCACTCGTCCGACTGCATCGCCTCGAGCGGCGTGACCCGCATGGCGATGACGGCAGGGTAGAGGCCGGAGAGGACGCTCACCAGGATCACGATGGCGAGGGAGACGGCCAGGCTGGCCGTGCCGAGCTCTGGAATGAGACTCGGGCCCGAGTAGAAGAAGTAGAGCTGCTCGTTGGTGGCCGGGATGCCGCCCGCGACCCCGATGAGCCAGATCACGGTCGCCCCCAGGAGCGCGCCCGCTACCCCGAAGGCGAGGCCTACCGCGCCCGTCTCCAGGACCAGCATGGCGAGCACGAAGCGCCTCTGCGCCCCGATGGCGCGCAGCGTGCCGATCTCCTTCACCCGCTGCAGCGTGGCCATCACCATGGCGTTGTTGATGACGACGAGCGCCACCGCGAAGATGATGGAGACGGCGGCGTAGAGAACGACCCGCGCCAGGGAGACGAACTGGCCCACCATCCCCGACGCCTGGTGCCAGTCCACGACCTTCATGTCCAGGTTGGCGGCGGCGAGCGCCGCTCTCACGTCGCGCAGGCTCTCCTCGAGCCGCCCCGGATCACGCAGGGTGACCGCCGCGTTGAGGGCCACGCCGCCGTCGATGTCCTCCTGGGTGTGGACGCGCGAGGAGAGCGCCACGTCCGACTTTCGCTGGGCCGCACCCATGATGGCGGGGGCCTCGATCCGCACGGCGCGGGCCCTGTCCGCCGCGGGCGTCGACCCGCCGAACAGCTCGCCCTCCGCGTTCTCTCGGGAGACGTCGCGCGCGCCCGCGCCCTGCTTGATAGCGTGGATCTCGGCCGCCTTCTCTACCGTCAGGTAGCCGTAGAGGTCGCGCCAGGAGACGATGTCCATGAGGCTCATGATCCCAGCCAGGGTGGACTTTTCCAGGCCCCGGAACTCGACGAAACCGTACACCTTCAAGTTCACCGAGCTCATGTAGCCGGACTTCGAGGGCGCCTTGATGGTGATGGTGTCGCCCACGCGCACCATGTAGAGCTGCAGGAGCGGGGCGAGCTCTTCGTAGAAGATGGCGTAGCGCCGGTCGAAGTTCGCATCGTCGGTGGTGAACAGCTCGACCAGCAGGTCGTGCAGCTCGTCCTGTCCGGCAGCTCTCGAGCTCGCTCCCCCCCGGAGCGCCTTCTGCAGGCGCTCGGTGGCGACCTGTGCCTGGATGGGATCGAGCTGGAGCAGGATGCTGCGCGTCTGGGTCTGGTTCTCCTTCACCCAGCGCTGCAGCTCCTCGTCCGCGGCGATGCGCTTGTGGTGGAGGACCCTCGCCTCGCGGATCCTGTCGAGGCGGCGCGCCGTCTTGAGCTTCAGCCAGTCCTCCGCGTAGAGCTTCCCGAGCAGGATCCCGCGCTGCCCCTTCGGCACCGCCGAGCCCTCCACGATCCGCATCCGGTCGAAGGCCTGCCGGTAGCTGTCGAGATCGGTCCCGACGTAGCGGATGAAGACGAACGCGTTGCTGAGCGATTGCGGCGCGATGCGGTTCTCGAGGAACTCGAGATTACCCAGGGGATCGGCGTCGAAGCCCTGCCAGAAGGCGTCGTCCGTGGCGCGGCCCAGGTCCTCGATCTCGCGGGCGCGCTCCTTGATCAGCTTCTCGTTCGCGATGGCGCGCGCCTGGCTCAGCTCCTGCTGGAGGAGCGTCGCCATCCGGCGCACGTGGGCCTTGTGCGCCTCGTACTGCGCGGCGACCTCGGGGCTCCCGTCGCCCCCCGTCCGCTTGCGCGCGTCCGACCGCAGCTTCTCCAGGGCGACATCGAACTCGTTGCCGGTGGCGACCATGGCCTGGTCGATCCCCATGGGCACGACGCCCTTGACGTTGGGGACCTTCTCCAGCACCCGTTTCAGGCCGGCGAAGTCCTCGATGGGCTCGAGCCTCGACTCGCCCATCATGCCGCCGTACAGCGCCAGATCGTCCTTGGAGCGCGAGGAGTAAATCTGAAGTTGCCCGGCCAGGCTCCCCTGGATGCTGCCCCGCATCCCTCTGTCGACGCTGTCGAGCAGCGAGCTGCCCACCACCACCAGGAGCGCGCCGAAGAGGATGATCCCGCCCACGATGAGCGTCTTGGCCTTGCTGGCGAGGAGGTTGCGAAAGGCGATCTGGAGCAGCACGCCCGCAGCCCCGACGCGCGACCTCATCTGTGCCCCCCCGCGGCCGCCGGCTCGCCCACCACTTCACGCCCGGCCACCTGGCCGTCCGCGATCCGCACGATGGCGGTGGCGTGGGCCATCACCTTCGGATCGTGGGTGGAGAAGATGAAGGTGGTGCCGTCCCTGGCGTTCATGCCCTTCATGAGATCGATGATGGTGGCGCCGGTCTGCGAGTCGAGGTTCGCCGTCGGCTCGTCGGCGAGGACGAGGGGTGGACGGGTGACGAGCGCCCGGGCCACGGCGACGCGCTGGCGCTGACCGCCGGAGAGCTCGTTCGGCCGGTGGCCGACGTGGTCGGCCAGCCCGACCGCGTCGAGCAGACCGCGCACCTGCGAGTTCCGCTCCTTGCGCGTGAGCCCGCCCTGCAAGAGCAGCGGGAACTCCACGTTCTGGAACACCGACAGCACCTGCACCAGGTTGAAGGTCTGGAAGATGAACCCGATGCGGTGCAGGCGCAGGTCCGTGAGCGCCCGCTCCGACATGTCCTTCGTGTCCTTCCCGTCCACGAGCACCCTGCCGGACGTGGGCGTATCGACGCAGCCCACGAGGTTCAGGAGCGTCGTCTTGCCGCTGCCCGACGGCCCGGCGATGGAGAGGAACTCGCCCCTGTG
This sequence comes from Anaeromyxobacter sp. RBG_16_69_14, assembly GCA_001768075.1. Lineage (GTDB taxonomy): Bacteria > Myxococcota > Myxococcia > Myxococcales > Anaeromyxobacteraceae > Anaeromyxobacter_A. The sequence continues at coordinate 9,539 of MEMX01000029.1, read as the reverse complement.
GATCTGGAGCGAGACGCCGCGCAGCGCGTGGACCTCGGTCTTCCCGAGCTTGTAGACCTTGGAGACGTCCTCGACCCCGACGATGGCGGACATGGTGTACCCTTCGTGACTGGCCGAAAAGGTGCTTCCGATCGGCGGACTGCGTCAAGCGACAAAA
>MEMX01000029.1:4126-9341 GCA_001768075.1 Anaeromyxobacter sp. RBG_16_69_14 | reverse complement strand
GTCCATCCGCGCGAGCGCCACCGCGAACCCCCCCGGCTCCTCCTCGACGGCGTGGACGGTCCACGGTCGGCAGCAGACCGGGCAGTCCTCGACGTAGGTCTGGACCTCGCCGCCACCGGGGTCGACGAAGATCGTGACCCACTCGCCACAGTAGGGGCACTGAACCTCGGAATCCATGGGCAGCTCCGCTTATAGTGCTCTCGTGGGGAAGAAGCAGGGGAAGGATCCATTCCACGCGCCGTTCGCGAGGCTGAAGGAGCGCCTCGCGCCCGTGAAGGCGGCCGAGCCACCGAGGCCTGCACCGCCACCGCCGCCACCCCGCGAGGCGAGCGACGGTGAGCTCTGGGCGAGCGCGGTCGCGGGCGTGGAGCGCCTCGAGCCGGGCCCGGGTCGGGCCGGGCCTCCGCCGCCTTCCCCTCCGGCAGACGCCTTCTGGCACCCCGACCTCGATGCCATTCGCGCCCTCGAGGCGCTGGTGTCGGGCGACGCACCCTTCGACCTCTCGGATTCGGACGAGTTCATCGAGGGGCGCGTGCCTGGCCTCGACGCCAACATCGTCCGCCGGCTGCGGCGCGGCGAGTTCGCGATCCAGGGCCACATCGACCTCCACGGCATGACGCGCGAGGAGGCCAAGGCGTCGGTGGACGCCTTTCTCAAGAAAGCCCGCGGCGCCGGGAAGCGGTGCGTGCTGCTCGTACACGGCCGCGGCATCCATTCGAAGGACCAGATGCCGATCCTGAAGGACGCGCTCAAGCACTGGCTCGCCACCGCGCGCTTCGGCCGGCACGTCCTCGCCTTCGCCACCGCGCGTCCGGTGGACGGCGGAGCGGGAGCGCTCTACGTGCTCCTGCGGCGGGCGGGTCGGTAGGGCGTCCGTTCGAGACCCGCGTCCCCCCCTCTTCCTGGTTCTCTTCCTGGAAGGCCACCAAATGATTGTAGAGGTTATGGACCATCAGTTTTTGTAAGGACCGCTCCGCCGCCGCGCCGTGCATGCTGTCGATCGTGGACCGAAGGCAATTCGACCACGAACGCCCTCCCGATTGACCCTGTGTAATACAGTTTGTAAAACATAGACGACGCGATTCGGATCACGACGATAGACACCTACGTGCGCGAGCACGGCTGCATCGGAGCGATCACATGGTGCTTGTACGGGAATTCAGGGATAGAGCGCTGGCGGCGATTGGCGCTTTCGCCGCCGCCGTCGTCTTGGCCTCCGTCGCCATCGGTACCCTCGCACTGGTCACGCTTGTCATGGTGACGATGATCGTGCCTCTCGCCTTCCCCATTGTCGCGGCGGTCCTGGTCGCTGGCGCGGCCCTCGAGCGGCGGAGCGCTCTCCCGGCCTGACACGGGCGCGCGAGCCGCGCGGCCTTGGTCGTGCCTGGTGGGACGGGAGTCGTCCCCTCGCATTTCGTGGTCGCTGGCCTCACAGGCTCAGGGCGATCGCCCTCGCCGCGGCGGCGGGGTCGGCCGCTTCGCGAAGCGGGCGCCCGAGCACGAGCACGTCCGCCCCCGCCCGCACCGCTTCCTGGGGCGTGGCGACGCGAGCCTGGTCGCCTCTGGCAGCGCCTGCGGGTCGCACACCCGGAACGACCAGCAGCGGACCCGGCCCGAGGCGAGCGCGCACCGCGGCGACCTCCAGCGGCGAGCAGACGAGGCCGTGTGCACCTGCATCGACGGCGAGGCGCGCCAGCCGGATCACCGCGTCCACGGGCGGGCCGGCCAGGCCCACCAGCGCGAGCCCCTCGGTGTCGAGGCTGGTGAGGATGGTCACGGCCAGGATCCGCAGCCCCGGCCCTGCACCGCGCACAGCTGCGCGGACCATCTCGGTTCCGCCGCTCGCGTGCACCGTGAGTAGCGAAGCGCCGGTGGCGGCCGCGCTGCGGGCGGCGCCCTCGACGGTGTTGGGAATGTCGTGGAGCTTCAGGTCGAGGAACACCGGCCGTCCGAGGGCGGCGGCGGCCCGGACGGCGGCGGGGCCCTCCGCCGCGAAGAGCTCCAGCCCGACCTTGAGCAGTCCGACCTCGGGCGCGACCGATCGCGCGAAGGGTTCGGCCGCCGACCAGCTGGGGAAGTCGAGGGCAGCGCAGAGGCGGTCGCGTTGGTTCATGGGACGCGCAAGATAGCGCGCGCGGTACCGGACGTCTGCGGCCTGGCGCCCGCACGGGTCGTTCGCTCCTCGCCACGAGGGCGGCCGGCCCTACCTCGGCTCGGCCAGGAGCGCCTTCGCCTTGGCACCGACCTGCGCGGCCGGGACCAGATCCACCTGCTTGCCGCGCCGGAGCTTCCACTCCACCTTGCCCTCGGCGAGGCCCTTCTTCCCGACGGCGACGCGGATGGGGATGCCGAGCAGGTCGGCGTCCTTGAACTTCACGCCAGCGCGCTCGTCGCGGTCGTCGTAGAGGACGTCGAGACCCGCCTGCGAGAGCGCGGCGACCACCTCCTCGGCCACCTTCGCGAGCTCCGGCTCCTTGCCCAGCGTGAGCACGGTGGCGCCGTACGGTGCGATGGAGAGGGGCCAGATGATCCCGTTCTCGTCGTGCCAGAGCTCGATGGCCGCGGCCATGATGCGCTCGACGCCGATGCCGTAGCAGCCCATCACGATGGGCACCTCCGTGCCGTCCGCCTTGAGGACGCTGGCCTTCATGGAGACGGAGTACTTCGTGCCCAGCTTGAAGATGTGGCCCACCTCGAGCGCCTTGAAGAGGTCGAGCGCGCCATCGCACCTCGGGCAGCCCTCGCCGGCGCGGACCGTCCGGAGGTCCGCCAGCCTCGCGTTCGGCTGCGAGAGGATCTCGCGCTTCACGTCCACGCCCCGGACGTGGAAGCCGTCCTCGTTGGCGCCGGTGACCATGTTCACCCGTTCACCGAGGGAGGCATCGACGAGGACGGGCGCCCGCGCGAAGCCCACCGCGCCGAGCGAGCCCGCACGCGCACCCATGAGCGGCGGGATCTCCTCCGGGCGCGCCGGGCGGATCACCGCCGCCCCGGTGGCGGTCTGGAGCTTGGCCTCGTTGAGGTCCTGATCGCCGCGCACGACCGCGACGACAGGCCTTTCGTCGGCGACGTAGACCAGCGTCTTCAGCTGGCGCCTGGCCGGGACCGCGTGCGGCGCCCGTTCCAGCGCCTCGATGGTGAGCGCGCCCGGGGTGGCGAACCGCTCGACGGTCGCGGGCCCCGCCCCGTCCTGCTCCGCCGGGATGCGCGAGGTGGCGGTCTCGGTGTTGGCCGCGTAGCGGCACCTCGGGCAAGCGGCGACGAGGTCCTCTCCCGCGTCGGTGCGGACCATGAATTCCTGCGATCCCGAGCCGCCCATGGCGCCCGAGTGCGCCTGCACCGCGACGAAGTCGAGGCCACAGCGGGTGAAGATCTTCTCGTAGGCGCGGCGCTGGGCGTCGTAGCTCCTGTCGAGGCCGGCCTGGTCCACGTCGAAGGAATAGGCGTCCTTCATGGTGAACTGGCGCACGCGCAGGAGGCCCGACTTCGGCCGCGGCTCGTCGCGGAACTTGGTCTGGATCTGGTACCAGACCTGGGGCAGCTGGCGGTAGCTGCGCAGCTCGTCCCGCGCGATGGCGGTGAAGACCTCCTCGTGCGTCATGCCGAGGGCGTAGTCGCCGCCCTTGCGGTCCTTCAGGCGGAACATGTTGTCGCCCATGACCTCCCAGCGCCCCGACTCCCTCCAGATCTCCGCAGGGTGAAGGGCAGGCAGGTAGAACTCCTGCCCGCCGATGGCGTCCATCTCCTCGCGGACGATGGCCTCGATCTTGGAGAGCGTGCGCTTCGCGAGGGGGAGGTAGTCGTAGATCCCCGCCCCGAGCTGCCGGATGAAGCCGGCGCGGACGAGCAGCTTGTGCGAGGCGACCTGCGCGTCGGCGGGCGCGTCCTTGAGCGTCGGGATGAAGAGCTGGCTGAAGCGGGCAGCGTTCATGGTCGAGCGGTTATACTACTTCTTCGCCCGCTCCTCGGAGATCCGCGTCGCCTCCTCGACGAGGGCGTCCTCGAGCTCCTCGGCCTTCATGCGCTTCACGATCTGGCCGTTCCTGAAGAGGAGCCCCACGCCCTTGTGGCCGTACGCGACCCCGACGTCGGCGGCGGCCGCCTCGCCGGGGCCGTTGACCTCGCAGCCCATCACCGCGACGTTGACCTCGCCCTTGAGCAGCGAGAGGCGCTGCTCGACGCGCTCGGCGATGGGGATCATGCCCACCGAGCAGCGGCCGCAGGTCGGACAAGCGGTCAAGGTGGCGCCGCCGAACTTGAGCCCGAGCGCCTTGAGGAGCACGCGCGCGACCTTCACCTCCTCCAGCGGATCCGCCGCCAGCGAGACGCGGATGGTGTCGCCGATGCCGCCGGCGAGGAGAATGCCCATCCCCGCCGCGCTCTTGACCGCGCCCGAGAGCAGCGTGCCCGCCTCGGTGATCCCGAGGTGGAGCGGGTACTCGAACCTCTCCGCGAAGAGGTGGTTCGCGCGCACCGTCATGGCCACGTCGTGCGCCTTGAGCGAGACCTTGATCTCCCGGTAGCCCTCGTCCTCCAGGAAGGCGATGTGGCGCGCGGCGCTCTCCACCATGCCCTCGGCGGTGGGCCAGCCGTGCGCCTCGACGATGTCCTGCTCCAGCGACCCGGCGTTCACGCCGATGCGGATGGGCACCATCCGCTCGCGGGCCGCCTTCACCACCTCGCGCACGCGCTCGCGCGAGCCGATGTTGCCGGGGTTGAGCCGGATGCAGTGCATCCCCGCCCGCAGCGCCGCGAGCGCGAGCCGGTAGTCGAAGTGGATGTCGGCGACGAGCGGCACCGGCGTCTCGCGCACGATCTCGGCCAGCGACGCCGCAGCCGCCTCGTCGGGCACGGCCAGCCGTACGATGTCGGCGCCTGCCTCCGCCAGGGCGCGCACCTGGACGAGGGTCGCAGCCGCGTCGCGGGTGTCGGTGGTCGTCATCGACTGCACCGCGATGGGCGCGCCGCTGCCTACCTGTACCGGCCCCACGCGGACCGCGCGCGTCTGGCGCCGCTCAGAGATGGCGGTGACTCCGTGGTGGTCGTAGGCACCCATCACGCCCTCCCCCAACAAGAGAGCCCGCCGCTGCGAGGCGGCGGGCTTCTCCCTGTTAACGCGGCGGGCGGCCCGAAGCCAGCACCGCCTGCGATCCCCACGCTCGGACCGCACCCATTCCCTAGGAGACAGGGCGAGGCACCGCGCGATCCCCGCGGC
>MEMX01000029.1:0-4110 GCA_001768075.1 Anaeromyxobacter sp. RBG_16_69_14 | reverse complement strand
GCCCCCGCCCTACTTCCTCGCGAGCTCCGCGTCGATGATGGTCTTGAACTCCTCGAACGGCTGCGCGCCGGAGAGCTGGTAGCCGTTCACGAAGAACGCCGGCGTTCCCGTCACGCCCACCTTCTCGCCGGCCTTCCTGTTCGAGTCGACCACCTTGGCCTTGTCACCCGAATCGAGGCACTTGTCGAACTTGCCCTGGTCGAGGCTCAGGGCCTTCGCGTAACCCTTGAGCGCTGGCGGCTCGAGCGCCTTCTGGTTGGCGAACAGCTTCTCGTGCATCTCCCAGTACTTCCCCTGATCGCCGGCGCAGTGGGCCGCCTCGGCAGCCTTCACCGCTTGCGGGTGGAACGGGAGCGGGAAGTCGCGGAAGACCACGCGGACCTTGCCGTCGTAGGTCTTGAGGACCTTCGTGACCGTCTCCTCGGCCTTGGAGCAGTACGGGCACTGGAAATCCGAGAACTCGACGATGGTGACGGGCGCAGCGGCTGGCCCCTTCGCCGGACCTTCGGCGGCGACCTCGACGCGCGTCGGCTTGAGCATCACCTCGGCGTTGAGATCCTTCTTGAGCTTCTCGACGTAGGACTGTTGCGCCGCCTGCATGGCGGGGCGCTCCATGTACTGGGCGATCTGGTCCTTCACCTGCTCGAACGGTGGCAGGGGCTGCTTCTTCCCCTGCTCGTCATAGAACTTCTTCATCTCGGCGTCGGTCGGCTTCTTGACCTTGTCCGTGACCTCGCGCTTCCAGAGCGCCTCTGGCGTGACGCTCTCGGCCTTGGCCTTCTGCTCCACGAGCTTGCGGACCAGCAACTGCTCGAGCGCCTGCTTGCGCTGCTCGTACATGAGAGCGTCGAGCTCGCTCGAAGAAATGCTGCCGCCAGTCCACTTGGCGACGGGAGCGCCGGAGTCGGACAACGCCTGCGTCTTGGCCTCCGTGGTGGACGGCTTCTGGCAGGCGACCGCCAGAGCTAGGGTGATGATCCCGATAGCGAAGCGTGACATGGAGCTCCCGAGTGTTAGAGCGCGGTTATAGGGTGCGATTCTTGATGACAACCAGCGGAACCGTCAACGCATTTCCAGGGTTGCGGCTCGGGACGAGGGGCCTGCGCATCCGGCGCGGTCCTCACAGCGGCGACCAGTTGATGTGAGTCTCCAGCGGCACCGCCGCCGCTGTGAGCTGATGTCCGGCGCCTTGCGGCGCCTCAAGCGGAGGGGAGAACTCTCCCCCCGCGCCCCCCATCTCGAGCGTCAGTTCATGTGGCATGCGCTATCACACCGTGGGTAGCTGCCGCCCCGGGAGCTGCGTGACCCGCTCCGGCTCGCCTGAAAACGGCGAATCCCGCGGCCCGCCAGTGGCACGGTCCTCGCTGACCCCATCCTCCTCATGACCGGGTGCAGCACATCGAGGGCGGCACCGCAGTGCGACACGGCCGAGGTCCACGTCCGGCTGCTGCGGCTCTTCGCCTCGCCCTCTTACCGGCCTCCCCTGCTCCCCGCCGTCGCGCTCGAGATCATGCAGCTCTCGCGTCGCCCAAGCGCCACCTTCGAGGAAGTGGTCGCGATCCTCGAACACGATCCCATCCTCGCCGCCAAGGTGCTCTCGATCGCACAGTCGGTCTTCTACGCACCGCGCTCGCCCATCCTCTCGCTCAAGCAGGCGACCGTCCGGCTTGGCATGAAGACGCTGCGGGATCTGGTCCTGGAGGCCGCGCTCAAGCTGCGCGTCTTCCGCGTCCCCGGCTACGAAGCGGCGATGGAGCGCCTCGCCCGGCACAGCACGGTCACGGCATATCTCATGCGCGCGCTGTGCCGCCAGACCGCCATCGAGGTCGAGTACGCCTTCCTGTGTGGGCTCCTGCACGACGTCGGCATCGCCGCCTGCCTGCTCGCGCTCTCGGACGACGCCCGCCGCGAGGCCATCCCTTTCGACGCGCTCGGGACAGTGCTCGACGAGGTGCACGAGGAGGCCTCCGGGCTGATCGCCCGCCTGTGGGGACTCCCTGCCGAGATACAGCAGGTGGCGGGAACGCACCACCAGCTGATGGTGGGGGGCACCCCACACCCGGTGAATGCTGCCGTCATCGTGGCGGAGCAGCTCGCGTGCGAGCTCGACGCGGGCGTGGCCGCGCAACCGGACGCCGGCGACTCCTCCGGGAGGCGCCCCCTGGACGTGAACCCGCCGGAGGTCTTCGCGGCCGCCTGTGACGCGCTCGGTTTCGATGGCCATCGGATCGACGCAGCGCGAACCGAGGCGGCGGAGATCGTGAAGACGCTCTCCTGTCCTGCACCGGTTGCCGCCGCCGCCGCGCGCTGACGGGGGCACCAGCCCGACGGCGCGCATGACATCCGCGCCCCAAACCGCTAAAGACAACGCGAACTGGAGACCCAGAGGTTGCCGAAGGATCCGGCAACCTCTCGGGCCGACCCAAGGACCCCGACATGGCCCAACACGAGCGACTCGTCATCATCGGATCCGGCCCGGCCGGCTACACTGCCGCGCTCTATGCCTCGCGCGCGAACCTCTCACCTCTTCTCTTCGAGGGGCTGCAGCCCGGGGGGCAGCTCACCATCACGAGCGACGTGGAGAACTATCCCGGTTTCCCGGAGGGCGTCCTCGGGCCCGAGCTCATGGAGAAGATGAAGAAGCAGGCGGAGCGCTTCGGCACGCGCTTCCTGCTCGGCGACGTGACGCGCGTCGACTTCTCGCGACGGCCGTTCCAGATCTGGCAGGACGACCAGCTACACACCGCCGCGGCGGTCATCATCGCGACCGGCGCCTCGGCCAAGTGGCTGGGGCTCGAGAGCGAGACAAGATACCGCGGCAAGGGCGTCAGCGCCTGCGCGACCTGCGACGGCTTCTTCTTCCGCGGCGTCGAGGTCGCCGTGGTCGGCGGCGGCGACACCGCCGTCGAGGAGGCCACCTTCCTCACCAAGTACGCGTCGAAGGTCCACCTGGTACACCGCCGCGGAGAGCTGCGCGCCTCGAAGATCATGGCCGAGAAGGCGAAGAAGAACCCCAAGATCGACTTCGTGTGGAACAGCGGGGTCGAGGAGGTGCTGGGTGACGGCAAGGCCGTGACCGGGCTGACCCTCAAGAGCACCGTCGACGGCTCGACCCGCTCGCTGCCAGTGAAGGGGCTCTTCCTGGGGATCGGTCACGAGCCCAATACCCGCCTGTTCCGGGGCCACCTCGAGATGAACGAGGTCGGCTACCTCAAGGTGCGCTCGCCGGCCGCCGCCACCAGCGTGCCCGGTGTCTTCGCCGCGGGTGACGTCGCCGATCCCTCCTACCGTCAGGCCGTCAGCGCCGCGGGCTCGGGTTGCGTCGCCGCCATCGACGCGGAACGCTGGCTCGGCGAGCACGCAGAGTAGAGCAGAGCAGAGCAGAGGCGCGCCGCGATCAGCCTGGCAGCGGCTCGCAGGCCAGCACACGCCGCCGGGCAGGGGCTCGCCGGCGAAAGGACGCCGCAGGGCGGAGCGCTCTGGAGCGCCCCATGGCAAGGTCACACGACAGGGCGGGACTCGTCCCGGCCGGGATACCAGGAATGCGCGAACCGAGAGGGGCTTCCACATGAAGATGATCGACGTGGGCGCGAAGGAGAAGACGGAGCGCGTCGCGGTCGCGCGCGGATTCGTCGCGATGGCGCCCGCCACGGTCGGCATCGTCCGGCGCGGCGAGTCGGAGAAAGGGGACGTGATCGCGGCGGCGCGCCTGGCGGGCATCATGGCGGCCAAGAAGACGCCCGACCTCGTCCCCCTCTGCCACCCGATCGCGCTCTCGGGGGTAGACGTCGAGGCGCGCACCCGGCGGGGCGGGGTCGAGGTCGTGGCCACCGTGCGCACCGTCGACCGCACGGGCGTGGAGATGGAGGCGCTCTCGGCCGTCTGTGCGGCCTGCCTCACCGTCTACGACATGCTGAAGCGCTACGAACGCGGCATGCGCATCGAGGCGCTCGAACTCGTCGAGAAGAAGGGCGGGCGCTCGGGGCACTGGCGCCGCAAGTCGCGCTGACAGCGCAAAGGGCCTCACAGCGGCGACCAGTTGATGTGATTCTCCAGCGTCACCGCCGCCGCTGTGAGCTGATGTCCGGCGCCTTGCGGCGCCTCAAGCGG
>MEMX01000028.1:45457-48814 GCA_001768075.1 Anaeromyxobacter sp. RBG_16_69_14 | reverse complement strand
ACGTCCGTCGCGAAGAGCTGGATCTGGGGCGGGTGTGGGGGCTCGCCGCTGCGCTCGCTGACCAGCATCGCGATCGAGTAAGCCTCCTCGCCGGAGGAGCAGCCCGGCACCCAGATCCGGACCCCCTCCGCTCGCCGCCGCTCCAGCACGTCGGGGATCACGATCTGAACGCCGCCGGGTGCGGGGACTCCACATTCAGGCTGCCCCAACGTAACGAAGTAGGCGGTGGTGGTGCTCCGAAAGGCCAATGAGGGTCACATGACCCGGCCTGTCGGCGATCTCTGTCACGAGGCGCGCTACCGCGAAATCGTCGAAGAGACGAACCTGGTGGAAGTCGATGGCGACAGGCCTCTCTCGCGCAACATCGTGGAGAGCACCATGCAGGCTGTCCGCGTCCGCAGCGCCGAACGTGCCTTCCAGCACCAGCACTGTTTCCCTCGATTCGTTCCGTACCTGGACGGTCATGACTCCCTCCCGTCGCAATCCCCTCTGGAGGTCATCTTCCGCCTCTTGCCCAGGCGATCTCGAAAGCCAGCCCGGGTAGCTTGATCGAGGCATACCGGTTCGTCGCTGAGGTGCGCCGACACACGCTGAGCTGCACGTGAAGGACGATGACGCTGAGCTTGCGCATGCCGTATCTCCTTGGCGGGATGAGTCCCGCCCATGTTGAGGTAAACAGCCAAGGGTTCGGAAAGGCAAACGAGCGACATCGGTCCAACGTTGCCTACATGCGCGTACACGGTGAATAGCGGCGGTCACGGCCGGGGTTCAGGCTCCCCAGGTGTGGAAGGTCGCGTTCGCCCGGGGGTGGGGGTAGGACTTTCAACCTGCGGATCGGGTCCGGTAACGGGGCGGTAGCGTGAGCGGCGGACGCCGAGCTCCTCACCGTCCTCCTCCAGCTTCGTCGAAGCCGGGCGCTGGTAGCCTCGCCGACGACCTCTTCACCCTCGAGATGATCCCGGCCCCCTCCCAGGCCTAGCTCCGGCGCCTCCTCCACGGCGAGCCTGGCGCGGTGCCGTGCTCGCACCACGGGAGGCGAGCCTGGCAAACGAGAGCAAGGCTCCGCTGGGCAACCTCGTCATCGCGTCCGCGTACAAGATGCTCGAGCAAGGACTCGAGTTCTTCGGCGTTGCCGGCCACCGGCTGATGACCGAGACCGACATCTTGCAGGCCTTCGTTCGTGACGGGCCGCTCAGCGGCGGCGCCATCACCCCCAGCTCGCCCACTGGTGGACTTCCCCTCGCACGGTCATCCCGCGCCGCAGTTCTCGAGCTCGGCCGAGTTTCCGCGCCGGTGCCGAAGGCCTGCGCTGCTTCCCGCCTGCCACCGTTCAGCAGGTCGAGCACGAGCCTCGTCTCCGGTGATCGCGGACCGCGACAGAAGGCCGTTCTGCGGAAGGGCACCACGCGCCGCCCGCCGAGGCGGGGGCGGCGCGGTGCTGCCCCCCACTCACTTCGCGAGGCTCGCTCATGCCGCTCAACTCACTGCTGGAGATTCGTTCCCACACCGTCAGCGCCGGCAAGCACGTCGGCGACATCATCTGGTGGACCCTCAGCGACGCACGGATCACGCGTCCACTTCTCGAATCGGTCTGGAGCAACGCCGGACTGTCGGCGACCTGGCTCCCCGAGCCCCCGACTCCCGAGAAGGCGCTCCGAACCGCCGTCCGCGAGTCCCAGGTCGGCCAGCACCAGCACCTCCTGCGCCTCGGTAAAGAGGACGAGCACGAGATCGTCTTCGCGGTCATGCTCGAGACCCGCGACGGCGCTGGCAACGTTTCCTTGACCCAGCAGGCGCGTGTTCGCCTGGACCGGGAAGCGCCCGCGCGGCTCGACTCCGACCAGCCGGCTCACGATCTCGTGGTCGCGATCTGCACCGCCTACGATCGCCTCCTCACCACGCACACCGCTGACGACGTTCGCCGCGCCCTGCTCAAGACCCTCAACGCTTGCGCTGCGGTAACCCTCCGCCACCACGGGGGCGTCTACTGGGTCCCGCTTCGTACGCGGACGCCCTCCGTCACCTGAAGGAGGCCGTGTCGAACATCGGCGCATCGCGCCTCGACGTCGTCCCCATCCACGCGAGCCCGGAGGCGAATGCTGCGCTTGGCAACGCCGCGCGCGCCTCCCTCGACGAGGAGATCGGCGAGCTCCGCTCCGATCTCGCGTCCCGATTCCCCGAGAGACGCGAGGTGATCGAGGGCGCCCTCGCCGCCGTTCTCGCCCGTGAGCACGCCCTCTTCATCGGCCCTCCCGATCCCTAGACATTGTGCGCCACCTTGCCAAGCCCTTGACTTCGTTGGACACGTCCCGTCGGCCGATCGACACACGGGCAGCGGAGGATCAGTCCTACTAGTGTCTTCTGGCGTCCCGCAGCTCCTCGTTAGGTCTCCCCGCGCCGGGCGCGGAGATGATTACACAAGCTGTGACGCACGCTCAACCGCCGCGGGGGCCACCCCGGCTACTTCCCCTCGCCCCCGCCATGGCCGCGCGGCCCCTGTTCAGCAGTCCTCTCGACCTGCGACCTCCAGTATCAGCGTCGATGGAGCGGGGGAGTACCTCCGGCCGCGCAGCTGGTCGCGCGGTAGCGGTGAGCCTGCGCTCGACTTCTTCGTAGCGCCGGCGAGTGCGCTGATCGGCGGCCGGACCCGCCGCAGTGCGAAACGCAGGATCGGACAGCCGCCGCCCGCTCACCCCATCGACCAGGACAGGGTCCGCCACCGCGCCGGTCTGGCTGTCGACGATCACGACGCTGGCGCCCTCCGGCGCCAGGTGCTTGTTGCCCCAAGCGAGCAGGGCGACCAGCACCTGATGGAAGTCGCGGCCTCGGTCGGTCAGGAGGTACTCGTCCCGCGGCGGCCTCTCCTGGTAGCGGCGTCGCTCGAGCAGTCCGCCCTCGACGAGCGACTGGAGCCGCCGCGCCAGCATGTTGGTCGCGATCCCGAGGCTCCTCTGGAACTCGTCGAAACGCGTGAGGCCGTGGAAGGCGTCCCGGAGGATGAGGATGCTCCACCACTCGCCCACCCGCTCCAGGCTGCGGGCTACCGGGCACTGGGTGTTGCCGAAGCTCTTGCGCCGCATGGAGAGTTTATGTCGCTGTTGCTTTCATTATGCAAGCTGCTAGGATGCCGGGGTCGCTTGCATGATGCAAGTGTGCTTGCACCCGGGCCGCCCGGGGCGTCGAGTTTCCCGCCGGGAGATTCCGATGACGGATCTGTGCGACCACCCCACCGTGAAGCACTTCCGCGCCAGGAACGGGGAGCAGGCGCCCGCGCGGGCCGTCCTGACCTTGAGCGCCGACGAGCTGCGGCGGCTCTGCCTCGAGTGCGGCGCCGACGACGTTGGCTTCGTGGAGATC
>MEMX01000028.1:21688-45446 GCA_001768075.1 Anaeromyxobacter sp. RBG_16_69_14 | reverse complement strand
CGCCCCGAGCTCGACGACCAGCGCGCCGAGATCCTGCGGCTCCATCCCTTCACCGAGACGCTCATCTCCATCGTCTCACGATGAGAAGCTGCCCCCGCGCCCTCCGGCACCTCTCGAACTTCAGGTGAGCCTCGCGCACGGCGCGGAATTTTGGACCGCTGTCACCGGTGTCAGTCGACGCGCCCGACGTCATGTAGTCACGCAATAGCCCTGTCACCCCAAGCAGAGGTCGCCGGTGCGGGGCCAGCTGATAGCGCATGCCACATGAACTGACGCTCGAGATGGGGGGCGCGGGGGGAGAGTTCTCCCCTCCGCTTGAGGCGCCGCAAGGCGCCGGACATCAGCTCACAGCGGCGGCGGTGACGCTGGAGAATCACATCAACTGGTCGCCGCTGTGAGATGTCCGGGCGGTCCGCGCCAGGTCACGTCCCGCTCGCTATCGACGGCCGAGGCCAGCTCCGCATGGTCTGGCGCGTCTACGTCGTGCAAGGCGCACTGAGGTCCTCGACCGTGCGCGAATAGACCGCAAGGCGCTGGTCGTCGGGCAACAACTGAATCGCCCGTCTGTCCGACCACAAGCTCCCGACCATGCTCGAGAGCAGAGGCATCGGCCGTGCCAGCGAGTGGATGCGTGGCAACAATGGGTCGGGAGCTTCAAGAGCCGTTGCAGAGCGCACGAAACATCCCCATCCGGGCTTGCGCGCCGCAGACTACAGCGCGGCCGCTACCCGCTCCGGAAGTGCATCGACGTCGAGGGCTCCGTTTACGGACAGGACAAGTCCGCGTTGCACAGCGTTCCGCATTTCGCGAATGTTGCCCGGCCACGCATACGCGAGCAATGCTCGCTGTACGCGAGCCGTGATGTCGGGGACGGTGACACCCTCGGTCCGCGCGAAGCTCTCGAGGAAATGGAGGGCGAGTGGAAGGATGTCCTCGGGCCTCTCGCGCAGTGGAGGAAGACAGATCTCGACGACGTTGAGCCGGAAGAGGAGGTCTTTCCGGAACTGACCAGAGGCGACTGCGGCTTCGAGGTCGCGCTGTGTCGATGCGACGACGCGGGTGCGCGGCCTTCTTCCAGCTCGCCGCGTCTCTGCCGCAAGGCGCAATGTCTCTGCCTGCAGGCGTGCTGGGAGCGCTGCGATCTCCTGGAGCAGGATTGTCCCGCCGGCCGCGGCTGCGGCGAGGGTGTGGAAGTCATGCTCTCCAGCCCGGTCTGCCTCCGTCGCCAGGTCAGCGCGGAAGCTCGGGCGCAGGCTGCTGGCGAGCGCCGAGCAGTCGACGGTGACGAACGCGTGCGCGCTGCGGGACGACGTCTGGTGAAGGGCCCGCGCCACCACGCTCTTACCGGTCCCGCTCTCGCCGCGGAGCAGGACAGGGACGTCGTGGCCGGCGACCTCGGTCAGCACCCGGAACACGGAGAGCATTGCAGGAGACTGCGAGTCGAAGAGTGGTTGCCGCTCGCGGGCAGGAGAGGCTGCGGCGTCGGTGCAAGCGTGCTCAGGTCGGGGGACTCAGCCTGAAGGCATCGCTGACGGGCACTGGGTCGCGGCGCACGCCCGTCGACGGGACGACCGGGTGGGCTTGAGTCTCGGTGCTGCACGCCCTGCGGCGGCCTGGCCGGCCGAAAGCCAGCTCAACATCGCGAGAGGCTGGCGGAGCCTTGCACCCTGCACGGCCCAGGCGGGACGAAGCTTGCGAATCGCGAGCATGTTGTGGTCGCGGGACGCCCGTCCGGCCTGGAACCACACTCTCCGGCGTGGCATCGGAGGTGCATTATCGTCGGGCTCATTCACAGAGATACCCGTGACCATTTCCACGCTCGCGCTTCTGATCGCCCTCGGACTTGCCAGACGGTGGCCGTTCTCCGGCGCGAGCTTCACCTTCGCGCGCGCGAGGGTCCAGTAACCGCTCCCGGCACGAGGTGCTCCATGTTCGACGTCTTCTTCCTGTTCGCCACCGTCGCCTTCTTCGCCCTCAGCCTCGCCTACGTGCGCGGCTGCGATGGCCTGTGAGTGAAGCCATGACCTTCGAATACGCCGTCGGTCTCGTCCTCTCGGTCCTTCTCGTCGGCTACCTGGGCTACGCGCTCGTTCGCGCCGAGCGCTTCTAGAGGCCCGCCATGACCGTCAACGGCTGGATCCAGATCGGGCTCTTCGCCCTCGTCATCTTCGCCATCACGAAACCCTTCGGCATCTACATGTATCGCGTGTTCGAGGGCGAGCAGCAGCCGCTGCCGCGTCTCTTCGGGCCGCTCGAGCGGGTCCTCTACCGACTGTGCGGTGTCGATCCCAGGAAGGAGCAGGAGTGGAAGGGCTACACCGCGGCGATGCTCATCTTCAGCTTCTTCGGAGTGCTGGTGACGTACGGCATCGAGCGGCTGCAACACGTCCTGCCCCTGAACCCCCAGAAGCTCGCCGCGGTTCCAGCCGATCTCGCTTTCAACACGGCCGTCAGCTTCACCACCAACACCAACTGGCAGAACTACGGCGGCGAGAGCACGATGAGCTATCTCACGCAGATGGCGGGCCTCGCCTGGCACAACTTCACGTCGGCGGCGGTCGGCATCGGGATCGCGCTGGCCCTGGCGCGTGGACTCACGCGCCAGTCCGGGCCCAGCGGGCCCAAGACCCTGGGCAGCTTCTGGGTCGACCTCATCCGCTCGATCGTCTACGTCCTCCTCCCCATCTCCATCGTGGGGACACTGGTCCTGGTGGCGCTGGGGGTGCCGCAGACGCTCTCGGCGTACCGTGAGCTCACCACGCTCGAGGGGCTGAAGCAGGTCGTCGCGCTGGGCCCGGTCGCATCTCAGGAAGTCATCAAGGAGCTCGGGACGAACGGGGGCGGCTTCTTCAATGCCAACAGCGCCCACCCCTTCGAGAACCCGACGCCACTCACCAACTTCATCGAGATGGTGCTCATCTTCTCCATCCCGGCAGCGCTCACCTACACCTACGGTAGGATGGCGCGCGACACGCGCCAGGGCTGGGCCATCTTCGCCGCCATGGCCGTGCTGTTCCTGGCTGGAATCGCGGTTGCCTACAAGTATGAGGCCGGGCGCAACCCCGCCCTGGCCACCCTGGCATTGAATCATGCACCCGGCAACATGGAGGGCAAGGAGGTCCGCTTCGGGATCGCCAACAGCGCCCTGTGGGCCACGGTGACGACCGACACCTCCTGCGGCGCCGTCAACTCCATGCACGACAGCTTCACGCCGCTGGGAGGCCTCGTGCCATTGCTCAACATCCAGCTCGGCGAGGTGATCTTCGGAGGCGTCGGCGCGGGCCTGTACGCGATGCTGGTGATGGTGGTGCTCACCGTCTTCATCGCCGGGCTGATGGTGGGACGGACGCCCGAGTACCTGGGAAAGAAGATCGAGGGGAAGGAGATGAAGCTCGCGATGCTCTACGTGCTCATCTTCCCCCTCATCATCCTCGTGCTCAGCGCCTGGGCATCGGTCGCGCCCTATGGCACGTCGTCGCTCAACAACGCCGGTCCGCACGGCCTCTCGGAGATCATGTACGCCTACTCTAGCCAGGCCGGCAACAACGGGTCGGCCTTTGCCGGCCTCTCCGGCAACACCAGATTCTGGAACATCACCGGGGGCTTCGACATGCTCATCGGCCGCTTCCTCATGATCGTCCCTGCCGTCGCGATAGGCGGGTCGATGATCGGGAAGAAGGTGGTGCCGGCCGGTCCCGGCACGTTCCCCACGACGGGCGCCACGTTCACCGTCCTCCTCATCGGCGTGATCCTCATCGTCGGCGCGCTCACCTTCTTCCCGGCCCTCTCGCTCGGCCCGCTGCTCGAGCACTTCGCCGCGCTCTCCGGAAAGGTGTTCTAGCCATGGCCGCCTCGAAAGCGAAGCAGGTCTCCCTGTTCGATCCCGCGATCGTCCGCCAGGCGGTGATCGAGAGCCTGAAGAAGCTCGATCCGCGCCTGGTGGCGAAGAACCCGGTCATGTTCGTGGTGGAGGTGGGGAGCGTCCTCACCACCCTCCTCTGGCTCCGCGACCGCATCCTCCACCCCGCCGGCGCGGCGCCGGGGTGGTTCACGCTCACGGTGAGCGTGTGGCTCTGGTTCACCGTCGTCTTTGCGAACTTCGCCGAGGCGGTGGCCGAGGGCCGGGGCAAGGCCCAGGCTGACACCCTGCGGCGCATGCGGCGCGAGATCAAGGCGCGGAAACTCGTCTCCGGCCGCGAGGAGATGGTGGACGCCTCTGCCCTGCGCAAGGGCGACGCGGTGGTGGTGGAAGCCGGACAGATGATCCCCGGCGACGGCGAGATCGTGGAAGGAATCGCCTCGGTGGACGAGTCGGCCATCACCGGCGAGTCGGCGCCCGTCATCCGCGAATCGGGCGGCGATCGCTCGGCGGTGACCGGCGGCACCAAGGTCCTCTCCGATCGCATCGTGGTGCGCATCGGCGTCGATCCTGGCGAGTCGTTCCTCGACCGGATGATCGCGCTCGTCGAGGGCGCGGCACGGCAGAAGACGCCCAACGAGATCGCGCTCCACATCCTCCTCGTCGGGCTCACGCTCGTCTTCCTCTTCGCCTGCGTCACGCTCGTCCCCATCGCACGCTACTCGGGTATCGGCCTCTCGGCGACGGCCATCGTGGCGCTGCTCGTCTGCCTCATCCCCACCACCATCGGGGGCCTCCTCTCCGCCATCGGCATCGCGGGAATGGACCGGCTCCTGCGCAAGAACGTGCTCGCCATGAGCGGGCGCGCGGTCGAGGCCGCGGGGGACGTCGACACGCTGCTTCTCGACAAGACCGGCACCATCACGCTCGGTAATCGCATGGCCACCGAGCTCATCCCAGCACCAAACGTGAAGGTCGAGGACCTGGCCGACGCGGCGCAGCTCGCGAGTCTCGCCGACGAGACGCCGGAGGGCCGCTCCGTCGTCGTGCTGGCGAAGGAGCGCTATGGCCTGCGCGGCCGCGAGGTGGACCACGGCAAGCACACCTTCATCCCGTTCACCGCGCAGACGCGCATGAGCGGCTGCGACATCGCCGGACGCGTCATTCGCAAGGGGGCGGTGGACGCTGTGGGGAAGCACGTGGCGGGCCTGGGCGGGGCAATGCCTCCCGAGCTCGACGCACGGCGGGGCGGATCGGCGACTCGGGCGGCACCCCGCTCGCGGTCTCGGATGGCGCGCGCGTGCTCGGCATCATCCACCTCAAGGACGTGGTGAAGGGTGGCATCAAGGAGCGCTTCGACCGCTTCCGCGCCATGGGCATCCGCACCGTCATGATCACGGGCGACAACCCTCGCACCGCGGCCGCCATCGCCAAGGAGGCCGGCGTGGACGACTTCCTGGCAGAGGCGACCCCCGAGGCAAAGATGCGCCTCATCAAGGACGAGCAGGCGAAGGGGAAGCTCGTGGCGATGACCGGCGACGGCACGAACGACGCGCCGGCGCTGGCCCAGGCGGACGTCGGCGTCGCCATGAACACCGGCACGCAAGCGGCGAAGGAGGCCGGCAACATGGTCGACCTCGACTCGAACCCGACCAAGCTCCTCGAGGTGGTCGAGGTCGGCAAGCAGCTCCTCATGACGCGCGGCACGCTCACGACCTTCTCGATCGCGAACGACGTCGCCAAGTACTTCGCCATCCTGCCAGCGCTCTTCGTGGCGGCCTACCCGGAGCTCGCGCCGCTCGACATCATGCACCTCGCCTCGCCCTACAGCGCCATCCTGTCGGCGGTCATCTTCAACGCCATCATCATCGTCCTGCTCATCCCGCTCGCGCTCCGGGGCGTGAAGTACCGGCCGCTGGGAGCGGCGGTGGTGCTGCGCCGCTCGCTCCTCGTCTACGGAGTGGGCGGCGTCATCGCTCCGTTCGTGGGAATCAAGGTCATCGACGTGGCGCTCGCCGCCGCGGGCATCGTGTAGTCCGGAGGGAAGCCATGCCAGGGAATGTCACCGCCGCAGTACGCCCCGTGCCGCATCATGAACCCCAGGCTCCACGCGAACGCGAGGAGAAGATGCTCGATCACGTGGTCCCCGCCATCCGGGCCACCGTGGTGACGCTCGTGCTCACGGGCCTCCTCTACCCGCTCGTCATGACCGGAGTAGCCAAGGTCCTCTTCCCACAGCGGGCCGAGGGCAGCTTCGTCACCGACGGATCCGGGAAGGTCGTGGGTTCGGAGCTCGTGGCGCAGGGCTTCGCCAACCCGGGCTATTTCCAGCCGCGCCCTTCCGCGGCGGGCGAGAAGGGCTACGACCCGCTCGCCTCCGCCGGCTCGAACCTGGGGCCGACCTCGAAGAAGCTGCGCGACAGAGCGGCCGGTGCTCTGGAGAAGCTCCAGAAGGAGAACCCGGACGCTCCTGGCCCGGCCCCGGTCGAGCTCGTCACCGCGTCCGGAAGCGGGCTCGATCCGCACGTCTCGCCCGCGGCGGCGCTGTGGCAGATCCCGCGGGTGGCGAAGGCACGAGGCGTCGCTCCCGAGCGCGTGCGCAGCCTGGTCGAGGACAGCACCGAGGGCAGGGACCTCGGTATCCTTGGCGAGCCGCGCGTGAACGTGCTGCAGCTCAACCTCGCGCTCGATCGTCGACTGGGTGCCCCACCGCCGGCGCCACCTGCGGCTCCCGCCCAGGCGCCCTCCGCGACCACGGACAGCAAGGGCTAGCCGTCATGGGCGCGCTGAGCTTCCGGATCGCGCAGGATCCCCGGGGCGTGGGCCACGTCCGCGAGCTGCTCGGCGCGCACATGAAGTACGAGCGGGTCCGAGCCGTGCGGCGGTGTTCCGTGACCCTGCTCGCGGTGGCGGGGGCTTCTGGACCCTTCCTGGCGACCAAGGTCGCCCAGGAGCCCTCGCTTCGAAGCGCCGGGATTGTTGCGTGGCTGTCGCTCCTCGCTGTCGTGGCCAGCACTGGAGCGCTGGAGCTGTACTGGCGACGGCGCCGCGACGCGGCGGCGGCGCTGCCGCGATGACCGCTGCCACCACCACCGCGCGCCGCCCGACGGCGCAGGACTTCCTCGAGCTCGTCGAGCGCGGCAAGCGTGGCCGGCTGAAGCTCTACATCGGCTTCGCGGCAGGAGTGGGTAAGACCTGGCGAATGCTGGAGGAGGCGCGCGCGCTGAAGGAGCGCGGTGTTGACGTGGTCCTCGCCTACATCGAGACACACGGGCGGGCCGAGACGGCGGCGCTCGTGCGCGACCTCGAGGTGGTGCCCCGCAGCAAGGTGGAGTACCGCGGTGTCGTGGTCGAAGAAATGGACCTCGACGCGGCGATCGCTCGTAGACCGCAGGTCGCCATCGTCGACGAGATCCCGCACACCAATGTTCCCGGGTCGAAGAACCGGAAGCGCTTCCAGGACGTCCTCGACCTGCTCGCCCAGGGAATCAACGTCATCGGAGCGCTGAACATCCAGCACCTCGAATCCCTGAACGACCTCATCCAGCGCAACACGGCCGTCGCGGTACGCGAGACGGTCCCCGATTCATTCCTCGAGCAGGCAGACCAGGTGGTGAACCTCGACCTCGCGGTAGAGGACCTCCTGGAGCGTCTGAAGGGCGGGAAGATCTATCCGAAGGAGAAGATCCCGTGGGCGCTGGAGCACTTCTTCCGCGACCAGAACCTCGCCACGCTGCGTGAGCTGTCCCTGCGAGAGGTCGCGGAGAGCCTCGATCGATCGGCGGCTCATGCGGCCAAACTCGGGGGGACCCCATCGGTCACCACGGGTCGGGTGATGGTCTGCCTCTCCTCGAATCCACCGCGCGCGCTCGCCCTGCTCCGCCGCGGTTCTCGCATGGCGGGACGGCTCAACACCGACTGGTTCGTGGTCTACGTGGAGACACCGAGCGAGGCGCCCGACCGCATCGCCTCCGAGACGCAGCGCCACCTGCTCACGAACATCGAGAAGGCCCGCGAGCTGGGCGCCGAGGTGGTCCGGCTCAAGTCCTCCGAACCCGCCAGGGCGATCCTCGACTTCGCCCGCTCGCACCGGGTAAGCGACATCATCGTCGGCCACACCGAGCTGCCCTCGTGGCGCAGGCTCATCCGTCGCTCGGTGGTGCAGCGTCTCGTGGACGAAGGTGCAGGACTCGACCTGCACATCGTCTCCTTCGAGAGCGAGGGGGGGCACGCGTGACGCTGCGTGCGAAGCTCATCCTCGCGCAGGCACCGCTCGCCCTCGTGCTCGTGCTGTTCGGCGTCGCGTCGGTGACGACCATCTCCCTTTTGGGCCAGGGACCGGAGCTCATTCTCAAGGACAACTACCGCAGCGTGCTCGCCGCCGAGCGCATGCTGCAGTCGCTCGAGAGACTCGAGGCCGTAGCCCTGGCGCATTCCACCGGCCGCCCCGCCGAGGGCGATCCTGCGGAGTGGCGCAGCCGCTTCGAGAAGGAGCTCCTGGCGCAGGAGCACAACATCACCGAGCCAGGCGAGGACGCTGCGACCGGCCGTCTCCGCCAGCGCTGGTCGGAGTATCAGCACGCCTTCGAGCGAATACGTTCGGCGCCATCCCGGGAGCAACTCACGTACTTCTTCGAGGCTCTCGAGCCCGCCTACCGCAGGGCGCAAGCCGCCGCCGACGAGATCCTGGCGCTCAACCAGGACGCGATGGCCTCGAAGGCCGAGCGCTCCCGGCGCGCGGCGGAGCAGAACCGGACGCTGGTGGTGGTGGCGACCATCGGCGCGTTGACGCTCGGGCTCATCCTGTCGCTCGCGATGACCGCGCGCCTCCTGAGACCGCTTGGCGTGCTCTCGCAGACCGTGCGCCGCATCGGCGAGGGCGATCTTCAGGCGCGCGCGCGGGTGGAGGGCAAGGACGAGATCGCGGCGCTCGCAGGCGAGTTCAACACGATGGCCGATCGCCTCGCCGAGTATCGCTCGAGCTCGCTCGGCGAGCTGCTCCAGGCACAGCAGGCGTCGCAAGCTGCCATCGATAGCCTTCCGGATCCCGTGCTCGTGCTCGATGTCCAGGGTGGCATCCTCAACCTGAACCGCGCCGCCGAGACGATGCTGCGTCTCGGAGCCGGTGGAGTACCCCCGGCGGTGGAGGCCCTCGAGCCGGCCCTGAGAGCGGTCGTGGAGCGTGTGCGTATTCACGTGCTCTCGGGGAAGGGCGCCTACCTCCCCCACGGCTTCGAGGAGGCCGTCAGGATCGAGTCCAGCGAGGGTGACCGTCACTTGCTTCCGCGCGCGCCGCCGCTCTACTCGGAGCAGGGTGGGATCATCGGCGTGACCATCGTGCTGCAGGATGTGACGCGCCTCATGCGGTTCGACGAGCTCAAGAATGACCTCGTCGCCACGGTTGCGCACGAGTTCCGCACGCCGCTCACGTCGCTCCGCATGGCCATCCACCTGTGCGCGGACGAGCTGGTCGGTCCGCTCACCGACAAGCAGGCGGACCTCATGGCCGCGGCTCGCGCGGACTGCGAGCGCTTGCAGGGGATCGTGGACGACCTCCTCGATCTCTCGCGCATCCAGTCCGGGAGGATGGAGCTCAAGCTGGAGCAGATCGAGGTGCGCACGCTGCTCGAGAGCGGCGCCGCGGCGCTGCGCAGTGCTGCCGACGACGGTCGCGTCGAGCTCTTCGTCTCGCCTCCTGCTGAGAGCGTGGAGGTGCAGGGTGATCGCGAGCGTATCCAGCTCGTGCTCACGAACCTGCTCGGAAACGCGGTGCGCCACACGCGGCCTGGTGGCCGGGTCGAGGTCGGCGCATTCGTCGCGGGGAGCGCCGTCCGCTTCGAGGTGCGCGACACCGGCGAAGGCATCGCCCGCGAGCACCTTGACCGCATCTTCGAGAAGTCCTACCGAGTGCCGGGCGCGCGCTCGGGCGGCGTCGGGCTAGGCCTCTTCATCTCGCGCGAGATCATCCAGGCGCACGGTGGGACCATGGGCGTCAAGAGCGAGCCCGGCCGCGGCAGCACGTTCTGGTTCACGATACCTGCGGCGGAGAGGCGGCCGGCCGCGGCTTGAACGCGACCCGACCGCTACCTGTTGCCGCGCACCGGGGTACCCCGGTATGACGCCGGCCCCAGAAGCAGGTGACGGGGGCGTGTTCGAGCACGCACCCCGTCGTGCCCCGACCCACCTGTGGGAGAAGGCCAGAGCAGTACTCGAATCGTCTACGCCGAGCTCGACGTCAAGTCCTGGAGGGCACGCTTTCCCTCGGCGGATGAGGTGCGCCCGGCGAGCTGTCCCTGCTGTGGCGTGGCGAGCCGCCCTGCGGGTGGGCGACTGGTCCTGCATGGTCACGGCGTGCGGACCCGCGATCAGTGGGGTCCGCCGGACGCGACCGCGCCGCCTGAGGTGGGCGAGGTCGTGTGTCGCCGGTATCACTGCCTCGCCTGCGGGCCGTAGTGCTGGTGGTGCCGCGCGGCATCCTGCGGCGCCGGCTCTACTCGGCAGGCGCCATCGCGCTGGCCTTGGCGCTGTGGGGCGTCGAGGAGATCACGCCCGGAGAGGTCCGGGCACGGGTGAGCCCCTGGCGCATCGCCGGGGCAGCAGCGACCGCGGGCTGGGCTTCCTTGCGCCGCTGGACGCGCGCCGTTCGCGAGGCGGTGCTCTTCACCTGTGTGCGCGCCTTGCCGGATGGTGCTCGGCTCCGCGCCATCGCTGCCCGCGCAGCGACCACCCTTGCCGCGTACGTGCCGTCGGCCGCCGACGCGCTGCCCATCCCGACACGCGCCTTTCTCGGAGCCGCGCATGTGAGCTGATGTCCATCGCCGCGGCGGCGCGGGTTCTCTTGGGTCCACCATCGGGAGTCAATCCGCAGACGAGCGGGCGTGCAGGAGGGTTCTCGGCAGCGCGGCGAGCGCATGGAGCGCAGCCGCCATGAGGAGCCCTCAATGGACACACCGTTCCCGAAGTCGCCGTTGCTCAGCCCGATGGACCATGCCGAGGCGGTAGCCCGCTTTCGCTGCGAGATCGTCGGCGCGCTCACGCGCAAGGACCTCACGCGAGGTGAGTTGTGCGCGACGCTACACGCTCTCGCCGAGGAGCGCTTCCGCCCCCCCCCGGCTCGGAGCTCACCCGCGCTTTCTCGGTGACCACTCTGGAGCGTTGGTTCTACGCGTACCGGCGCGGCGGCCTGGATGCGCTCAGGCCGCTGCCTCGGCGTGATCGCGGCCACGGTCGCTACCTCACGCCGGAGCAGCGGCAGCTCCTCGTCGACCTCCGCAAGGAGCACCCCTCGGCGGGAGTTCCGCTCATCCTGCGCACACTCGTCAAGGATGGTCGGCTCGCCCGCGACGCGGTCTCCGAGTCCACCGTGCGTCGGCTCTACCAGGTACTCGGTCTCGACCGCGTCCCGCTACGCGACGGCTCGGGCCAGCACACACGCCTGCGGTGGCAGGCGGCCGAGCCGGGCGTTCTCTACCACGCCGACGTCTGTCACGGTCCGGCGCTCTCCATCGGCGGCGAGTCAAGGCCGCTGCGCATCCACGCGCTCCTCGACGATGCCAGCCGCTACATCCTGGCCATCGAGGCGCGGCACACCGAGCGCGAGGCCGACATGCTTGCGCTCTTCGTGAAGGCGCTGCGCCGCCATCCGAAACCCGATCTGCTCTATCTCGACAATGGGTCAACATACTCGGGCGATGCGCTCCGCACCGCCTGCGCCCGGCTTGGCATCGCGCTCGTCCACGCGAAGCCCTACGACGCGCCTGCCCGTGGAAAGATGGAACGATTCTGGAGGACGCTGCGTGAAGGCTGCCTCGACCACCTCGGCTCGGTCGCCTCCCTGCACGACGTCGAGGTGCGGCTCCTCGCCTTCCTGGACCGCCACTACCACGTCGCGCCGCACGCCTCGCTCATGGGCCGCTCCCCGGGTGCGGTGTTTGCCGCCATGAAACGTCCAGCGGACGGTCTCGACGAGGCAAAGCTGCGCGAGGCGCTCATGGTCCGCGAGCGCCGCCGCGTGCGCGGGGACACCACGCTCTCCATCCTCGGCGTGGACTACGAGCTCGACCAGGGCTTCCTCGCTGGCCGCCTCGTCTCCGTCGCCTACTCGCTGCTCGACGGCGTGCCCTGGGTTGAGCACGAGGGCCGCCGCCTCGCGCTGCGCCTCGTCGACCCGGTGCAGAACGCCAGGCGCAAGCGCCTGCCGCGCAAGCCTGGCGCAGCCCCTTCCGACAGCTCCACGCCCTTCGACCCACCCGGAGCTCTCCTCGACGAGGCTGTCGGCCGCTCTCGCAAGCACGAGGAGGACGCGCGATGAGCAGCGATTCCTACGTCGGCTTCTTCGGCCTCAAGGATCACCCCTTCTCCAAGGAGATCGTTGACCGCGACCTGTGGCTGCCATCCTCCAAGGCCGCGCTTGTATCCGAAATGGTCGAGGCGCTCGAGGAGCGCACCTCGGTGCTGCTCACCGGCGAGCCGGGGGTGGGCAAGACCTGCGTCTTGCGGGTCCTCCGCGCTCGTCTCCCCGAGGCAGGCTTCCGGCTCACCTACTGCCACAACGCCACGCTGGGGCGTCGCGACTTCTACCGACAACTCTGCTTCGCGCTGGGCCTCTCCCCACAGTCAACAGCGGGAGCCGTCTTCTACACGGTCGCCACCCACGTCGAGGACCTGGCCAAGGAACGCGCCCATCCCGTCTTCTTGCTCGACGAGGCTCACCTGCTCCACGAACAGATGCTGGGGCATTTGCATATCTTGCTTAACTATGAGTGGGATTCGAAGGCGCTCCTCTCGCTCATCCTGGTGGGCCTTCCCGAGCTGCACGACCTGCTCCAGATGCGCCGCTACCGCTCGCTCTATTCGCGGCTCCACGTGCGGCTCCACATCGACCCGCTCACGCCAGAGGACACCGCCGAGTACCTGCGCTATCGCCTCAAGCGGTCCGGCGTGGAGCGCGAGGTCTTCACCCAGGACGCCGTCGCGATGCTGCACGAGGCCACCACGGGCGGCATGCGCGAACTCGACCGCCTCGCCACCGGCTGCCTCCGCGAGGCGGCCCGCAAGAAGAAGCGACTCATCGAGCGCGACCTCTTGCCCCGCGTGATCGACCGGGATCTCATCGAGCGAGACGCATGACCTCCTGCGGCCTCTGGCTCGCTCGCCGCCGCCTCGTCGCCGTGCTCGTCTCAGAGAACGGCGGTGCGCCCCGCGCGATTCGAGCCGCCCTCATCGGCGACGCTCGCTTCGGTCTCCTCGAGTACCTCGGAGCGGCCGGCGCGGAGATTGTCGTCACCGAAGCACTCGCGAGGGCCGACATCCTACCCGCACAGGCCGCCCGCCGCGGCCTTACGGTCTGGAGAGCCGACGACGCCTTCGTGACAGCGATCCTCGGCGCCGCCGCGATCCGCGACCCCTCCCGCGCCGCCGCCCTCCTGGCACGCCTGCCGCGCATCCCGCTCTTGCGTGCCACGCTCCGGCGCCTCGTCCCACCCGACGCCCAGGCCCGCCAGATCCCGCTCCTGTGATGCCCAAGGCCATCGCCCGCCTGCACGCAACCCGTGCAGGCGGGGCGGTGGCCATCACGCACTTGCGCGCTCCCCGTTCAAGCTGCCGGTGGCCATCACGTACTCGCGCGCTCCCCGTGCAGGTCGCCGGTGGGCATCAGCAAGGCTGCGCGCAATCCCACCATCCAGGCTGCGCGGCAACACTCGATCGCCTTCGTGAGGGCGGATTCGGAGAGCATTGTGCCGAACACCGCGTTCCCGCTCTGCACGTACGTCTGCACCTCGGTGCAACCTGACCAAGGTCGCGGAAGGCCACCCTGACGGGCATTCCCCCCGCCGTCCTGCATCACTGGACACTGCGCCCGTGCGCACTTATCCTGTGTAGATGAATGTCACCCTCTCCATCGATGACAAGGTGGTGACCCGGGCCCGGAAACGGGCCGAGGCCCTGGGGAAGAGCCTCAACCAGCTCGTCCGCGACTACCTGGAGAAGCTCGCCGGCCAGGACGACCCCGAGCGCTCGATCGAGGAGTTCCGGCGCCTCTCCGGCCGCGGTCACTCCCGCGGCTGGAAGTTCGACCGGGACGAGATTCATGAGCGCTCGTAGCTTCCTCGACACGAACGTCCTCCTCTACGCAGATGACAAGGACTCTCCGGCGGCGAAGCAGAGGCGCGCCCTCGAACTCGTCGCCGAGCACCGCCGCGCCGGGACGGGGGTCGTCTCGCTCCAGGTGCTCCAGGAGTATTTCGTGAGCGCCACGAAGAAGCTCCACCTCGACGCGGACGTCGCGCGGCGGAAGGTCGAGATCCTCGCGGAGTTCGATGTCGCCACGCCGGACCTCGCGGACATTCTCGCCGCCATCGACCTCCACCGCCTACACGGCTTCTCGTTCTGGGACGCGCTCATCCTTCGCACGGCGAAGCAGTCTGGCTGCGCCGTCCTCCTCTCCGAAGACATGCAGGACGGGCGGGAGGTCGACGGGGTCCGCATCGTGAATCCCTTCCGCGAGGTCAGATGAGAAGGCGAAGAGCGTTGACCCCGCCCCACCGGGCGCAGCGACCGTTGGGGGCCGTCTCCGTGCCGACTCGAGCAAGGGGCCACAGAAAAGGAGTCGTAACTACGGCAAGTTAGAAGGCTGGCGGTTGGGCTGCGTCGTCTTCACCGCACCAGTTGAACGAGATCTACAAGGCGCAAGCTGGCCGACGCCTTCCTCGCCGTGGCAGCGACCGGTGACGTCAGCATTATGCTCGTCGCCTACGACGCCGTCCTCTACACCGACGGCGGCGGCAAGCGGCGCGCCGCGCTGAACCCGATCATCGGCAGGGATGGGATCCTGCGGTTCTGCGAGGGCGTGAAGACCAAGGGAGGCGGCTTCGCCTCGCACCGCGCCGAGCCCGCGACGCTCAACGGCCTGCCGGGCTTCGTGTTCCACACGGCCGAGGGGACCGAGACGATCGCCTTCGAGGTGGCGGGGCAGCGTGATCATGGCGATCTACGCCGTGGGCCCTCAGGTCTCGACGGCCGCGTCAACTACGGCGATGGCTTCGATCTCGACCATCGCCTCTCGGGCGTAGAGCGAGCGCACCTCGACGATAGTGTCGGCCGGATAGGGCGCGACGAACCACCGCTCACGCAGCGCCACGAGCATCTGCTTCAAGACGCTGCGCGCGACGTTCGGTACGGTCGCGTGCGAGGTCGCAGGAGGCACCGACCCCCATCGGCTTTCCCGAGGGAATCCCGGCCGTTATAGATGGCGGGGTGTACGGGACTCGAACCCGTGGCCTCCGGCGTGACAGTCGGTGGACCTGGGCTAGCAGGTAGTCTCCAGCTCTCGCAAGATGCTGCAATTGCTGGAAACGATCCCATCGGGACTAGTGCCTTTTCGCCGCACTTAGCCGCCGTTTTCTCGCCGCTTGGTATCCCCTTGGTATCCGGATTCGAGGTGGCGGACTCATGCCTGCCGTTACTGTCGGTACGAGAAGTCGCCCAGCGCCTGAATGTCGCGACCTCGACCGTCTACAAGATCTGCGCCGAAGGGAAGCTGCCTCACGCACGTGTCTCCAACGCCATCCGGGTGCCCGAGGCGGCCTTGGCCACCTACGTCGATGCGCGCCGGTTGACCTCTGACGCGAACTCAGAACCAACCAACCCGCACCCGAAGAGGGGGGCCTGCCGATGACTGAGCCCCCGCCGATACCCGGCAGCAGAGGACGCGAGACCCTCCGTGCTCGCGGTCCCGCGGCAGTGGCTTGGCCCGCGAACGATCCGTCGCCGGCATCCGCCCCTTGCACGAGAGTAGCAAAGCGACCAAGCCGCCGGATGCAGAAGACGCTCGAGCGGATGGCGAACGCCGCCGCCGCTCACAACGGCGACGAGGCCCAGGTGCTTGGGTTCACTCCCCGGGATTTCGTCCTCTTTGGGCTCCCGTACAAGAGCCCGAAGACATCGCTCTATGTGCGGCGCAGCGGGGCCCTGACCTTCACGATCACCGGGGGAACGCGGGGTGTGCCGTTCGCCCAGGACCGGCTCCTGGTGATCTGGCTCGCGACTGTCTTCAAGGTCTGCGGCTCACCGGAGAGCAACGCGATCGCCTTCGACTCCCTCAACGAGGTCGCGAAGTCGCTGGGCAAGGCATCCAGCAGCGCAGGCGCATCGAGACCGGCTTCCTGCGTCTCTTCGATGCGACCTTCCTCGCCGAGGACTTGCGGCCGAATGCCATCCGGCGCGAGCGCTACCAGCTCATGCGGCGCATGCGGCTCTGGAAGGAGAACGATGTGCGCCGGCCGAACCAGCATACCGTGTGCCCTAACGTCCTCCTCTACGACCAGGTGTTCGCGAACGACATCAGGCAGGACGCGATCCCGACCGATTTTCGTTCGGTCGTCGCACTGAGCGACAACCTGGGTCCGCTCGCCTTCTACCAGTTCCAGGCCTACCGCTCGTACACGCTTGCCCGGAAGAACAGGCCGGACATACCCGTGCCGATCCTGGGGCCGTCCGGCGTCCTTGCCCAGATCGGCTGCAACGTGAAGGTGGAGGACACGCGCAAGGCGCGGCAAACCGCCCGCCTTTGGCATGGGATCGTGAAGCGGCTCTGGCCTGCCTGCCCCAACGAGCTCGCGCGCGACGACACGGTGCTCATCGTACGCGCCGGGTATGCGATCCAGCACGGCCGCCTGCCGCGAGCGGACGAGTTCGGGGTTCGGCCGCTCGATGAAGCGACGCTCGAGCAGATGCGCGAGGTCCCCGCACCGGCGGCCATCGACCGCGAGCGCGTGCTGCCTCTGAACGCCTGTTCCGCAGGGATCCCGCGAGCGCGGGACCTCGCGGGGGTCGCGCGGGCGGGCGCGTGCCCGTAGAGGCGTCTGCAGAACGCGCGATGAGTGCTCTTCTCGTTCTTCGAGTCATCAGCCACGCCGAGGCTGTGCCCCTGCTGCCCCTCTCGAGCTTGGAACATCGAGGTACGGAACGCCGAGGTCGAGATGCGGTGCGGTTGGAACATCTCGGTACGCGGTGCCCCGCGTTGTCTCCCGCATCGAGAGTCGGTGTGAAGCTTGGAACATCTCGGTACGGCGGCCTGGGTGGGGGCGCGGATTGGATGTGCCTGGAACACCTCGGTACGCAGCAACCGCGAGAGCGTGATCAACCCGGTGGACAAAGCGACTTGTCCACGAACATCTCGGTACGCCTCGTATCTCTGCGATTCCGGCCGGTTCGGTGTTCCGCTTGGAAGTTGTCGGTACGCTTTGGCTTGGAACATCTCGGTACGTGCCGAAACGGCCTGGCCGCTGAAATCCTGTGAGAAGTCGCGGTGTAGCGCCAGTCATCACAGTCTCCCCATGATGTCTCTAAAGGAAGATCCATGACTCCCCTTGTTGTAGGTCCTTTCTCGATGTGAAAGGCGGGTTCCAATGGCCAATGCAACTATTGAATCGATGACAGAGCGACCCTTGACAGTTTCCTCCCCAGCCATCGTGATGCTGTCCGTCGAGGCTCTGCAGCCCGACCCTGAGCAAGGACGTCCTCCCGTGCATCGTTCGCGAGGGGTCGGGCTGGGCGCTGGATCAACTGGTCGCGAACTTCCAGCGCGAGGATCTGAATGCCGTCGAGAAGGCCGTCCAGCTCCGACGCACGATGGCGGAGACCGGCATGGAGGCCAAGGAGGTCGCGCAGCGTGCGGGTCTCAGCCATCAGGTGGTGCTGAGATACCTCCGGCTCGGTGAGGGCCCCGAGGTCCTCCGCGCCGCCGTGCGCGCAGGGATGCGTGTGACGGTAGATGGCATCGAGAAGACTCGGCGTCACGCGCTCGAGGCTCTCCGCATCCACACCGCCGTGTTCGAGCCTGCGGACAGGAGCCCGCACAAGCGCCGTGCCCTGGCGCGGCTCGAAGCACTCATTCGCCGTGCGCTGACCGAGGGCTGGACGCGAAATCGCTGGCGTTCGCATCTGGCGGCGCTCTCCGGGGAACGCCGCAAGGGAAACGGGCTCCGGCGCTCTGCGGCTCCAGACCCGGACGCCTTGCGTCCATCTCCCGCCGAGCCCGAGTCGGCTGGAGAGGGCCTTCCGAACGCGGGAGCCGCGCCAGATGCGCTGGAAGCGGACGGGAGCAAGAGCGCTCTCGAAGTGGACACTCTCACCCATGCGCAAGCCCTCGACCTCCTGGACAGGACACTGGCCGACTCCAGCCGGGAGGAGCTCCTTGCGGTCGCCGAACGCCTGGATGCGGTGTGCGCACGCATCGTTCGAGGCGTCGAGCCGGCTGCTCTGTTCTCCCGCACCGACGATCGACTTGTGGTGCACCTGGATCGGCTCGACGGACGCCCGGTCGATGCCTTCCAGCGAAGCGCTCTCATCAAGCAGACCGAGGCGGTCCTGTCTGCCGCCCGGCGGGCTGTTGCTGCGTGAGGGGGGAGGGGTGCCCATGACGGCTCGACGCTACGCTGTAGCTGTGCAGAAGGGTGGGGCCGGCAAGACCACCACGGCGACTCAGCTCGCCTGGGGCCTGGCGGCGCGCGGCAAGCGAACGCTCGTCGTCGACCTCGATGCACAGGCCAACGCGACGGTTACCCTGCTCGGGGCCAAGAGCGACTTCCCCTACACGGCGAACGATCTGCTGTTCGCGCCGGGAAAGGCGGCGGTGTTGCAGAGGGCAGGCGAGAACCTCTTCGTCGTCCCGGCTACTCTTCGCTTCTCGATGGCGGAGCGGCAGATCGCGAGCCTCCCGCCGTATGAGAGCCCGTTCCTGCTGGCGAACGCGCTGGAGCGCATCGACGGTGAGTTCGACTTCGTGCTCTGCGATCTGAGCCCCGCGCATGGGGGTGTATTCGTCGACGCGGTCATCGCGTGCCCCACCATCATCGCGCCGGCTGAGGCGAACCACCTCGCGATCCAGGGCGTGCCCGATCTCCAGGACGAGATCGCGCGGATCAGCGCCTCGGGCGTGGCCGGCGCCTCGCGTACGCTGCGGTTCCTTGCGACCAAGTGCTGTGACCATCAGACCGCACCGCGCGAGGCGCTCAAGACCATCGAGGAGCTCTGCGGCGAGCGGCTCCTGCGCACGCGCATCCCTCGATCGGCTGCCGTCGAGCAGGCCATGGGCAAGGGAATCCCGATCTTCGACCGGCGCTTCCGTGACTCGCCCGCCCAGGGTGCCTTCACGTCCTTGCTCGATGAATTCCTCGAGCTCGCGGAGGCCACCCGTGGATAGGTTCGACCGGGGGAGTGGAGGTGCGCAGGCTCTCCTCGCTCGCCGGCTCGCCGCTCGTCCCGGCGATGGGGGCGGGGGCGAGGCCACCGAGGACTCGCCGTTCGGTGCGATGCTCGGGGCGGTGGGGGGCATGTTCGCGGTGCCGCTGGAGCGGCTGTGTCCTGATCCAGCGCAGCCGCGAAAGGATTTCGACGAGCGGCAGCTCGAGGAACTCGCCGCGAACATGAAGATCGTCGGGCAGATCCAGCCGGCGATCGTCCGTCCCCATCCCGAGCAGCCGGGCCACTACGTCATCGTGGTGGGCGAGCGTCGCTGGCAGGCAGCCGCCAGGCGGGCCTCGAGAGGCTGCAGTGCATCCTGAGCGCGGAGGACGCCCGACTCGTTCCGGCCAAGCAGTGGTCCGAAAACCACTTCCGGGCCGATCTCTCGCCGATCGAGGAGGCGGGCGGCCTCAAGGCGATCATGGAGGTGGAGGAGCTCGACGTCGCCGCAGCTGCGGCGAGGTACGGCATCTCGGAGCGGACCATCTGTCGGCATCTCCAGCTCCTCTCCGCCCCCGTCTGGATCCAGGCGGCGGTGGTGAAGGGCGAGGAGGTTGAGCTGGCCGACGGGTCGAAGGAAGTGCGGAAGCTCGACCTGACCGGCGCCGTGGAGCTCCAGCGCACGTTCAACAGCTACTGCCGCCTCGAAGAGGCTGCCGCGGGGACGTCGTCGAAGGCCGTAAGAGACCAGAACGACCGGGAGCGCGCGGCTGTCGAAGCGAGGGGGAGGGCGAAGGCGCAGTGCAAGGCGGAGGCGGTGAAGGCTCGCGCGCTGCGCGAGAACTGGTCGCGGCGCAGATGGCAGGACTTCGCGGCGGCCGTAGCGAAGCAAGGCCCAGCCCCGATTCGTAGCGGGATCAAGATCCCGCGGCCGCCCGGATGCTTGTTCGACTCGAGGGAAGACCGCCTGATCGTGAACGTGCGCTGTATCGCGGGAGGTCCCGTCGCAGAGCTCCGCCGCCTCGCGCGGTGCCTGTCGGAGCTACTCGAGCGCGTCGAGCGAGAGGCAGATCGCGGCGAAGTTCGGGAACGACAGTGTGCTGCGGTCGCGGGCGACTCGGCTGCGGGGCAGGGCGGTGCCCAGGTCCATGGATGCGGCCACGAATGAGCGTCCACGCGCGACGGGGACGTGACAGTGAAGCGCCACGCTCGTCAGCATGGGAGTAGGGGTGGGAGAAGAGGTCAGGACCTTCCATTTGACACATGAGCGCCCGCGGCCCGCGGCTCGACGAGGGTGGAACAGCCCGGGCTGGAGGCGCAGGTTTAGGATGAGTTCGTGAGGGCCGCCCGAGCCAGCCACCACCAGCGCCGCGCGCCCGACGCTGCGCTCGTGCCGCTGCTCCTCGCCTGCGCGTCGGTGCCGAAGGTCGGGGGACAGGATCTCGCGTCTGGGGATCAGGGCTCCCGAGCCAGAAAATCGCGTCAGGGGGATCGAGCCAGGAGTTGACTATGTGTCACTGCCTCCTGAAGCCGGAAGATCGCATCAGGGGATGGAGCCTCTCCCTGGGCGAACATGCGTCCTGGTCCTCAGCTACGCGCAGCAGCGGTGGTATGACCCGAGGGTCGGGAGGTTCCTTTCCGAGGACCGGTCGGCCCGTCGGACGAGCGGCTCGCGATGCCCACGCGGCTGCACGCCTTCGGGTACGCCGCGGGGAATCCTTTGCTGTACGTGGACCCGCTGGGGCTCGATGCGGGGCAGGTCGACTCCACGTCGGCGAGAGCATGGGAGGACATGGGGTACCAGGCCGGCCTGAACGACAACAACAAGGACCGAGGCAACTGGGCGCAGGGTTGCGCGGCAGGGTTGGCCGACAACTGGAAGAAGGTGGACGGCAGCGCGATGGAGGGCACCCACTCGCCGGAGTACTTGGCGGGCTTACGTGATGCTGGAGGGCCGAGAAGCGCGCACGGATGCTCTCGGCCGTGTGGCGGAGATGGTCGGGATGCCGGTACCGATGATCGAACGCATGCGAGCTCGATATCTGGCCTCGCGCGCGTCGCAGCTCGCTCCGAGTGGGAAGACACCACCGCCTGGCTCGACGAACAAGCGGAAGGGAAAGAAGAAGGAGCGGAAGAAGAAGCGGTGAGAACGTCGGTGCGCGCGGTTGACGTAATGCAAGAGTGAGTTGGAGCTGTAGACGCTGTGGCCCAGCCGTTTCGCGCGTCTAGTTTACATAGGCATATTATCAGACTTTGGTACAAGTTCACGGCTGTCGCCTGATCCTGCATGTTCTTGCTGCTTTCGGGGGCCCGCGCTGCACGGCCAGTGTCGGACCCTAGCGGTACCGTTGGTGCATGCCTTGTGTTCGCCTTCGGGATCCGATCGTTCCTCGCGCTCTTGCGGGGCCGGTGCTCGTCGATGCGCTGGGACGTCCTCGGTCTCGTCCGTGGTCAGGTCGGGGCCTCGCCCGCTGCCCCAAGACGGACTGCTGGTCTTCGGCTGTGGCCTGGTTCTGGCGAGCAGCCCCCGGCCGATTCTGGCAAGCGCTTCAGCTGTGGATTAGAACGACGCGCGCCGGCGATCAGCGCCGCCTCCGAGGTGCACGTCTTCTGCCGGCGCAGGGAGACGATCGTCATGGCAAGAAGCAATGCGTTGAATGTTGTGCTCGTTCATGGCGGCTTCGTGGACGGCTCTGGCTGGGAGAGTGTCTACAAACTCCTGAAGCGGGACGGCTACAGGGTTAGCGTCGTACAGAACCCGACGACGTCTCTGGGCGACGACGTTGCAGCGACGAAGCTCGTCCTCGACGAGCAGGACCGACCCGTGATCCTCGTGGGCCACTCCTATGGCGGCGTGGTGATCACCGAGGCAGGAAACCATCCCAAGGTCGTCGGGCTCGTGTACGTCGCCGCCTTCGCTCCCAGCGAGGGGGAGTCCGTGGATGCTCTCATCAAGAACCCGCCGCCCGGAGCCCCAGTGCCGCCGATCCTCGCGCCGCAGGACGGTCGTCTCTTCCTCGATAGGGAGAAGTTCCACGCCGCCTTCGCAGCCGACCTGGATCCGGAGGAAGCGGCCTTCATGGCCGACTCGCAGGTGCCGTGGGGCGTGGACGCTCTGCGCGGCACGATCACCCAGGCGGCTTGGAGGACCAAGCCGAGCTGGTACCTGGTGTCGAGCGAGGACAGGATGATTCCCCCCGCTGCGCAGCGCCTCATGGCCACGCGTGCCGGGGCGACGATGATCGAGGAGAAGGGCTCCCATGCGATCTACGTGTCGCAACCAAGGTCGGTCGCGGCACTCATCGCCAGGGCCGCCATGGGCGTGAACGTGCCGGCCGGGTCCGAAGAAGCGGAGCAAGCCGGCAAGCCGAACAGCGGGCGCGGGAGGGAGTTGGACGCCGACCGGCACGCGGGTGCGTGAGCGCTGCGAGCATGGACAGAGCGATTTAGCGATCTTGGATTCCGGAGTCAGACTTCCGCCTGGAGCTGGCAGGTGGCTTCGCTCCCCCGAGGGCCGCCAATCAACGCTGCGACTCGGCGGCCGCTTCGGCGATGATCTTGGCCACGGCGTCGGCATGGGAGACCATCACCACGTGCGACGCTCCCTTGACCACCACGGTCCGCCGGGCGTCGGCGCGCTTGGCCATGAACGTGTGCGCGCCGACCGGGATGTTCTTGTCGAGGTCACCAAAGATGAACCACGACGGGATCGACTTCCACGCCGCGGTGGCAGAGGCTTCGCTGAGCGCGGCCTCGACGACCGGGCGTTGCGTCGCCGCCATCAGCCGCGCCTCGGCCTCGGGGACGTCGGCAGCGAACTGCGCGTGGAACTTACCCTGGTCGATGTATAGGTCCTTGCCGCCGTCCGGCAAGGCGACCGGGACGAGCGTCTCCCCGAGTGTGCCTCCTGGAAAGCGAGCCGCGAGGTCCGCGGCGCTTTCGCCCGCCTCCGGGGCGAATCCGGCCACGAAGACCAGGGCCTTAACGTTGCCGTTTGTGCTCGCTGCATTGGAGATGATCGTGCCGCCGTACGAGTGACCGACGAGCACGACGGGGCCCTTGATCGCGGCAACGATGCTGGCGACGTATTCGGAATCAGGCTTCACGCCCCGCAGCGGATTCGCGGCCGCGACCACCGCATAGCCCTGCGTGAGGAGCTTCCTCGCGACGCCGTTCCAGCTCGCCGACTCGGCGAAAGCTCCGTGAACGAGGACGATCGTCGGTTCGGGCAGAGCGGGTCCCTGCGCGGCGACGGTGTGAGGCGACAGGATCGCGAGCAGGGAGACGACGGCAGCGGTGATTCCAGAAATCGCAAGGCGGCTCATGGAAGGCTCCTATCGGTGGTTGGGACGCGCGGGACGCAAACACTCTCGCCTGCTGCGTCCGCAAGAACGCGCCCGTGCAGCACATCGGCATCGGGTCATGTTTCGGCAGCGAAGGCAGGCAAACATCTGGGCACGATGACCAAGGCCGCCGGGGGACGCCACCGCTTCCGCGTGGTCAGCGCGCATTCGATATCTCCACCACGACCTTGCCCAGCCCTGTGCCGCCGGCGACGACGCGATGCGCCTCTTCCGCGTCGGCCAGCGTGAAGCGCCGCGGATCGACGCGCACGCGCAGACGGCCGGCATCCACGAGGCGCGCTCCTTCGGCGAGAATCTCGCCGTGGTGCTCACGGCCGGTGCCGGTGAGGAGCGGCAGGAGCGTGAACAC
>MEMX01000028.1:0-21675 GCA_001768075.1 Anaeromyxobacter sp. RBG_16_69_14 | reverse complement strand
GCCGCGGAACGACAGCGGCGCGAGCGCGTGCCGTCCCCAGCCGAGACTGCTGACCACGTGGCCGGTGTAGGTGCGCACGGACTGGAAGGCCGCGTCCAGGCTGGCGCCCCCGACGGTGTTGAAGACGATGTCGAAGCCGGCGTGGGTGTGCTGCGCCAGAACCTCGGGCATCGGAGATTCCCGGTCGATGAACGTTGCGCCGAGCTCCTCGATGATGGCTCGGCGACCCGCCGAGTCGCTCGCGCACACCTCGGCCCCGAAGGCGCGGGCGAGCTGCACCGCGATATGGCCGACGCCGCCATGAGGACCTTCATCCCGGTAGCGACGCCGGCTCGGTCGACGAGGCCCTCCCAGGCCGTGATGAGGACGAGCGGCAGCGCGGCCGCCTCGCGCATGGAGAGGCGGGCCGGCTTCCTGGCCACCAGGGCGGCGTCCACCGCGGCGTATTCGGCCAGTGAGCCCTGATGACCGCCCACGCCAGTGGCCAGCCCGTACACCTCGTCGTCCGGGCGCAGGGCGTCGACGCCGTCGCCGACCGCCTCGACCACCCCGGCGAGGTCCACGCCCAGCACCGCCGCCAGCGGCTGCCTGGCATGGGGGGCGCGGCCTGCGCGGATCTTGGTGTCCAGCGGGTTGACGCCGCTCGCAGCGATGCGCACGAGCACCTGCCCACGGGCCGGCTCGGGCCGAGCGAACGAAGGGGCCATCGATCTCGTTCACGAAGAGGGCGCGCATCTTGCGGTACTCCATCGAATCACTCGGGCCGAATATCGCCGCGCTGGCCCATTCCGATAAGGCGATAGTTCGGTATAGTATTGATGCCAGATGGGCATGAATGGGATCGCGTCCCCTGCAGCCAGAACGCGTCGATGACACCTTGCGCGATCTTGGCGCCTTTGCGGTTGAAGCCGTAGAACGGTACCGCCAGCTCCTTGAAGAACTGGGAGCGGTTGTTGAGCGTCCCGGCGCGGATCTGATCGAAGGCCTCGATGGGCACGCCGTTCGGGTTGGCCTTTGTCTTGAGCATGAGGGGCGGAATGGCGCCCAGCAGGACGATCCGCGCGACCCGCTCGGTGCCGTGGCGGCCGACGTAACGCGTCACCTCGCCGCCGCCGGTCGAGTGGCCGACCAGGACGGTGTCGCGCAGGTCGAGCGTCTCGATGAGCTCAGCGAGATCGTCGGCGTAGGTGTCCATGTCGTTGCCGTCCCATGTCTGTTCCGACCGGCCGTGGCCGCGCCGGTCATGGGCCACCACGCCCCTGCGGAGCCGGTTCGGTAGATCGCCTCGAGCGCGGCGGGGCTCGAAGAGCAGCAGTGCGGTTCCGGCGAGGCGCAGGGGATGCGCCAGGTACAGGGCGAGCTCGTCGCGGGTGAGGTGGCGCATGACGTCGCGCTGGCTGAGCGCCTCGTGCACAGGCATGGCGGCGCCGGATGAGGCCCTCAATGTACGAAGTTCCTCTCCCGGTCGCCTCCGGGCGGGCGGCGCTCCCCGGCGTGAGGGCGTTGTCATGTGCGCCTCTCCCTACAGCCCCTGCAGGGTAGGGACGGAAAAGACCGGTTGATGAAGTTGATGAATGTGCCCTATCATATCTACGACATCAACCGAGGCCCTATGGCTCCCCACGCTCTCCGAATCAAGACTGCCCGAGCCGCAAGCACTTCCGACGCCGCCGCGCTCGGCGCCCAGGACGTGGTCGATGTCGTCGAACGGGCGATCGAAGCCGTCGCACGTGCCGTGTCCAGCCTCGCCGCCGGCGAGCGCCTCCGCCTCAAGAAGGCGTCCAGCGCTGAGCTCCTCACATCACTCGCCGCGCGAACCGCGCAGCAAGAGGGTGACCAGTTCGCCCAGGCTCGCCTGCGAGGTCTCGAGGTGTGGAAGAAGCTGCGCGAATCCGCCGGTGGCTTTCTCACGGGAGCAGACGTGGCCGCCATGCTCGGAATGACCTCTGCTGCTGTCCACAAGCGATACAAGGCCCATCAACTCCTGGGGATCCGCGAGGAAAAGCGCCGCATCGTCTACCCGGCCTTCCAGTTCTCGGACGGGCGCGTCGTGCAGCACCTCCCTGCCGTCCTCCAGGCCCTCACAGCCGAACACGTCGACGAACGCGCCCAGCTCCGCTTCCTGGCCGGGTCGCACAGCCGCCTCGACGGCCGGACGCCCCTCTGCGCGCTCCGGGACGGCGACTTGAACTCGGTCCTCGCTGCCGCGAGGGCCTTCGGGGAGCATGGTGCCGCCTAGAAGACACCCCGGGCCGCATCCTCCACCGCCATCGGATCTCTCCAGTCGCCGCCTTTCGCTCACGCCGGTCGCGAGACCGCTCTTCCGCATCCACGCTAGCCGCCACCGCCCCCTCTACTTCGGCTCGAGCGGCGACAACCGCTTCGATGACCCACTCCAGGCGTACGGCGTCCTCTATGCCGGCCTCAGCGCTGCGTGTGCCTTCATCGAAACCTTCTCGGACCCCCTCGATTATCCCTTCGTGACCGAAACGCAGCTCGCCCAGCGGAAGCTCACACGCATCGAGGTTCGCGCTCCTCTCCTCCTCGTGGATCTCCGCGGATCGCACCTTCGCCGGCTCGGTGCCGACGCCCGGCTCTTCGCTGGCGATCACGCTCCCGCACAACTCTGGTCCCGCGCCTTCTTCGCGCATCCCGCTCAGCCCGACGGCTTGCTGTACCGCGCGCGGCACGATGCGGGAGAGTACGCCGTCGCCCTGTTCGACCGAGCCAAGCGCTCGATGCGACCTCAGCCGATGCGTGCCACACTCTCTTCGCCCGCCAACCGATCCTTGATTGCCGGCCTCCTCGCGAAGTACGGCCTCGGCCTCGTCCCGTAGGCCAGGCGCCGCCTCCGCCACCTGCGCTCCGCGCCAGGAAAGGGAACGAGCAACGAGGACGTCCGTCACACCCGCACTACCCCATAGCCGAGGAGGCGCTCGGCCTCCTCGATGCCTTCCTGGAGGTCACCGACAGTGTGGAGCTTGCTGAGATCGAGCCCGAGCCCGACGAGTGCCTGCGCGATCTCGGAGGAGAGGCACGACCACCGACGGGCCCATCAGCTCGACTGAGGCAACGGTCCGGATGAGATGATTGGTGACCTGCGTGTCGATCGTCGCCACGCCCGTGACGTCCATCACGACGACCTTGGCGCGACTGGAGCGGATGGTACTCAGGAGAGCGTCGGTGACGAGGCGGGCGCGGTGCGTGTCGATGACCCCGATGATCGGGAGCAGCGGCAGCTGATCGCGGATCCGGAGCACAGGCGTCGAGAGCTCACGGATCGCCTCCCGTTGCTTCTGCATCGTGCTCTCGCGCGCGTGAGTGTACGTCTCCACCGCGAGTTCGATGTCCAGAAAGACCAGCTTCATCAGCGAAAGGAAGGCCGAGAGGACCTTCGATGGACTGCCGAACTCTTCGAGTAGCCTCGCCCGGGACCGCCTGCCTCACCCGTGCCTGCTTCGGGTTCTCCATTGGCTCACCCGTTTTCCGGCAGTCTTGTAGCGGTCTCTCTCACGCTCCACTCGCATCACGAGCGGAGCCGGACGACGAAACGGGCACCCAGGCCGCCCCTCGACTCGTACGCGACGCTGCCCCCGTGCCGTTCCACGATGCGCTTCACGAGGGCAAGGCCGAGACCAACCCCGTGGTCCTTGGTGGTGATGAGCGGCTTGAACAGGCGCCGGGCGACGTTCGCGTCCACGCCCGGGCCGGTGTCCTCGACCGCAACCGTGATCTCGCCGTCCGCCACGCTGCTGCGCACGTGCACCTCACCCACGGGCGAAGCGGCCTCCACCGCGTTCGTGAGGAGGTTCACGAATACCTGCCGAAGCTGGCCTGGATCGCCATCCAACTCCAGCCCGGCGATGCCCTCCGAAGAGACGCTCACTGCCTCCGGGCTCTCCACCGAGCTCACCGCGCTCCGGATGAGCTCGTGCAGCTTCACTCGCTCCCTCGCGAGCGGCCTGTCCCGCATGAGGTCGAGCAGGCTCGTGATGATGCTGTTGGCGACACCCAGCTGCTCACCGATCCGGTCGAGGTGCTTCTTCGAGCGGTCGTCCTTGCCCACGCTGCTGCGCAGCGCGAAGAGCGAGATCTCGATGGCGCCGAGCGGATTGCGCAGGTCGTGGCCGATCGAGCCCACCAGCTGGCCAAACGTCGCGAGCCGCTCGGCCCTCGCCTGCTGCGCGAGAAGATCCTCGCGGTAGGTGTGGAGCATGATGGCGAGCTCCAGATCGAGGATGCGGCCGATCGCCCGGCAAGTCGGCAAGAGCCGTTCCGGGTCTCCCTGGTAGGTCCCGCTGGCGATGGCGTCGAGCTCACGGTGGACCACGTTCATCGCGGCGAACATGTAGTGCTGGGGAAGGCCGATGCGGACGTGCTCGCGGCCGATGCGCGCGCGGTTCTCGTAGTAGCGCTCGTCCCAGGGACCTCGCAGGAGCGAGTCTAGCCAGCTCTGCAGCGTGCCCCAGTTCAAGGACTTCTAAGCGTCTGCCCGCCAGCGAGGCCGTTACCCTGGCGCATCGGGCACGGGGGACGGTACCCCAGCCTCCGCCCGGACCAGGACGCCGGCGACGAACCGCTCCAGGCGAACCTGCCCTGGCAGGATGACCTTGCGCTCGCGCAGGAGGGTCTCCGCCTGCCGGTAGAGGTCCTCGGTGAGGCGGCCGTCCCGCGCGAGGCCGAGCAGGTGCTCCTCGAGGAGCCGGCGGTGCTTCGCATCCAGCCGCTGGAATCCGAGGCAGCCGTGGACCTCCTCGACGTCGCGCGGATCTCGCGCGGCAGGATCGAGCTGCGGCGGGAGCACGTCGACTTGCGCGAGGTCGTACTCCGCTCCTGCGAGGACCACCGCTCCTCGTTCGAGGAGAAGCAGGTGGAGCTCCGCCACGAGATGACCGAGGCCCCCGTGTGGAGCGCCGTGGATTCCACCCTCCACAACGCGGTGAAGTTCACGCCCGCGCGCGGGACCGTCACGGTTGAACTCGCCTCCCGGGGCGGGAGCGCCGAGCTACGCGTGAGCTACGCGTTCGCGACACAGGCGTCGGCATGCGGCCCGAGGAACTGGAGCGCATGTTCGAGCCGTTCGCCCAATCCGAGCAGGGCCTCGCCCGGATGGAGGGTGGCCTCGGGCTCGCGCTCTCGAAGGGGCTCGTGGAGCTCCACGGTGGGTCGATCCAGGTGGAGCGATGGCCCGGTCACGGGGCCGAGTTCCTGGTGCTCCTTCCCGTGGCGACGGCCCTGCCTGCGGCGATCACCGCGGCGGCTTCTGCGCCGAGCACGGAGGGTGGGCGCCTCGTCCTCCTCATCGAGGACAATGTCGACACCTGCGAGTCGCTCTCGCTCGTGTTGAAACTCGCTGGGCACCGGGTCCGCTTCGCGCACGACGGGCGGACGGGGATCGCGGCGGCACGCGAGCTCAGGCCGGATGCGGTGCTGTGCGACATCGGTCTGCCCGACATGAACGGCTACGAGGTGGCGCGGACTCCGCGAGCGGACGAGGCGCTCCGCTCGATGCGCCTCATCGCGCTGAGTGGCTATGCGCGGCCGGACGACAAGGAGCGCGCGAGCGCGGCGGGGTTCGACGCTCACATCGCGAAGCCGCCGGAGCTGGACCAACTGGCCGAGGAGCTGACGAAAGGTCTCCTGAGGCAAGTTGCGGGACCGGAGCCAGTGGTTCCGGTGGCTTGGCAGCGCTCAACGATTTACTGCTGGGGACCGCTACCCAAGATCGTTGAATTTTTCAGGTCTCTTCGGGAACCCCATGATCGTCCCCACGCTCACCCCAACCCCACCGGGCCCACGCCCGAGACCGAAGCGGCTTCGCCCCGGGAGGTGCTCCGCGTTCGCCAGGCGAAGCGCGTCCGCCTGTACCGGGACCAGCCGGCCGAAGTGTGGACGACCGACTCCGCGCACACCGGGGCGAGCGGAGCGCAGGCGGACGACCCCTGCGGCAAGTTCGTTGTTTCACCTCGTCGCTCGCGCGAATGGATGACATTCCTCGGGGTGCGCTACCGGCTGGCCAGCGCGAAGAGCATGGTTCCGTCGCGGCATCTGCCGCAGAAAGAGAAAGGTCCCATGGTCTACCTGCAGATCACCCTGAAGGTGCGCGCCGACCGTCGTCCTGCCGCCGCTGACGTCTACAACCACTATAAGGCTCCGTTCCTCCGCACGATCGCGGGGGCAAGGTCGAAGGAGCTCCTGGTACGCGACGACGACGTGCAGGTGCTGCACGGCTTCGAGTCCAAGGACAACGCGGAGGCCTACCTCAAGACCCCGCTCTTCGAGCGCGACGTGGTGGGCGCGCTCTCGCCCCTGCTCGATGCCCCGCCCGACGTGCGGGTGTACGCTGTGGCGTAGAGGCCCATCGATGACGCTCACCCAGCTCGAACATGTGCTTCAAGCTCACAGGGCGGGCTCGTTCAGCCGCGCCGCGCGCACGTGTGGGGTTACTCAGGCAGCTCTCTCGAATTCGGTCGCGAAGCTCGAGGAAGAACTGGGTGAGCGTATATTCTCACGCACCACACGTCGCGTCAGCCTGTCTCCGTTCGGCGAAACGCTGCTTCCTTCCATCGAGCAGATCCTGAGCGGCCGCGACGCACTCGTTGGCGCAGCGAGGGCGCAGCACGCGCCCTCCAAGACGGTCGTCGGCCATTCGCCGTTGATTCCCTCTCGCGTCCTCACGGAGATCGTCGGCGCCATCCGAGATGCTCGGTTCGGCTCCGAGATACGGCTGATCGAAGAGAACCTGTCCGACCTCCTGCAGCGGCTCAGCGAGCACACCGTGGACATCGCTCTGTTGCCAGAGGCGGAGTACGCGAGCTCCATCAGGTCGGCGCCGGTCTACCAGGAGCCCCTGTACTACGTCCCGCGACGGGGAATCGAAGCGAACGCCGACGCAGTAACCCTGAACACTCTCGCCGCGGACACCTTCGTCATGGTGCCGGACCAATGCGGCCT
Source organism: Anaeromyxobacter sp. RBG_16_69_14 (assembly GCA_001768075.1). Classification (GTDB taxonomy): domain Bacteria; phylum Myxococcota; class Myxococcia; order Myxococcales; family Anaeromyxobacteraceae; genus Anaeromyxobacter_A. Next base: position 14,721 of record MEMX01000028.1, on the reverse strand, counting down.
CGCTCGCACCACGCGAGCGCTCTTTGCGTCGGCGGGTCTTCACCTCCAAGTCTACGCCGGCGAAGCCATGGGCTACCACGTCTTGCAGGAGTGGGCCGCCCTCGACCTAGGGTCCGCGATCCTTCCGCAATCGCGATTGTCTGAAGGAGCGCGGGCGGTTCCTCTGATGCGAGATCCAGGCGTCGCCGCAGTACTCACGTACCGTGTGGCATGGCACAACGAGTACAGGCGCGGCAAACAGCTTGCCGCACTACTCCAGTCGTTTCAGCCGAACACTCGCCGGGGCGCTGCGACGACCCTCGCGCCAGCTGGAGCGGCGCTAGGCCACCTGCGTCCTGTCCGATAGCAGCGCTCAACGTCTCCGAGGTCACCCTGTGGATGAAGCTCAATGAAAGAGGTGCCTATGATGTCGTGTCTTCGATCGCGGTCGATGATTGTCGCTGTAGCCCTTGCATCCTCCGCCTGGAGTGGTCCCGCGCTTGCCCAGGGGTCGACGGGCGAACCGGCAAAGCCACTTTACGAGCGGCTCGGGGGGCTCAAAGGAATCACGCTGGTCGTGGATGACTTCATCGACCGGCTGGTCAAGAACTCCACGCTGAACCGGAATCCCGAAATCGACGCTGGGCGCAAGCGGTCGCCGGCTCCGTATCTGAAATTTCACGTCAGCACCATGGTCTGTGAAGTGACCGGGGGCCCGTGCAAGTACATCGGGAAGGACATGAAGAGCTCACACGCTCACATGAACATCACCGAGAAGGAATGGGACGTGATGGTGGGCGAGTTCAAGAAATCGCTCGCCAAATTCCGGGTGTCAGCGAAGGAGCACCAGGAGTTGCTCGAGATCGTCGGGAAGACGAAAACCGACATCGTCGCGCCCGCCGGCGCGAAGGGCTGAAGGTTCCTCCGACCCTCTCATGGTACGAGGCCGCTCGGTGATTCGACCGAGCGCGTCTCGCCCCAGCGGGCGTAGTCGAGCGGGCTCGGCGCGCTCACTTCGCGCCGGACGCTTCGCCGCTCCCTGCACGAGAACATCGACACCACCACCAGCACGGGAAAGCTCATCTTCCACGTCTTCGGTGCGCTGGCGGAGTTCGAGCGGAATCTCACCCGCGAACACACGCACGCGGGCCTCACGGTGGCGCGCGCCCGCGGGCGCAAGGGCGGCCGACGCCCTGTTCTGGACGAGAAGCAGCGCCTGGTCCTCCAGTCCCTCGCTCAAGACCGGAACAACTCGCCCGCCGTGATCTGCGCAACGCTCGGGATCTCGCGGGCGACGTTCTACCGCTACGCCTCGCGGGCGCCGGCGGGAACGCTGTCTGGGGGCGCGCCGCCGGCGCCGCCCTCTGCGCACCACGCGAGCAAGGTGCTGCGCTCGCGGAGAGCCGCGAAGCCGCCACCCGCCCGTGCCAGGGCCTCGACGAGACACGCGCGGTGATGGAGTCTGCGGCCCATGCAGGATCTCGATGGGCGCCCGGCCACACCAACGGGGCAGATCTACCAGCTCGCAGGCCGGACACCGGTGACCGTCCTCAGAAGTGTTGGAGCCCAGCAGAGACTGTAGCCGGCGACAATTCTTTCAGAATGGCCCGGAATTACAGGAGCAATCAATGATTAGACCCGATAGGGTCGGTCTGCGTTGCTCGGCGAGAGGCCCTCGTCAAGCTCCCGATTTCGCGGCTTGATTCCATTCGAGCGATCCCAAAAGGGGCGTCGCGAGGATTGGAAGGGCGTACCCTGTCCGGCAAGCCTGTCCTTTCCCTGTCCGACACCCGTCCGAATCGTGTCCGGTGAGGGGGACACTATTGCGGACAGGATTGAAGTACCTCCGCCGGACAGCATTGGACCAGCTAACCCATCGTAATCCCCCGGCCGTGCCCCACCGCCCCCGGTTTTAGGGGGGAGACGTGGTTGGGGTGCTCCCGCTACGACCCCTCTCCCCCAACAACTGGGGAGAGGGGTCGTAGCAGGAGCACCTTGAAGGAAGAGGAGAGTCAGGGGGCGGTGGGGCATGGCCAAGCAAGTGGTCCCAGTGAAGGAGGTAGATCGAAGGGTAGGGTGTCAGGTGTCAGTGTTGAGTGGAAAAGAAACATGGTAGGCAATCGGCAATCGTATTCCGAGGAAGCGGCGCAGACGGTCGAGCGGGGTTCGCTTCGTAAGCGTCGCGGTTCCGAGGGGCCAGCGTAGGGCTGTCGTGGGCCGGAACCGGCGTTCGCTTCGTCGGCCAGCGGCCGCCGGTGAATTCCGAGGAAGCGGTGTAGACGGTCGAGCGGGCTTCGCTTCGTCAGCGTCTCGGTTCCGAGGGACCAGCGCGAGGCTGTCGTTGGCCGAAGTCGGCATCCGCTTCGTCAGCCAGCGGCACGGCGGGTTGGAGGCGGTCGAGAGGGCGCCGGTCGTTGCGGCCCGACGGCGGCTGCGTTCCGTTCCGCGCTGCGGTCAGCCGCAGGCGCCTCCTCCCGCGCGGCGACGAGCAACCCCGTGGCGATCAAGGCGGCGCCGAGCCAGCCCAGCGGCCCCAGCCGCTCGCCGAGCGCCGCCGTGCCGAGGATGGCCGCGGTGAGCGGCTCGGCGAGTGTCAGCGTGACCACCCTGGGGACGGCGAGGCGGAGGAGCCCCCAGCCGTAGAGCGTGTAGGCGACGCCAATGGTCACCACGCCGAAATGCAGCGCCATGGCCGCGCCCCTCGGGCTCGCCAGCCATCCGAGCGGCTCGAGCGCGAGGATGGGCGCGAGCAGGATGGCACCCACGCCGAACATGCCAGCCATCGCGCCCGCCGCGTCGAGCCCGCGATGGATGGCGTGCTGGGCCGCCTCGACGTAGAGCACGTAGCCGAGGACGGCACCCAGCGTGAGCATCAGGCCCACCGGATCGGCTGTGCTCTCCCCGGCTCCGCGCACCGCCAGGAGCCCTGCCCCGAGCACCGTCGCGGCGGTACCGACGACCCAGCCGCGAGTGAGCCCCCTACGGCCGCGCGCCAGGTGGATGAGTCCCGCCATCACCGGTCCGCTGCCGATGCCCACCACCGTGCCCACTGCAACGCCGGTACGCCGCAGCCCGGCGAACCACCCGAGCTGGTAGACAGCCACCGCCACGCCACCGAGGAGGAGCGTCGGAGCATGGTGCCGCCAGGCGCGAACGGCGCCGGGCCGGTGCAGCCAGGCGATCGCCGCCAGCGCAGCCGCGCCCACCACCAGCCGGACCGCGCCGATCCCCAGGGACGTTGCGTCGGGAGGGCCAAGCGCCTGCGAGGTCCCGGTGGTTCCGAAGATCGCCGCCGCGGCCAGCACGGCGGTGATGGAGGCGAGGCGCCCGTCGAGCGCGCGAGATCGCGACATGCGGAGAGCCCTACCGCATGGGCATCCGACCGTCTTGTCCAGGCGCGAGGCGAATTGTTCAGGAACGATGGCGTCGCAGCCGGCCCGGGGTGGTGCCGAACACCCGGCGCATGGCGTGGGTGAGGCCCGCCTGATCGGCGAAGCCGCTCCGGAGCGCCACCTCGGCGATGGGCAGCTCGGTCTCGATGAGGAGGTGCCGTGCCTCCTCGAGTCGCCGCGCCCGGATGAGCGAGAGCGGTGCCCGGCCGACGTGGGCGCGGAAGAGCGCGTGCAGGTGGCCGGCGCTGATCCCGACGGCGCGCGCCACGTCGGAGACGCGCACCGGATCGAGCCCGTTCTCGTCGATGAAGGCGAGCGCGCGCCGCACGGCGGCGGGCGCGCTACGGGGAACCGGGCCGGAGGCGGCGCGCAGGAGCAGCGTTGCGAAGGCGGTGGCTACTGCCGGCGGAGCGCCGTCCGCAGCGATCTCGTCGGCGAACCAGGCGCCGAGGCGCGCCGCCGCGCGGGTGACCGGGAAGAAGCACGCGCGGCCCAGGCGATCGAGCCACTCGCCCGTCTCCGCCCCCTCCACCACGGCGTGCGGGAGGTCGAGGACCAAGAACTCGTTCCGTGCCGCGGCGGCGAAGGCGTGCCGCTCGCCGGATGGGACGAGCGCGCCCGTGATCCCCACGACCCGCCCGCCGCGGCCGCCGATCTCCAGCTCCAGGCACCCGGCGAGGGGCAAGATCAGCTGGTGGAAGTCGTGTGAGTGGGTCTCGGCCCCCGGCGCGTAGCTGCGCACATGCACCATCGCGCCCTCGCTGCCCACACCCTCCATGCTGCTCGCCTCCGCGCTCTGGCTACCCGATGCTGCTGTCCACGCGGGCAGCGAGTCCGCGAGGTCCTCTCGGCGGAGGACCGTCGTTCGGCCTCCGACCGGGGAACAGCCTTGGCAAGAGCTGTCTCGATGGTCCGCGCAGCCGCTTGAGAGCGTGGCACGCATGCGGGACGCACCGCAAGGGGCCGGTCGCGTGCCACCGGGCCGGGAGTGTCCGGCGGTGAGCCGTGCCCATTCGCGCCAAGGCTCCCGTGCCGGGCCCTGGGCTCGACGAGTTGCTGCCTGAGCAGGCCGGCGGCAAGGGGAGGACAGCCAAAGCCGCCGAGTCGAGGACGGGAAGGAACGCGACAACGTCAACCACGCGCGCGGTCGGGTGGCTACGCTGAGACAGGAAACGAGGTGGTGCGCGGTGGATCAACGCCCGAGTCGACCGCGCTCAGAAGAGGATCTCCATCAGGAGCCCTCGGGCGTCGCGCGGCGCTTCGACGGCCGGCAGACGCCGCGCGCTGCCGGCCGCGATACGCCCGGCGGCTACGAGACAGGCGAGCGCGTCGACGAGGTCGTCGAGGCCCACCGCCGACCGGCCCAGCCGGCGGCGTGCCTCGCCGACGTTCGGGAGCGGCCCGAGCGCGGTCGCGAGCAACGCAAGGCGCAGGGCGTGACCCTCCGGGCGCCGCTTGGGCGCGGCCAGCCCGGCGCCCCCGGCCAGCGAAGCGAAGACGACTTCGGGATGGACCTCGCGAATCCGCTGCTGCAGCACCGGCGTGACGAGCGCATCCACCTCGCGAATGCGCGGCAGCAGGTGGAAGGTCTGCTGCGACAGCGCTCGGCCACAGGTGTCCAGGCTGGCGGCGCACCCATCGGCGTAGGTCGTGGCTGCGAGCGTGCGGCGCACCGGCGCCGGGAAGACGCTGCTCGCGCGCCGCTGCCCGAGCACCGCGCGCGCCTCCCGGTCACAGGCGCGCGGCTCGCCATCAGGGAGGCCGATGGGCATGTCGATCGCGGCCACCCCGTCGGCTCCTGCGCGGGCCAGCACGGACGAGAAGTCCCGCTCGAGGTCGAGTTCGATGGCGCCCTGCCCCCATGCCTCGCGGCGAGTACGGCTGACCGGAGTCGAGCCGCGACCTTCGACCCAGGCGACAGCCCACCCGCCCCGGCAAGCGTCGACACCGAGGAGGCGGGGGGCACGGCGTACGTTCACGCCCGCCAGCCTACTACTCCGAGACCAATGAGTCCCCATGGTGACCACTCGACGCTCTGTGCTCACCGTTCGTCCTCCCCTCGCCGCTGCTCCGCCACCGCCTAACGGCGCTGCGGCCCTCCGCTAGGTCTCCGGACCGCGCCATCCAGCAACAGCACTGGCTGTCACGGTCCGAGATCGCTCCGGTCCTTCGCAACGGCGGCGGCTGCGCGCTCCGTGCGCCGGCACCACCCCGCCCAACCTCGGGCGAGGCGGCGCGGTGCCGCCCACACGAGGGAGAGAACGACATGGTGAACAAGGTCATCCTGGTTGGGTTCATGGGGAAGGATCCCGAGGTCCGGTACACGTCTGGCGGACAAGCCGTGGCCAGTCTCCGCATCGCCACCTCCCGCGGCTGGACCGAGCGCGAGTCCGGCCAGCGCAAGGACGAGACCGAGTGGCACGACATCGAGGTCTGGGGCAAGAGCGCCGAGGCCTGCGGCCAGCACCTGGCCAAGGGCGCCCGGGTCTACGTCGAGGGTCGCATCAAGACCGACCGCTGGGAGGACCAGCAGAGCGGCCAGAAGCGGACCCGCGTCAAGATCGTCGCCGAGGTGGTCCGGTTCCTGGGGCGCGAAGTGCTGCGCGAGCCGCTGCGGATCGCGGCCCAAGGACTCGTATTCGTCCACAACCACCCAAGTAGTCAGTCGCCTAGTCCGAGCGCTGAGGACGCGGAGCTGACGCAGCGGCTCCGAGCGGCTGCCGAGCTGGTCGGGCTCGTGGCGCGGGACCACGTGATCGTGTCCGCGAACGGGTACTTCTCGTTCGCCGAAGCGGGGATGTGGCGGTGACGATGGCCCCCATCTTTGAGGCTCGGGCGTGAAGCGAGAGAGGCTGGGGCGCCGTCCGACGTGAGCGGCACCTCGCACCGCCCGCCCGTGGCGGGGGCGGCGCGGTGCCGCCACCACTCCGCACAGGGAGCCCGCATGTCTCTCGACCTCATCCGTTCCTACACGCTCACCGACGGCAAGCACGTGGGCGATCTCCTCTGGTGGACCCTGACCGACGCCAGGGTCACACGCTCTCTCCTCGAGTCGATTTGGGCCAGCGCTGGCCTCTCGGCGAGCTGGCTCCCGGAGCCGCCCACCCCCGAGAAGGGGCTCAAGACCGCCATCCGCGAGTCGCAGGTGGGTCAGCACCAGCACCTGCTACGGCTCGGCAAGGAGGACGAGCACGAGATCATCTTCGCGGTCCTGCTCGAGACGCGCGACAGCACTGGCAACGTCTCCTTGACCCAGGAGGCGCGGGTCCGCCTCGATCGCCGCGCTCCCGCCAAGCTCGACTCCGATCAGGCGGGCCACGACCTCGTCGTCGCAATCTCTGCAGCCTACGACCGACTCCTCACCGCGCACACGGCGGACGACGTCCGCCGGGCGATCGTGAAGACGCTCAGCTCCTGCGCGGCGGTGACCCTGCGCGACCATGGCGGGGTCTACTGGGTCCCGGCGCCCCGATCCCCAGACATTGTGCGCCTCCTCGCTAACCCCTCGACTTCGTTGAACACGTCTATGTCGACCGATCGACACGCGGGCAAGCGCAGCAACCCCTGCATCACGGTCGAGTGGGTGGGTGCCCCGCGCTGGATCACGCGTCGTCAGTCCGGGGGTGGCCGTCATGCCCTTTCGTCCAGAAACAGATTCGCAGGACCGTGCTCTGAGTGCGACCTCACCGAGGTCAGCAGAGCCAGCGTCAGCCAGGGATGGCAGGCCGAGGTGCAGCCAGGAACTGTCGCGCGCGCAGGCTCGTTCTGCCGTTCACCTCCATGAGCGCGTCCTCTCCGGCGCGCCGCCAGAGCTCGCCCGAGCGCTTCCACGTAGCATGAATGGCGATGCGCGGTGTGAGCGGACAGGTGATCTCCGTACCGGGCGAGTGCAGGTCCATCTCCTCGATCCAACCCTCATCGCCCTTGGGAAACACTACCTGCAGGGGAGCGCTCGAAGTGATGAAGTAGTCCGGTGCATCGGTGACCCAGAAGACCCAGCCCATCTCCCGGAGGGCTGATTCCATGCTGGCGACTCAACCTGCAGCTCCACCTCGGCAAGATCCCCCAAGCCCGGCGCGCGGAGCACTCCCATCAGTGCGAGGAACCTGGCGCCCGCCTGACGGAGCTCCGCCGTCAGCGGACGTCGCGACTCGGCCGCCTCGACGAGACGCGGGACCGCCGATGCGTCGGCCGTGGCGAGCGCACGCTCCATCTCAAGTGTGCCCCGAGGCGCGCCTGGCAAGGCGTTGAAGTGACGGTTCGTCTCCGCCGTGTCGGCGAGCAAGGCCTGCTGCCACTGCCCAATGGGTGGACGGAAGATCCAGATGGAGCCATCCGAGCGCGACGGTGCGGGGATCGCGAACCCACCGAGGTAGGTCGGCGGGAGCACGTGGTGCTGGTCTGAGGGAGCTCCCACGAGCAGAACACGATCACTTTGCCGACCGCGATCGAGATCTCTCGGCTCCCGCATCGTACTGCGCTTCGCACCTTCCATGACCGCCGCCTCCGTGAGCCCCGTGGCATTCATGCAGCTTACGCTCAGAGAAGGTCCCCGCGCCCGCCGCCGGTTTCATCATCCGCTCGGTGTTTCGAGACAGGATGATCTCAGGCGACGGCCGCCTCTTTCACCACCTGGTTCGCAACCAGGAACTTGCTCATGACCAGGCCATACATGATGGCCCCGAGGTAAACGCTCACGTAGTTGAGGGTCGCCAGCGCCGTGTACTGGTAGAAGAACCCGTAGACATAAACTCCCAGGACCTGGGAGCCGACAAACGCTCAGACGAACCCCCACTGCGGCGGCGCGAACGGACTCTTCACGAAGTAGCTTCTGAAGTAGTCCCTGATGACGTAGATGGCGCCCAGCCCCCAGGCGACGGCCAAGACGTATGAGGCGGTGATGAGCGTGGATGCCAGCCCGGATCCGCCGGCTGCGGGTGCGAGGTAGTTCTCTATCCTGTAGGCGGCAAGCCCGAAGAGGCAGGCCATGGGCACGATGAGGAAGAACGCGGGCATCACCGGATGGGCGGGCAGCTGTCCCGCCTTGACGTGGTTGAAGGTCAGGTAGCCCACCTTGTACAAGAGGATGATCGATCCAACACCCAACGTAAACAACGTGGCTCGAGCGGCTATGTCCACGATGAGGTGGCTGCTGGCCATGGCCACGATGCCCGATCCCGTCAAGGCGACTAGACCGAAGGCGAAGGCGTCGAGCAGCCAGACGAAGTTGAACTTGGTCCGGTCGATCCCGGGTGCGAACCAAGTCCTCCCGAAGGTCACTTCCAGGAAGATGAGAGCCGTGAGAAGGAGGCCGAAGATGACGAGGGACGGCAGCATCATGGCCTGCATGTGCCGGGACATCTGCGGGATGAAGAAGCCGAACGGCGCCCAGAACACATTGACCGTCATGGAGAGCGAACCCACGATGGCGAAGATGCCGGCGTTCTGGTTCCCCTGGGCGTTGCTCCTGAAGGCCCTGTAGGCTCCCGGCTCCCTCAGCCACTTGACCAGGCGATGGAGGAAGTAGACCGTCAGCAGGAGATTCAGAAGGGTGAAGGCCAGCATGACGAGCACCATGGGCGCATAGAGCGCCACCTGGGACGGCGACATGATGCCCCACGAGATGTCGTCGAGCGTGATGGGGCCCTTGCGATGTGGAATGGCGAAATGCAGGTAGTTGAAGGCCATGAGGGCCACACCACCGGCTGCCAGTGACGCCTGAAAGAGCAACGGATGGAACCTAATGGTGAGCTTCACGGCCTTGGCTCTCCTTGATCCCGGTGTACCATCAGGTCGGCGGGATCACGCGGTGCTGGTCCGAGGGAGCTGCCACGATCAGAAGACGATCACCTTGTCGGCCGCGAGCGTGAGCTCCATCAGCTCCTGCAACGTGCTGCGCTTTGCGCCTTCCATCATCTCGGCCTCGGTGAGCCCGCGGGCATCCATGCAGCTTCCGCAGAGAAGGACGGCCCCGCGTCCCACAACCGGCTTCAGCATGCGCTCCGTGTTGTAGTACCCGTTCGGCGTCTTCTGACCCGCCTTGGCGCAGGCGACAGCGTCCCCCATCAGGAACACCGTCAGATCGGTGTCTTCGGACTTCGTGATGATGCTGCCCGCGAGCCGGAGCCCGTTGTAGCTTCGCTCGGAGCCGTACGGCGGGTCGTTGAGGATCATGAGGATCTTCATCTGGGTAACCTCCATATATGATCAATCGATTACTTGAGTAGCTGTATAAAAACGGATCGCGCCGGCCGTGTCAAGTGGCTGCGTTGCGGTTCGCTCGTGCGATGCCTTCACTCGAGACCGTCCAGTGCGCACACTCGAGCGCGGCGCCGTGCCAGGGGGAGCGCGTAGCTGCCGTCACCCGCTCCGACATCCAGGACCGCGAGCCCCGCGACGGGGCCGGCGAGCTCGAGGACGAGCCTCTGCTCGAGCCATTCCGTGATTCGACCGAGGCGGGTCTCGCGACAGCGTGCGTGGTCGAGCGGGGTCGGCGCTGTCACTTCACGCCGGAGGCTTCGAGCCGGAACCCGTGCGCCGACCAGTCGAGGATGCCGTCCTCCAGACGCACGGCCCGGAAGCCCTTCTTCCTGAGGAGGCTCACGGCCTCGACCGCCAGCACGCAGTACGGGCCCCGACAATACGCGACGATCTCGGCCTTCTTCGGCAGCGTCGCCAGCTCCTTCACGAGATCGGGCAGGGGCATCGACACCGCCCCCGGGATGTGCCCCGCCTCGTACTCCTCCCTGGGGCGAACGTCGATCAGCGTCACGTCTCCGTCGCGAACGCGGCGTCGCAGCGCCCGCTCGTCGACCGCCTCAAGCTGGTCGCGCTCCGCGAGGAACTCGCGCTTGATCCGGTCTACCTCCGCGAGGCGGCCCTCCGCCACGCCCCGTAGCCCGAGGAAGAGGTCGGCCACCGTCCCGTCGGCGAGCCGGTAGGTCACGAAGAGGCCCTGCTTCGTCGCCTCGACGAGCCCGGCCCCGCGCAGCACCTGCAGATGCTGGGAGGTGTTGGCAAGGCTCATCTCCGAGAGCTGCGCCAGGGCCTCGACCGTCCTCGGCCCCTGCGCGAGCAGGTCGACGAGCTCGATCCGGTGAGCGCTGGCGAGCGCCTTCGCGACGCGGGCGAACTGCTCGTAGATGGCGTCCTTGAAGCGGCGACCTGCGCTCGGGGTAGGCACGTGGAGCCTCCTCTCTGGCTCAACCATCTTCTTGAGTAGGGCAGTACGCCCGACAGGTCAAGGGCGCACCGCTCTGGGGGGCCCGGCTGACCCAGCCGGAAGCAGCACGGCAGCTTGCGTCGTGGCGGCGAAGTCCATAGTTCAAATAATCGCTTGAATAATATCAAGGAGCAGGCATGATCTTCAAGCCCTTCTATCGAGATGAGACGGGTTGCGCGGCGTACGTGTTCGGCTGCGGCACGGTCGGGAAGGGAGCGGTCGTCGATCCGCAGGAGCGGGATGTGGAGGCTTACGTGGCCTTCGCGCGGGCGAAGGGGCTTCGCATCTCTCACGTCATCGACACCCACGTCCACGCCGACCACCGCTCGGGCGGCCGGGCGCTGGCTCGCCTCGCCGGAGCCGCCTACTGCCTGCACCGCTCGGCGGACGTCTCATTCCCGTTCGAGCCTCTGGAGGACGGCCAGGAACTCGAGCTCGGGAACACGCGCATCCGCGTCCTCCACACCCCCGGGCACACGCCCGAGAGCGTCTGCCTCGTGGTCACGGACCTGCGGCGCGGTCCGGAGCCGTGGTTCGTCCTGACCGGCGACACGCTCTTCGTCGGCGCGGTGGGCCGGCCCGATCTCCCTGGTCAGGCTCGGGCGAACGCCGGCGCTCTCCATGATGCGCTCCGGACGAAGCTGCTCGCGCTCCCCGACGGCTGGAGGTCTTCCCCGCTCATTACAGCGGGTCCGCATGCGGCGCAGGGATGAGCGGCAAACCTTCGACCACGATCGGGTTCGAGAAACGCTGGAACCCGGCTCTGGCGCTCGGGCGGGAGGAGTTCGTGAGCCGAGTGAGCGAGGGGATACCGCCCAAGCCCAGCGACTCGGAGGCCATCCTCCGTTGGAACAGGGGCGATGTTCCGTGAGCCGGGCGAGCACATGGATGGGCGGGATAGCACCGCCGCAGACCGCAGTGCGCATGGGGATACGGGCGAACCTCGGCCAGTTTTCGTTGCTCGTGCTCGTGAACGCCTTCGTCGGCGCCATGGTCGGGCTCGAGCGGAGCATTCTCCCCGCCCTCGCCGAGCGCGATTTCCACGTCGCGGCCCGCGCCGCCATCTTGTCCTTCATCGTCGTCTTCGGCGTGGTGAAGGCACTCACGAACTACTTCGCAGGGCGGCTCTGTGACGCGCTGGGACGAAAGCAGGTCCTCGTCACCGGCTGGGTCGCGGCGGCGCCGGTGCCGTTCCTGCTCATGTGGGCGCCGTCATGGAACTGGATCCTGGCGGCGAACGTGCTCCTCGGGGTGAGCCAGGGCCTCACCTGGTCGACCACCGTGATCATGAAGATCGACCTCGCCGGACCCGAGCGGCGCGGCCTCGCCATGGGGTTGAATGAGTTCGCGGGATACGTCGCGGTCGCACTCTCGGCGCTCGCAACCGGGTACATCGCGGCGATGCACGGACTCAGGCCCCAGCCGTTCTATCTCGGCGTGGGCTTCGCGGGGGTGGGCCTCGTCCTCTCGGCACTGGCGGTGCGGGAGACCCACGGCCACGCTCGGCACGAGGCGCGCGTCCAGGGTCCGGAGCAATCGGGACTGTCGCAGCGCGCGGTATTCGTCCGGACGTCCTTCGTGGACCGCGATCTCTCGGCCGTGAGTCAGGCCGGCCTCGTGAACAACCTGAACGATGGGATGGCCTGGGGGCTCTTCCCGCTCTACTTCGCGGCGGCAGGGATGAGCCTCGATCGGATCGGCTCCCTCGCTGCCATCTACCCCGCGGTGTGGGGCGTCGGACAGCTCGCGACGGGTGCCCTCTCCGATCGGCTCGGCCGCAAGTGGTTCATCGCCGGGGGAATGTGGGTCCAGGCCGTCGGGATCGGCGTCATCGTACTTTCCTCGCGCTTCGCGCTGTTCGCGGCGGGTGCGGTGCTGCTCGGGGCGGGTACGGCGATGGTCTATCCCACGCTCCTCGCTGCCATCGGCGACGTCGCGCATCCTAACTGGCGAGCATCGGCGGTCGGCGTGTACCGGCTCTGGCGCGACCTCGGCTACGCAGTCGGAGCCTTGATCGCTGGCGTCACCGCGGACGCTTGTGGGCTCGCGGCGGCCATGTGGGTCGTGGCGGCGATCACGTTTGCATCGGGGGCGGTCGTCGCATTCCGGATGCGAGAGACGAGGCGCACCGCGGCATCCGCAGCCGGTGTGTGAGGGTTGCCGTGACCTCCCTGGCCGAGGTATCGCGTCGTGGTCTCGAATGCGGAGTGCACCCCTTGAACTCTTCCCGGATCTCGCCCCTCTTCGACCACGATCCCGCCGAGCCCTCGGTGTTCCTACCGGCAAACTTGCTCGAGGGAGCGCGGAGGCAGAAGGGACTGCCCTCCTGGCGCGCGCCGCGCGGCTGTCTGCTGGACATGGACGGGGACATCCTGGAGCGGCTCCTCGCCTCTGGGCGCGCTCAGCGTGACCACGGCTGGCCGTGCTTCCACACCCGGTTCTACCGCTGGGCTTGCGACGGACAGGAGTACGGCGTCATCGGCGGGACGGTCGGCGCGCCCTTCGCCGTCCTGGTCGCGGAGGAGTTGTTCGCCTCGGGCTGCGACGCGCTCGTGAGCATCGCCTCCGCGGGACTCGTTTCGGACCACCTCACGCCACCGTTCTTCGTGGTCGTGGACCGTGCGCTCCGCGACGAGGGCACGAGCCATCACTACCTGGTGCCGGACCGCTTCACCATCGCCGACGAGGCGCTTGTCATCTCCGTGGAGGAAAGGCTGGAGGCGCTGAAGATACCGGTCGTCCGCGGCGCCTCGTGGACGACCGACGCTCCATTCCGCGAGACCGGGTCGCTCATAGCACGCCGCCGTTCCGAGGCGATCACGTGTGTCGAGATGGAGGCGGCGGCGTTGCTCGCGTTCGCTGCCGCACATGGCCGGACCGTGGCCTGCCTCGCGCACGTGACCAACGCCATGGCGACGAGGGTTGAGGATTTCGAGAAGGGCGGCGACGGCGGGCTCGAGGAGGCCGTCTCGGTGTCCGCGGCTGCGCTGCAGGTGGCTGTCGCCCGAGCGATGAGCAAAAGGAGCTGACGGATGGAGCGCCAGATCTACCTTGACCACAATGCCAGCACCCCGATCGCCCCCGAAGCGGTGGAGGCGATGCAACCGTTCCTGACGCAGTACTTCGGGAATCCGTCCAGCCATCACTGGGCCGGAGCGCCAGCTAAGGCGGCCGTCGAGCACGCGCGCGGTCAGGTGGCGAGCTTGCTCGGCTGCGATCCTTCCGAGGTCCTCTTCACGAGCGGCGGCACCGAGTCGAACAACCACGCGCTCCAGGGTGCCTTCCTCGCCAACCGCGACCGGGGTGACCAGGTGATCACGACGGCTGTCGAGCACCCCGCCGTGCTCGAGCCGCTTCGGTTCCTGGAACGCTTCGGAGCGTGTGTCACGATCGTTCCCGTCGACTCCAGGGGACGCGTCGATCCTGACGCCGTTCGCCGAGCCATCACCGACCGCACGGTGCTCGTGTCGGTGATGCACGCGAACAACGAGGTGGGCACCGTCCAGCCGGTCGCCGAGATCGCGGCCATCGCGCACGCCGCGGGCGCTACTTGCCACACGGACGCGGCCCAGAGCGTGGGAAAGATCGCCACCCGCGTGGACGAACTCGGGGTGGATCTGCTCTCCGTCGCCGGTCACAAGCTGTACGCGCCCAAGGGCGTGGGAGCGCTCTATGTCCGGCAGGGCACGCGCCTCGAAAGCTTCATGCACGGCGCTGGCCACGAGGGCGGACGCCGCGCGGGGACGGAGAACGTGTTGCTCGACGTGGCACTCGGTGCAGCCTGTCAGGTCGCCGGCAAGTGGATCGGAATGGAGGCGGTGCGGGCACTACGCGACCGGTTCGAAGCTTCCCTTCGGGAAGCTTTCGGTGGCCGGGTAAGCGTGAACGGCGCCGGCGCCGAGAGACTCCCCAACACGGCAAACGTCAACTTCGTCGGACGGACCGGCTCCAGCGTCCTTGCCGCGCTGTCTGGTGTCGCCGCCTCGACCGGCTCGGCGTGTCACGCAGGATCCGTCGAGCTGTCCCCGGTGCTAGCCTGGATTTCCACGGAGGCGCTCAGAGGGGGAGCGGGCTAACGTTCAGTCGCCCGGCTGGGCGCCTGCGCGTCACCCGCAGTCGCTGAATCCT
>MEMX01000027.1 GCA_001768075.1 Anaeromyxobacter sp. RBG_16_69_14 | reverse complement strand
GCCGAGGTGGTGGCGAGGCTCGTGCCGGGAGGGTAGGTGAGGTTCGCGATCATCTCGGCGTGGTCCTCGCTCGCCAAGAACTCGCTGCCGAGGCGCGAACCGACGACGAGGCTGGCCGCGAAGAGGAGCACCGCGCCGCCCACCGTGATGTAGCGGTGCCGCAGCACCAGGTCCAGGGTGCGCGCGTAGAACCGGTCCAGCGCCTCGAACCTGGCGCGTATCGCCGAGACGACTCGCCCGGGCCGCTCTCCGGGCACGTGCCGCTTCGCCAGCTTTGCCGAGAGCATCGGGTCGAGCGTGAAGGCGACGAAGAGCGAGATGAGCACCGCGGCCGTGATGGTGAGGCCGAACTGACGGAAGAACTGGCCGACGATGCCCTGCATGAACGCGACGGGCACGAACACCGCCACCAGCGTGAACGTCGTGGCCATGACGGCGAGCGCGATCTCGCGCGTGCCGAGCGAGGCGGCCGTGGCGGGGTCGTCCCCGCGCTCGAGCCGCCGCGTTATGCTCTCGCGCACGACGACCGCGTCGTCGATGAGGAGGCCGATCGCGAGGGAGAGGCCGAGGAGCGTCAGCTGGTTGATGGAGAACCCCATGGCGAACATCGCGAACAGGGTCCCCACCACCGACGTGGGCAGCGCCAGCGCGCTGATGAAGGTGCCGCGCAGATCGAGCAGGAAGAGAAGGATGATGAGGATGGCCATCGCCCCCCCGAAGAAGATGGCCAGCCACACCTCGTGTGCGTTCGCCTCGATGAGGAGCGACTGATCGACGAGGATCACGGCGGAGAAGCCGTACTGCTTCTGCAGCTCGGGCAGGAGCGCCTTCGCCGCGTTGGCCACGGCGGCGCTGTTGGCACCGGCCTGCTTCACCACCTCCACCGCCACCGCCTCCACCCCGTTGGTCCTCACGAGCGTGCGCGGCTCCTTCGCCCCTCGGCGCACCATGGCCACGTCGCCGAGGCGCACCTGGCTGCCGTCGCGCGCCGTCGCCACGATCATGTCGCGCAGGGCGTCGGCGTCCTCGAACTCGCCCTTGACGCGCACCCCGATCTCGTTCGGGCCGCTCGGATAGCGACCGCCCGGCAGGTCGAGGTGCTCGGCGCGAATGCGCTGGAACACGCCGTCCGCGGTGAGGCCGAGCGCCTGCAGGCGGTCGCGGAAGAGCTCCACCGCCACCTCCGGCTCGCTTCCCCCGAGGATCTTGACGGCGGCCGCCCCCTCGATCTGCTCCAGCCGCGGCCGCACCTGGTCGTCGAGCATCTCGCGGAGCGCGATGGGGTCGCGCCCCGACGCGGCCGAGAACACGAGCACGGGCTGCGCGGCGATGTCGAACTGGGAGATCACGGGAGCCTTCGCGCCCAGGGGCAGCGTGCCCTGCGCCACGCCCACCTTGTCGCGCACCTGCTGCACCGCCTCCGGGAGCGGGACGCTCATCTTGAACTGGACGGAGACGATCGAGACGTCCTCGCGGGACTCCGAGAAGACGCGGTCGATCCCGGCGATACCGGCCACGGCGTCCTCTACGCGGCGCGTGATGTCGTCCTCGACGTCCTTCGGGCTGGCGCCCGGGTAGGTGGTCGTGACCATGACGAAGGGGAACGAGACATCGGGGTAGAGGTCGGTCCCGAGGCGGCGCGCACCGACGAGGCCCAGCACCACCAGCGTGGCCGACATCATGGCCGTGAAGACCGGCCGGCGGATGGCGACGTCGGAGAGGGTCATCGCGCGCTCACCTGGGCCAGGAGCTGGCCCTCGGCGATGCCGACCGGTGGCAGGGCCACCACGCGGGTGCCCGCGGGAAAGCCGGAAGAGCCCGCGTCCACGACGGCGAGATCGGCCTCCTGCGAGAGCACGCGCACCGGCAGCGTGCGGGCGCGGCCGTCCTGCCCGGCGATCCAGATCGCGTAGGCGCCGTCCTTCTGTATCACCGCAGCCGCCGGGACCCTGAGCGCGTCGCGCGTCGCGCCGGACGGGAGGCGAGCGCGGGCGAAGGCGTTCGGGAGGAAGCGGCCGTCGCCGTTCGGGACTTCGATCTCCACCGGGACCCGGCTCGTGCCAGCGTCGACGGAGGGGACTACGACGGTCACGGTCGCGTCGGATGTGCGGGCGCCGGTGGCGGCGACGCTGACCTCCACCTTCGCTCCTGCCCCGAGCTCGGTGGCCTCCGCCTGCGTGAGCGAGGTCTCGAGCACGAGCTGCCGCACGGACTCGAGCGCGACGAGCGGCGCGCCGGCCCCCACGGCGACGCCGCGGCCGTCCGGGATCCTGGTGACCACGCCGGCGAAGGGCGCGCGCAGCGTGTGGTGGTCGAGGTTCACCCTGGCTTGCTCGCGCTGCGCCTCCGAGGCGAGCACCTGCGCCTGGGCGAGGTCGCGCTGGCCGCGCACCTGCACCAGCTGTGCGTCGGTGACGCCGCCCTGCTCCTTGCGGATGGCCTCCAGGCGGGCGAGGCCGTCCTCCGCCAGCACGCGCTGCGCCTTCGCCGCGGCCACGCCGGACTCGGCCTGGGCCAGCAGGGCTCTGGCGGTCGCGGCATCCAGGGCGAGCAGCGGCGCGCCCTCGGCGACCGCCTGCCCGCGCTTCACGGCGATCCGGTCGAGGGTGCCGGCGACGGGGAAGGCGAGCTGCGCTTGCCATCTGGGTTTGAGGGTCCCCGTGGCGATGACCGTGGGTGCGTGCCGTACCGGCTCGGGGGCGACGAGGATCTGGGTCGTCCCAACCTCGGCAGGTGTCGCTGCGGGAGCGCCGGCGCTGGCGCGGTGGCAGGCAGGCACCGATGCGAGGAGGACCAGGGCGACCGAGGTCGAAGGGGCGAGGAGGCGGGGCATGGCAGGCTCCGGATGGATGACCATCGAGTCAGTCAGAAGCGCCGGGGGGACCGGTGGGCGGCCGCTGGGCGGCGGGAGAGAAGAGGCCCTGGTAGAGGAGGGTGAGGAAAGCGCGTGACCATGCCCCGAGGTCGGGCTTGGCGCGCAGATCGACCATCCGGCGGCCGTAGCTCTCGAACGCGCCGACGATGACGTCCCCGACCACCTCCGGATCGACGTCTCCTCGGAGCCAGCCCTCGCCCTGGTTGAGCGCGATGTGGCCGGCCACCAGCTGCCGCATGCGGCGCCGGAAGTCGGCCACCATCTGCAGATACGGTTGCCCCGTGGCGCGATCGAGAGCTGCCAGGATGACGCGGTTGCGCCAGAGCACTTCGAGCAGCTCGGTGTCGAGCCGGCAGTCGTGCTGCATCAGTTGCTCGAGGGTGGCGCCGATGCCAGGCCGGCCCACCTCGCGCTCGAAGGCGAGCTCGGCCTCGCGCCGCCGCGTGGTCTGCTCCTCGAGCACGCCCAGGAACCGCTGGAGGATCTCGCGGAACGCGTCCTCCTTCGAGTCGAAGTGGAGGTAGAAGGCGCCCTTCGAGACGCCGGCGCGGCGGGCGATGTCCTCCACCCGCGCGTGGTCGAGCCCGGAGCGGGCGAACTCGAGGCGCGCGGCGTCGAGCAGCGCCTCGCGCGTCAGTGGGTTCGAAGGGCGAGGGGACAAGCGTGCCTCCGTGCGCATGCGTACCCGAAAGGTCAGCTGGTCGCTAGAGAATAATGACCGCGTGGTCACCAATGCGGGAAGCAGCTGGGGGCGCCACCCAGGACGCTTCGAGACCTGCGCCCGAAGGCAATCGAGAGTGCCACCCACGGAACGATGCCGCAGCTGTCAGGAGTGACAGGTCTTCAAGCTCGTGAACGGAGACGGTCCGACGGAGGGCGAGGTGCTCTGCTCCCATCCCGGCGTCGACATGATCTCGTTCACCGGGTGAGCGGGCGAAATCGCCGGACGCTATCTGGACGCCGGTTCAGCTGATGCTAGGATGCGCGGGTGGTCGTCCTCGGTGTGGATCCTGGGTCGCAGCGGTGCGGCTACGGTGTGGTGGCGCGTGCCGGCGCGCGCCTCTCGCGCATCGCGTCGGGCGTCCTCGTGCCGGGTCGGTTCCCTACCGCGGAGCGGCTCGGCCGCCTCCTGGATCAACTCTCGCTGTTGCTCGACGAAGGCGGGATCGAGGCGGTCGCGATCGAGACCGCCTTCTGCGGGCGCTCGCCGCGCTCTGCGCTCGCGCTCGGCCAGGCGCGTGGGGTCGCGCTGGCGGCAGCGGGGCGCGCCGGACTGCCCGTCTTCGAGTACGCGCCGGCGGAGGTGAAGCGCGCCTTCACGGGCAACGGCCGCGCCGAGAAGGAGCAGATGGTCCGCACCGCGCGTGCTCTCTTCGGGGTGGAGGCGCGGCTCGCCGACGAGGCCGACGCGCTCGCGATCGCGGTGTGCCACCTGGCGCGGAGGACAGGCTCTCACTCCATCCGACTGCCTTCCACGGCGAGAAGGAAGAGCGCGCTGCGCCCGTCGGTCCGCCGCTTCCGAGAGGTCGCGGCCCCATGATCGCTCGCCTCACCGGGCTCGTCGCCGAGAAGAGCGACGACCACGCCATCCTCGACGTCAACGGCGTCGGCTACCGCGTACAGCTCTCGGCGGTCTCGCTCTCGGCGCTGCCACCGTCCGGTGAGAAGGCCTCGCTGCGCACCTACATGCACGTGCGGGAGGACGCGCTGCAGCTGTTCGGCTTCGCATCGGAGGAGGAGGAGTCGGTCTTCCGCGAGCTCATCGCGGTGAAGAACGTCGGCCCGAGGGCTGCGCAGAACATCCTGTCCGGCATCGAGGCGCGCGAGCTGGCGAGGGCCGTGGCGAACGGGGACATGGCGCGGCTCACCAGGGTCCCCGGGATCGGCAAGAAGACCGCCGAGAGGCTGGTGGTCGAGCTGAAAGAGAAGCTGGTCGCCCTGGCACGCGCCGCCGCGCCCAGGGCTGCGCACGCCGAGGGCCCCTTCGAGCAGCTCGAGCAGGCCCTCCTCGGCCTCGGGTTCAAGCCAGGCCAGGCGACGGCTGCGGCCGAGGCCCTGCGCGAGAAGGCCGAGGGGAAACCCGTCGACGAGCTCTTACGGGAAGCCCTGAAGCTCCTGCGAAGCTGAGCGGATGCGCGCGTTTTTTCGGCGAGCACCGCCGTCAGTGCGGTCTGGTAGGCTCTCCCCATGTCCCCGCGCCCGGTCCGCGACGTCTCCGCTGAGGCGAAGGAGGGCGAGGAGCGGCTCGAGCAGTCGCTCCGGCCTGCCACCTTCGAGGAGTACGTCGGGCAGGAGAAGCTCGTCGCGAACTTCCGGGTCTACGCGCGAGCAGCGCGCGAGCGAGGCGAGGCGCTCGATCACGTGCTCCTCTCCGGTCCGCCTGGCCTCGGGAAGACTTCGCTCGCCCACATCCTGGCGCGCGAGCTCAAGGTCTCGCTGCACGTCACGAGCGGCCCCGCGCTGGTGAGGAAGGGCGACCTCGCCGGCCTTCTCACCGCGCTCGCCCCGCGTGACATGCTCTTCATCGACGAGATCCACCGCCTCTCACCAGCCGTGGAAGAGGCGCTCTACCCGGCGATGGAGGACTTCCGCTTCGACGTCGTCCTCGGCGCCGGTCTCGGCGCACAGACCATGGAGATGAAGCTGGAGCGCTTCACGCTCGTCGGCGCCACCACCCGCACCGGACTCCTCCAGAGCCCGCTGCGCGACCGCTTCCCCATCCAGGATCGGCTCGACTACTACGCGCCGCGGGAGCTGAAGGAGATCGTGGTGCGCGCGGCGCACAAGCTCGCCCTTCCAGCGGATGACGCTGGCGCCGAGGAGCTCGCCAGGCGAGCTCGCGGCACGCCTCGCATCGCCATCCGGCTCCTGCAGCGCGCGCGCGACTTTGCCCAGGTGGAGGGAGACGGAAAGCTCGACTTGCGCATCGTGGCCCTCACGCTCTCCCGACTCGAGGTGGACACGAGCGGTCTCGACGGCATGGACCGCCGCATCCTCGCCTGCGTCATCGACACGTTTGGCGGCGGTCCGGTCGGGATCGAGGCGATCGCTGCGGCAGTGGGTGAGGAGGCACAGACGATCGAGGACGTCTACGAACCTTTTCTCATCCGGGAGGGTTACCTGGCTCGTTCGCCGCGCGGTCGCGTCGCGCTGCCTGCATCGTACCAGCACCTCGGGAAGGCAAAGCCGGGAGGCAGACAGGGCGGGCTGTTCTGACTCGCGTAGGACTGCGTTCGCCAGCACTAGAAAACGGCGAAGGCGAGTCTGATGGCGCAACCCACTTGAAGTGACGCTCGAGATGGGGGGCGCGGGGGGAGAGTTCTCCCCTCCGCTCGAGGCGCCGCAAGGCGCCGGACATCAGCTCACAGCGGCGGCGGTGACGCTGCAAGATCACATGAACTGGGCGCCGCCCGTCGGATAGCGCATGCCACATGAACTGACGCTCGAGATGGGGGGCGCGGGGGGAGAGTTCTCCCCTCCGCTTGAGGCGCCGAAAGGCGCCGGACATCAGCTCACAGCGGCGGCGGTGACGTTGGAGAATCACATCAACTGGTCGCCGCTGTGAGTCACCAACCCGCGCGGCGCGGGCGCGGCCCCAGCACCTTGAGCAGCACCCAGCCGGCCACGAAACCTCCGACGTGCGCGACGAAGGCGACTCCGCTGCCCTGGCTTCCGACGAATGCGCTGAGGAGCTGGATGACGAACCACAGGCCGATGAAGAACCCTGCCGGCACGTAGATGAGCCGGATGAAGAAGAATATCGGCACGAGCGTGAGCACGCGCGCCCGCGGGAAGAGGACCATGTACGCGGCGAGCACCCCCGCGATGGCGCCGCTCGCGCCGACCATCGGGATGAGCAGCGACGCCTGATCGGCCCCTACCGCCGCGACAGCTACCTGAGCCAGTGCCGCCACGGTGCCGCATGCCAGGTAAAAGAACAGGTAGCGTGCTCGCCCGAGGACGTCCTCGACGTTGTTCCCGAAGATCCAGAGGAAGAGCATGTTGCCGGCGATATGCGCAAATCCGCCGTGGAGGAACATGCTCGTGAAGACGGTGATCGGTGGCGGGACCAGGTCGAAAGGCCTGATGTCCCGCAAGGTCAGGATCTCGTAGGGGATCACCCCCCCGACCTCGACCGAGAGTGGCAGGCCAACCACCAGCACTTGCCAGAGGAATGCCACCACGTTCGCAGAGATTAGCGCAACCGTCGCGATGGGGGTGTGGCTGACGGGGATGTCGTCCTTGAGCGGTATCACGGACTGCCGGCTCGAGGGCGGGCGATATACTTTCCCTCGTGACCCTGCATGCTATAACCCGGCGCGTCAGAACTGCGTCTGACCATGCAGACCGCGACAGCGATGTCGCACTCGGCCGGGGATGGGGCCGAGGTAGGTCCGGGTGGTCGATGCGCCCCTTTGTGAATACACGATTGAAAGTGACATTGAATCAGGGGTTTGCTGGCACGGCGCAGATGGTGCCCTAGAAAGAGCCAGGGTTTTTCAATGGCATGTGGCTTGCGTACGCGTTCCACCCGCTGGTCAACGGCGGCCACGGATTCGGTGCAGTCCTGCGCATGCTGATGAAGCGCGACCGATCGTGGTGAGCGGTGTTCAACGGGGAGCGGCGTCCTGAACATGGCCTACTGGAACCAACGAACAGTCGGGAAGCGGGTGAGCTGCACGGGAGTGGGGCTCCACTGTGGCAAGCCCGCGACGCTCACGTTCGCCCCTGCGGCGCCCGACTCCGGCATCGTGTTCGTGCGTCGCGACCTCGGCATCGAGCTCCCGGCGCGCGCCGACATGGTCGTCGATACGATGCTGAGCACCTCGCTCGGCGCGGGCGGAGTGCGCCTCGCCACGGTCGAGCATGTCTTGGCGGCCCTCACCGGTATGGGTGTAGACAACTGCCGGATCGAGGTAGATGGCCCCGAGATCCCCATCCTCGATGGATCGGCCGCCCCGTTCGTATACCTGGTGCAGGAGGCCGGCGTTCGCACACAGCGCACCGGCAAGCGCTTCCTGCTCCTGCAGACGCCGGTAGGGGTGCGGCACGGCGACAAGGTGGCCCGCCTCGAGCCGGCGCGCGAGCTGAGCATCCGCTTCACGGTCGATTTCAATCACCCGCTCATCACCGACCAGACCTTCGAGTTCGTCTTCTCCGACCGCGTCTTCGCCCGCGAGGTCGCCCGGGCTCGAACCTTCGGCTTCCTGCGCGACATCGAGAAGATGAAGGCGTCAGGACTCGCCCTCGGTGGCAGCCTGGACAACGCCATCGTCGTGGACGAGTTCTCCATCTTGAACCCGGGCGGCCTACGCTTCCCCGACGAGTTCGTGCGTCACAAGGTGCTCGACGCGCTCGGCGACCTCACGCTCTTCGGGATGCCGCTCATCGCCAAGTTCACTGCGTACAAGAGCGGCCATGCTCTGAACCAAGCTCTCGTGCGCAAGGTGCTTGCCGATCCCACGTCGCACCGCGTGGTGCGCGTGACAGGCGAGCGGGAACTGGAGCCGCTGCAGATCCGGCTACCTGCGCTCGGCCGCCTCGACGCGGCCTAGCCGGCCGGGACCCGCGGCAGCCCTTCCGAGAAGACCATCAGCCGCAGCGAGCCAACCGAGCAGCGCATGGTCAAGGCAACCCGCGCCGAGCTCTTTCATCGCATCGCCGAGCAGGAATCTGCAGCGGCGCGCCGCCGTGCAGTGGAGCTCGGGCTCGCCGATGCGGTGGCCTTTCGGAACGTGGACTTCGAGAGCCATGGCGCGGCCCTGGCGGAGTGCGGTGGAGAGCGCACACCGGCGCTCTGGGACGGGACGCGGCTCCACGTCGGTCTCGACGCCGTGCTAGCAGCGCTGCAGGGCCTGGCGTCCATGCCGCTCAGCTAGCCCTGGACTTCGGGGCCGGGGCCGACGGCCTCGCGAATGCCCTCTTCACGAAGAGTACGGCCGCCGCGCTGCCGGCCGCCGCGAGGATCTTGTCGCCGGGCGACTCGCCCAGCGCCACGCGCTCGGGGTGTTCGATCATTCGCGCCAGGGCCACCTTGAGCTGCCGTGCCTTGTAGCTCGCTTGCTGCTTGCGCCGGCCGTCGCGGACCAGCATGGCCACCGTGCCCCCGAGCACGGCAGCAGCTGCGACGACCGCCACCGACACAGCGAGAGGGTGGCGCTTCAGCTGAAGCCGGACGTCGAACGCCTCTCGGCGCCGCCGGTCGAGCTCCCCCACGAGGTCGCCCATCTCTCGCCTCAGCGTCGAGATCTCCTCCTCGAGGCGCCGCGAAGCGTCGGGCTCCCCATCGGCCCGGGTCAGGCCAGGTGCTCTTTCACCCATCGCACGTTCTCCTGCACCGACCGGCGTGTCGCATCCAGCGGCGCCCGCACGCGTTTGCCCCAGCCGATGAGTCCCGCCGCGGTGCCGATGGCGAGCACCACGGCTGCGGCCAGGAGCGCCGCTAGCCAGCCACGCACCACGCCCGCCTCGGCGAGCCCGAGCACCAGTGCGACGAGGAGCAGCTGGAGCGTCACGATCCCGCAGACGCCCGCCACGCCCAGGGCGCTTGCCATTCTGATCTCGGAGCGCAGATCTTCCCTCACCTCGCTCCTCGCGAGGGCCACCTCCTGATGCGCGAGCAGCCACGCCTTCTGGGCGAGCTCGGTCACGAGCTGCCGGGTGGGGAGCGCGCGCAGGCGTTCCTGGTCCAGGTTGCCCGCCTCGACGCCGACGTGGCGCTCTTTCATCTCGTCCCTCCCGCGAGCGCGCTCGGGCGATCGCTCCGAGAGAAACTAGCCATTGCCAGCTCGATGAACGGCCGTGGCGCCCAGCGGGGGGGCCGAGCGGCCGCATCTCGCTGTCCCGTCGGTGACGCGCCTCCCCTCGCCATTGCCGACCTTGCCAACCGCACCGAGCGATTCCATCCTTGAGGTGGTGTCAGGGCTGGCGCTGCCGATGGCCCCGGCCACAGGAGGGGGCGCGGCGCCGCGCGGGTGATCCCGAGCGGCGCCGCGGGTTTCACCTTGGGCT
>MEMX01000026.1:14643-22896 GCA_001768075.1 Anaeromyxobacter sp. RBG_16_69_14 | reverse complement strand
GGCGCCTCTAGCGGAGGGGAGAACTCTCCCCCCGCGCCCCCCATCTCGAGCGTCAGTTCATGTGGCATGCGCTATCAGTTCAAGCGACAACCGCGGTGGGACCCGGGACGCGCGAGCGAGCGCCCGGGCTCGGAGAGTTCCCGGCCCCACTTCCACCACCTCTCGCCAGGCCCGGCCCACCCGGCTCACATCAGATGAAGCGGTCGGGCACCTGCCCGGCCGCCTCTGGTTCCACGGGGATCCTCGGCCGTCGCCGCTGCGCGTCCGGCGGCTCGACGTCGCCCGGGTCGGCCGGGATCCTCAAGAAGAGGCGAAACACGAGGCACGGACGGGTGGCGGTTGCCTCGGGCGCGACGCCGCGCCGCTCTCGCCCTGCTCCACCGGGTGCCGTCTGGCGGTTGGCCTGGCTCTCCCGCGAAGGCGACGGGGAGTTCAGTGGTCCGCGCCCGCGCGGCTTCAGCGGGGGCTCCCGGGGGTGTAATGACGACGGGCAATGTGTAACGCGTTGCCTGTGACTGCTGCGACATGTCACGGGCAGTACCCTCGTCTTCGAAATCGTGCGCAACCCCCCTAAAATGGGCCTACTACGCCAGGGGCGACAGAATATCGCACTTGGCCCGCGCATTGAATGTCGCTGTGGGCGGCGCGCACACTCGGGCGCCAGCGGCAAGAACCGATCGTTCCATTCAACGAGGCGCGGCTCGGGAAGTTGCCGGTGCCGCTTTCTGGGCGGATTCCGGAGGCACAGTCGCCACGCCGCGCGCTTTCCTATTTGCATCCTCTTTAGGGTCTCAGGAGAACATCAATGACGCTTGCGCTGCTTGTCGCGATCAGTGTGATGTGGATGCCGGTGGCCATCTTGTTCCTGGGAAAGGGGGAAGCCAAGGGCACGGGTGCCGTGACCGGCTTCGTGGGGGTCGTGGTCGTGCTTGGCGCGGTCCTCCAGGCTGCGGTGTTCAAGGATGCATTCACGGCAGGCCTCCTCTTCGTGCACGGCCTCCTCTACATGACCGTCTCGCATGCGCTCCTGACCGGTCTCACGGACCTGCGTTCGGCGGGCAACGTGAGCCTCACAGTCGCACTCGTCTCGGCCATCTACATGGTCCTCTTCTACACGGGTGGGCCGGTCCTCGAGGGCGGCAAGCAGCTGGTCGCAAAGAGCAACTACCTGGCCTTCGCGTGCGCCGGCTACACGGTGCTCACGCTCGAGGTCTGGCTCAACGCCTATGGAAAGTTCCCGGCCAAGGCCTTGGCCGTCTCGCTCATCGTGTGGGTCTTCGCGGGGCTCTGGGTGCCGGCATTCTGGCTTATGGCGGCGGGCACCCTGCCGTTCTGACCGGGACCGAGGCGGCCCCTTCCTTCGCCCCAAGCCGCGTGCGCTGGGGGACTGTCTAGGGGCCGCGGTCTACCTCAAGGCCGCGAAACTATTCGACCTTGCAGCCTGAAAGCATGAGTGCGGAAGGCCCCTGCGCTGAGCGCGCCGGCCAGAATTGCCGTTGCACCCATTTGCTGTGACGCGCTCTGCCTCGCGCTGTCCCATCGACTCCGTGGCATTGGGGGAGGGGGGGGGCGGACGAGATGGGATAGCGATTGCCGCAGGTCTCGACCGGCCCGCGCTTCGTTCCTCCTACCTCGTTCGCCTTGCCCTCGTTCAAAATTCAGTCCCGGATGCCTGGCGCCGTGAGTGGACGGATCCCACGGGCGTGGGAGGGCGCGTGACCACCGAGCGCCGCTGGGCCCGGCTGGCCGGCAGCACTCCTGGCACTTTGCAGAGTTGGGTGGCCCCCCCAACGGGAGGCGCGCACCTCGCCGCCCGGCCACTACCTCTTATCATGATCGAGATCAAGCCTTCAGGCGCCATCGGCCGGCGCTGGAGGGAGGCTTCAATGTCTTCCTTGAAAATAGTGACCGTCGCGCTCGCCGTGGTGAGCGGAGCGACGGGCTGGGCAATGGAATCCCATGGCTCCGAGGACGGCAGTCACGGAAACAGGGCGGATCTGCTCTCGACCTGGTCGCTCCCCGACAGGGACGTCGACCTGCTCTACACCTGGTCGGATCCGGACGAGAGCAGGGACATGCTGTTCACCTGGTGGCAGCCGAGGGAGAACGCGGCCCTGTCCTTCGCCTTCTATTCACCAATAGAGGATACGGGTCTGGCGTTCACATGGTCGAGCGCGGACGAGGCCAGGGACATGCTGTTCACCTGGTCGCACCCGCTTCCTGCAGCGGAAGCGGAGGGATCGGCCGGTGGGGAGCCCAGGATACCGTGATCTGGAGCGCGTGAAGGCGCACCCGCCTCCGAGAGGGCGGCGGCGGACGGCCCTCGGCGAAGGACGTGCTTCCTGAAGTCGCCCTCGAACTCCGCGACGGGAACGCCCAGAGCCTGCCAAAACGCGTCGCCGAACCCCTTGCCCTCGCTCATTCCGGCCATGACCCGGCGGATGGGCTCCTCCCCGTGCCGATCGAGCAGGAAGCGAAAGGCGCGGGAGGCCGTCGCGTAGACCAGGTCCGAGTCCGATCGATAGAGAGATCCCGGCGCGGTGAGCGGGTCCTCCGCCAGCGGCTCCCGCCACCCGGGGACCCCATCTCCAGATAGTGCCGCCGGATGGCCTCCGGGCTTACCCACCCGTACTCCTGTCCCGCCGCGACGCCGGCCATCCCCTCGCGAAACCAGAGGGGGATGGCGCGCCTGGACCAGGTCTGTTCGCTTGCCGCCAACTGGTACATGACGCAATGGGTCAACTCGTGCGAGAGCAGCGCGGTCATCTCAGCGTCGCTCGCCGAGCCCGACGACCACGTGCGCGGCGACTGTAGATCTACCGAGGCGTAACGCGCCCACGCTCGCAACCAGGCGTGCCCCTCGCGACGGGCGGCGACCTCCAGGTCGCGGTGCGTCGGGTGGATCGTGACGAGCACCGGCACCGAGAGCTTTCCCCATCGTGCCGCAGCGTGGACCGCGCGCGGGAGGACTCGCTCGACCTGCCGAGCCGCCTCGGCGTCCTCGGGTGACGATCGCACGCCGAAGGCGGCGTCACCGACGCTGACGCGCTCGACCCGCTGCGCCGGGCCGCTGGGCACGCAGGCGCAACCGGTGAGACCGATGATCAGGATGCAGAGCCGCGCGGACCGCAACCCTCCCTGCTGCAGCACGCGCCGTGCCGGCCTCCTCGGCGCGCTCTCGGATCGGCGCGCGGGGACTCACGGCGGACACGGCCCGTCCGACAACCGCCGCTGCTCCTCGGGCGAATGGCCCCGTCATCCGGGCGCGTCGCGACAAGCGAGCCGCACTCATCCCGCTCGACGCCGGCCTCTTCCTCACGGTTCTCGCCCGCCTCCACCCCGCTCGGTTTGCGTCCCGCCTCCCGGCACCCCGGCAGTTTCTGCGGAGCACGCCCCGTTTTAGACTCCAGGCGCAAATCCTGCCGGGATCAAGGCCTCCACGGGCAGCCGCGGGCCCAGTTCGTGATCGGTTTCCGAGAACCTATCGGCGCAGCTCGGCCAGACGCTCCTCTACGGCTTGCGCCTCGGCCTTGAGCTCGGCCAAGTATGTCTCGAGCTTGGCGATCTTCTCGGCCTTGCTCCGGAACCGCCGCTGGAATCCGTGGTGCCCGTCCTCTCGGCCATGGTGACCCCCGCTACAGCCACTGCCGCAGCCACGTCCGCATTCGCAGCGACAGCCACACCCGCCCCCCCATCGATGGCATCCCGAGTGCCGATCACGGTCGTGGTCGCCGTGATGCCCATGGCAGCGATGGTGTTCGTCATGGTGCCCATCATGATGATGCTCGTGGTGTTCGTGTCTCTCGTGGGAGGACATGAGCAGCCTCTCTTTCGTCCCGGCCGGTGAGTGATCCGTGAGCTTCCTCACTGCTCCGAATTCCAGGTGGCTTCTAGCATGATCCAGAACTTGTGTGACACGGGCACACCCACGGCATCGCTCGTCACCCGGATCCCTGCGGCCCAGGTGCTATTCTGAACGCCCGCTGGGAGGCCCGCGGAGCGGGCGGGGCGGGGAGCGCGGAGGGCCACGATGAGCGAGGGCGACCGGTCATCGTGCGACGCGCGTGCAGCGGCGCCGCTGCCCCCGCTGACTGGCGCGGCCAGAGTCTCGGCGCATCGACTGCCGGTCAACTCGTATACAGCGCTCGCCTTGCTGATGTGGACCGCCGCCCTGGCCGGCTCCCTGACCTGGAACCTGCACCGCCAGCGCTCGGCCATGCACGACCTCGTGCTCCACACGGCGCGGGCCTACTTCGACAAGGACCTGGTGTACCGCCGGTGGGGGGCACGCCACGGCGGCGTGTACGTTCCGATCGCCCCGAACACGCCTCCCAACCCCCACCTGAGCGGCCTGCCCGACCGCGACCTGACGACGACGACCGGTAAGCAGCTCACGCTGATGAACCCCGCCTACATGGTACGGCAGGCGTACGAGATCGCGGCCGAGACCCCTGGCGTGCAGGGGCACCTCACCAGCCTACGCCCGCTGCGGCCCGAGAACCGGCCCGACGACTGGGAGCGGTCGGCGCTGGAGCGGCTGGCGCGGGGCGAGGAGCAGTTCGACTCGATCGAGAGCTTTCGGGGCGAGCCTCACCTGCGGTTCATCCGGCGCTTCCTGGTCGAGGAGTCGTGTCTGAAGTGCCACGCCTCGCAAGGCTACAGGCTCGGTGACGTGCGGGGCGGGATCAGCGTATCGCTGCCGCTCGCGCCCTTCCTGGTCATCCAGCGCCGCCAGACCTGGCCCCTGGCGGCGGCGCACGGCGGGATCTGGCTGCTCGGGGCGGCCGCAATCGTCACCGCCGGGCGCCGCTTCGGCCAGTGGCTGCGCGAGCGCGAAGGCGAGGAACAGGAGCGCCGCTCGCTCGAGCAGCAGCTCCATCACGCGCAGCGCATCGACTCGGTGGGGCGACTGACGGGCGGCATCGCCCACGACCTCAACAACCTGCTCTCACCCATCCTCGGGTTCTCCTCGATCGTGCTGGAAGAGCTTCCTCCAGAGGACCCGCACCGCTCGGACGTCGTGGAGATCCACCAAGCCGCTCAGCGGGCGCGGGAGCTGACGCATCGCCTGCTCGCCTTCAGCCGCAAGCAGGAACTGAAGGCGGAGCCGCTCGACCTGGCCCGGGTGGCCGAGGGCATGCGTAAGATGCTGCTCGCCATGCTGGGCGAGGACGTGGAGCTCATCGTCGAACCTCCGGGGACGGCGCCGCCGGTCCTCGCCGATCGCGCCCAGCTCGAGCTCGTGCTGCTCAACCTGGCCATCAACGCTCGGGACGCGATGCCGCGTGGCGGCACGCTGCGCATCGCCGCGCGCGAGGAGTGGCTCGACGAGCGATCCGGCGCGCTCGAGCTGCCGCCGGGTCGCTACGCGGCACTCGTCCTCAGCGACACCGGGACGGGCATGGACGAGCAGACCCTGGACCGCGTCTTCGAGCCCTTCTTCACCACCAAGTCCCTCGGGAAGGGCACTGGCCTCGGGCTGCCGACCGTGCATGGCATCGTGAAGCAACATGGCGGGGCGATAGAGGTGAAGAGCGCGCTCGGCCGCGGCACGGCGGTCCGCCTCCTCTTCCCCGCCACGGACGGTACGGCAGGCCGGTCGCTGCCGGCGACCGACGACCGGCTTCCGCGCGGCAGCGAGACGGTGCTGGTGGTGGAGGACGACCCGGCGGTCAACCGATTCGTGTGCAAGGTGCTGGCCGACCTCGGGTACCAGGTCGTCGAGGCTTGCGACCCCAACGACGCGCTCCGCTACGCCGAACCCGGTGCGCCCCGGCTCGACGCGCTCGTCAGCGACGTGATCATGCCGCACCTGACCGGACCCGAGCTGGCGACGCGGCTCGCCGGCGCGCGGCCAGGGCTGGCCGTGCTCTTCATCTCGGGCAACCCCCGCGACGAGCTCCGCCCGGACTCGATCGGCCCGGCGAACGCTCCGCTCTGGAAGCCCTTCACGCGGGGCGAGCTGGCGCGCGCGATCAGGCGCGCCATCGACTCGACACGGGCTCCCGCGGTCGAAGGCTGAAGCAGCGCTGCCCTACGGGAATGGGCTCTGTTCCAGCGACAACCGCGGTCAGACCGACCCGCGCGAGCGGGGCAGCGGGTGGCGTGAATGCCCGAATTCCTTCGGGCAGAGGAGATCGACCGCTCCCCCTCTGGAGCCTCGCCGGGTTATGAGTCGCGGATGGACCCGTTGCCCATCGACGGGCTCTTGCCCGAGGTGGTCGCGGCCCTGCGCCGCGGGCCCGGGCTCGTGCTGGAGGCGCCACCTGGCGCGGGGAAGACCACGCGCGTGCCCCGCGCGCTGCTCGAGGCGGGGCTGGCGGGTACCGGCGAGATCGTCGTGCTCGAGCCCCGGCGGCTCGCGGCACGGATGGCGGCGCGCCGCGTCGCCGAGGAGCTGGGCGAGCGGCCCGGCGAGACCGTCGGCTGGCAGGTGCGCTTCGAGGACGTGTCGAGCCCGCGCACGCGCATCCGCTACGTCACCGAGGCGCTCCTCACGCGGCGGCTCCTCGCCCACCCTACCCTGCCCGGCGTGAGCGCGGTCGTGGTGGACGAGTTCCACGAGCGTCACCTCCAGTCGGACCTGGCACTCGGGCTCCTGCGCCGGTTGCACCTCGGAGAGCGCCCCGATCTCAAGCTGGTCGTCATGTCGGCCACGCTCGAGGCTGGCCCCGTGGCGCGCTTCCTGTCCGCGCCGTCGCTCCGATCCGAAGGGCGCGCGTTCCCGGTCGCGGTCGAGTTCCTCGAGCCGGCGGAGGCTGCGCGCGACCTGCGGCTCGAGGAGCGCGTCGCGTGGGCGGCGCGCCGCGCGCTGCGCGAGGAGCCCGACGGGCACGTCCTCGTCTTCCTCCCCGGCGCGACCGAGATCCGACGGGCGCGCGAGGCGCTCGAGGGCACCCCGGCGTTCGAGGCCAGCGGCGTCGAGGTCGTGCCGCTCCACGGCGACCTGCCACCCGAGGAACAGGATCGCGCGGTGCGCCCCTCCTACCGGCGGAAGGTCATCCTCTCCACCAACGTCGCCGAAACCTCGGTGACGATCGACGGCGTGGTGGCGGTGGTGGACTCCGGCCTGGCGCGCGTCGCCGCGCACTCGCCCTGGTCGGGCCTCCCGACCCTCGAGCTGCGCAAGGTGAGCCGCGCCTCGGCAGCGCAGCGAGCCGGGCGCGCTGGCCGCACGCGCCCGGGCCGGTGCCTCCGGCTCTACACGAGACACGATCACGACAGCCGCCCGGAATTCGACGTGCCGGAGATCCGGCGCGAGGACCTGGCCGAGACGGCGCTCGCACTGGCGTCGCTCGACATCGCCGACCTGGCCTGGCTCGAGCCGCCGCCACCGGCGTCCTGGGAGGCCGCAGGGCAGCTCCTGCGCCGCCTCGGCGCGCTCGACCGGACCGAGCGCGTCACCGCGCTCGGGAGGCGCCTCCTGCGCCTCCCGCTCCATCCACGCCTGGCGCGGCTCGTGGTGGCCGCGACCGATGCGGGCGCCGGCGCAGAGGGGGCGCTCCTGGCGGCCCTGCTCGGAGAGCGGGACATCCGCGAGAGGAGGAACCGCTTCGGGACAGGGGGCCACGGTCCAGCCTCCTCCGCACTCACCTTGGAGGGGGCGACCGGCGAGTCCGATCTCCTCGAGCTCGCCTCCCTCTTCGAGGAGGCCGCGCGCGCGCGCTTCGCGGAGCGGAAGCTGCGCGAACTCGGGCTCGTCCCCGGGGCAGTGCAGGCGGTGGAGCGGGCCAGGAAGCAGCTCGCGAGGTTGGCGGTTTGGCCGCGACCCTCGACCGAGACCTCTTCGACCGCGCCCACGGCGCCGTCGCGGCCTCGCGACAGCGCCCAGGACCGGGGCGCACGCCCGGAGGGCTCGGCATCCACCTCGACCTCGATGCGCTCGACCGAGCGCGCCCTCCTCCTCGCCACCCTCTCCGCCTTCCCCGACCGCGTCGGGCGGCGGCGCGCGCCCGGCTCCGGCGAGGTGGTGCTGCAGGGCGGCGGCAGCGCCCGGCTCGCGCCGGAGAGCGTCGTGCGCGACGCACCGCTCCTGGTCGCGGTGGACGCCGAGGAGCGCCGGGCGCGCGCAGGCGTCCGGCCCGGCACCTCGGGTGTCGTGATCCGGCTGGCGAGCGCCGTCACCCCGGAGATGCTGCTCGACCTGTTCCCCGACGCGCTCCGCTACGAGGAGGACGTGCGCTGGAACGCGGCGGCGGAGCGCGTGGACGCCTTCGAGCGGCTCGTCTACGAGGATCTGGTGCTCGAGGAGAG
>MEMX01000026.1:13905-14625 GCA_001768075.1 Anaeromyxobacter sp. RBG_16_69_14 | reverse complement strand
TCCGGAGCGCGCCGCCGCGGAGCTCGCGGGAGCGGCGCTCGCGAAGGGTCCGCGCGCATTCGCGGCGGAAGGCGCCCTCGACCGGCTCCTGGCCCGGATCGGCTTCACCGCGCGCCACGCCCCCGAGAGCGGCATCTCCTCGCCTTCGGAGGGCGATCTGGCTGCCGCGCTCCGCGCTGCCTGCGCTGGCCGGCGCAGCTTCGCCGAGCTGCGCGAGGCCGGACTGGAAGGCGCGCTGCTCGGCCGGCTCGATCCGCCGCAGCGCCAGGCCCTCGCGCGCCTCGCCCCGGACCGGGTGACGCTCCCTGGTGGGCGGTCGGTGACGGTGCAGTACGAGACAGGCGACAAGCCGCCCTGGATCCAGAGCCGGCTGCAGGACTTCTTCGGCATGTCCGACGGCCCTCGGCTCGCAGGCGGCCGAGTGCCGCTGGTCCTGCACCTGCTCGCGCCGAACCAGCGCGCGGTGCAGGTGACCACCGACCTGGCCGGCTTCTGGGATCGCCACTACCCCGCGCTCCGGCGCGAGCTCATGCGGCGCTATCCCAGGCACGCCTGGCCGGAGGACCCGCTCCGCGCTCAGCCACCGGCGCCGCGCGGACGGCGGTGACGCACCTCCAGTTGATCAATCAATTCGGGCTCACGCCCATCGCGGCCAGGTGAGCTCGCCCGCGAAGCGGCTGACGGGATTCCAGCGACCTGCTCGTCCCTCTTCAATGGTAC
>MEMX01000026.1:13712-13888 GCA_001768075.1 Anaeromyxobacter sp. RBG_16_69_14 | reverse complement strand
GGTCGTTTATGGGAATTTCTTCTCCATCACTGACGTGTGATTTGCCCATGGTCCCGGTTTGCCATGACCGATGATCAATACCTATCCCCGCGCGTAGCCACCCCAAGAGAGAGAAGATGCGCACACCAACAGTCATTTCCGCACTCGTCGCAGCCGTTCTTCTCGCGGCGTGCGGC
>MEMX01000026.1:12068-13678 GCA_001768075.1 Anaeromyxobacter sp. RBG_16_69_14 | reverse complement strand
GCGCCTACAAGGGCCACGAGAGCGAGAAGGACACCACCAACCTCGTGAACGCCTACCCGAAGGCGGTCGGCACGCGCGTCGACGATTGCCAGACGTGCCACACGAGCGGCACCCTCACGCCGACCGCAGGCGGCACGGCCATCACCAAGAACGCGTGCGACTTCTGCCACCTGATCCAGCACCCGCTGCCCGACTACACCGGCCAGCCGGGCGGGTACGCCGACACGCTCAATCTCTACGGGGCCGCTTACAAGGCGGGCGGGAGGACCAAGGACGCGCTCCTCGCGCTCGACGCGCAGGACAGCGACGGCGACGGCTCGACCAACGGCGCCGAGATCGCCGAGGTCAAGTACCCGGGCGATCCTGCGAGCAAACCAGGCCAGCCAAACGCGCCACAGAAGACGTTCGACCTCGCCCAGCTCCAGGCGCTGACCGCTCATTCGGAGTTCCTGCTTGCGAACTCGAACAGGCAGCAGTTCGACGAGTACGTGACGTACAACGGCGTGAAGCTGAAGGACCTGCTCGCCGCCGCCGGCGTGGATCCCGCCGACCCGCAGGTCACCGGTGTGACGGTCATCGCGCCCGACGGCTACCTGAAGGACGTCACGATCGCCGACATCAACAAGCAGTTCCCGGCCGGCCTCTTCTACGCCGGGCTCGACACCGCCACGAAGGGCACCACCTGCGGCTTCGTGAACTATCCGAGCCCGCTCCCGGCCGGACTCCTCGACGGACAGCCGATCCCCGGCGAGCAATGGATCGCGATCGCCTACCAGCGAGACGGCGGCGCGATGCCAATGGATCCGAGCAACCTCGACTGGACCTCCGGCAAGATCAACGGCGAGGGGCCTTACCGCCTTGTCTTCCCGCAGGCGACCCCGGGCGCGCCCGACCGCGGCCAAGACCACTCGCCCACGTCCTGCGAGGACGGCTACGACTACGTCAGGTCCAAGGACCACAACGCCGGCAGCATGGTGCGCGGGGTGATCGCCGTGCGCGTCAACCCGTTGCCCGCGGGCTACGAGGACTTCGACGCCAAGAACGGCGGCTGGGCCTTCATCGCCGACTCCACCCTGGTCGTCTACGGCTACGGCATCCAGTGACCCCGCGGCGCCTCTGCTGCGCCGGCGCGCTGGCGGCTCTGCTCGCGGCCGCGCCGGCGCAGGCGTATGTGTTCGACGAGCGCGTCGAGGTCTACGGCTACACGCAGGTGTGGGCCACGATCTGGGAGCAGATGGAGGACGCGAAGGGCCTCTTCCAGCAGCCGAGCGGTGACGAGGCCGCCGACGCCGTCAGCGGCTTCAGGCTCGCCAAGGCGCGGCTGGGCATCCGCCTCGCCCACCCGGCCTGGAACCTCTCCCTGCACGCCCAGGCGAGGCTCGACCACGACTTCGCGCTCCTCGACGCCGACGTGGCCTTCACGCCGGCCCGCTGGTTCTCCCTCCACGTGGGCCAGTTCAAGGTGCCCGGCACCTACGAGGCCCTCCTCGACGATCGCCGGCTCGACTTCATCCTGCGCGCCGACATCACGACCGCGCTCGCCGACTTCGCGCTCGCCAGGTCACAGCACCCGTCGTCGCTCCTCTACGGCACCGTCTCCAACCTGCGCG
>MEMX01000026.1:7611-12036 GCA_001768075.1 Anaeromyxobacter sp. RBG_16_69_14 | reverse complement strand
CTCGCCGGAGGCTATTTTCTCTTGGTGAGCAACGGGCTCGGCGCCAACACGTTCTTCGGCGGGAGCACCAGCAAGGAGTACTTCATCACCAACAGGGCCCAGTACTTCTACGGCGGCCGGCTCGAGCTCGCCGCCGCGAGCGCCGTAACCCTCGGCGCCTTCGGCAGCTACAACCGCCATGACAACATCGTCTTCAACAGCGGCCGGGCGGTGTACGACGTCAACCGCCGCATGGTCGGTGGCGACCTGCAGATCGCCGTGCCGGGCACGGGGCTCAGGCTCGGCGCGCTCGGTGGCGGCGGCCGGATCCACGACGACTTCAACGGGGACGGGAGGACCGACCTGCGCTACTCCGGGTGGGCGGTGTCAGCGGCGTGGGACGTCGGCCCGGCGCTGCGGCTGGCGAGCGGCATGGCCCTCCCGGAGGGCCATGCGCTGGAGCTCGCCGCCCGCTTCGAGCGGCTCGACCAGGAGGTGGACGAGTCCGGCCTCAGGGTCCGGCGCGAGCGGAAGACCCTCGGGGTGAACTACCTCGCCTCGACCTTCGTCAAGCTTCAGCTCGAGTACATCCTGCGGCGCAGCGACGACCCCGCGGCGGTGGCGCCGAACCTCGCCAACGACGCCTTCCTCGCCAGTCTCCAGGCAGCGTTCTAGAAGGGCTGCAGGCTACGGACTCCGGGCTACGGTTGCGCACGAGCCGCAGCCGGTGGCCCGTAGCCCGAGCGGCTTCATGCGACAACTTCCTTGACACGTACCCCACCCGCGTCCTCATCGTGCCGAAGATGTTCCCGGGGACCTCCCGTGAACCTGCGATGCCGAGTAGCTGGTCGAAAGGCCTGGCTTCGTGAGCCCGGCCCGGCCAGCGAAAACCCAATGGGGGAATCATGCTGACGCCCGCTGCCCGCGTGCTGCTGGTCTATCCGCCGTCCAGGACTCAGAAGCATTCGAGCTGCCCGGCGAGCATCATGATGCTCGGCGCCGTGCTGGAAAGGGCGGGGTACGAGGTCCATCTGCTGGACGCCAACGCAGCCAGCCGGAGACTCTCGACCGCACAGGTCGTCGAGCATGTCCGGCAGCTCCGGCCCGACGTCGTCGGCGTGACACTGCTCACCCCCTTGGTCAAGGAGGCTTACCGTCTGGCTTTCGAATTGCGGGACTGCGGTGCAAGACTGCTCGCCGGTGGGCCGCATGCCACCTTGCTGCCCGAAGAACCCGTCGAGCACGGATTTGGCGCGACCGTCGTGGGCGAGGGAGAGCCGACGATAGTCGAGGCGGTCGAGGCCATGCTGGGCCGCCGGCCCCTGGAGTCGGTCCTGGGGTTGGTCTACCGCGGCGAGGACGGCCACATCGAGCACAACGACCCGCGCCCGCTGGTCGCGGATCTCGATTCGCTGCCGCTGCCCGCTCGCCACCTGGTCAACCCGGCGGATTACGGCTCGGGTCCCAACGAGGCGCTGTTCACCCACGTCTTCACCTCGCGGGGCTGCCCGGCCCGGTGTGCGTATTGCGCCGGCGGCCTGTTCGGAAAGAAGTTCCGCTTCCGCTCGGCCGACAGCGTCGTCGACGAGATGATCGCGATTCACCGCAGCTACGGCACGCGCGATTTCTACTTCACCGACGATGCCATGTCGATGAATCACCAGCGCACCGAGCAGATCTGCCGGCGCCTGATCGACGAGCAGCACGGGTTCACCTGGAGCATGATGACTCGCATCGACTCGGTGGACGAGGCGCTGCTGGAGATGGCCGCGCATGCCGGCTGCGTGCAGATCGACTACGGCGTGGAGAGCGGCAATCCCCAGACGCTCAAGCGGATCCACAAGCCGCACACCGTGGAGATGGTTCGTCGCGTGATCCCGTTGACGCACCGCCACGGCATACGATCAGCCGTCTTCTTCATCCTGGGCTTTCCCTGGGAAGATGCCCCGGCGATCGACCTGACGCTGCAACTGATGAAGGACCTCTCGGAGTACGTCGTCTTTTGCCCGGCGATCGCCTCGGTGCTGATCCCCTTCCCCAGCACGGAGATCTACGAACGCTACAAGGACCAGTGTGGCTTTGCCAGCTGGTGGATCAGCGACGATCGCACCTTCGACGCACCGCGGTTGGGCACGCATCCGTTCTACCAGGCGACGACCTTCCGGCTCGGCGCCGTGCTGGACGCAGATTTCTTCCACTACTCGAGGAAGGTGAAGGAGAAGATGTTCGACGTCTTCCGCTTCATGCGGGCCAGCAATCTCAAGGAGCGGGGATTCTGGTCGCGCTTCCTGCGACTGGGGGCGTTCGACCTGTCGCGCAAGCTCGATTCGATCTCCCCGCTCCTGGAACGGGCGGTGTTTACCGTCCCGCTGGCCCTGATGGAGGTGGTTCGCGGGCAGGAGGCGTGAGACGAGCCCCCGCCCTATGACAGGCCAGCGGGGCGACAGGTCTAGCTGGCTTCCGCCGCGGCACCTTCAATCGCGAGAGCTTCCTCGAGCTTCTCCATGACCGGCGGCTTTGCCAGGTGTTGGTCGAACCCCGCTTCCTGCGCCCTGGCGACGTCCGCCGGCAGCGCATACCCCGTCAGCGCCACGAGGCGCGTCGCGCGCAGCGCCTCGTCGGCGCGGAACGCCCTGGCGACGGCG
The DNA here is from genome assembly GCA_001768075.1 of Anaeromyxobacter sp. RBG_16_69_14. Taxonomy (GTDB): domain Bacteria; phylum Myxococcota; class Myxococcia; order Myxococcales; family Anaeromyxobacteraceae; genus Anaeromyxobacter_A. The sequence continues at coordinate 9,412 of MEMX01000026.1, read as the reverse complement.
TAGCCATCCATCTCCGGCAAGCCGATGTCGCAGAGCACGACGTCGGGCTTGAACTCCCGCGCCTTCGAGAGGCCGTCGAGTCCGTTGTAAGCGACCTCGATCTCGTGCCCGCCGAGCCCGAGCACCTGGCGCAGGCTGTGGACTGCGTCCAGGTTGTCCTCGATGACGAGCACGCGCAGGGGGCCGTGAGCCGACTTGGTGGCGCCCGACCGCACCGCTGAAACCGACCCTCTTCCGAGGGGCAATCGGATCGTGAACTCGGCACCGGTACCGGGCCCGTCGCTGTGCGCTGCCACGGTTCCGCCGTGCATCTCGACGAGCCCTTTGACCAGCGCCAAGCCGAGCCCCAGGCCGCCGCGGGTGCGCGCGAGGCCCCCGTCGCCTTGCACGAACGGCTCGAACAGGTGCGGAAGCACGTTCGCGGCGACGCCCGCTCCGGTGTCCCGAACCCGGACGATCGCCTGAGCCGCCTGCGCGTCGCGCTCGAGCGCGATGCGCGTCCGCCCGTGCGGCGGCGTGAACTTGGCCGCGTTGCCGAGGAGGTTACCCAGCGCCTGCGCAAGCCTGGTCCGGTCGCCGACGACCTGGGTGGCCTCGTCGCCCGCCGCGACCTCCAGCTCGACCCCGTTCGCCACGAAGGCCGCGCGGTGATCCTCGACGGTGCGCAGCACCAGCTCGCGCAGATCGAGGGGCTCGCGTTGCAGCTGGATCTTGCCCCGGGCGATGCGCGTCACGTCCAGCAGGTCGTCGATGAGCCGCGCCATGTGGGCGATCTGCCGCCCGATGATCTCGCGCGCCTGCTTCGCCTGCTCGCTCTCTGGCGAGACGCGATCGAGGACGTAGAGGCTGTGCTTGATCGGGGTGAGCGGGTTGCGCAGCTCGTGCGAGAGCATCGCGAGGAACTGGTCCTTGTTGAGGTCCGCCTGCCGGAGAGCCGCGATCGCCTGGCGCAGCCCGTCCTCCATCTGCTTGTGCTCGGTGATGTCGCGGTCGGATTCGAGGACGCGAGCGACGCCGGCACCGCCCTGCAGCAGCTGGAGCCGGGCCGACACCGTGACCACCCGCCCGTCCTTCGCTCGATGCAGCACCTCGCCCATCCACCGCCCGTGCTGCCGCAGCGCTGCCTCGATCTCCTCCCAGGGGCGCGGGAGGACCGCTTTCAGGATCTCGCGGGGGACATGCCCGAGCGCTTCTCCGGCGCCGTAACCGTAGAGCTCCTCGGCGCCGCTGTTCCAGGTCTCGACCCCGCCGTCGAGGCGCCACACGATGATGGCGTCGGACGAGAGCTGCAAGAGCTTGCCGTAGCGGCGCTCCGCCTCCTCGGCGCGGTCGAGGTCGGTGATGTCCACGAACGTGACCCCGGCGCCCGTGATCCCTTTCTCGAGGGTGCGGTACGGCAGGATGCGCACGAGAAAGGCTGCGTCGGCCCGGTGCACACGTCGCTCGACGGCGGTCTCCCTCCGCATCACGGTCTGGATGTCCGGCAGCAGGTCCTCCTCCACGAAGCGGGGGGCCAGGTCGCGGAGCGGCCGGCCCAGGTCGCCCTCCAGCACGTTGAAGAGCTTGGTGGCCGCGGGAGTGAACTTCCTGATGCGGAGCTCGCGGTCGACGAAGATGGTGGCGATCTGGGTACCGAGGTAGTGGTGTTGCAGATCGCTCTGGGCGGCGTCGAGCTCCTGCAGCTTCGTGTGCAGCTCGTCGTTGGCCGATTGCATCTCCTCCTTGGAGGTCTGCAGCTCCTCGTTGGCCGACTGCAGCTCCTCGTTCGTGGAGACGAGCTCCTCGTTGGCGGACTTGAGCT
>MEMX01000026.1:7228-7476 GCA_001768075.1 Anaeromyxobacter sp. RBG_16_69_14 | reverse complement strand
GCCTCCTGCAGCACGACCGCGAAGAGACCCGAATCGGCACCGAGCCCGGGCACCGGTCGGACCGTCAGCCGCAACCGATGAGGGTTGCCGTCCACCTCCGCACGGACGTCGTCGCGAACCACCTTGCGTCGGTTCTTCACCGCCTTGGCGAGCGCGGTGCGCAGCTCGACCCTCAGGCTGCCCTGCGCGAGGTCGAGGAGGCTGTTGCTCGGGACACCGACGGCGATCTGGAGATACCTGCCCGCTCG
>MEMX01000026.1:4071-7220 GCA_001768075.1 Anaeromyxobacter sp. RBG_16_69_14 | reverse complement strand
CGTACAGGATGTCGCCCCGCTCGTTCACGACGGCACAGGGGGGCGCGTACTCCTCGAGCACCATGCGCTCGAAGGCCTGGCTGAACGGGTGCGGCGCGGCTGGTCCGGCCAGCTGCAGCCCCGGCCGCGAGGGATGGTCCGCCCGCGCACCGGGCCAGCCCGAGAGCGGGAACTCCACGCGCGGCCGCACCGCGGAGTCGTTGCGCCGGAAGATGCGGTGCGCCTTGTCCACGGCGACGAACAGGTCCGGGTGGCCCGCCAGACTCTCCGAGGGGCCCAGGAGCAGGTAGCCTCCCGGCCGGAGGGCGTAGTGGAACAGGGGTACCAGCTTCCTCTGCAGATCGACCGCGAGGTAGATGAGCACGTTCCGGCACGAGATCAGGTCCAGCGAGGAGAAGGGCGGGTCCTTGATGAGGCTGTGCTCGGAGAAGGTGCACAGCTCGCGAAGGTCTCTGGCGACGCGGTAGGACGACCCTTCCCGCGTGAAGAAGCGCTCGAGGCGCTCCGGGGAGACGTGCTCGCGGATCTCGCCGGAGTAGGAGCCCTGCCGCGCCGTCGCCAGCAACTCGCCGTCGATGTCGGTGGCGAAGACGTGGACGGATCGCGTGGAGTCGATGCGCGCTGCATGCTCGCGCGCCAGGATCGCGATGGTGTAGGCCTCCTCGCCCGAGGCACAGCCAGGCACCCAGATGCGCACGGGCGCGCTCGGATCCCCGTTCTCCACGATCGCCGGGATGACCTGCTCGGCGAGCGCCGCAAAGACCTCCGGATCGCGGAGGAAGTGCGTCACCCCGATGAGCAGGTCTCCGTGCAGCAGCTCGACCTCTGCGGCGTTCTCCTCCAGAGATCGGACGTAGTCGGCGACGGAGGCCGCCTGCTGGATCTGGATGCGCCGCCGGATCCGGCGCAGCAGCGTGCCCCGCTTGTAGTGGCTGAAGTCATGCCCGGTGTTCCGCTGCAGGATCTCGCAGATGGCGCCTAGGCTGGCGGTCACCTGGGCGTCCACGGTCTCGTTTCCCTTTTCCCTGGCCTCCGTCACGCTCACCGCGTAGGCCCGCAAGCGCGCGGGCATCTCCTCGACGGGCAGCGCGAAGTCCACCAGCCCCGCCGCGATCGCGCTCTGGGGCATGCTGCCGTACCTGGCTGTCTCGGGGGCCTGCGCGAGCGTCAGGCCGCCGTTCTCCTTGATCGCCCGCAGTCCGGCGGTGCCGTCGGTCCCGGCTCCCGAGAGGATGATCCCGACGGCGCCCTCGCCTCGATCCTGGGCGAGCGAGCGCAGAAACGCGTCGATGGGCGTGCGAAGGCCAGTCTCCGCCGCCGTGGCGACCCGCAGCACGCCCCGCTCCAGCGTGAGGACGGCGTTCGGGGGTATCACGTAGACGCGGTTGGGTTGTGCGCGGACCCCGTCCTCTGCCTGCTGGACGGGCATCCGGGTGTGCTTGCCCAGCAGCTCGGCGAGCGCACTGGGATGGCGGCGCTCGAGGTGCTGGACGACGACCAAGGTCATGCCGCTGTCGGCGGGCAGCTCGTCGAGGAAGCGGTCCAGCGCCTCCAGCGATCCGGCCGACGCCCCGATTCCCACGAAGAGACCGTCCCGCGGCCCGGGCCCGGCCGTCCGCTGTTCGCCCACCGAGATCCCCACCTCCTTTCGCGCACCAATACCTTTGGGCTATGTATTGTCCTCGGCGCCAGCGTGCTCCGCCCTCGGCGCCTCGGCACCCATGTACTGGAGCAGCCGGTGATGGTGCTCCGAGAGTCCCATCAGTGAAACGTGGCCGGGCGCTCGGTTCAGCTCGTCCGCGAGCCTCGCGATCGCGCAATCGCTGAGCACCTCGGCGCCGTGAAAATCGAGCGTCACCACACTCCTCGCCTCCAGACATCTCTCCGTGACTGCGCTGAGCTGCTCGACGTCGGGCGTGTCGAACTTCCCTGCGATGACGACCACGGCGCCCCCGTCAGCCCCCCACCGAACGTGCGTTCTCATCGAATGCCCTTCCCACGACCCCGATCGTGCGGCGACCGGACCACATGCCTCGTTCTCATTAGGTGGGACGCGCCGCCGAAACAACAAGGAGCGCGGCCGGCCGCCGCAATCGCCTGGCTCCCTGCGTGCGAACCGACCGGCGTCGCGCCCCTCGGCGCACGAGGGTCCGGATGCCTGGGGCGGCTCGGCGCTCGACTCGGCGCCCGAGTGGTTTCACGCGCCTCCGCGGCGGCCCCTTCTTGGCAGCGCGCCCCGTTTGGCACTGGAGATCGACCCGTGCTTTTCTCGGGGCATGGACGACGACCTCCGCCGCTACGAGCGCATCGGCGCCGAGTTGCCTTGCAGGCTGTTCATTCCCGGGAAGGGCGAGAAAGGCTTGAAGTTCCAGGCCTTCACGTCCTCGCTCAACGTGGGCCTGGGGGGCGTCTTCGTGAGGAGCTCGTTCCTCCTCAGGAAGGGCGTGGACGTCAACGTCGAGATCGCCCTGCCCGATCGACCGCTCTCGGCGCGCGCCCGCGTCTCGCACCTCATCCCCCCCCAGCCCGGAGAGACGAAGCCCGACGCCGCGCCGAGCGGCATGGGCATGGAGTTCGTGGCCGTGGAGGAGGGCCGCGAGGCCTTGCTGCACTATGTCGCGCCGCCGCGCTACCGGCGCTTCTTCGACGCCCTGGCGAAGGAGTTTCCCCGCGTCGCGGACAAGCTGCAGCTCCGCGACGTGGCGTTCATCCTGAACCTCTGGGAGACCTGGAAGGCGAAGGCGCCCGGGGCAGCCGCGCCGCGTGCCCCGGCGCCACCGCGCCACGCCAGATCCACCGCCCGGCGCCCATCGCGCTGACGGGCGCAACGCCGGCGAGCCCCGCCGCCGGGCCATCCCACATTGCGCGATATTGGCGTACCGGTGGGTAATTGCACTGTAAGAAATAACCTCATGGGACGTGCGCGAGCCGAGACGGGCCGGCGCCCGCTCAGCGCCGCGCGTTCATGCAGCCCTCCCGCAAGCCGGCGCGGCACGCCTTCCGGAACAGCGCGCCGGCGCGCCGCGCATCGCGCGGAACCCCACCGCTGCCCTTCGAGACGATGACCGCGAGGTTGTTACACGCCTCGCCGCTCCCGGCCTCGCAGGCGACGTCGTAGAGCCGGGCGGCCTCGGTCCAGGACTGGCGGA
>MEMX01000026.1:0-4027 GCA_001768075.1 Anaeromyxobacter sp. RBG_16_69_14 | reverse complement strand
CCCGCATCGGAGAGGGAGCAGCCCTTCTGGTAGAGCCATGCGCTCTGCTGGGCGCTCCGGGCGACCCCCCGGCCGTCGAAGGTCAGCTCCGCCAGCAGCCTGCAGCCGAGCCCGTCCGAGAGGTCGCAGGCCTTCCCGAAGAGCGCCGCCGCACGAGCGAGGTCGCGCGCGACGCCCTGTCCGTCGCGGAGCGCGATACCCACCGCGTCGCAGCCGCGTGCGATGCCCCCGGTGCATGCCCGCTCCTCCAGCGCGACGCGCTCGGTGTCCGTCCCCGGCGCGAGCCGGTCGAGGGCGAGGAGCGCGAGCCCGTGGCAGCCGCCCGCGACGCCGGCGTCGCAGGCGCGCCGGTACAGCGGCGCCGCCTGGCGCGCCGCGCCGGGATCGCCGCGCGCGCCGGCGATCCGGTCCGCGAGCTTCACGCAGCTCGACGGATCCCCGCCGTCGCACGCGGCGCGGCAGGGCGCGAGATCTGGGCCCTGGCACGCGTTCGACCACCCCGGGGCGCGGGGCGGCGTGGACAAGAAGGACCTCGCGTCGACCTCGCGGTCGCCTGCCTGGTACGTTCCACGGAACGTTGCGACGGCGTAGCTCGACCCCGCGCGGGGCGGCGCGAGCGCGTAGGGCAGGCTGACCTGCTGCTGCCGTCGCGCGTCGTAGGTCACGATCTGGAATCTCGGGGGCTCGCGCGCCGGGCAGGGCGTCACCACGGCCGCGAGGGTCGCAGCGCCCGATGATGCGAGGCGTGCCTCGGCGCGCACCGGGCCGAGGGGGACGACGAGCCGGTTGCCGCCCGGGGCGAGGGTCTGGACGCCGGCGTCCTCCACTACGAGTCCGACGGCCACGAGCTCGCGGAGCGGATCGTCCACCTCGACCCAGGCCTCGTAGACGCACGACGCCTTGCCGTCGTGAGCCCATTTCACCCCGCCGCCGCGCAGGCCGCCCCGGAGGAGATCCCGCACCGCCTCGCCGGGAACGACCAGGCTCACGTTGGTGCCTTGCCCGCGGATCACCGCCACGCCCACCACGGCACCGCGCTCGTCGATGACCGGCCCGCCGGTGTTGCCACCGTTGATGCCGGCGTCCACCTGGACGGCGAGGAGCTGGCGACCGCGGCCGTGGCGCAGGCTCACCACCGTCGCGTCCTGAATCTCTGGCGACGTCTGGAGCGCTGCCGCGCCGGTGAGGCTGCCCGGGCGGAAGCCGGCGACGCGCAGGTGCGAGGTCTCGACGAGCCGCCCGGCGTCGGCGATGGGGAGCGCCTCGACGCCGCCCGGATCGGGCGCGGCGAGGAGCGCCACGTCCGTCTCCGGATCCGAGCGGAGGATCGTCGCCGCCCGCGAGCCCCGGCCTGCGAACGTGACCTCGACCCGGGCGCGGCGCCGGCCTCGCGCATCGTGAACGGCGTGGTGGTTCGTGAGCACGAGGAGCTCGCCAGCGCGGGAGCCCCAGACGAAGCCGCAGGCCGGCTCGCCGTCGTTGCGGACCAGGACCAGGGCGCGGCGAAGGCGCTCGGGCGCCGGCGCGGAGGAGGGCGGCTCGGAGGAGGGCGGCTCGGTGGAGGGCGGCTCGGTGGAGGGCAGCGGCGCGAGGGCCCGGAGGGCGTACCGCGCGCCGGGCGCGAGGCGGCGGAGGAGGGCCGCGACGGCCTCGCAGGGCACGACGAAGCTCTCCTCGGTGCCCCGGAAGTGCGCGACCGCGGCGCCGATCACCGTCCCGAGCGCGTCCACAACCGGGCCACCGCTGTTGCCTGGGTTGATCCCGGCCGCCACCTGCAGGAGATCGCGCGCCTCGATGACGGTGGCGCGGTGCGCGGCCGCGACGCCGGAGTTGATGCTGACCGCCGGCAGCAGGCCGTCGGCGCCGAGGAGGGCGCCGAAGGGGAAACCGACGACGTAGACGGGCAGCCCCGGCTCGAGGCGGCACTGCGCTGCGAGTGGAAGCGCCTCGGGGCCACGGCGTGGGGCCGCGAACGAGAGGAGGGCGAGGTCGGCCTCGCGATCGGTTCCGAGGAGCGCGGCCGGGCGACGGATCGCGGCCTCGTCGCCGCTGTCGAGGACGACCTGTATCGTCGCCGAGGTCTGGCCGGACCGCGGCCGGATCACGTGCTCGTTCGTGACGACCAGGAGCCGACCCTCCTGCGCGGCGACCACGAACCCGCTGCCCGAGCCGGACTCGGTCAGCACGAGGACCGTGGCGGCCTTGGCGCGCCCGAGCACCACCGGATCGAGACGTGGCGGACGCGCGGCGTAGACGGAGCGCGGCACCGTGGCGGCGAGGGCCAGCGCGGCGAGCACGACGCACCGTCTCACCTCACGTCCCCATCCCAAGCGGGTTGCAGCGTCCAGGAGAGCGGGCAGGTCCGACAATCGACCCTTCGTCAATCGTGTGAGCTTTCACAGCGGCGACCAGTTGATGTGATTCTCCAGCGTCACCGTCGCCGCTGTGACCTGATGTCCGGCGCCTTGCGGCGCCTCTAGCGGGGGGAGAACTCTCCCCCCGAGCCCCCCATCTCGAGCGTCAGTTCAAGTGAGAACCGCTTTCAGACCACACGCTGCACAGCAGCCTGCCAGAGGCAACAGTAGCGGGCAAGGGCTGCACGCAGCGCGTGGGGCGCACGGCGGGAAGCCGGAGACGTGTGCCAACAAAGCCTGGTCCCGACGGCCCACACTGACCGACGTTGGAGCCAATCTGCTCTGTTGCAAGGATCCCGCAGAACACCCAAGCTGGGACGACCTCACACTTGGGGAGCAGGGTAATGACTCAAGGTTGGCTGGGCCGCACCGTTGGCCTGTGGACGCTGTGCGGCGCACTGGGCGGGTGCAGTGGCTCCGGTGGGACGGCGAACACCTCGTTCACCCCCATGGCCATGCCCGATGATCTGCCGCCTGCGGGGACCGCCGACTCGGTCGATATCCCGGTGACAGCGCTGCCGGCCGACACCTCGACACCAACCACCGTTGTGGGGTCGGGCACTCCGGAAACATGTACCGCTCAGGCCTTCCTCGACGCAGTGGCGACGGGCGGCGTCATCACCTTCAACTGCGGTGCGGCGCCCAAGACCATCGAACTCACGGCAACCGCCGAGATCAACAACCTCGGTGCACACGAGATCGTGATCGACGGCGGCGGCCTCGTCACCCTGAGCGGCAGGGGCACGCACCGCATCCTCTACCAGAACGTGTGCCTCCGGCGGCTGGGCTGGGCCACCAGCGACTGCTGGGGGCAGGACTTCCCCCGCCTCACCCTCCAGAACCTCACCTTCATCAACGGCCTCGCGGACGACGAAGATGGCGGGGGAGCGGTCCATGTCGCGGGTGGCCGACTCAAGATCGTGAACTCCCGGTTCTTCCACAACGCCTCTACCTACGCCGGTCCTGATGAAGGCGGCGGCGCGGTCCGCGTGGTGCAGATCCAGGCCGAGCCCGTCTTCATCGTGGCGTCCACCTTTGGCGGCGCAGGCGACCTTGGCAACTCTGCTGCCAATGGCGGCGCCCTGAGCGGGCTGTTCGCCAACTTCCACGTCTACAACAGCACGTTCGTGAACAACCACACCACGGCCTGTTGCGGCAACCCGGTGACATCCGGGACCGGCGGTGGAAGTGGCGGCGCCATCTACATGGATGGCAACCTACTCCGGCTCGAGCTCCACAACGTGGACCTCACCGACAACTCGTGCCGGGCCCACGGCAGCGCCGTCTTCTTCGTCTCGAACGATCACAAGGGGATCCTCACCATCACCGACTCGCTCTTCCGCAACAACGCCGAGGGCGAGGGCAACTGGTACCCCGAGAAGGACATCTCGATGCACGCGGACACGCAGCGCAGCATCTCGACGAACACGATCTTCGAGTGAGCGTGGCCGTCACAGGCCTCGTCATCCGCGACTCGATCCTGCGCAAGAACCCGAGCCTGGGCTTCGAGAAGTATCCCGGGATCTACTTCCACGCGAGCGGCGAGCCTCACAGCGGCGACCAGTTGATGTGATTCTCCAGCGTCACCGCCGCCGCTGTGAGCTGATGTCCGG
>MEMX01000025.1 GCA_001768075.1 Anaeromyxobacter sp. RBG_16_69_14 | reverse complement strand
ACTCGGCATCGAGGATCACCTCTCCGCTCACGCCGGCCTGATAGGCCGACACTCGCCGCTCAAAGTTCGTGATCTCCTGGAAGTCCTGCAGGTCCATGGACCCGAACGGAGTGGTGGAAGCTCGGGATGCGCGTGGGAGCGATGCGTCGGATGCTGTCGACTACCGGTCAAGTCGCCAGCACTTCGACGGCGCACGCCGGCAGTTGCAGCTTCCCCGCGATGGACCTGCCCAAGTCTCTGCACCGGGCCAGATCGGCCGGCCTCGGCGTGAAGCGCGCCTGGACGAAGGGCACCGGCAGATCGAACTTCAGGCCCTTGAGCCGGTCCTCCGTCATCTTGCAACCTTCGCCGCTCCAGCCGTAGCTGCCGAACACCCCTGCAATCGTGGTTCTCAGCTTCACCGCCGAGAGGTTTGCCAGGACCTCCCACATCGGCTTCGGGGCGTCGCGGTTGATCGTAGGCACGCCGAAGATCAGCGCGTCGGCCTGTTCCAGCTGGTCGCGGAGCTCATTTTCGGTGAGATCGTTGATGTGGCACCGGATCACCTCGACCCCCGGCAGGGCCCCGCCCTCGGCTACCGCCTCCGACATCAAGCGCGTGTTGCCGTGGGGGGAGAGGTAGAGGATAACGATCTTCTTGTGGCTATCCTGGGCGTCGCTCGAGGGGCGGCTCCAGCGCTCGTACAGCGCGACGGCCTGCATGGGATTGCTGCGCAGCACGGGCCCGTGGCTCGGGCAGATGATGTCGATCTTCTCGTTGCGGATCTTCTCGACGGCCGACAGCACCTTGTCCTTGAAGGGCCGCATCAGGCAATCGAAGTAGAACTTCATCTCCAGAACGAGATCGGGGACCTCGTCGTTGAACATGCTGTCGCCGCAGTAGTGGGCACCGAAGGCGTCGCAGGTGAAGAGGACGTTGGCCTCCTCCAGCAGCGTAAACATGGTGTCGGGCCAGTGGAGGAATGGTGCGGAGAAGAAGCGAAGGTGCTTGCCGCCCAGATCCAGGACCTCTCCATGCTTGACGACGCGCAGCGAGAACGGGGAGTGGTACAGGTTGCCCAGGAACGTGGCCGCTGTCTGTGTGCACACCACCGTGGCGCGCGGGCTATGCTTCAGCAACAGGGACAGCGAACCCGAATGATCAGGCTCGGTGTGGTTGACGACGATGTAGTCGACTTGGTTCGGGCCGACCAGCTGTCTCACCTTCCCCATGAACTCCGGGCCGAACTTCCCCTTGACCGTGTCGATGATGGCCGTCTTCTCGGCCCCCTTGAGCAGATAGGAGTTGTAGGTCGTGCCGTGCCGGGTGGGAAAGAGATCGTCGAAGATCCGCAGCTCGGGGTGCAGAGTTCCGATCCAGTAGATGTCAGGCCTGATCTCCAGGATGTCTAGCGCGGATGATTGTTTCATCGGTTCACTCCGTTCGAGGGAGGCGTCGCGGAATTCGGGTGGGGAACCGAAGCGCGAGGCAAGGATGGATTGCGTCTCTGGGCGGTGGCCGTTCGTCTGTATTCTTGTCAGGATGACAGTTGCGAACGACCTCCATTCCTGTCCCGCTATCGCTGCCGCGGAGTGCTGCGCGTAGCCGTCTTCTCGACTCGCTCGCTTCGACGGGCGGCGTAGTCGTCAGCTCAGGGCAATGCAAGCGCCGTACGCGTCGATCAACGGTGCAATTCGTCGGTACTCTGGTGGGTAGAGGAGCTGCGATGTAGCGTTCGCGAACGTTTGCGAACGTCCACGGGCGTTCGGCTCGAGAACCCGGGCGCTGCGCGCCTGGGCCGTCGGCGCAGACGTCTTTGCTCGGGGTCGCAGTGCCGTTACCCGCAAGCTAGGAGCAGACGGCTCTGGCGGCGTCCGCTTCGGCGTGTGCGTCGAAGCTGCCGGGTGGCAACGCGCGCCGGTCTCGGCTGGGCGAGCTGCTCATGTCGTCGAACTTCGTGACCCTGCACGTGCCGCGAAGGTCATCCGTTTTGCGCGCGGTGGCGCAGATGGTGATCCATGACGACGAGCGCGGACATGGCGTCCACGATCGGAACAGCGCGCGGCAAGACACAAGGATCGTGCCGGCCGGCTCCGGCGAGTCTTACTGATTCATTCTTGCGATTGAGCGTGTCTTGTTCTCTTGCTATGGTGGAAACTGGCTTGAACGCAACACGGAAATGAATCGTCTCGCCATTGGAAATACCACCGACGGTGCCACCAGCGTTATTGGTATGCGTGCGCACCTTGCCGCTCTCGTCCTTATAGAGAGCATCATTGTGCTGACTGCCACGCCCGACGACCCCAGCAAATCCTGAACCGATTTCAAAACCCTTCACCGCATTGATGCTCAACATTGCCTTACCAAGAACTGCGGATATCTTGTCGAAGACAGGTTCTCCAAGGCCAGCGGGCGCATTGCGTATAACGCCGCGAATAATTCCACCGATCGAATCCCCTTCTGCCTTCACTTGTTCAATAAGTTCAATCATCCTTTTCGCTGCAGACTGATCGGGACAGCGAATAGCATTGGACTCTATTTCCGCGGGAGTGACAGAATTGAAATCAACGTCGCTTTTGATATCGCCAACTTGTTCCACGTAACTCAAACACTCGACGCCGAGCTGTGTTTGCAAGTACTTCTGCGCTATAGCGCCTGCGGCGACTCGCGCGAGCGTCTCACGGGCCGATGCTCTGCCGCTCCCTCTCCAATCTCGAAAACCATACTTGGCTTCGTACGTGTAGTCCGCGTGCGACGGCCGATACGCTTTCATGAGCTCGGTATAGTCCTCGGATTTCACGTCTTGGTTGTAGGCGATCAGAAGTATCGGTGTACCCGTAGTCTTCCCTTCGAAATAGCCGGATAGAATATGGATGCGGTCAGCCTCTTTGCGTGGGGTCGTGATAGCACTCTGCCCGGGGCGGCGGCGATCAAGCTCCTTCTGGATTTCCTCCGCCGATATCTCAATACCGGGCGGACAGCCGTCGACGACGCACCCCACGGCACCCCCGTGCGACTCGCCAAACGAGGTGATGCGAAAAAGCTGTCCAAATGAGTTGCCTGCCATAGGTTACTCGCGCGGGATGCGAAAACAAAGTCGACCAGCGCCGGCGCCTGGTCGGCAACTGACCACAAAAGGGACCGAAGAGGAGCGCGGGATGCATGCGCTCCAGAGTTCTCACAGCGGCGACCAGTTGATGTGATTCTCCAGCGTCACCGCCGCCGCTGTGACTGATGTCCGGCGCCTTGCGGCGCCTCAAGCGGAGGGGAGAACTCTCCCCCCGCGCCCCCCATCTCGAGCGTCAGTTCATGTGGCATGCGCTATCAATCCAGTGTGCCTGCACAATGCCTTCAGCGGTGTCGCTACTGGACGCAGACGCGATGGACGAGCACCTCCTCGATCACATCATCTCAAAACTATCTTTTCCAACCCCGCAGATCGGGCAGCTCCACGTGTCAGGAATTTCTTCAAAAGGCGTACCCGGAGCGATCCCGCTGTCCGGGTCTCCAACGGCAGGATCATACACCCAATCGCACGGCGTACATTTCCATTTCCCCATGCACTCCCCCTATATAAGAAATGTTGTGGGCGTAGTATAGCATATCGCTTCGGCGACGACTGACCTCGCGACTCCATCTCACCGATTCCCGCACTTCAGCTGCCCGGGAGTCTCGAACCCGGGCTGACTCGCAGTGCGTCGCTCTGGTCGTCGGTGTGCCCCTGCAGGCGGGAACGCAGCGACGTGGCCTCGTCGAGGAGCGATAGGATGGAGCGCTTCGGCGGACCCGATTCTGGCTTGGTCGGCGTCGGAGCCGGCGTCGAACAGGTGCCGTGGATCGCGAATGTCCTGCGGCGAAACAGCATTGACATGCTGATAGCATGCGTGCATGCTCTGAGCATGTCGAAGATGATTCAGATTCGAAACGTACCCGACGAGGTCCACAAGAAGCTGAAGATGCGGGCCCTCGAAGAGGGCCTGACGCTCTCGGACCTGCTCGTCCGTGAGGCGCGGCAGCTCGCCGAGCGCCCGACGCTGGCCCAGATGCGTGCGAGGCTCCAGCGCCGCGAGCGCGTCTCTCTGCCGCAGTCTGCTGCCGACCTGGTGCGTGGTGCTCGTGGTGAGCCGTGATCGTCCTCGACGCCTCGGCCGCGGTGGAGTTCCTCCTGAACACGCCGTTGGGAGAGCGCGTCGGCGACAGGCTCGCGACCGGTCACACCTCCCTGCATGCCCCCCAGCTTCTGGATGTCGAAGTGCTGCACGTTCTTCGACGCCTGTGTCTCGGGAAGGTGATGAGCGAACGTCGTGCGGCCCAAGCGCTTGCCGATCTCGCGGAGCTTCCGGCGATCCGCTACTCGCACGAGGAGCTGATCGGGCGAGCCTGGACGCTGCGGGCGACGCTCACCGCGTACGATGCGATGTACGTGGCCCTTGCCGAGGCGCTGGAGGCCACGGTTGTCACCTGCGACCGACGGCTCGGCCGCGCCCACGGTCACCAGGTCGAGGTCGAAGTCATCGGGCTGGCGAGCTGACCCGAACACCCCACTGGCCCGGCTCGGCACGCGGACGGCGGACGGTACACGTGGATCGGAGAGGCTCCGGATCGCGGGCGAGGCGAAGCAGCCAGCTCCTCGCTCGTAGTGTCGCGTCGGTGCCGCGGGCCGTCGTTCACCGTCCCTGCGCCCCGGCGGGGCTGCCTGCTCATGAGCCGGGGCCGGCACCAGCCGGCCAGAGCGGTCGACCGTGATGGCGGACGCCACGGTTCCTCACTCCCCGCTCGCCTGGCTCCGGGCGCTCTGGCGAAGCGCGGGGTGGGGCGAGCGGTCCCTCTTCCTGGCCGTCGCGCTGCTCTTCGCCTTCCGTGCAACCTTCTACCTCGGGCGTCCCGGCGGAGACCGCACCGGGTTTCACATCATCGCCGCCGGCGTCCTGGACGGCCACCTCGACCGCAATCCGGGCCGGAACACCTATCCGCCCACCTTCTCGGTGGCCATGGTTCCGGTCGAGCTGGCGCGGAGAAGCGTGGGGGATCTCCCCGTCCGAATGGTGTGGGGGCTGGGCCAGCTGGCGGCGCTCGTCTATCTCTCGTTCGCGTGCGCTTCCCTGTTCTCGCGACGCCTCAGGCTGGGTGGATTGGCGCTCGTCTGGGTGGCCGGCTGGCGCTTCGTGGTGAGCGATCTCAACAACCAGAACGTCTCGCTCTTCCTGGCCGCGATGGTCGCGGCCGCGCTCCGAGCGTTCGACCGCGGGCGCGAGACTCGCGCCGGAGCGCTGCTGGGAGTGGGGACGCTTCTCAAGGTGTGGCCGGGAGCGGCGTTGATCGCCCTTGTCTTCGCGCCGGCTCTGCGGCGGGCCCGGGCCGTCCAGGGCTTCGTGGCGGCCATCGCGATCGGCGGCGCCGTCACGGCCGCGGCGCTCGGACCGGCGGGGCTCGTCGGGGCGATCCGGTTCTGGACCCACGACATCGTCCCCCGCGTGGGCGGGCCGGCCCTGCTCAATCAGTCCTTCCGAGGCCTATGCTACCGGCTGCTCGTGCCGGGCGTCGACGTCCGTGCCACGACCACCGCGCCGCTGGGTCCCCTCGCGGATCGCGCCCGGCTGGTCTCCATGGGGCTCGGGCTGGCGCTCTTCGTTTCCGTCTGCGCGGTCCTGTTCGTTCGGCGGGCGCGCGACGATCGTGAGCGGGCGCTCGACGGCTTCCTGCTCACGGTCGCAGTGATGCCGGCCCTGCCCATCGTCTGGGTCCACTACGCCGTCACCACCTTGCCCTTGATGATGGCCGTCGCGGCAGTCGCCACGGACCCCACGCCCACTCTCCTCGGGGTGCGGCGATGGGCGATCGCCCTCGCCGCCGCCGGGAGCATCCTCGCCTGTCTCTTCGACGTCGACTTGGTCGGTGTGCGTGCCTGGCGCGCCGCTGCGTTCTTCGGGAACGCGCTCGCAGGGGTCCTGCTCCTTCTGTCGGCCGGCCTGATGGTGAGGGCGATCTGGCGGGCGGCGCCCGATGGGATACCGCGGTCGAATCCCTGAGGAGCTTCTCCTGGTCACGCCCGCGAGCATCGCGGCCGATTCGAGCGTCGCAGAAAGCAAAACCTGGGCCAGTGCTCGACTTGGTGTTGAAGGCGCGGGCGCGAGCGGATCTGGCTCCAGCGCGAGAGCGGCTGCTCGCTGTTCGAGGTGAACGTCGAGCCGCCCATCACCGCCGGCGCCTCGGGGCGCCAGCCAGCCCGCGCCGGGCCTGACACGTGTCTCGCCCTCTTGCGCAACGCGCTTCCGGAGCTGCGCTAGGCGAGCGCCTCCACGACGAGCTTGGCGACGCGCTCGGACGACTGCGGATTCTGACCGGTGATCACGTTGCCGTCGCGCACTGCGTGCGCTTGCCACATCCCGCCCGACGAGTAGTTCCCCTTGCCCGCGAGCTCGTCCAGGCGGCTCTCGAGGAGGAACGGGACGACCTTGGTCAGCTTGATCGCATCCTCTTCGGCATTCGAGAAGCCAGTGACCCTCTTCCCCTCCAGGATGGAACGCCCCATTCCTCCGTCGGCGCGCGCGGCCACCAGCCCCGCTGGGCCGTGGCAGACGGCCGCCACCACGCCGCGCGTGTCATAGACGCGTCCTATCAGCGCAGCGAGTCGCTCGTCGTCCGGCAGATCCCACATCGTGCCGTGGCCGCCGGCGACGAAGATACCGTGGATCAGGTCGGGCACGAGCGAGCTGAGCGGCGTGGTGCGCTCGACCTTCCCCATCGCCGTCTGATCCGAGAGGAAGCGCACCACCGAAGGTGGACGATTCTCCTCGCGGTCAAGGCTCCTGGGATCGTACGGCGCCTTGCCGCCGCGCGGTGACGCCAGCTCGACGTCGAACCCGGCGTCGATGAAGACGTAGTAGGGGGTTGCGAGCTCCTCGAGCCAGAACCCCGTCTTCTCCCCAGTCTGGCCAAGGCGGTCGTGGGAGGTGAGGACGATGACGATCTTCTTCTTGCTCATACGGTCTCCCTGATTGGGCGGTCGGTCGCCACGTGCCTCGATCTGCCCAGCCGCGGTCCATTTGACAAATGTTATTGCTTGTCTTGAGAGTACCGCCTTCGGTCACCCCGTGAGGGCGGTGCCCTCGCGTCTACCGAGGTCGATCCTTTCGACCAGCTTTCTCCGCCCTGGCCCTCACCCGAGGCGTTCAAGCAGGCTCTCGAGCAGCGCGCGAGGCGGCCCACCGTCTCGATGGCCTGCTCCACGCGCTTCGACCAGAACGCAGCACTGAGGCGAATGCAGCTCCGATATTTGTCACCTGTCGTGAACATGATCCCAGGGGCGATGCCGATCGCCTCGTGCATGGCCGCCTCGTGGAGCCGCAACCCGTCGACAGCTTCAGGCAACTCGGCCCACAGGACATAGCCTCCCTCTGGCCGCGTCAGCCGAGTGCCGGGGGGAAAGGAGCGGGCCACAGCATCGCGTGTCTGCGCCACCTGCTCGGCGTACTGGCGGCGGATCCTTCGCAGGTGACGATCATAGCCGCCGCTGGCCAGGAACTCGGCGATGGCGAGCTGCGTCGGGGAGGCTGTGGCGATGTTAAAGAGGGTCTTGAGCCGCTCCACCTGTTCCTGGAACCGTCCCGGGACGATCCATCCGACCCGGTAGCCAGGGGCAAGGGTCTTGGAGAAGGACGAGCAAGTGATCACCAATCCCCTGTCGTCGTACGCCTTCGCCACCGTCGGCCGGGCAGGCATGAAGCCCAGGTCTCCGTAAACATCGTCCTCGATGAGAGGGATCCCGTGCTTGGCCAGGAGTAGGACGAGCTCCCGCTTCTTCTCGTCCGGCATGACGCTGCCGAGAGGATTGTTGAAGTTCGCGATAACGATGCACGCCCGGACCGGGTTGTGCCGGATCGCGTAGTCGAGAACGTCCAGGTTCAACCCCTCGCGCAGAGTCGACGGGATCTCGAGGATGAACGGCGTCGCGCTGCGGAACGGTGAGTGTGCGCGATCGCACTAGCGAAGCGACGGTCGAGCGCCCGGGGCCGCAAGGACAGTTGCCGAAGGCCCGCGATGACTGGACAGGACCACCAGGCCTACATCGTCACCCAACACCCACCAAGTGGGCTTGCTCGCCTACCTGCCGCCTGGGACAGCATGTCCCTCAAGCTCGGGACGACCGGAACACAACCCCGCGCATGGAACGGGTGACGCGGCCGCTCCCGAGCGTGGGTCTACCAGGGGAGGCGTGATGAGCGTGAATTCCAAGCTGTGCGTGCTCGCGGCGACGGCCGTTGTCGTGTCCGGTTGCGGAGGCGATCCGGAAGGCAATGCAGCGCAGGGCGACGCCGCGCAGGACCTCGGGACCGCTGCATCCGCCCTTGCGGGAGCTTCCGTCATCTACGCCGATGCGCTGGCCAGCGGGTGGAGCGACGCCTCGCGGGTCGCCCACGACCTCGCCAACCAATCGCCCGTCGCTGGGGGCACTCGGTCGATCTCGGTGACCTTCCGCCCTCGGTCGGCCCTCTACCTCCGCGGGAGCGGCGTCTCCACGGCCGGCCTCGCCAACCTCGACTTCCAGGTGAACGGCGGCGCCAACGCTGCGCCGGCCATCAGCGCCTTCGTGACGGTCTCGGGCGCTGCCAGGCGGTCCGTTTCGATCGCGCCGTACTGCTCGGGCGGCATCAAGGCAAATGCCTGGACGCGCTGTCTCCTGCCGCTCAGCGCGCTGGGCGCCGCGGGCGCCACCATCGATGGGGTGATCCTGGCGGAGCGCGCGGGCCGTGCGCTGTCCACCATGTACTTCGACGAGATCCAGCTCACCGCGGCGACGGTCTCCATTCCCACCGCCCCCGGAGGGCTGACGGCGACAGCCGGAACCGCCTCCGTGTCGCTCGCGTGGAACGCCGTCGCCGGCGCGACCGGGTACAATGTCTACCGCGCGACTTCGCAGGCCGGTTCGTACGAAAAGCTGACCACCTCGCCGGTGACGACGACATCCTACCTGGACGGCTCCGTCGCGGCAGGCGCCACGTACTGGTACGCGGCGGCGGCGGTGAACGCCGCGGGCGAGGGCCCGAGGTCGGCCACCGTGAGCGCCACGGTCCCGGCGACGGACCCGGACCCCAGCCCGACCTGCTCCGCTGGCGCCGATGCGTGCGTGTTCGTCTCCGCGCACAACTCGGTGCGCGCCGCCGCGACGCCGACGCCGAACCCGGCGCTGCCGTCGATGTCGTGGTCCGACGGCGCGGCCGCGGCCGCGGACGCTTGGGTCCGGCAGTGCACCTGGGCCCACGATCCCAAGCTCGGGACGCTCGGCTACGGCCAGAACCTGTTCGCGAGCACGTCCGCTCCGACACCGGGCGCCGTGGTCACGAACTGGGCGAGCGAGGCTGCCAACTACGACTACACCTCGAACACCTGCGCCGCGGGCAGGGTGTGCGGTCACTACACTCAGGTCGTGTGGCGCACGTCGATTGGCCTTGGGTGCTCGATCGTGCGCTGCACCACCGGCTCCCCGTTCGGCTCCTTCAACGGCGGCGTGTGGTGGAACGTCGCGTGTGACTACGCACCTGCCGGGAACTGGATCGGGCAGCGGCCGTACTAGAAGACGCGGGGAATCTCCCCCCTCGTGCCGAGCCCACGAAGTGGTCTCTCGGTAGCAAGCTCAGGATGCGATTCTCGTGCTCACAGCGGCGACCAGTTGATGTGATTCTCCAGCGTCACCGCCGCCGCTGTGAGCTGATGTCCGGCGCCTTGCGGCGCCTCAAGCGGAGGGGAGAACTCTCCCCCCGCGCCCCCCATCTCGAGCGTCAGTTCATGTGGCATGCGCTATCAGTCAACCGGATGAGGGGTGCTACGGTCATCCGGCGGAGGTGGTCGTGATCCACAGGCAGCCGAGCTCGAGGTCATGTTTCGTGTGCGGCCGGGACAACTTGGCAGGTGTGCATGCGATCTTCACGATGGATCGCGAGACGCGGGAGGTACGAGCTGAGCTCGTCCTTCCCGAACGCTTCCACGGTTACCCAGGCGTGGCTCATGGCGGCATCCTGGCCGCGTTGCTCGATGAGGCCGCTGTACGCACGGGGCTCATCGACGGCGACTTCGACGATCTGATGGTCACTGCGAGGATGGACCTCGTGTTCAAGCGCCCGACGCCGACGAGCACGCCCATCACCGTCGTGGCGCGGGTACTGAAGTGGACCGGCACTCGGGCCCAGGTCGCCGCCGAGGTACGGCTGGGCGACGGCACGGTCACTGCGCGGGCCGATGTGCTGCTGGCGAGGCCTCCGCCGGACGTGGCTGCCGCCTGGGTTGCCGAGCGTCCATACTGGCGGGTCGACGAATCGTGAGGCCGTGTCACGGGGCTACCGCGCAACTTCTCGCGGCGGCCGCCGGAGCGCACCACGATGGCGAAGACGCCGGCGTGGCGCGGCCTCGCCCGGGTGCGCGCCCCGCTCACTGCAGGCCGAGCAGCTCGACCTCGAACAGGAGCGTGGCGTTGGGCGGGATGACGCCGCCGGCGCCGCGCGCGCCGTAGCCGAGCTCGGGCGGTATGAGCAGAGTGCGCGAGCCGCCGACCTTCATGGTCGCGACGCCCTCGTCCCAGCCCTCGATGACACAGCCGGTGCCGATCGGGAAGGTGAACGGCTCGCCGCGATCCCTCGACGAGTCGAACTTGGCGCCCTTGGTGCCGTCGACCCATAGCCAACCCGTGTAGTGCATCACGCAGCTCCGACCCCTGGTCGGCTGCGTTCCGGTACCAGGGACGTTGTCTTCGTACTGCAGGCCGCTGGGGGTCTTCGTCATCGCCATGCGGGTGAGCGTACCAGCGGTGGGCGTCGTCGGGGAAGGACGGAGATTGAGCCGCGCCTCCCGAAGCGTGAGCGCGGCTCGGCGACCGGTTCGCCTTCGGCCGACACACCGCGCGCGGCGAGCCCTGGGATGGTAGAATTCAGGCAGGGGAAACGGGAATGAGCGTTCTCGATGGCTTCCAGCCCGTCAGCACGTGGAGCGTGGACGAGGTCCGGGCCTCCCTGGAGAGGGGAGGCCGGGAGGAGTACAGCCTCGTCGACGTCCGCCAGCCCCGCGAGTACGAGGCGGGGCATCTCCCCAGTGCGCGACTGATCCCCCTGGGGGAGCTTCCCGACAGGTGCGCGGAGCTCGATCGGGAGAGGACCACCGTCGTCTACTGCGCCGCCGGGGTCCGGAGTCTCTCCGGCGCCGCGATCCTCGCGCGAGCCGGCTTCCGCAAGGTCATCAGCATGTCGGGCGGCATCCACGCCTGGCAAGGCGCGGTCGCCAGCGGGTTCCCGGAGTCGGGGATGAAGTGGTTCGCCTCGGCGGCCTCGGCAGGTGAGCTCGTCGCCCTGGCGTGGGTCCTCGAGGCAGGCGCGAAGGAGTTCTACTCGCGGATGGCCCAGTCCATTGCCGACCGCCGTGCCGCTTCCCTCTTCGCCGATCTGGTGGCCGACGAGGCGAGCCACGAGGCGATGCTGTCCTCGCTTTATCAGAAGATCACGGGCGGGCCCGCGGACGCCGCCTTCTCCGCGATGGTGCGGGAGCGCGCTGGCGAGAGGCTCATGGAAGGGGGAATCCGCGTCGACGAGGCCCTGGCCTGGGCGGATGGCAGGTCGGCGGCCGAGATCACCGAGCTCGCCCTCTCCATGGAGGCGATCTCCTATGACCGCTACCACGCCATGGCGGAGAGGGCCGGCGACGAGGCCTCCCGGAAGCTGTTCGCCTTGCTGGCGGCCGAGGAGCGAAGCCACCTGACCAATCTGACAGCGATGTTCGAGAGTGCGCTCCAGACGGCCGACCACGTTCCATGAAACTCCGGGCGCAGCGCTCGACGTCGGCGGACGTGGAGAGGGCGACGCCAGGGGTCAGGAGGAGGCGCGCGTCGAGCCCGCCGCTCGAGTACCCGATGATGCTCACCTCGCCTCCCGCCTCGTCGAGGAGCGCGGAGCCCCTCTCCCCACTCCGCGGGGCGAGGGAGTAGGGATCTGATCTCCGGCGTCCGGAGGCGCTCGGCGACTCTTCGGAGGTAGCGGACTAGCGAGGCCTCCCCGCCGCGTCCATCTCGCGGTCCAGGCAGTGGGCAGCGCTGATGAGGGCGAGGTGGCTGAATGCCTGGGGGAAGTTGCCGAGGTGTTCGGCGCGCGGGCCCAGCTCCTCGGAGTAGAGGCCGAGGTGGTTGGCGTAACCGAGCATCTTCTCGAATATGAAGCGCGCCTGGTCGACGTCGCCGGCACGCGCCAGCGCCTCGACGTACCAGAAGGAACACATGTTGAA
The DNA here is from genome assembly GCA_001768075.1 of Anaeromyxobacter sp. RBG_16_69_14. Lineage (GTDB taxonomy): Bacteria > Myxococcota > Myxococcia > Myxococcales > Anaeromyxobacteraceae > Anaeromyxobacter_A. Next base: position 1,725 of record MEMX01000025.1, on the reverse strand, counting down.
CGTCCCCTCCTCTCCCATGAGCCCATCCGGCGCGGCCGTACCCGGGCGGTAGCGGAACACCAGCGAGTCCTCGACCAGATCCTGCTCGATCGCACGCAGCGTCGAGAGCCAGCGCGGGTCGGTCGGGCTGATGAACTTCATGAGCGGCATGAGCAGCATCGCCGCGTCGGTGGTCTTCGCGCCCTTGTACTGCACGAAGCAACGCCGGGAGGGCTCCCAGAAGCTCTCGAAGATGTCCTGGTAGATCGCGTCGCGCACCTCGTACCATCGGGCCAGCGGCGCCGGGAAGGAGCGCTTGGTCGCGATGCGGATACCGCGATCGACGGCCACCCAGCACATCATGCGCGAGACGACGAACTCCCTCCTGCCGCCGCGCACCTCCCAGATCCCCTCGTCCGGCTCGCGCCAGTGCGCGCACACGAACTCGATGAGGCGGAGGAGGTTACGCCACAGGTCCTGGGAGATGGGTCGGCCGAACTTGTTGTAGAGGTAGACCGCGTCCATCAGCTCGCCGTAGATGTCGAGCTGGAGCTGCTCGTACGCACCGTTCCCGACGCGCACCGGGCGCGAGCCGCCGTAGCCCGCCCAGTGGGTCAGCGCCTCCTCCGGGAGCTCGTGGCGCCCGTCGATCCCGTACATGACCTGGAGCGCACCGTCGGAGCGCAGCTCGCCGCAGCGGGCCTCTATCCAGCTCATGAACCCGCTCGCCTCGGTGTATCCGAGGCGGTGGACCGCGTAGAGCGTGAAGGAGGCGTCGCGGATCCACGTGTACCGATAGTCCCAGTTGCGCTCACCGCCCGGCTTCTCCGGCAATCCAAACGTGGGCGAGGCGACCATCGAGCCGTGAGCTTCCGAGCTGAGGAGCTTGAGGGTCAGCGCCGATCGGTTGACGATCTCCCTCCAGCGCCCGCGGTACGTCGACCGGGCCACCCATCTCCGCCAGTAGTCGTTGGTGCGCTTGAAGCTCGCGGAGTCGTACCCTGGCGCGGAGCAGGCGCCCGGGTGCCCGTGCCTCACCTCCTCGAGGACGAAGGAGGCGGACTGGCCGGCCCCGAGCCGGAAGGTCGCCGTCGCGTCGCCATTCTCGATCGAGAGCGGCACGTCGCCGCGCAGGACGAAGGCGAGCGGGTCGGCCGTGCCCGAGATGAAGAGCAGCTCCCGCTCGGAGCGCCGCTCGACCTGGTGGCGAGCTCGCCCGTAGTCGAAGCGCGGGGCACAGAGCATGCGAAAGCGAATCTCACCCCGGACCGTCTTCACGCGCCGCACCAGGGCCCGCGTGCTCCCCTCGCCGACAGGCATGAGGTCCGACAGCTCGCCGAGGCCTTCGGCGAAGAGGAACCGGGTGAGCAGGATGTTCGAGTCCGGGAGGTAGAGCTGGATCTGGCGGGCGCCTTCGCACTCCGGGGCGAGCTGAAACCGCCCACCCCGCTCCGGATCGAGCAGCGCGGCGAAGATGGTGGGCGAGTCGAATCGCGGGAAGCACATGAAGTCGATCGACCCGTCCAGGCCGACGAGCGCGACGGTGTTCAGGTCACCGATCACACCATGGTTCTCGACTTGCCGCTCGATCACGACGACCCCGCGAGCCCTTCGCTCGTAACCTATCAACGCGGTCCCGCGCGGCCAGCCAGCGCAGACGCACGGGGCGGCCGCACCCATCTGGTAGCGCATGCCACATGAACTGACGCTCGAGATGGGGGGCGCGGGGGGAGAGTTCTCCCCTCC
>MEMX01000024.1 GCA_001768075.1 Anaeromyxobacter sp. RBG_16_69_14 | reverse complement strand
GCTCGACCCTGCATTCGCGGAGCGCTACCGGCGTCGGCGCGCCTTCGTGCCGCTCTTCCAGTTCGGGGCGGGGCTCTTCCTCGCCATCACCGCACTCGGTGTCGTGCCCCGCATCGTGCCGCCGCGCGCAGCCGGGGCTGCCACCGCGGTGCTGTGGCTGGTCGTCTTGCTCGTGCCTGCGCTCTTCGCCATCGGCGCGGCGGTGGCGCTCCAGCGAGGCCCCCGCCACCCGGCGCCGCCGGATCCGCAGCTCACGGACGTCGTGCGGCGGCTGTGACCAGGCCCCATTTCCGTAGCGTGTAGTTAGAGACCCCGATGGGACCGACCCGCCTCTCCTCGTGCAGGCGGGTGAGCGCCCGCCAGCTCTCGCGCCGAACGCCCTCCACCGTGAGAGGGGATGCGCGGACTTGCCACTGCGGAGGGTTTGCCGTCAGTGGTGCGGCCACGGCGCGGTTCGGGTGGGCGCTCTCGGCCGCGGCGAAGGTGACCGGGGTGTAGACTTGGGGAGGACCACCCGGACGCGGCCAAGACGGGCATGGAGGGGCTCAGATACGACGCCGACGCCGACAGGAAGTCCTGGGCAGTCCTGCTCAAGTTCCTGAAGCGGTAAGACCCCGGAAAAGCCCAGTCGGGGCGCTTGAATGCGCGTGAGATCAGATGTTAGCGTACGCGCCGCTGAAACATCCTTTGGGGGATGTCACTTCCCCCATATCATCTGGCCCGGCGCGAGCGCGATCGCTCGCGCTCCTGGGGAGGACTATACATGGCTGTGCCCGCGAGCGTCGCCGCTGAGACCCTCCGTACCTTGCCCGGCGACGACGTCCGCCAGGTGATGTGGCGGTTCAGCGATCGGTACGATCTGCAGATGCTGGTGCAGTCGGTGCGCAGCGCGGCCCGAAGCACCGTCGCGCGCCTGGTCGCGGACGGCGCCCGCAACAGCCACGAGTGGACGCCGCAGAAGAACGAGCTCCTCAAGTGCTTCGACGAGTGCGGGGCGACCGGCGTCTTCATGGAGCCCCATCAAGGTGGCTTCATCGAGGGCCCGAAGAACTTCGCCATGGCGCTCGCCACCTTCGAGCTGGCGTGGGTCGACGCGGGCGCGGCGACCTGCGGTCTCGCCAGCCACCTCGCCCTCTCGCCCATCCACGAGCGCGGCACGCAGGAACAGGTGGACAAGTACATGAGCCTCGCGGCACCGGCCAAGCCGGGTGAGGACCGCGTACCGTTGCGCGGCGCCTTTGCGCTCACGGAGCCCATCCCATACGTCGGGGTGGACACCGGCATGCTGGGCGGGAAGGTGCGGGTGGCCGAGTGGGAACCGGGCAAGGAGCCGATCCTGGCGGTGGAGAAGCGCGGCCGGTTCATCACCAACATGGGCTTCGCTAACTTCGTGGCCGCGGCCGTAGACTCGGCAGACGAGCGCATCAAGGGCTCCTGCATGATCATCCTCGAGGACAGCGACCCGGGCACCTTCGATCGCGGCACGCCGACGAAGAAGCTGGTGCACCAGCTCTCGTCCACGAGCGACCCCATCTTCAGCTTGCGCGTGCCCGCCTCGCGCATCATCGGCGGCTACGCGGTGAAGAACGGTGTCATCGTGCCGAAGTACTCGCACGACGAGGTCATCGCAGCCGTCTTCAAGCACACCCGCGTCCCGGTCGGCGTCATGACCTCGGCGAAGCTCCTCAGCGCCGTCGAGCCGGTCATCCGCTATCAGCGCGGTCGCTTTCGTGGCGCCGAGCAGGCGAAGCCCGGATCGATGCGCTACGAGCTCGGCCTTCAAGTACGCCAGGACGTGCTGCACCGCCTCGTCGACGTGTGGGCCACCGGCGAGGCGGGCTCGTCGCTCGGCTTCGCCACCGCCCGGCTCTTCGACGAGCTCGATCCGCTCGAGAAGGAGAAGACCGCCATCCTGGCGCAGAAGGGCATCGCCGGCGGGAAATCCGAGTTCAAGCTGTTCAGAGAGGTGAACCAGAGGGCGGTCGAGCTCGTGAAGCTGCGCGCCAAGCCCGAGGCGGAGCGCGACGAGAAACGCGTGGCCGAGCTCGAGGCCGATCCGCTCGTGCGCTACGCCGTCCTCGACTCGGCGAGCGGTGTGCTATGCCCGGCCACCAAGCTCTGGTGCACTGGAAACGGGGCAACGGTGATGCGCGAGGCGGTCAGCCTCATGGGCGGCTATGGCATCACCGAGGACTGCCCCGGCTTCCTGGGCAACAAGTGGATGGACGCGCAGCTCGAGGCCACCTACGAGGGCCCGGAGGCGGTTCAGCGCCGCCAGCTCAGCGTCTGCATGACGAACGAGGTCTTCCTCGCGCAGTACGAGACCTGGATCAAGGAGTTGCGCCAGGTCGCCTCGGTGAAGCCCGACACCGGCGCCTGCGAGCTCGCCTCGGCGATGACGCTCTGGCTGTACACCTACAAGCACCTCGTGGTCGCGACCGACGCGAACGGCGAGAAGCTCTTCCAGGGCCCGCGCCAGGGCGTGACGTTCCCGCTCTCCGACGCGCTCTCCTGGCTCATGGCCGCCCGCTCTTTCGTGCTCGACGTGCTCGAGCTCGAGCGGAAGGGCCCCGAGAACGCGGTCGTGGCGGAGGGCCTGCCCGGGCTCGCCCACTTCTACGAGGACCTCGCCCACGTGCAGTGCGCCCGCGCTGCGGGCGAGGTGGGCCGCATCTGCGCCGAGCTCGTCTACGGGTACAACAAGCACCCCGCCTGGGAAGGGGAGGGGCGCAAGGCCTGCTACGCGGCCCAAGAGCTGGAGGAGCTCGAGGACGTCATCCCCGGCATCGGGAGCTATGCGGTCGACGTCATCGGCAAGGACGGTTCGCACCCGACCAAGGCCGGCCCGTGCGCGAGCTGCGTGAGCGTGCAGGACTTCGCCGCGCTGCGCACGAAGCTCGACGGCTGCCTCACAGGCTCGCGCCTCGCCAAGGACCGCGCCGCCGAGGCGCTCGCGAAGGTGATGATCCCCGAGGCGCTCGACTACCCGGCCTGACCACGATGGCGATGAGCTAGCAGCTTCAAGTTTCGGGCTCGAGCGCCTGGGCATGAGCGTTTGCCCCAGGCCTGAAGTGGGGAGCCTGGAACCTCAGGCGCGAAGGCTATTTCCAGAGTGAACGGAGGCAGACCTTGTCGAACGAGAACGGCGCGATCATCTCCACGCCCGAGCCCGAGCGCCAGAGCATGGAGGTGGACATCGCCTGCGTCGGCTTCGGGCCCGCCATGGGCGGGTTCCTCACCACCCTCTCGCGCGGGCTCTCCAATGCGGATGGGACGCCGGCGGTCGAGAGCGCGGTCTCCCCCGGCATGCCGCCCCAGGTGGTGTGCTACGAGCGCGCCGACGGTCTCGGCTTCGGCGTCTCGGGCGTGGTGACGAGGGCGCGCGGGATCCGCGCCACCTTCCCCGGCCTCGACGCTTCGCAGATCCCCATGGCGACCGCGATCAAGCACGAGCGCGTCCTGTACCTGCTCGACCCCATCGGCGCGAGCCGGCGCTCCGCCGCGCTGCGCGCAGCCGACCTCGGCATCAAGGCCTGGGGGCGCCTGTTGCCGTGGTATCGCGACCACGCGCTCGAGCTGCCCTATGCGCCAGCCTTCCTGCACAAGAAGGGCGGGCTCGTGCTCTCCATCGGCCAGTTCAACCAGTGGGTGGGTGAGCAGCTCATGGCTGGTGGCCAGGTGCAGCTCTGGCCGGGAATGCCCGTCTCGCAGCCGCTCGTCGACGGCGACAAGGTCGTCGGCGTGCGCCTCGTCGATCAGGGCGTGGCGAAGAACGGGGCCCCCGATGCCGGCTACATGCCCGGCATGGACGTGAAGGCGCAGCTCACGGTCGTCGCCGACGGCCCGGTCGGCGCGGTCGGTCGCGCCCTCGACGAGCGCTTCGGCATGCCCGAGGGCCACCACGTCCGCGAGTGGGCGGTGGGCATGAAGATGGTGGTCGACCTGCCGGAGATCTGCACGCTGCCCGAGGGCACGGTCTTCCACACCTTCGGCTATCCGGAGCCGGAGATCTTCGGCTTCATGTACGTGCACCCGGGCCGCGTCGCGTCGGTCGGCATCTTCGTGCCGTCCTGGTTCGACAGCCCCATCCGCACCTCCTACCTGTACCTGCAGCACTACGTGCAGCACCCCTACGTCTGGCAATACCTGAAGGGTGGGAAGATGCGCTCCTGGGGCGCGAAGTCGCTCCAGGAGTCCGGCAAGCGAGGCGAGCCCCGCCTGGTAGGCGACGGCTTCGCCCGCATCGGCGAGAGCTCCGGCACGACGAACGTGCTCACCGGCTCGGGCGTGGACGAGGCGTGGGCCTCGGGCGCGCAGCTGGCGGAGGGGGTGCTGGAGCTGCTCCACGCGAAGAAACCCTTCACCAGGGAGAACCTCGAGGCGGCCTACGTGGCGCGGCGTCGCGCGAGCTGGGTGGAGGAGGAAGGGCTGGTCGCGGAGAAGGCGCGCGACGGCTTTGGCCGCGGAGTCGTCACCGGTCTGCTCGGGATGGCCCTGTCCGGGATGACGAAGGGGATGCTGAACCTCGGACCCGAGCCCGTTCCACCGCACGAGCGGCTCGGCAGCATCGAGGGCTACTACCAGGGAAAGATCCCGACCGCCGAGGTCGCGCGCATCCGCGATGAATGCAGGAAGAAGGGCCAGAGCCTCGCCGCTGCGCTCATGCGGCGCGCCGGCTGGCCGGACATCCCCTACGACGGGCAGCTGCTCGTGACGCACCAGGACGCGCTGCTCGTGGGCGGCAAGGTGCAGGCGCCTGGCGGCTACGCCGACCACGTCGTCTTCCTGCAGCCGGCGGTATGCGAGAGCTGCGGCTCCAAGACCTGCATCGAGATCTGCTCGGCGCAGGCCATCGCCCCCGGCGAGACCGGCGGCGTGCCCGCCTTCGACCGCGAGAAGTGCGTGCACTGCGGCGCTTGCCTCTGGAACTGCACGCAGGCGCTCGAGGGCGAGACGACCAACATCGCATTCCGCGCCGGCGCGGGTGGGCTTCACTCGGCGGAGAACTAGCCGCTTTTCTTGACCCACGAGGAGAGAAGGAGACACATGAGCGGATACCAGATCGTGGTGTGTGGGAGCATCGTCCCGGACCCGCTGCAGACCCTGGAGCCGGTGACCGGGCCGAGCGGCCCGGTGCTGAAGAACGAGCTCATGCTCCCCGCCGTGCTCGATCCCTGGGCCGGGCACGCGCTCTACGAGGCGGCCAACCTGGCGGCGAAGACGCCCGGCTCCAAGGTCTGGCTCGTCTCGCTGGGGCCCAAGGCGAAGGTGCAGCAAGTGATGATGGCCGTCGGCCAGAAGGTGCCCTTCGAGCTCGTCGCGCTGGACGGGCCCGCCGGGGGCTTCGTGGACGCACACGAGACCGCCGCCGCGCTGGCGGACGCGGTGAAGGCCATCCCCGGCATCGACCGCACGAAGCTGCTCGTGTTCGGGGGCTGGGAGTCGGCTTCGCGCGGCGCCGGCGCGACGCTCCAGATCCTGGGCGAGCGTCTGGAGATCCACGATCAGTTCCAGGGCGTCGATCAGATCGCACCCCAGGCCGACGGCTCGCTCGAGATCCTGGAGCGCGTCGAGGGTGGCCAGCACCAGATCTCGGTGGTGGCGGGGCCGCCCGCGCTGCTGGGGTGGGCGACCGGGAACCTGCCCGAGCCGCGCAACAACCCCCAGGTCGGCATGGCCAACATGCGGGGCATCATGCCCGCGCTGCAGAAGTCGAAGCCAGCCAAGGTCGGCACGGGCGACCTCCAGTACCTCGCGGTGACACTGCCCAAGGCACAGCGCGAGACGCGGGTCGTGAAGAACATGCCCACGGACGAGATCGCGCGAGAGATCGTCGAGTGGATCTCGAAGGACTAGGGAGACGCCCCATGGACACCATCCTCTTTCTCAGCCACACCGAGCAGGACGGGAAGCTCCCTCGCGCCGGGCTGGAGGCGCTCGGCGCCGCCAAGGAACTGGCGCAGGCGCTCAAGGCGACACTGGTCGCGGGCGTCTTCGGCAAGGTCACCCAGCCCGCCGCCGCGCAGCTCGCCGGAACCGGGGCGGCGCGCGCACTCGCCGTCACGGGCGCAGACTTCGCGGACGCGCGGTATGCCACCGACGCCGCCGCGGCCGAGGCGCTGTCCAGGGCCGCCGCCCCGACGATCGTGATCGCACCCGGAACCTCGCGTCTCTCGCGCGTGCTCCCGGCCGTCGCCCACCGGCTGGGCGGGCGGGTCGACACCCACGCCACCGCCGTCGCGGCCAAGGACGGGGCGCCGACGCTGACGCGCTGGTTCTATCGCCAGCGCATGGAGGCCACGCTCAAGCGCACCGAGCGCCCGTGGGTGGTCCTCATCGACGGCGGCTGTCACGCGGCCGTCGTCCCCGATGGCGGCGCGCCCGCCCTTGAGGAGGTCCCGGTCGCCATCGGTGACGCCCAGCGCCGCACCAGGGTGACCGGCTTCAAGGCACCGAGGAGCGACGCCCAGACCATCCGCCCCGACGCCAAGATCCTGTTCGTGGCCGGGGCGGGCTGGACCAAGAAGCAGGCGGACGGCAAGCCCCACGTCGAGGAAGCCGAGAAGCTCATCCTCGGCTTCCTCGGCGCGACCAAGGCCTCCCTCGGCTCGTCGAAGTCGCTCGTCGATCTCTCGGGCGAGGGCAACGCGGTGCTCACCTTCATGAGCCATCTCAACCAGATCGGCCAGACGGGCGCGACGCCACGCCACCCCAAGGGGCTCGCCACCTGCTGCCACGGCGAGGAACCGCACGTCGTCGGCTGGCGCTTCATCAACGAGCGCCGAGCCGTGAACCTCGACCCGAACTGCGGCTGGGCGCGCGGCAAGGCGGATGTCGTCTACGTGGCCGACGCGTTCGAGGTCGTGGCCAAGGTGAACGCGCTGCTGAAGTAGCGCCCCCGACGCCGGACGACGAGTGCGACAGGTGGACGCGCAGGTCCCCGTGTGGGGATTCACCTGCTCATGTGACGCCCGGAAACTGGCGTCATCCGCGAGGAGTGTCTAAACTGAATCTAGCTCGGTCCCAAGCGGCCGGGTATGGAGAGCGGCTAGGGCAACGGGAGTTGCCCGGTCGCTCTTTGCTTTTGGGGCCATGCAAGTGCACGCGGACCGCGCTCGGCGTATGACTTGCCGCCATGGCACGCTCCTCTCGCTCCCGCTGGCCCCGTCTGGTCATCGTCGCGCTCGCCACGCTCGTCGCGCTCGCCGTGCTGATCGGCGCGGGGCTGCTCCTCCTCGACCGCGTGCTCCTCGCTCGAGCGCGCGCTGCCGCCGGTGACCTGTCCAGGTCGTGGGGGCGGCCTGTCGAGATCGGCGGGATCGCCACCAGGCTCGTGCCGTGGTTCGGCGCGCGCGTCATCGACGTCCGGATCGGCGCCGCTCCGGGCGAGACGCGCCCGCTCCTCGAGCTGCCGCGCGCCGAGGTGCACCTGAACCTCGTCGGCGCGCTCTTCTCCCTGGGCAAGGACGTGGAGGTAGAGCTCGCGGAGATCCAGGGGCTGCGCGTGAACGTGCTCCGCCTGGCGGACGGCACCACCAATCTCGAGCGCCTGGCGCGCGCCGCGGCGCCCCCCGGGCCTCCTCCCGCACCGGAGCAAGCGACGCCGCCTCAGGACGTCTCCTTCCTGCGCGTCGACCGAGCCCGTGTCTCCGACGCCCGCATCGCATTCCTCGACCTCGCGCGCGCCGGCGCCAAGGAGGTCTTCGTCGACCACCTCGACATCACCGTCCAGGACCTCCGATCCGGCCGGCCGCTGGACGTGGTCCTGCGCGCCGCCGTCCTGGCCGAGCGCCAGAACCTCGAGCTTCACTTGCACGCGACGCCACTGCCACCGACGCTGCGCCCCACGCCCGATCGCGTGACGATCAAACTCGAGCCGGTGGACCTCGAGCCGCTGGCGCCGTTCCTTCCAGCCGGCGTCGGCTTCCTGGGCGGGCGGCTGGAGGCCGACCTCGATGTCGCGATCGGTGCGGCCGTGCCGGACGGCAGCGGCCCCACGACGCTGCGCGGCGGGTTCGCGGCGCGCGGGCTCCGCTTCGCGGGCCAGGAGGGTGGCAAGCCCCTCGACGTCGTGCTCGACGCCGATCTGGATGGCGACACCGCGCAGGGCGATGTCCGCATCGGCAAGCTCGTCCTCACCGCCGGTCCGGCCTCGCTGACCGGCTCCGGCCGCGCCTCCGGGCTCGCGGGTGGCACGCCCCGGATCGAGGGCCTTCGGGTCTCCGCGCAGGGGCTCGACCCACAGCTGCTCGCGGCCTACTACCCGCCTTTGAAGAAGGCCGTCGGCGACACCGTCGCCGGGTCCGCCGGCTTCGAGCTGCGCGCCGCCGGCGAGGCCGCGAGCCCCGCGCTCGAGGCGCGGGTGGACCTCAGCCCGATGCGCCTCGCCTTCCCGGCGACGCTCGCGAAGGCGGTGGGCGCGCCGCTCGTCGCGACCGCCAAGGCCTCGTTCGCAGGCGGCGTCACCCACGTCCAGGCGCGCGTCGATCTCACGGGCGTCGATCTGCGCCCCGGCGGGTCGGTCGCGAAGGGCCCAGGCGAGCGGCTCACCGTCGAAGCGGACGTCGAGCGCCGAGCTGCGGGAAGCGCCCAGGACATCGACGTGAAGCGCCTCCACCTCATGCTGCTGGCCGACGCCTTCTCGGCGCGGGGCACCGCGTCGATCACGACGGAGAAGGGCGCGCGCGCCGTCCGCTTCGACCTCGCCGCCGAGAGCGCGCACCTCGATCTGGACCGGCTCCTCATCCCCGCCGAGCCCGTGAAGGACGCCGCCGCGACAAAGGAGCCCGCGAAGAGGAGGGAGCCGCCGTCGCCGGCCACGTTCGCCGGGCTCTCCGGCACCGCACAGGCAAGGGTGGCCGAGCTGCGGTACGCCAGAGCCACCTTCAAGGACGTGCGCGCCCGGATCCGCCTTGACGGCGACGAGCTACGCGTGGAAGAGGCGCGCCTCTTCGGTCTGGGGGGGCGCGTGTCGGCTGACGGCACGCGTGTGCGGCTCGCTCACCCCGAGGAGCCTGCGCAGGTGATGGTGAAGCTCGACCGCATCGACGCCGGCGAGGCGCTCGCGATGTACACCCCCCGCAAGCTCTTGTCGGGGCGCGTCTCCGCCGACTTGAACCTCGCCGCGGGCGGCACCGGTGGGCGCGAAGTTCTGAAGTCGCTGACCGGGAGACTTTCGGGGAACCTCTTCGACGGCGCGTTCCTCGGGAAGGACCTGGTGGCAGGTGTGCTGGGACCGCTCGGGAAGGCGCTGCCGTTCTCGGCCGCTGGAAAGGTCGCGCAAGGCGGCGCCACGCCGCTCGGCAAGAAGATGCCGTTCAGCGTTCGCTTTGCCGACGGCGCAGCGCACATCGAGAAGTCGCTGCGGATCGAGACCGGGCGCGCGGTGCTGGTCGCCGAGGGAGGTCAGGTGCGCCTGGACGGGACGCTCGACCTGCCCGTGACCGTGGCGCTTGCGCCCGAGGCGATCGCCACGCTCACCGGTGGGCGCGCCCGCCCCACCGAACCGGTCCCTGTGGCCCTGCGGGTGACGGGCCCGGCCTGGGACCCGCACCTCGGCGATCTCGCGCTCCAGCCGGCCGTCGCTGCGATCGTGAAGTCGGCGGGCGCCGCGGCCCTGGGGAAGGCGCTTGGCGCCGGCAGCGACAAGGATATCGCAGACAAGAAGGCCGCGGGCGAGGAGGCGGCGCGGAAGGCCGCCGAGGACGCGAAGAAGAAGGGGGAGGACCAGGCGAAGAAGGCGCTGCAGGGCCTCTTCGGGCGGTAGTGCCGCAGGGGAGGCCGCGACGCGAGCGCTCCTCCGGCTCGACAAGGCGGGGCGCATCGGGCAATGAGTGCAGCCATGCTCGACCTCGTCACCCAGCCCGCGGCCTGGATCTCGCTTGCGACGCTCTCCGCGCTGGAGATCGTCCTCGGCCTCGACAACATCGTCTTCCTCAGCATCCTCGCGGGCCGCCTCCCGAAGGACCAGCAGCCGAAGGCGCGCCGGCTGGGGCTCGGGTTCGCCCTCGCAACCCGGCTCGCGCTCCTCTTCGCGATCACCTGGGTGATGGGGCTCACGCGCGAGCTCTTCGCCGTGGTGGGGCACGGGTTCTCCGGGCGCGACCTCATCCTCCTCGGCGGCGGTCTCTTCCTCATCGGCAAGGCCACGTTCGAGATCCACGACAAGCTCGAGGTGCAGCACGTGGCCGAGGCTCCGGCCCCGAAGGGCGGCGCGGCCTTCTGGTTCGTCATCGCCCAGATCGGCCTCCTCGACGTCGTCTTCTCGCTCGACTCGGTAATCACGGCGGTTGGCATGGCCCAGCACATCGCCATCATGGTCGTCGCGATGGTGCTCGCGGTGGGCGTCATGCTCGTCTTCGCGGGTCCGATCGGGGAGTACGTGGAGCGCCATCCGACCATGAAGATGCTCGCGCTCTCCTTCCTCATCCTCATCGGGGTGACGCTCGTCGCGGAGGGCCTCGGGAAGCACATCGAGAAGGGCTACATCTACTTCGCGATGGCCTTCTCGTTGGGGGTGGAGCTCCTCAACGTCCGGGTGCGACGGGCGCGCAACGCACCCGTCGCGCTCCACCACCGGTTCGAATCGCCGGAGGCAGGAGCAGACGCTCGCGGCGCCCCATCCGACCCCTCGGCAGCGAAGTGAAGAGCTATCGAGCGATGAGGGCGGACGCCGAGCGCATTTCCGGCCGGATGGGACCGCGGGATGGGGCGACAGCGTACCGACTCGAGAGAGGTTGCCCTGCCAGCCACGGCCGCACGCTTCCGTCAGAGCTCGTCGAGGTTGTACCGATGGACCGGGTGCGGTAGGTCGGACGAGGTCCGGAGCACCAGCTCCTTCAACCGGCCCGCCCGCATGTCGTAGACCCAACCGTGGAGCCAGGGCCGCCCCTCCCGCCTCCAGGCCCGCTGGATTAACGAGGTCTTGGTGAGGTGTTCCACCTGTTCGACCACGTTCAGCTCGACGAGCCTGCGTGACCGCGCCTCCTCGTCGGGGAGGGCGGAGAGCTCCGGCTGGTGGCGCTCGGCGCAGTCCTTGATGTTCTGCAACCAGCGGTTGATGAGGCCGAAGTCGTGGCCCGACACGGCCGCCTCTACGCCGCCGCAGCCGTAGTGGCCGCACACGATGATGTGCCGCACGCGCAGCCGCTCCACCGCGTAGAAGATCACGGTGAGCATGTTGAGGTCGGTGTGGACGACCTGGTTGGCCACGTTGCGGTGGACGAACAGGTCCCCCGGCTGGCACCCGGTCACGGTCTCGGCTGGGACCCGGCTGTCCGAGCAGCCAATCCAGGCGTACTCGGGATCCTGGCTGGCGTTGAGCCGGGCGAAGTAGTCCGGCCGCTCGGCCAGGCGCTCCGCGACCCACCGCTCGTTGTAGTCGAGGAGGCGCCTGTAGCCGTTCATGCTCATGGCGCGAGAGTAGCAGGAGTGGCGCAAGCTTGGTTCAGGGTGATTTCTGCGCACGCTCGGGGGCGGACCCCTACGGAATCGATCGCCCTGCTCGCCGGAACGCTCGACAAGCCCATGCGAGGTGTGCTCACCTGAAGGGTCTATGGGCGCGACCCGAAAGATCCGCAGACTGCTCGCCGCCAACCGCGGCGAGATCGCCATCCGCATCTTCCGAGCCGCGACCGAGCTGGGCATCGGCACGGTCGCAATCTACTCCGAGGAGGACCGCCTCTCGCTGCACCGCTACAAGGCCGACGAGGCGTACCTCATCGGCAAGGGCAAGGGCCCCGTCGAGGCCTATCTCGGCATGGACGAGATCATCGCGCTGGCGCTGGAGCGCGAGATCGACGCCATCCACCCCGGCTACGGGTTCCTCTCCGAGAACCCGGCCTTCACGGAGCGGGTGGAGGCCGCGGGGCTCGTCTTCATCGGCCCGACGGCCGAGATGCAGCGGCGACTCGGCGACAAGATCGCTGGCCGCACGGCGGCAGCCGCGGCTGGCGTGCCCGTCGTGCCAGGCACGGAGGGCCCGGTCGAGCGCGAGGAGGAGCTGCTCGTCTTCGCCAAGCAACACGGCTACCCGATCATCATCAAGGCGGCGGGCGGGGGTGGCGGCCGTGGCATGCGCGTCGCGCGCGACCAGGCCGAGCTGCTCGCCGGCTTCGACGCGGCGCGGCGCGAGGCGAACGCCGCCTTCGGCGACCCCACCGTCTTCCTAGAGCGCTACATCGAGAACCCGAAGCACGTGGAGGTGCAGCTCCTCGGGGACGCCTACGGCAACCTCGTCCACTTCTTCGAGCGCGACTGCTCCATCCAGCGCCGGCACCAGAAGGTGGTCGAGTTCGCGCCCTCGCTCGCGCTCACCCCGGCGCTGCGCGAGGCGATCTGCGAGGCGGCCCTGAAGCTCGGCCGGCTGATCCGCTACCGCAGCGCAGGGACCTGCGAGTTCCTCATCGACGTCGAGGGTCGCTTCTACTTCATCGAGATGAACCCGCGCATCCAGGTCGAGCACACCGTGACCGAGGTCATCACGGCGCGCAACCTGGTCCAGGCGCAGATCCGGATCGCCCAGGGCGCGACGCTGGCGGAGCTCGAGATCCCGGATCAGAAGGCCATCGAGATGCGCGGCTTCGCCATCCAGTGCCGCGTGACCACCGAGGACCCGGCCAACGGCTTCGCCCCCGACACCGGGACGCTCAAGGTGTATCGCTCGCCTGGCGGCGCGGGCGTCCGCCTCGACGCCGGCAGCGCCTTCACCGGCGCGCAGATCACGCCGCACTACGATTCCCTGCTGGTGAAGGTCAGCACCCGGGGGCTCACGCTCGAGGACGCGGCGCGCACCATGCGCCGCTGCCTCCAGGAGTTCCGCATCCGGGGGGTGAAGACGAACATCTCCTTCCTCGAGAACGTGATGATGCACCCGGACTTCCTGGCCGGGCGCTGCAACACGTCCTTCATCGACTCGCACCCCGAGCTGACGCGAGTGAAGGAGAAGAAGGACCGCGGCACGAAGATGCTCCAGTTCCTCGGCGGCGTGGTGGTGAACGGAGCGCCGGGCGTGCCCGCGCGGCTCGATCCGGTCAGGCTGCGCGAGCCCATCATCCCCAGGCTGGACCCGACTCACCGCAGGCCGAAGGGCACGCGCGACATCCTGCGCGAGAGGGGGCCGAAAGGGCTAGCGCGCTGGGTGCTCGAGCAGGACCGGCTCCTCGTCACCGACACCACCATGCGGGACGCGCACCAGTCGCTCCTCGCCACGCGCGTGCGCAGCTACGACCTCCTGCGCGCGGCACCGGCCACGAGCCACCTCGAGGCAGGCCTGTTCTCGCTCGAGATGTGGGGGGGGGCCACCTTCGACGTCGCCATGCGCTTCCTCAAGGAAGATCCCTGGGAGCGGCTGCACCGGCTCTCCGAGGCCATCCCCAACATCTGCTTCCAGATGCTGCTCCGCGGGTCGAATGCGGTCGGCTACACGAACTACCCCGACAACGTGGTGGAGCGCTTCGTCGCCGTCGCGGCGCAGGCGGGCGTGGACGTGTTCCGCGTGTTCGACTCGCTCAACTGGACGAAGGGGATGCGGGTGGCAATGGAGGCCGTGCGCGCGAGCGGGAAGCTCTGCGAGGGCGCCATGTGCTACACCGGCGACATCACCGATCCCAGGCGGGACAAGTACCCGCTCTCCTATTACGTCGCGCTGGCCAAGGAGCTGGAGCGAATGGGCTCGCACATCCTCGCCATCAAGGACATGGCGGGCCTGCTCAAGCCTTTCGCCGCGCGAAAGCTGGTGAAGGCGCTCAAGCAGGAGGTGGGCATCCCGATCCACCTGCACACCCACGACACCTCCGGCTACGCGGGCGCGACGCTCCTGGAGGCGGCCCAGGCGGGCGTGGACATCGTGGACGCGGCGCTCTCCTCGCTCTCCGGGCTCACCTCGCAGCCCTCCCTCAACACGCTCGTGGCCGCCCTCGAGAACAGCCAGTGGGACACCGGCCTCAACTCGGACGGGCTGCAGCTCCTGGCGAACTACTGGGAGACGGTCCGCGAGTGGTACGCGCCGTTCGAGTCGGGACTCAAGAGCGGCACGGCCGAGGTGTACCAGCACGAGATCCCCGGCGGCCAGTACTCGAACTACAAGCCGCAGGTGGCCGGACTCGGGCTCCTCGACCGCTGGGAGGAGTGCAAGGATATGTACCGGAGGGTGAACCTGCTCTTCGGCGACATCGTGAAGGTCACGCCGTCGTCCAAGGTGGTGGGCGACATGGCCATGTTCCTCGTGAAGAACGACCTCCAGCCCGAGGACGTCGTCGCGAAGGCCCCGGACCTCACCTTCCCCGAGTCGGTGGTCGGCATGTTCAAGGGGATGCTGGGCCAGCCCTACGGCGGCTGGCCGGGGGAACTCCAGGAAGCCATCCTCAAGGGCCAGGAGCCCATCACCTGCCGTCCGGGGGAGCTGCTCGCGCCCGCCGACCTCGAAGCGGAGCGGTCGAAGGCCGAGGCGAAGGTTGGACACGAGGTGAACGAAGAGGGGCTCGTCTCCTGGCTCCTCTACCCGAGCGTCTACGCGGAGCTGGAGAAGCACCGCACGGACTACTCCGACACGTCCTTCCTGCCCACGCCGCAGTTCTTTTACGGCATGGACCCGGGACAGGAGACGTCCATCGACATCCAGCCTGGCAAGACGCTCATCGTGAAGCTCGTCACCGTCGGGCCTCTCCTCAAGGACGGGACGCGCGAGGTGTTCTTCGAGCTCAACGGCCAGGGCCGCACCGTGCTCGTGCGCGACGAGAAGATGGCCAAGGACGACGCCGCCCGGGTCAAGGCGGACAAGGGCAACCCCAAGCACGTGGGCGCCCCCATGCCCGGCAAGATCGTGAAGGTGAACGTGAAGCCGGGCGAGGAGGTGAAGGCGGGCGCCCCTCTCCTCGTCACCGAGGCCATGAAGATGGAGACGACCATCAAGGCACGCGAGGACGGCAAGGTCCTCGAGGTGCGCTTCGTGGAGGGCTCCAAGGTCGAGAAGGAAGACCTGCTGGTCGTGTTCGCCTAGTTGGTGACACCAGGCGCGCTCACTCCGGTTCCGGATCCTGTTCCGAGGGCGCCTCCGGCTCGCCCTCCAGCATCTTCATCGCGGCGGTGACGCTGCGGTGCATGCGGTTGAAGGCGGCGGCGAGGATCGAGATCTCGTCCTTGCCACGCACCTCGAGCTCGGGGACGTCCAGCTGACCCTTGCTGATCTCGTCAGCGCGCGCCGCGAAGCGGCTCACCGGCCGGATCACCGTCGCGTACAGCACCGCGTCCAGGACGACCAGCGTGACGACCCCCACCAGGACGAGAGACACCAGGAGCTGCCGGAACGCCTGGTTGGCCATCTGGAGGGGGAGAGACACCGGCACGGAGACGATCTGCGCGGCGATGACGTCGCCCTCCGCCCAGCCGAACCCGTTCGCGGTCCCGTAGACCTTCAACATCTCGGGAGGCGCATTGCCGGGGGTCGAGTGACACTCCAGGCAAGCCTTGGGTGCGCGCAGCGGCCGAGCGAGGAACAACGAACGGCCGAGCGGGGTATCGCGTTCGCCGTCGAACACCTTCAAGTCGGGGCGGTTCTTGAACGCCTTGATGACGTCCTCCTCCCAGTCGAGGGCGCGGTTGCGCGGGTTCGTCGGATTGGGAGCGGCTTCCTTGTAGAAATAGTCAGGGTAGTTCTTGCGCAGCTGCGCGAAGAGCTCGGTGGCGGCGAATGCCGGAACGGTCTGCGGGCGGAACACCCGCTTTCCCACCAGGCCTCGCTTGGCGCAGAGATCGCGAAAGATCTGGTCGCCCTGATCCTGGCTCTGCGCCGCGCGCTGTTGCTCCTGGGTGTCCTCGATGACGGGCTTGACCTGACTGATCGTGTAGCTCCGCATCGCGAGCGCGGTCTCCATCATGAGCTGCGCGTTGTAGAGCACCTGCTCCCGCGCGTTTCGCTGGAGGAGGCCGTAGAAGAGGTAGGCGGCCGCGCCGAGCCCGGCGCCGAACACCACGACGAAGATGAGACTGAACTTCGCGAGCAGTCGCATTCACTCTCCCGAAAGGGTGCGACGGTCCGGTGTCATCACTGCGCGAACGGCGGCACCACGGACCATCGGGTACTCACACGGTTGGAGCGATGGAATGGATTTCGGTCCGCGCATGATCTGTCAGGGCCTGGATGGGTTCGCTTCTGTTTCACCGTGAGCTGCCCCATCCCGGGGGCGTCACCAGAGCTCGATCACGATCACGCGCGGTCCAGCGCCGGGCGAGCGCGCATCCGGGGTGGGGTCGGTCGGCGGGACGAGCGGGATCGTCGCACGCTCGCCCACTTCGGACTCGGGGATGCGCCGCATCCGGTTCATTTCCTCGATCTCCCAGGCTTCCGGCAGGCTCGGCGCGTTCATCGGTGACCTCCCTCGGACCACTCTGTCTCTCTGCCAGAATGGAAAACGCACTCCTCCGGATCTGACTCTCGGGTCTATGCCCCATCAGTATCGCGACGATTTCATGCGTCCGACCTCAGATGAAGACGCGGTGCGGCCCGGCACCGGGGCCCTCTGACGTGGGGTGAACCGATGGGAATCCTGACCCTCTTCGCCGTCCTGCGGCTCACCGCAGCCGCGGGTCCGCTCACCCTCGATGACGCGCTCGCCCTGGCGGCGAAGCGAAACGCGGAGCTGGGGATCGCGCGTGCCGACCAGGACGCGGCGGCCGTGGATGCGCGCGAGAGCTACAAGGGCGTGCTGCCCCGCCTCGATCTGAACGGGGCCTTCGGAAGCGAGTTCCAGGGGGCCCAGCAGCTGGTGCAGGTGGTTCCCAATTCCACCCCGCCGCCCGACTTCGTTCGCATCCCCGTGACCATCCCCGCCAACGACAACGGCGTCTACCAGCTCGGCCTCGCCCTGAACTGGACGCTCTTCGACGGGCTCTCGAGCTGGGACTTCATCGCCTCCTCGCGCACCAGGGCAGCGGCGGCCGACCGGCAGTACGACGAGTCGGCCCTGGTGGTGGCCTTCGAGGTGACGCGGCGCTTCTACGAAGTGGTCAAACAGCAGCGCGCGCTGGACGTGCTGCGCGAGACGGCCGCGGTCTCCGCGGAGCTGGTCAAGCGTGCCGACGCCCTCTTCGCCGCCGCGCGCGGGACCAAGCTAGACACCTACACCGCAAGGGTAAACCACGGCAACGACGTCATCGCCGTGCGTTCCCAGACTGCCGTCCTCGCCCGCGCCCGGGCCGACCTGGCCTCCGTACTCGGGCTCACCTCGGAGGAGGGACTGGAGGTCGCGCCCCCAGCTCCCGTGGCCGCCCCGGGGAAGTCGCCAGCCAAGGAACTGCCCCCGCTCCCCGCACTCCTGGCGTCCGCCCGCAAGGGCCGGCCGCTCATCTCGGCGCGGAAGCTGTCCGGCGAAGCGGCCGATCGGGACATCTCCCGAGCCCGGGGCGCGTACTGGCCCGTCGTCGGCTTGCAGGCGACCTACCAGAAAGGGGGCCCCGACCTCACCGGATCGAACGGGCTCTTCAGCGATCCTTCGGATCAGTACGTCGCGACGATACAGGCGACGCTCGCCTTTAACCTCTTCGCCGGCGGCGAGACACGCGCGGGCGTGGAGCGAGCGGAGGTGCAAGCCCGCCGGACTCGGGCCCTGCTGGAGCAGGGGGAGCAGACGGTCGCTGCCGAGGTGACCTTCGCCCGTGCGCAGGTCGAGGCGCTCTCCGACTCCGTCGCGACGGCTCAGGAGAACCTGGACTCCGCCGAGAAGGGGCTCCGATTCGCGAGGGAGCGGCTCGACGCGGGGGTCGGCAGTCAGCTCGAGGTGCGGGACGCCACGCTCAAGCTGTCGGAGGCCAAGCTCACGGCCTTCAACACCGTCGTGGACCTCGTCGTCGCCCGCGCCGATCTCAACCGCGGCGTGGGCGGGTCGCTTTGACGGCGATTCGCACGTGATGTGAACGTGGGGCCTTCCCGCCGGGTGTGGTTGTCCTGGCAGGGCACGCCTCAGCGTTGCTTCGGTTCGCCGCCCTTCACCTCATGAAGCACGACGTGCTCTTGCTCGTTGGGGTCGTTGCGGACGACAAGCGCCCGCGCCGGCTCCGTGGCGCTCAGGTTGATGGGCTGGTGCGGCACCCCCGGCGGAATGAACAGGAAATCCCCGGCCTCCGCGATGACCGAGTGTTCCAGACGGTCGCCCCACCGAGTCTCCACCCGCCCCTGGAGCACGTACACCGCGCTCTCGAATCCCGCGTGGTGATGCGGCGCGGCCTTCGCCCCGGGCGGAATCACGACGATGTTCATCGAGAGCTCCTTTGCGCCCGTGGTCTTTCCGGAAATTCCGACGAAGTTGGGCAGCCGCTGCAGGGTGGAGATCTCCGGCGGCGAGCGTACGAGCACGACCTGGCCGTATTCAGGCGGCGTTCCACGCCCGGCGGTTTGCGCCTGCCCGGCTGCCGGAGGCGCGGCGTGAGCGGACAGATTGAATACAAGAGTGGCGATCAGGGCGATGACGAGCTTCATGGCCATACCATCTCCTGAAGGTGCGAGTACGTACGGCTGCGCAGCATGAAACCAACGGCCTTCGGACAGCGCATGCCGGGTGCCGTCACGCCACGTGCCGCGCCTCGATGATCGTCGCCGGGACAGCCTCGAGGAGTTTCCGGAGCGCGGCGCCACGGATCGGATCGACGTTCGACAGCGCCTCGTCGAGGAGCAGCAGCTTACGATCCGAAGCGATGGCGGCTGTCAGGGCGATGAGCTGGCGCTGCCCGCCGGAGATGCTCCTCCCGCCCGGCGACAGGATGGTGTGGTACTTCATCGGCAAGGTCTCCACGAACGAGGAAAGGCCGGTGAGCTCGGCGGCGTCGAACAGGCGCGCCACCGGCATGCCACCCGACAGGAGCCTCAGGTTCTCTGCGACCGATCCGCTGAACAGGTTCACGAACTGAGGCAGGTACAGGATGTCGTTCGCCGCAGCCACGGGGCTCATCCCGCCGATGCTGATCGACCCCTCTTCCGGGATGCAGAGCCCGGCGAGCATCCGCAGGATGGTGCTCTTCCCGAATCCCGAGGGGCCGGTGACGACGTGCTTCTGGCCGGCCTCGAAGCGCATCGTGTAGCCCTTCACGATCCACCGGCTGTCGGGGCCATAGCGGAACCAGACGTCCTCCATCACCACGGGAACGGAACTGGCCCTGGAGGGCGACCGGCGGGTGGCCCTCTTGTCCTGCGGGTGCGCCAGGACCTCTCGCGTCCTGGCGAGCTGCGGCCGCAGGACGACGAGCATCAGGTACGTGCTGACGAGCCCGAACACCGACCCGAGGAATCCGGCGCTCAGCTGGACGAACGCGAACAGCGTCCCGACGAGCAGCTTGCCGTCCAGGATGAGACCCCCTCCCCAGATGAGCAGCGCGGCGTTGAGCCCCTGGCGCAGGGTGTCCAGGCCCACCTCGCCCCAGAGCCCTAGCCGCTGTCGCCGCAGCGCGTGGCCGAGCTCCGCCTTGAAGCGCCGCACCCAGCGCTGCAGCGCCGGCCACTCCGCCCCGGTGGCCTTGATCGTCCCGATGCCGGAGATGAGCTCGGACAGGTACCCGCGTTCGCGCGCCTGCGCCTGGATCTCCAGCGCCTGGTGGCGGGCCTGGCCGGAGCCGACGGCGATGGCCAGCGCTCCCATCGCCATCGCCACGACGACCACGACCGCGGTCGCCGTCGGTAGCTTGACCGCCATGGCCACGACGAAGGTGATTGCCATGACGCCGTCGAGTACCGCCGACAGCGCACGCTCGGCCACGACCTCGCGCGCGGCGCTCATCCCGGTGAACGCCTGCAGCCGTTCGCCGAGGGTCATCTTTTCCAGGAATGGAAACGGCAACCTGAGCAGGTGCTGCAGGAGTCCGCGCTCGGCCGAGACCGACACCCGCGTGACCAGGAAGAGCAGGACTCTTCCCCGGATCCAGCCGATCCAGGCCTGAAATGCGGCCACCAGCACGACGCCCACCGCCACCAGGCGCAGCGTGGACCGCGCGCGATCGGGGAGCGCGGTGTCCATGACCGCGCCGGTGAGCTCGGGGACCACGAGCCCCATCAGCTGCAGGAGGAGGCTGGCGAGGGCCAGGAGCGCCAGCGTTCGCTTCTGCTGCAACACCAGGGCCCGCAGGCGATCGAAGAGCCCCTTCCCCTCCGGGAGCGAAGGGGAGAGATCGAGGGCATAGCCCGACAACGCAGGCGCGAGCTCTGCGACGGGTACCGCGCGAGACCCGCTGGGCCCCTCGACCCGGATGGCGTCCCTGCCGTGATCCTCGAGCACCACCCACGAGCCGTCCGTGAGCTGAAGGAGGGTCGGGACATCGAGGTAGACGAGCTCCTCGGCCTCGACGATCGCCAGCCGCGCCTGGATCCCCGCGCGCTCGAGCGGCTCCGTGAGGGCCTCGGCAGAGCCGCGCAGGTCGTGGGCGTCCCGGAAGGCCTGCAGCCCGCTCTCCTCGCCGTGGAACCGGAGGAGGCGCCACACGGCCTCCACTGCGTCGAACCCGGGAATGGGCGGCGGAGCGACGTCCAGTGCCCGGGCCAGCTCACGCATGGGCGAACCCCTTGGCCTCGACGAGCGACCGGAAGAGGCCTTCGCGGGCGGACAGCTGCTCGTAGGTCCCCTCCTGGACGATCCTGCCGTCCTGGAGGACGAGGATCCGATCCGCGTCCTTCACCGTGGCGAGGCGGTGGGCGATCAGGATGCGGGTGCAGCCCAGGTTCGCCAGATTCGCGTGAACCTGGCTCTCCGTCTCGACATCGAGCGCGCTCGTCGCCTCGTCCAGCAGGAGCACGGCGGGCTCGAGGGTGAGCGCCCGCGCCAGGTTGAGTCGCTGGCGCTGCCCGCCCGAGAGGAGGCTGCCGTTGTCGCCCAGGCGGGTGCCGTAACCCTCGGGCAAGGCGCCGATCACCCCGTCGATGCAGGCCAGGCTGGCGGCGACGTGCAACCGCTCCAGCGGGACGTCTTCGTCCTTGAGGCTCAGATTCGCGCGGACGGAGTCATCGAAGAGGAAGGTGTCCTGCAGGACGACGCCCATCTGCTTGCGTACCTTCCGTAGATCCAGCTCGCGCAGGTCCCGCCCGTCGAAGGCGATGCGTCCGCTCGACGGGATATGCATCCCCATGAGCAAGCGGGCGAGCGTGGATTTTCCGGCACCGGACGGGCCGACGATGGCCACCTTCTCACCGGGGCGGATGCGAACCGAGACCTCGTGCAGCGTCGGGGGCTCGGACGAGGAGTACCCGAAGCTGACCTGCTCCAGCTCGATGGCGCCGCGAAGGCGGCCGGGGTCGACGGTGCCCGAGGGCTCGGGCGGCGTCGTGAGCACGTCGTCCAGCCGCTCGAGGTGGTTGCCGAGGTACTGGAGCTGACTCACCGTCTCGAGGATCGACTGGAGCGGAGACATGAACAGCCCCTGCAGTGCCAGGAACGAGGCGAACGTGCCGATGGTCATTCGCTGATCGACGACCGCCTCGCCGCCGACCAGGAAGACGAGGGCAGTGCCGAGCCCTTGCAGGAGGACCGTGAGCTGGCTCGCGGCCATGTTCAATCGGCGCCGCTCGATGGAGTTGTTGGTACGCGCCGTCATCCGGTGGGCCCAGCGCTGGACCATCCGGTTTTCCGCGGCGCTCGCCTTCGTCGTCTCCAGACCGCTCAACGCCTCTAGGAGCGCCCCGTACTCGCGCCCCGATGCGGTGAGCTCGCCTGCCATCAAGAGCTGGTTGCGCTCGCGGAGGAAGAAGAGCAACGCCACCCGCACGAAGGCGAAGCCGATGATGAGGAGTCCGAGCCGGAGGTCGAACGCCAGCATCAGGCCCGCGTAGCCGAGGAGCAGGAAGGAATCGAGCAGGGCCGAGATCGATTGGTTGCCGAGCAGGTTCTGGATGGTGGCGTTGCTCTGGACGCGCTGCACCAGGTCGCCTGCCTCGCGCTGCAGGAAGAAGCCGAGCGGAAGGTGCAGGAGGTGGTTCAGGAACCGGCTCATGAGGGTGAAGTCGAGGACGTTCCGGAGCCCCTGCACCACGAAGCTGCGAACCAGCGTGAGGAGCGCCTTGGTGGCGACGGCCGCCGCGAGCGCCATGCACAGCCCCCAGAGAAAAGCCCGCTGGCGGGGCACGATGATCGCGTCGAGCAGGATCTGCGTGGCCACGGGGAAGAGGAGGCCGACGACCTGGAGCGCGAGCGAGGCCAGGAGGATCTGGGCCAGGCTCGGAAGCGACTGCCGGAAGATCTCCCGGTACTTCCCGAGGCTCGGCCGCGTCCGCCGGCGAGGCCGCAGGGCCGGCGAGGGCTTGAGCATCAGCGCGATGCCCGTGAAGTGCCTCCCCAGCTCCTCGAGGCTGATGCTCCGTCGCCCCGACGCGGGGTCGACCAGGATGGCCCGACCCTTCGGGAGCCGCTCCAGGACGAGGAAGTGCTCGAAGTCCCAGTGAAGGACGGCCGGGAGCGTGAGCTGGTGGATCTGGTCCATCTCGATCCGCACCCCCTGCGCGGTGAGCCCGTACAGCCGGGCCGCACGAACAAGGGCCAGCGCGTCGGCACCGCTGCGAGACACGCCGCAGGCCTGACGGAGCTCGGCGAGCGGAGCGTGATGGCCGTGGTAGCCGAGGATCATGGTGAGGCAGGCGGCCCCGCACTCGGTCACCTCGATCTGCGGTACGTACCGCACGCGTCGCCGGAACGGGAACATCGCTACTGGAACCAGCGCTTGAGCGGGCTCAGGACCAGCGCGATGAGCTTCTGGCGTCGCAGCGTGAAGCGGGCGTTGAGGAGCGTGCCGGTCCGGAGCTTCACCCCGGCCATCTCCGCGGCCCGGGCGTCGGTGATCTCGAGCTCGACGCGGTAGCTGGGCTCGAACTTCTGACCGTCACCGATCGCCTCGCTGATCTCGGACGGCGACGCGAGGTCGTCGCCGATGCGGATCGCCTTGGCGCGCAGCGTCCCGTACTCCGCGTGCGGCAGCTGATCGAGCTCCAGCTCGACCTCGTCGCCCGCCTTCACGAAGGCGCGATCCTTCTCGGCCAGGAAGGACACCACCCGGAGCGCCGACTCCACCGGAACGATCTTGCCCACCGGCTGCCCGGCCTGGACCACCTCCCCCACCTTGACCAGCAGCGCCTCGACCGTCCCGTCCTGGGGGGCGCCGATCACGTTCTGCTGCATCACCAGCGCGAGGGCGTCGCGCTTGTTCTGCGCGTTGCTCAGGAGCTGCTGCCGCTGCCACAGCTCGTCCTGTCTCCTGGCCTCGATGGAGGCGAGCTCCTGCCTCGTCTGGTCGAGCGTCGTCTCCGCTTCGCTCAGGCGGCGCTGGGCCTGGGCCAGGCCCTCCTGGGTGTCGGAGACGGCCAGCTCGCTCACGAGCCCCTTCTTCAGGAGCTGCCCATCGGCCTCCACGCGTCGAACCTGACGGCTCACCGAGATCCTGAGGCTCGCGATCTGGTCGGTCAGCCGCTTCGCGCGGGACTTCAAGTTTTCGATCTGTTCGTCGTAGTGCTGGTCCTGCTGGGACGCGACGGCGGAGAAGCGCGTGCGAACTGCCTCCAGCTCCCGCTCCGCCTCCAGGAGCTGGGCCTGGGTGGTCGCGGACTCGATGCGCAGGAGGGCGGCACCGGTCTTCACGCGGTCGCCGGAGTGGGCGTCGACGCTCACCACCGTGCCGGTCATCTGGCTGGTGAGGACGCGCACGCCCGCAGTGGGCCGAAGGATGCCGCGTCCCCGGCCGGTGACCTCGACCTCGCCGATGAACGACGCCGCGAGAGCGGCGCCCACGCCGCAGACGACGACCCAGAGGAGCGCCCACGTCCACGGTGGCGACACGCGCACGAGCCCGTGCCCCTCCTCCGAAGACAGGCGGTGCTGGAGGGCTTCGGCGCGGAAGAGGCCCGGACCCGGCTGAGCCGCCGGCTTTGCCTGGACCGCTGGTCTTGCCTGGACCGCCGGCTTGGCCTGGACCGCCGGCATTGCCTGGACCGCTGCCTTCGCCTGAGCCGCCGGTGGGACCAGCGTCACCCGCCTCGCCTTCGTCTCGACGACCTGCGTGCTGGCCTTGGGGCGGAGTGGCCGGTCCTCGACCGGGGCGCTTCTGGGAGCACGCTCGTGGTCCGCCTCGCCGCGCCGCATCGGCGGGAGCGGTTCCGGGCGGGTCGCCAGCTTGGCCGGACGCGTCGGCGGAAGCGGCTCCCGCCGCGTCTGCGACCGGGCGGTAGCCATGTCCACTTGCGACGCGCGGCGAATCGTGGCGATGAAGGCGGCCCGCCTCCTCGCCTTGGCCACCTCGGAATCTGCTCTCTCGGCGTCCTTGCGATTCACGCTTCCGGCCATGGCTACCTCCTGCCCGCTAGACGAGTCGCCCAGCGCGATCTGACCTGTCGTCTTGGGGGCTCTCGATCGCGCGCCAGAAGGGGGACGTCGGCTGTCTGGCTGCTGTCGTGCAGAGGCGATGACGCCTCGGACGGAGGCGTCTAGTCGCGGGTTCCGCTCGAGCGCTTCGATCGCGCTGGGCTCCATCGCGAACCCGGCTCCAGGGTCCGCGCCCCTTCAGGGTTGCCGCCAGCCTTGCCGCCGACCGCGACTGGCGCCAGCGTCCTCGGCCCACGAGCGTGGGCGCGCATGGGCCGACGCCGTGAGGGCGGCCCGTTGTTCGGCGCCGCGCATCCACGACCCCGGGCCGAGCCTCATCTCACAGGGAACCGCATGTCGCAGAAGCGCCGGTCGATCGGTCCCGCACGCGCTGCGGAGGGGTTACAAGGTCCCCGCCCGACAGGCCCATGGTCGTCCGTGCCGTGAACGGACGAGCGATCGGCTTTCCAGGGTGGTGGCTACTCTGAAAGGCCAGCTGCGTTGATCTGGGACACGTCCGCCACCACGGTATTGTTGTTGCCCGTCACGATCTGGATGACGTTGCTGGCGTTGAATTGCTGCAGGAGCGCGGTCAGCCAGGCGAGGCCGCCGGCACCCCCGAACTGATCGTCGCCAGACTGGTCGTGGTGCTGGTGCCTACGGCGCCGGTGCCCGTGGCAAGCCCCGGACACCGCGCTCAGTTCGTCGTCCCCGAGGGTGCGAAGGGGCTGCTCATCCCGTGCGCTCATCTTGCGATCCATGGACTCTCCTTTGCGACGTGCAAGTGACGG
Organism: Anaeromyxobacter sp. RBG_16_69_14; assembly: GCA_001768075.1. Taxonomy (GTDB): domain Bacteria; phylum Myxococcota; class Myxococcia; order Myxococcales; family Anaeromyxobacteraceae; genus Anaeromyxobacter_A. Next base: position 1,260 of record MEMX01000024.1, on the reverse strand, counting down.
CTGAAGCCTGACGGTGATCGGGTGCTCTTCACTGCTCGCCGATCTCGCTGGAGAGACTGGCCTGGAGCGGTGACCTGACGCCTCCTCTCGGGGTGGCCGGTTCGAGCTCCAAGCGGAGCGGGAGCCGACCTCGCAGAAGCGCGGCGAGCGCCGGGCGTTCTTCACGGGGCGCGCCCGGGAGCCGCTCGTCGCGCGCCGTGGCGGGATTCGGGTCCGCGCGGAGGCGCGCGAGGTCGCTGCGGGGCAGGAAAGGCGAGGGGAGGGAGAGGTGGAGCGTCACCGAGGAGCCTCGAGAGACCGGAGGTCAGGCTCGTGCTCGACACGGGGAAGCCGGCACCGGTGGAGGAGGTTCGCGGCGGGAGCCCGCGCCGCGTCGCCAGCTTCCGGGCGATGGCGACCTCGGCTCGGCCGCACCAGCTATGGGTGCGGCCGAGCGCGAGGTCGCAGGCGTTGGGGCCTGGATGGGGGACGCGCCAGGCTCGCGTTCAGCCGAAGCTACTGGGTCACGACCGCCGCGTTGCTCTGGGCATTCAGCAGGCTGCCCTCGCCGAACAGGATGTTCGTTGCGACGTTCGTCTGCACGACGGTGGCGAACTTCGGGCTGATGTCGATGTCGATGTTGAGGCCGGGCATGGCGGGCATGGTGGGCATGCCAAACATGGTGGGCATACCAGCCCCGGCAACCGTGCTCAGCTCCTCGTCACCGAGGGTAACAATGGCCTTCTCGTTCTTGCGATCCATGACTGCTCCTTTTTCGACGTTTGAGTGAATGCTGCGTGAGGGACTGCTTCGTGGAGGGCTGACTCTTTCTTGTTCGCTCAGCCCGTTCGTTGGAGAGACTGGCCAGGCATGGAGAGCTGACATCTCCTCCTGGGGCGCCGGTTCGAGCGGCGGAGCGAAGACGAAGCTCCGCTCCGCGAAGCCCAGCGGTGGGCTCCGGGATCGCGACTCGACAAGACGAACACCGGACGGCCCCCTGGCCGCGGGCGTGCGGGGAGGTGTACAGGGGGAGGGGGCGCCGACGGGTGGATGGATTCGGTCCGTGAACCCGCGGGTCGACGAGGTGGTGGAGCCAACCGAAGTGCGCGGAAGAGAGGTGGAGCTTCACCGAGAGCTCGACACCGGGGCGGTCAGGCTGGCACTCGACGCGAGCAGCGGTCAGGCAGGAGGCGCCGTGGACCACTGATCGGGGAGGAGTACCGGAGGCGGGGAGCTCCGATTGGAGCCTCCGGGGGCGGCGCGCCGTGACGTTCCGTTGGC
>MEMX01000023.1 GCA_001768075.1 Anaeromyxobacter sp. RBG_16_69_14 | reverse complement strand
GTACCAGCGCGCCGTGATGAACAGCCCCCCGGTAACGAGGACGAACGCGGCCATGGAGATGGCACCGTGAGACCAGCTGCGCGGACCCTCACCCACCACGATCCGTTCGACGAGGGCAGCCACGGCAAGACCCGCGAGGGAAAGCGCGACCGCAAGGCCCCACGGTCCGTTCCTCACATCGGACGCCCTGCGCTTCGCCAAGCGCCCGGCCGCGAGCTGGAGGCCCTTTTGCATCGCGAGGAGCACTTCGAGGAGGCGTCGGCCCTCGTCCGTGAGATCCGGCGCCAGCTTGCGCGCCTCGGCAACAGCCTCATCGATCGTCTCGGGCCGGACCTCTTCGTACAGGGTCTTGATCTTCCAATCGGCGTCGTTCACTTGCGCCCCAGTGGATTCACGCGTGGCTATCGCCAGAATGCACCGCGGGGGCTCTTCCCACAAGCCCGTTTTGGCCCATCCGCCCGGGCTCCACGCTCACGCGGCAGGATCCGGTGGGACCTGCTCAGGGATCGCTGGCCCGTCCGACCGCAACCCGGTCGCGCCCTGCGCTCTTCGCGGCGTAAAGGCCCCGGTCGGCGCGATCGAACCAGGCCTTTGCGTCATCCTCCAGAACGATGGTGGCGGCGCCCACGGACGCGCTGATCGTGAACTCCCGATCGCCCACCGGGACCTTCACCGCCCTCACGCGCAAGAGGACGCGCTCGGCGAGCGACAGGGCGTCCTGGAGGGCGGTCTCTCGCAGGACGACCGCGAACTCGTCGCCGCCGAACCGGGCCACGAAGTCGCTCTTGCGCAGGAACACCTTCACGATCGCGTCGGCGACCCCGCACAGCACCTGGTCCCCGACCATGTGACCGCACGAATCGTTGATCTCCTTGAAGCGGTCCACGTCGATGACGAGGAGGCACATCTCGTTGCGGAAGGCCCTGAACATCTCCACCGTCCGCTCGAGGTACACGTCGAAGGCCTTGCGGTTGAAGACCCGGGTGAGAGGGTCCATCTCGCCCTCCCGCCGCGCGGACTCGAGCTGGTCACCGAGCGAACGCACGGTGTCGCCCATGGTGGCCATCTGGAGGCGCTGGCGCTGCCGGCGCTCCTCGAAGGCCTGCGCCAGCGTACCGATGGCGTCCAGCACCTCCCGCTTGAGCTCGGAGGCGGCGCTCGCCTCGACGATCTTCTCCAGGCGGGTGACCTGCTGCTGGATGCGCTCGTCCGTCTCCTCGTTCAGCGCGAACGCCTGGCTGAAGTTGCGGATGAAGACCCAGATCACTTCTCGCAGGTCGGCTGCCACGCCCGCGGCGTGCTTCGAGCTCGAGCGACAATACTCGCGGACGAACTGCCGGACGCCTTCCCAGTCTCGTCGCGCACCGCGGCTCGCAGCGTCCCCTTCGGCCGTCCCCGGGGGCGGCGAACACATGATCACATGCTGGGCCCATGCCTCCGCCTGTCCTCGGGAGGTCTCGGCGTCGGCTCGCTCCTGATCGAGCGCGAACTCCGCCATGCTGCGCAACGTGCTCGCGAGCGTGTCGATGGCCATCTGGCCGACATCGGGCGCGTCGGACGAGGGCGGGGCCGGGGTCGAGGATTTCCGATCGTCGCGGGGCGGTTTCTTTCCCAGCATGCGCGAAGCATCGTACCTCGGCTGGAGCGGAAAGAGAGAAGCGGCCCAGGCCCCGACAGGGCCAGCCCGGGCAAGGGAACTCGATCGCTCGGCGACGACCCTTCACCCGCCAGCCCGGAGCGCCTCCAGCTCCTGCCACCGGGTGTAGAGGCGATCCACCTCGGCCACCACCTGCTCCAGCTCGGCGCGGAGCGCAGCCACGCTGGCACCTGCCTTCTGGTACGTCGCCGGGTCCGAGAGCGCGGCCTCCAGCGTGCTCTTTCGCTCCTCGGCCGCAAGGATGGCTGTCTCCATGCCGGAGATCTCCCGCTGCTCGTTGAAGCTCAACTTCCCGGGGCGGCGCGGACGCCCGGGAGGCAGGGGACGATCCCCCACCCTGCCAAGCTCATCTCCCGGATCCGGCGGGAGGCGAACCCCGGCTCCGCGGAGCTGCTGCCGCGAGCCGTCCGCCTGCGCCGTCTGCTCCGCTTGCTCCTTCAGCGTCCGGTAGGTCTCGTAGTTGCCGGGGTACCGCACCACCCGTCCGGCGCCCTCGAAGGCGAGGATGGCGGTCGCCACCTTGTCGAGGAAGTAGCGGTCGTGCGTGACGAGCAGGACGCTCCCGTCGAAGTCGAGCAGGAGCCGCTCGAGCACATTGAGCGTGACGAGGTCGAGATCGTTGGTGGGCTCGTCGAGCACGAGGACGTTGGCGCCCTCCAGGAATAGGCGCGCCAGGAGCAGGCGATTCCGCTCGCCGCCCGAGAGCGCCTTCACCTGCATTCGCTGCATGGCGGATGGAAAGAGGAGGTCGTCGAGGTAGTCGCGCAGCGCCACCTTGCAGCCGGAGAGCTCGACGAAGTCCTCGCCCGCCACGCCGCCCCCGGCCGCCTGGTACACGGTTAGCTCGGGGTCGAGCCGTGCCCGCTGCTGGTCGTAGTACGCGACCCGGGTGCGCCTACCAGTGACCACTTCCCCCGCGTCCGGGGCGAGCTCGCCGAGGAGCACGCGCAGGAAGGTGGTCTTGCCGGCGCCATTGGGACCGACGATGCCGACCCGCTCACCGCGCTGAAGCCGGAAGCTCGCGTCGGCCAGCACCACCTGCGCGCCGAAGCGCTTCTCGAGCCCGCTCGCCTCGATGACGATCTGGGAGAGCCTGGGCGGAGCCGCCACCTGGAAGTCGGCCACCTTCGGCCGCGCGTAACCGCGCTCGGCCATGAGCTTGCGGGCGCGCTGGATCCGCGCCTTGCTCTTGGTGCGCCGGGCCTCGACCCCCTGCCGGAGCCAGGCCACCTCCTGCGCGATCCAGCGCTCGCGCTTGTGCTGCTCGGAGGCGGACAGCTCCTCGGCCTCGAGCTTCTGCTCCAGATACGCCTGGTAGTTCCCGGGGTAGCTGGTGACGCCCGCGCCAGGGGTGATCTCCACGATCCGGTCCACCAGGTCGTCGAGGAAGTATCGGTCGTGCGTGACCAGCAGGAGCGCCCCCGAGAGCCGATCCAGCTCCTCCTCGAGCCAATCGACCGTGTCCGCGTCGAGGTGGTTCGTCGGCTCGTCGAGGAGGAGGAGATCGGGCCGGGTGAGGAGCGCCCTGGCGATGGCGACGCGCTTGCGCGTGCCGCCCGAGAGCTCCGCGACCGAGCGATCCCACTCCCTCACGCCCAGGCGATCGAGGAGGCGCCGCGCCTCGTGCGCGGTGTCCCACCCGCCCAGGTGCTCGACGCGCTCGGAGGTCGCGGCCAGCTCCGCCAGCAGGCGCCCATGCGCGGTCCCCTCAGGCTCCGAGGCGAGCCGCGCCGAGAGATCGGCATGAGAGGCCAGGGCCGCCTTGAGCGGGGCGCGCGCCACCTCCAGCTCGGAAGCGACGGTCGCTCCTTCCGGGAAGGCCGGCTCCTGAGGCAGGTAGGTCACCGAGGCGCCGCGCCGGAGCTGGATCTCTCCGCGATCCGGCTCCGAGGCGCGCGCCAGGATCCGCATCAGCGAGGACTTGCCCGCCCCATTGACGCCGACCAGCCCGACGCGCTCGCCCTCGTCGATGGTGAAGGTGAGACCGTCGAAGACGATCCGGCTGCCGAAGGAGAGCCGCAGGCCGGCAGCGTGGAGGAGCGTCACGGCTCGACTTCATAACACTCCTTGGACTGGCTCGTGGGTGAGCGAGGGCGCGGCGCGGGCACGGAGGTCGGACCGTCGCTTCAGCGGCGCCGCCGAGGGCCCATCGCGCGGCGGACCTCGGCGGGGATCCGGAGCACCTCGTAGAGCACCTCGTGCCGCGTGAGCCCGATCGCCTCGCGCTGCACGACCACGAACCAGAGTCGCTCGCAGGCCTCTTCCAGCAGATACTCGCGCAACCTGTGCTCGCGCCGGCCATGGACGGCGCTGGCGAGCTCAAGCAGCGCGCGCTCGAGCGCGTCCACGGCGCGGGCCAGCGCTCCGGCGCGCTCGCCGAGGATCTCTTTCTCGATCGCGCGGTGCGCGTCGGCGTGGCTCACGGAGTGATTCTACGGCGGAGGGCGGCGCGCTGCCCGCCCTACCGGCCGCCGCGGACCGCAGCCCGAAGTCCGTAGCCCCCTCAGACCCCGAGATTTCTATAGAAGTCGTTCCCCTTGTCGTCCACGAGGATGAAGGCGGGGAAGTCCACGACCTCGATCTTCCACACCGCTTCCATGCCCAGCTCGGGGAAGTCGATGCACTCCACCTTCTTGATGTTCTCCTCCGCCAGCACCGCCGCCGGGCCACCGATCGACCCGAGGTAGAAGCCGCCGTGCTTCTTGCAGGCGTCGGTCACCTGCTGGCTCCGGTTGCCCTTCGCGATCATCACCATCGACGCTCCCTGAGACTGGAGCAGATCCACGTAGGAGTCCATGCGACCGGCGGTGGTGGGACCGAACGAGCCGGAGGGCTTGCCGGCCGGCGTCTTGGCTGGACCCGCGTAGTAGACCGGGTGCTTCCTCAGATACTCGGGGGCGCCCTTGCCGGCGTCGATGAGCTCCTTGAACTTGGCGTGGGCGATGTCGCGGCCGACGACGAGCGTGCCCGTGAGGAGCAGCGGCGTCGAGACGGGGTGCTTCGACAGCTCGGCCAGGATCTCCTTCATCGGGCGGTTGAGGTCGATCTTCACCCCATGCTCGTGCTTGCCGGTCTTGAACTGCGCCGGGATGAGCCGGCCCGGATCGTGGTCGAGCTCCTCGAGCCAGATCCCTTCCTTGTTGATCTTGGCCTTGATGTTGCGATCGGCGGAGCAGGAAACGCCCATGCCCACCGGACACGACGCGCCGTGGCGCGGCATCCTGACTACCCGCACGTCGTGGGCGAAGTACTTCCCGCCGAACTGGGCGCCGATGCCGAGCTTGTAAGCGGCCTGGAGCAACCGGTCCTCGAGCTCCACGTCGCGGAAGGCGACGCCCTGGTCGTTTCCCTTGGTGGGGAGCGCGTCGTAGTACTTGGTCGAGGCGAGCTTGACCGTCTTGAGGCAGGTCTCGGCGGAGGTGCCGCCGACCACGAAGGCGACGTGGTACGGCGGACAGGCGGCCGTGCCGAGGTACCTCATCTTCTCGACCAGGAACTTCTCCAGCTTCTCGGGAGTGAGGAGCGCCTTCGTCTCCTGGAAAAGCATCGTCTTGTTGGCCGACCCACCACCCTTGGTGACGAAGAGGAACTTGTACTCGGCGCCCTCGGTCGCGTAGAGGTCGATCTGCGCGGGGAGGTTGGTGCCGGTGTTCTTCTCGTCGTAGAGGTTGAGGGCGGTCGTCTGCGAGTAGCGGAGGTTCTCCTTCGTGTACGTCTCGTAGACGCCCCTGGTGAGGAACTCCTCGTCCTTCACCCCGGTCCAGACTTGCTGTCCCTTCTTGCCGACGATGGTGGCGGTCCCGGTGTCCTGGCAGATGGGCAGCTCGCCCCGGGCGGCGATCTCGGCATTGCGCAGGAACGCCAGCGCGACGCCCTTGTCGTTCCGCGAAGCCTCGGGATCCGAGAGGATCCTCGCCACCTGCTCGTTGTGCGCGGCCCGGAGGAAGAACGAGCACTCGCGGATGGCCTCCCTGGCCAGGGTAGTGAGCGCGGAAGGCCCCACCTTCAGGATCTCCTTCCCGTCGAAGCTCGCGACGGAGATCCCATCCGTGGACAGGAGGCGGTACTTGGTCTCGTCCTTCCCCAGCGGGAAGGGGTCCTGATACTGGAACGCGGGGGTCGCCATGGCTTCTCTTCTCCTCAGCGATGAGCGATGAACTGGTCGTTGGACGCGAAGCAACGGGGCGCGAAGCAAACGGACGCGAAGTGAACAGGCGCGAAGCGGAGCCGCCGGCAGTGAGTCGGATGAGCCCCTGGAGAGCACCTCAACAGACCACAGCCAGGTCTCTCTGTCGACGCACCTATCGACGCACTCCTCTCCTCCCCGTCGCCTGCCGGCACCAGGCCCCTCAGGGGGGTCCTCGCTCGCTCGGGCGGCGGCGGGGCCTTCGAACCTGCAGGCGGCCAGCCCGCACTCGATCGGCAACTCCTCGACCGCTGGGTGGGCCGCGCTCTTCACACCAGTGAGGAGGCGATCAGCGGGGCCCGATCAGAGGGGCCTTCGACCGGTGAGGTAGACAGCCTCCTTGCGACCGCCGTCCCGCCTCTATTCATTCGACTTTCCCTGGTGCTTGGGTTAAAGCCTCGTCCCTCTTCCCACTCCGGGACGAGACCGAGCGGCACTCCCTGCCGATCGAAAAACAGAGAAGAAACGAGTCAGTGATTACATGGCTACTGGTACCGTGAAGTGGTTCAATGATGCGAAGGGCTTCGGCTTCATCACGCAGGACGGCGGCGGCGAGGATGTCTTCTGCCACCACACCGCCATCCAGGCCGACGGCTTCCGCACCCTCGCCGAGGGGCAGAAGGTGTCGTTCGATGTGACGAAGGGTCCGAAGGGCCTGCAGGCGGCGAACGTCCGCCCGGCTTGATCGCTTCACGCTAAGAGTCGTTCGCAGCCCGCTCTCGCTCGAGGGCGGGCTTCGTCGTCTTATC
>MEMX01000022.1:6772-7522 GCA_001768075.1 Anaeromyxobacter sp. RBG_16_69_14 | reverse complement strand
CAGAGCTGCACCGAGCCGCGCGACCTCGCCGAGTACGACGCGCTCCCGTGCCGAGGCGTCATCACGCAGCCCGAAGGAGAGCCCCCGTGCCCAAGCGAAGCGAGCCCAAGGCAAGCCACGCCCCCGCCGACGAATGCGGGCAGCGAATCAGCCAGCACCTCGCCCGTCTCGGCCTCGCCGGACTCGACGTCGAAGCGCACCTGACCTGGGCCAGGGAGCACCACGCCACCGACCGCGATGCCGTCGAACGCCTGCTCGCCCACGCGGTGGCCCTCAAGCGCGAGCGCAGCATCGAGTGGCGCATCAAGGGCAGTGGCCTCAAGGTCCGAAAGACCCTGGCCGGTTTCGACTGGGCCTTCCAGCCCAAGCTCGACCGCCGCGCTGTCGAGGATCTCTTCTCGCTCTCGTTCCTCGACCGTCGCGAGGACATCCTCATCACAGGTAAGAGCGGCACCGGGAAGAGTCACATCTTGCAGTCCCTTGCCGTGAAAACGTGCGAGCGCGAGGTCACTGTCCGTTACTCCCGATGCGTCGATCTTATCGACGACTTGTACGCGGGGCTGGCCGACGGCTCCTATGCGCGCCGCATGCGCCGCTGGTGCCGCCCCTCACTGCTCGTCATCGACGACGTGGGCCTCGGGCAGCTCAAGCGCCGGGACGAGGAGGCGACCGCGGCTCACCTGCTCTTCACGCTCCTCGACCGGCGGCACATGAACGTCTCGACCGCCCTCACTTCCAACATCAAGCTGT
>MEMX01000022.1:0-6753 GCA_001768075.1 Anaeromyxobacter sp. RBG_16_69_14 | reverse complement strand
CAAGCGAAGCGAGCCCAAGGCAAGCCACGCCCCCGCCGACGAATGCGGGCAGCGAATCAGCCAGCACCTCGCACGCAAGCGGGCGCAGGAGCACGGCCTGCCACTGCCGGCCGAGCGGGAAGGCGACGAGCCATGAGCGCGCGCGAGCCGCCCGACCCCTTGCCGCCTCACAAGAAGAGGCGGCGCTCCTGCCCGAATCCTCTTCCCGCCACCGGTTGGCGCCCGTGACCTCGCGCAGACCGACCCCTCACGACCTCTCGAGCGATCCAGAGCTGGCCGCGCTCGCCGCCCTCGACCTCCTGCTCGATCTCTCCGTCGCTGCCCTGCACGCTGTGCATCCGGACCTCGGCGTCGATGAACCGGAGCCGCATCGGCCGACGGTACTGGCTGGCTCGATCATCGAGGCCGCTCATCGCCTCCGCGGCTTGCTGAAGGGATATCGCGCCGCCCTGGCGCGGCACTACCGCGACATTCCCTTCTGACCTGCCCGGGCCTCCGGAACACGCCAGCGCGGGCTCTGCTGGCGAGCATCCCGCGACCCGACGGAATCCCGGAGGCCCGGGCACCTGACACTCAACAGGCAGCGCACACCGGAGGCGGTACACCGCCTTCGGCGGTGTTGCGTTTTGACCCCCACGGAATCACGGACAGCCAACGAAAGCCCAGACTCGGACCGGCTCTCAACCTGAGATCAGCCCGGCGCCGGGGCTCCCTCCGCGAGCCGTTCCCCTTCGCCCCATCACCCGCAACCGTGAATGGATCCCCCTGACAGCCGAAAGTGGATCCGTTCGTGGCCGCCGCCGTAGTCTCGCCGCGAAGCTGGGGCTGACGATGGCGCAGCTGGCGCTTGCGTGGGTGCTCCGAAGGCACATGGTGTCCTCCGCCATCATCGGCGCCACGCGGCCGGAGCAGGTGGAGGAGAACGCGCGGGCCTCGGGCGTGAAGCTCGACGCCGACGTGCTACGGCGCATCGATGAGGTGCTCGCGTAGTGTGACGCCGCTGTCGCTCACCAGGAACGCGGGTGCGACGCTCGGGCTGTCCGGGTCGCAGGGCAGCAAGGCCTGCGTGCGATTCAGCGGTTGTCTCCACCGCTGCACCGGCGTGGGGACGAGCTATCGCGGCGGGTGCGCATCGAGGTACTTCCGCGCCCCCTCGGCGAGCATGTCCTCGTGTAACCGCACCGCGTTGCCGAAGAAGGCCTCGCCCGCGGCGCCGTCAAGAAGGTGCGTGGCGAGCAGGTCCAGCGCCTTCTCCTCGTCCCACAGCCCTTCAGCGAAGACCACGCGGCCGCCCTCATCGGACTCACCGAGGAGTCGCTCGAAGTACTGCAGCGAAATCTCGTTCGTCCGCGCCATGTGGCTGCCCATCACCACGACGTGCAGACGCGGCCAGGCGGAGCCGAGCTTCACCCGCCACGCTTCGACCTGCTTCTGCAGCGCCTGCAACTCGAGCGCGGCAGCGTCCTCCGCGTTTGCCTCGAGGAGCGGTCCTGTCCGCCTGGCGAAGCCAGAGACCTCGCCCGGCGCGACGGCGCCTCGCCCGATGATCCTCTCGGCGAGCGCGACCGAAGCGTCGAGCACTTGCTCCTGCCGTGCAAGGGTGCCCTTCGGGAATGGCCGGGCCCCGAGCGAAGGGCGCGCGCGTTTCACCTCGGAGACCAGGCCCTCCAGCGCTTTCCTCGTCGGGTCCACCAGCGGACCCTCCGCGCCGTTGAGCAGCACGAATAGCGCGAGCGGCACGTGGCTCACCTCCTTGAGCGCGCTGTATCCGGGTGGGAGGAACTTCACCGCCTTGCGCGCGGCGCCGTCCCGCAGGACCAGTGTATCGCCTTCGACCAGCAGTACAGGACCGGCGCTCGCGAGGGCGCGTGCTTTGGCGTCGCTGTACATCACGCGGAAATCGGCGTTTGTTTTCGCGAGCGCGTCCGGAGGTGGAGCGTCGGCCCGGGCGCCTGCCACGGCCAGGATGGCCGCGAGAGCGAGCAGCATTCGCATCGCGCGAGGCTACCACGGGGAGAGCTTCTCAGCTGCGACCGGGGTGGTTGCTTTCCGCCTGCGTGAACGCCTTTCACGCGAGAGCCCGAAGCCGCTCCACGAGCCTCACCATCCCCAGGGTGTCGCGCTCGCAGTACGCGAGCAGATCGCGACGTAGCGCCCGCCTCTCCTCGCCTGAATGGGCAACCTCCCCCAGGAGGAGCGACTCCAGCCGTGCGGAGGCCAGCGCACCTTCGGCGATGGCGAGGTCGTCGTAGCTCAGGTCAGGAACGAGCGCGGGCAACACGCTCTTCAGGCTGAAGCTTCCCCCGAAATCGGGATGGTAGACGTGGTTCCTGACGATGGGGTGCAGATCCAGGACGCGCTCAGACAACGCGAGCAGGTCGTCGCGGCCTGCGGGCACGGCGTCGGCGAGGTGCCTGAGACAACGGCGCTCGAACCCTGCACCATAGGCGACCAGGGTGGCTGCGCCGCCGCAAGCTTCGAGCACCGCTCGAGCAACGCCGGGACGAGGGTCGTCACCTCCCTCGGCGAGGAACGCGTGGTGCACAAGCCGGCCGTCTGCCATCTGGACGTGGCAGCTCACCTGAACGGGAACGGCCTCGTAGGGTCGACAGCCCGGCCAGACGGGTATCGCTGGCGCCACCGTCTCGAAGTCGAGGAAGGCAACAGGGGATAGGATGCTGGAGAGCGCCTGTGCGAGCTCGGGCTCTGCCACGAGCTGGCCCGTCCGAACGCTGCGCACCTGGCGCGCCGCTACGGGAGAAAGCTCCACGGCGTCCGGTAGCTGGCTGACGGTCTCGAAGCCGGCCTCGACGAGTTCGCTGACGCGCTTCTCGCGAACACCATACAGCGTACTCACGTGGTGGTCGGAAAGCGGAGGCCAGCAGCGGTTCGCGAACGGGCACTCGTAGGGGTCGCTGCAGTGAGGTCCCGTCGCGACATCGGGAAGAGGACCCCCGAGCATGCGGTGCATCCCGTCGATGCGTGAAGGGATCGACGGCAGGAGATTCTCGACGTCGTGCGTCACGTCTTCACGGACGAAGAGATTTGACAAATCGGGATGCCGGCACTCCCTCTTGAGATGCATCAGCTCCGCCCGGGGCACCTCGAGCCCGGCTTGCCGCAGTACATGCAGCTGCACAGCGACGTCTGGGATGTGACAGTCCTTCACGTCGAGCGTGGACTTCACTTCCACGAGAGCGAAGCCGCGGTCCTGTCGCTCGAGGATGTCCGCCGCGACGAAGACACCGCCGTCGGTGAAAGCAGCCTCGAACACCACCCTGGCACCGTCGGCCAACGCTCGAGCGGTCGCCTCCACGCGGCCCCGGATGTCCTCGTGAGGCAGGTCGATGAGAACACCGTCTGAGAAGCGTTCCTGGGCAGCGACGCCGACCAGGTGACCACGCTCGAAGATCGCCTCCAGCCCGGGGCCGGGCTCGAGCTCCGGCGCATCCGGCTCGTGCACGCGCCACCATAGCTGCTTCATGCATTGCAGCCCGACGGTGAAGCGTGACTTCGAGAGGCCGGTGCGGCGTTGCTCGGGCGACATACGCAGATCCTACCGCGGCGGTCAGACAGCCAGTTCATTGCCCAACTGTCACTACCTCGACCACATCTGCCGACATCGCACGGAGCTCGGGAACGGGTGACGGTTCTTATTGACCACGCTCGCGCGCGGCGCCGGCCCCCCAATGCCGTCCGCCCCTCTGACGGTGGCGGCGTACACGGGGAAAACAGGCTCGGCGGAGTCATCCGGAGGAGCTAGCCGTCCGGTGGCCACCCTTCAGCACCCTCCCAGGTCGCCGGCACCAGGGCATGACAGCTGCCACGACGGAGAGGATGCAACAGCAGCGTGCGGCGAGCTCGGTCGTGTAGCCGGGGCCGCAGCCCAGGTCCAGGGCGCCGCCGGGCGGGGCCACCACCGATGCCAGCAAGGCCGCGGAACTCTCGGCGTAGGTCTCGGACAGGAGCCGCAGCCGTAGTGCTGCGACGTCGCTGTCTCCAAAGGTGTAGTGCAGCCCAGGACTCGCATTCGGATCCATCGCATTGTGCGGCTACGAGGGATTGCCTGGGGGGCTGATGAGCTGGAGGCGATCCCTTGCGGGCCGCCCTCCCTCTCCGTCAAACGGGTTGAGGTGGCGCCCTCGACGCACGAACGGCACCACCACCAGCAGGTGGCGCGGAACGTGGAGAGGGCGGTGCTGGAGCTCATCGCCATCGACTCTCCACTGTCCCGGTTCCCCGGTCAACCTGTTCTGCGCCGGGCCCGAGGAGCGCTCCAGAGAAGCGCACGGGCTAGAAATGCCGCCTCAGCTCGGATGCCCACTCCACCCCGAGCTCGTGCGCATGGGTTGCGAGCCACTCCGTGAATCTCGTCGTTGCCGCAGTCACCGGTCCGCTCGACACGAGGAGGTTCGAGCTCAGCCCTTCAACCTCGTCCGAGGTGAGGACAACGTCGCCGACGACCGGCCGGAGGACGCGGGAGGCGAGCAACAGCAGCCAACGCGGCACCGTCGTGACGAGAGCCCGGGACCCCACTGCCCGCCGCACCAGCTGTACCAGCTCGCCGAAACCAAGAGCTTCGGGACCCACAGCGTCCAGCGTGACGTTGGTCCTGCTGGCGCCCTGATCAACCGCCATGCGCGCCATGTCCTCAACGTGGATGGGCTGGAGGCCGTAGTGGCCGGCGGCGATCCCGAAGACGGGAAGGCGGCGCAGCAGCCAGGCGATGTTGTTGATGAGGACGTCCCGGCCCCCGAAGAAGACGGCTGGGCGCAGGATGGCGTAGGAGAGACCCGAGCCGGTCAGGGCCTGCTCCACCTGCGCCTTTCCCTTGAAATACGGCAGCGGGGAGTCGATGGAGGGGTTCGTGATCGAGACATGGACTACCCTCTCCACGCCGGCCTCGGCGGCCGCCTGGATGAGGCGTCGGCTGTTCTCCACGGCGCCTGCGAACGTCGAGGCACCGTGGTCGAAGCGAACCCAGTACGTGTTGTAGAGGACCTTCACGTCGGAGAGCGCCTCCTGCATCCGAGCCGGTTCATCGAACTGGAACCGTCGAACTTCGACACGACCGCCGAAGGGGTCGGGACGGTTCGGGTGGCCGGTGAGAGACCGCACCCGGACGTCCTGCTCCAGCAGGAGCTTGCTGATGTGGAGACCGCTGTACCCGAATGCCCCCGTAACCGCATGGAGATCGCGCCTCATGTCTGCACCCTCCAACGTTCAGAATCTTCTAAACGTCTCAGTCACAACTATTCCTCCGTGTACTCCCTCCCGCGCTCTACGCCTTCCGCCGCTTGGAATCGAAGGGCAGCCCTCGGTCGCCATGAGCAGCGCGTGGACACGCGCGACCGAGCGGTTGATCCCGACCGGCTCATCCGGCTCGGCAAGGAGGACGAGGCGGAGATCGTGTTCGCCGTCGTGCGCGAGACGAAGCACGATGACGGCAGCGTCACGTACCAGCAGGAGACCCGCGTCATCCTCGACCGTCAGGCCGAGACCGTCTCCTCCGACATCGCCGGCCACGACCTCGCCGGCGTCATCAACACCCGCTTCGGTGAGCTGCGCTCCACTCACACCCCCGACGACATCCGCCGGGCCATGATGAAGGTCCTCGATGCCTGCGCGGCGGTGACCCTCCGGGACCACGGCGGCGTGTACTGGATCCCGCCCCCTACGCGGACACCCTCCGGCGCCTCCAGGTCGCCATCGAGAAGATCGGTAGCTCCCGGGTGTACTTGCTCCCGGTCCACGCCACCGACGAGGCCAACCGGACGCTGGGGGACGCCGCCAAGCTCGCCATCGAGGACGAACTCGCGGCGCTCAAGGCCGAGGTCGAGGGCTTCATGGCCGCACCACCCGACCGGCCGTCCACCTTGGTCCGCCGCCTCGATGCCTTCGAGGGGCTCCAGGCCCGCGCGAACCTGTACCGGGACGTCCTCCAGGTTCACGTCGCCGACCTGGAGAACACCCTCGCCGGCCTTACCGCCTCGGTGGAGCAACTCCTGATGGCGAAGCAGGCGGCATAGGGCTGAGGTGTCCCTCGGACCCGGGGCCGGCCAACAACTCGGTACCGTACGAGTTGTCGATGACGCACTGCCAGCCGTGTGAACCACCCCTCCTGAAGACATAGGTGGCACGGCGCTCTACGTCGTATGGCACACCGCCTTTCAAAGTGGCCGCAACATGGGTGCGCGCAAGGACCAGTGCAGCATCTCCACCCTCGATGACAACCATGTCGCGCTGGGTCACCTGGAGTGTGTGATCGAAGTAGTCGGCGATAGCCACACAGGCCTTCCGGATCGCTTCCACGCCGACAGCCTCTTTGCCGGGCTTCACGACGAGCGTCGCGTCCGATGCATAGAACGTCATCAGGCTATCGAAGTCCTCCTCGTTAGTTGCCTTGTCCGCTTGCGCAATCACCTGACTCAGTTCATGTGCCTGCATGTAGCGCTCCTTGGGTGTTGTGGCTCGCGCACCACTCACTTGCCCACGAGGATAGCAGTGCCACTGCTGCCCATCGCTGGGCTCAGAGCCTGTTTACACGATAAGTCTAACCCAGCAGGTCCCTCAACAACTTCACTCATGGGGGGCGGACCGGAGAACCGGCGCCACCCTTCATCCCTTCCGGAGACCAACATGAGCGTCAACCCAATCCAGCAGCTTCTGGCGTTCCGCAGCTCCTCGTTAGGTCTCCCCGCGCCGGGCGCGGAGATGATTACACAAGCTGTGACGCACGCTCAACCGCCGCGG
>MEMX01000021.1:39438-43242 GCA_001768075.1 Anaeromyxobacter sp. RBG_16_69_14 | reverse complement strand
GCCGGCACGACGCTGGCGGCCCCGGATCCCGAGGAGCGCGGCGCACGCGCCGCCGAGCTGGCGCGCCCGCCGCGGGTCCTTCACCTCGTCGTGAAGGACGCCATCACCGGCGGCACCGCGGAGTACATCGAGGCCGGGATCGCGCGGGCCCAGGCGGAGCGCTTCGACGCGATCGCCATCACGCTCGACACGCCCGGAGGGCAGCTCGACGCGACGCGCGACATCGTCCAGAAGATGCTCGCCAGCGAGGTGCCCATCGCCGTCTGGGTCGGCCCGGCGGGCGCGCGCGCCGGCTCGGCGGGCGTCTTCATCACGCTCGCGGCGCAGGTGGCCGGCATGCACCCCGCGTCGAACATCGGCGCCGCGCACCCGGTCTCCTCGGGCGGCGGCGACGTGGAGAAGGAGGCCGGCAAGGACATGGCGAAGAAGGTGGAGAACGACACCGCCGCCTTCGCGCGCTCCATCGCCAAGCTCCGCGGCCGCAACCAGGACTGGGCCGAGAAGGCGGTTCGCGAGAGTGTCGCCGTCACCGCCGATGAGGCCGCCAGGCTGAAGGTCATCGACTTCGTGGAACCCGACCTGCCCGCGCTCCTCGACGCCGCCGACGGGCGCCCCGTGGAGATCGGTGGCCGGCGCGCCGTCCTCCACGGGAAGGCCGCACGCCTGGAGCCGCTGGAGATGACGGTGCGCCAGAGGACGCTCAGCTTCCTCGCCAACCCGAACGTCGCGGCGCTCCTCATGCTGATCGGCACGCTCGGGATCGCGCTCGAGCTCTACCATCCGGGGTCGATCGTCCCTGGCGTCGCGGGCGGCCTCTGCCTCTTCCTCGCCTTTCTCGCCATGCGCGTCATCCCGGTGAACACGGGCGCGGTCGTGCTGCTCCTGGCCGGCGTGGGGCTCCTCGTCGCCGAGGCCTACATCACGACCCACGGGATCGCGGGGGCGGCGGGCGCGGTCTGCATCCTGGTCGGGACGCTCCTCTTCATCGACAAGAGCTCGCCGGACTACCGCTTCGACCCAGGCGCGTTCACGCTCTCGCCGGTCGTGGTCTGGCCGACGCCCCTGGCGCTGACGGCGCTGCTCGCCTTCGTCGCCTGGAAGATAGCCTCGTCGCGTCGCGGGCGGCTCGTGCTCGGGAGCCAGGGACTCGAGCATGAAGCGGGCGAGGCGCTCAGTGACGTGGGCCCGGAGGGGGGCGAGGTCTTCATCCACGGCGAGTACTGGCGCGCGCGGGCGGGGGAGCGCATCCCGCGCGGGGCTCGGGTGCGGGTGGCGGCGGTGAACGGGCTCGTGCTCACAGTCGTGGCCGAGCGCGACGCGACGCGGTAGAAGAGGCCTTCGACTTCGCCCCGCACGCCAGGGGATCCGTCCCGTTCCGTCCGCTGGAGGTGAATGGACGGTGCCCTGAAAGGACCGCTCGCCATGCCCGCTTTCGGACTGCTGCTCCCGGTCATCCTGATCGCGCTCTGGATCATCATGGGTCTGCGCATCGTGAACGAGTACGAGCAGGGTGTCATCCTGCGGCTCGGGCGCTTCGTGGGCCTCAAGACGGCTGGCCTCAAGTGGATCATCCCGTTCGTCGACCGCATGATCGTCATCGACATGCGCGTCACCGCGGAGCAGGTGCCGCCCCAGGACGCCATCACCCGCGACAATGTCTCGGTGAAGGTCAACGCGGTCATCTACTTCCGCGTGTTGCAGGCCGATCGGGCCTTCCTCCAGGTCACCGACTTCCTCTTCGCCACGAGCCAGTTCGCGCAGACGACGCTCCGGTCGGTGCTGGGCCAGGTCGACATGGACGACCTGCTCTCCCAGCGCGACAAGATCAACCGCCAGGTGCAGGAGATCATCGACCGCCACACCGAGCCGTGGGGCGTGAAGGTGACCGCCGTCGAGGTGAAGCAGGTCGATCTGCCCGAGGAGATGCGGCGCGCCATGGCGCGGCAGGCCGAGGCCGAGCGCGAGCGCCGCTCCAAGGTCATCAGCGCCGAGGGCGAGTTCCAGGCGGCGGAGAAGCTGGGACAGGCGGCAGACGTCATCGCCCGCTCACCAGGTGCCATGCAGCTCCGCTACATGCAGACGCTCATCGAGATCTCGACCGAGAAGACGAGCACCATCGTCTTCCCGCTCCCGCTCGACATGATCCTGCCCTTCGTGGGCGCCAAGAAGTAGGCTACTCATCACAGCTCTGCGACGATCGTCCCATCGGGCCGCGACCAGGCACGACTCATCACCTGCGTGTTGTGCGCGAACCCCACCTCACCGTGAGGGGCGACGGCGATGAGGCCGCCCTCGCCCTGCACCCGTGCGCGGAGGATGCGAACGGCCTCCTGGGTCGCTGCCATGGCGGAGCGGCCCTGGACGACCAGATCCGCGCAGTGGCGCGCCAGCGTGAGCTGGATGATGCGTTCGCCGTGACCGGTGCATGAGACGGCCGCCAGGGTGTCGTCGGCGTAGGTGCCGCAGCCGATGATGGGGGTGTCGCCGACCCTGCCGGGGTGTTTCATGACCATGCCGCCGGTCGAGGTCGCCGCGGCAAGGTGGCCTTCGCGATCGCGTGCGACCGCGCCCACCGTGCCTTTGGAGGTCGGGAGGGAGCCCGGCTGCTCCGGAGCAGCATTCTCGGGCGGCCCCAGCACCACCCGCAGCCGCTCCCAGCGCGCGCGCTGCTGCGGGGTGACGAGGAGTGCGTTGTCGTGGGCCGGGATGCCGACCGAGCGTGCGAAGGCGGACGCCCCCGGCCCGGCCAGGAGCACATGCTCGGAGCGCTCCATCACCCGGCGCGCGACCGTCACCGGGTTCTTCACGTCCTTCAACACCGCCACCGCGCCGCAGCGAAGCGTGAGTCCGTCCATGATCGAGGCGTCGAGCTCGACGTCACCAGCCGAGGTGAGGCAGGCGCCCGTCCCGGCGTTGTAAATGGGGTCGTCCTCCAGGACCCGAACCGCGGCCTCGACGGCGTCGAGCGCGCTGCCCCCGCGGGCCAGGATCTCGAAGCCGGCGCGAGCAGCCTCTCTCACCCCCGAGAGCCGCGGTGCGTCCGCGCCGAAGGAAGCAGGGTCGTCGGCGCCGAGATCGCCGGCGCCGCCGTGCACGGCGATGGCAGGGAACGCATGTGGCTTCATGGCGCCGGCAACTTAGCAGGAGGTCGCGGCCGCGCAAGGTCGCCGGCCGGTCCAGGTCCAGGGCGCGTCCCGCGGGAGGGGCTTTGCCCCCGCAGTGATGCGTCTCATGTTGGACGCAGGCCGCATTGAATCGGTGGAGGGCAGGCCCTATGTTCCGGCCCGTCCTACCAGGTTCGCGGCGAGGTCGCCATGCCGGGTCGTGAAGTCGTCATCGTCGGTGCCGTGCGCACGCCCATCGGGTCCTACCTTGGTTCCCTCGCGAGCGTCCCCGCCGTGCGCCTGGGCGCGATCGCCATCCGCGAGGCGCTGGCGCGCGCTGCCGTCGAGCCGTCGGCCGTCGGCGAGGTCATCATGGGGAACGTCCTGCAGGCAGGCGAGGGGCAGGCGCCGGCGCGGCAGGCCGCCATCCAGGCAGGCCTCCCGGAGACGACCCCCTGCTGGACGCTCAACAAGGTGTGCGGCTCCGGTCTCAAGGCCGTCATGTCCGGCGCGCAGGCGATCGCGCTCGGCGACGCCGACGTGGTGGTGGCGGGCGGCATGGAGTCGATGTCGAACGTGCCCTACTACGACCGCGCCACCCGTGCCGGCGCGCGCATGGGCAACGTGGAACTCGTGGACGGCATGATTCACGATGGCCTGTGGGACCCCTACGGCCAGGTGCACATGGGCATGTGCGCCG
>MEMX01000021.1:36065-39429 GCA_001768075.1 Anaeromyxobacter sp. RBG_16_69_14 | reverse complement strand
GCCACGAGCCAGGGCATCTCGCGCGCGACGCAGGACGAGTACGCCCTCGAATCTACCCGCCGCGCGGTCGAGGCGCAGAAGGCGGGGCTGTTCAAGGCCGAGATCGTCCCCGTCGAGGTCGATGCGAGGCGGGGCGAGAAGGTGGTCGTCGCCGACGACGAGGGACCGAGGACAGCCCGGCCCGACAAGATCCCGAGCCTCAAGCCCGTCTTCAAGAAGGACGGTACCGTGACCGCGGCCAACGCCTCCTCCATCAACGACGGCGCGGCGGCGGTCGTGCTCATGAGCGGGGAGCGGGCGAAACGGGAAGGGCACGCGGTGCTGGGCCAGCTCACCGCCTGGGGGGGGACAGCGCGCAAGCCGGTCGAGTTCACGATCGCGCCCGCCGATGCGGTGAAGGTGGTGCTCGGCAAGGCGAAGCTCGCGCCGAAGGACATCGACCTGTGGGAGATCAACGAGGCGTTCGCGGTGGTCGCCGTCGCCAACAATCACCTCATCGGGCTCGACGGCAGGAACGTGAACGTCCGGGGCGGCGCGGTCGTCCTCGGCCACCCCATCGGCGCGAGCGGCGCGCGCATCCTCGTCACGCTGCTGTATGCGATGAAGGAGCTCGGCAGGAGGCGCGGGCTCGCCACGCTCTGCATCGGTGGCGGCGAGGCGGTGGCGACCATCGTGGAGCGCTAGTGCGATCGAATTCGGTTGAAGGCAGCGCGGCGGGGGAGCGTCGCGACCCGGCGGACGCCGGCGCGAGGCGCGAAGGGGCCGTGGCGATCGGGGTGGGATCCTGTGCCAGCTCGTCAGCTGGCCGGGCCGGGGGCAGAGCCCCCGCTTGGAGGGGCGCATGAACAAGGTCTATCCCTCGGCCGACGAGGCGATAAGGGAGGTCCAGGACGGCGCCACCCTCATGGTGGGCGGGTTCGGGTTGTGCGGAAACCCGGAGACGCTCATCGCCGCGCTCAACCGCAAGGGCGTGAAGAACCTCACGGTCATCTCGAACAACTGCGGCACGACCGACCTCGGCCTGGGCGTGCTCCTCAAGGCGCGCCAGATCCGGAAGATGGTCGCCTCGTACGTCGGTGAGAACCGGGAGTTCGAGCGGCAGTTCCTCTCCGGTGAGCTGGAGGTCGAGCTGAACCCGCAGGGTACGCTCGCCGAGCGCATCCGCGCCGGCGCGGCCGGCATCGGCGGCTTCTACACGGCGAGCGGAGTCGGAACCCAGGTGGCGCAGGGGAAGGAGACGCGCGTCATCGGTGGGCGCGAGTACCTGCTCGAGCTGCCGCTCAAGGCCGACTTCGCGCTGGTGAAGGCGTGGAAGGCGGACACCTGGGGGAACCTCCTCTTCAACAAGACGGCGCGGAACTTCAACCCGGTCATGTGCGGCGCGGCCAAGGTCACGGTCGTGGAAGCCGAGGAGATCGTGCCGGTCGGCCAGATTCCGCCGGACGCTGTCCACGTTCCGTCGATCTACGTGGAGCGGATCGTGCGCGGGAAGGACTACGTGAAGCCCATCGAGCGCCGGACCATCCGGCCGAGGTAGCGACGATGCCCCTGACTCGCCTTTGGCTGATCTTCGTGCTGGCTCCGAAAGAGGGCGAAACATGAGTCTGACGCGAGAGCAGATCGCAAGGCGCGTCGCGCGCGAGCTCCAGGACGGCTTCTACGTGAACCTCGGCATCGGCATGCCGACGCTGGTGGCGAACCACGTGCCGCCCGGCATGGAGGTGGTGCTCCAGTCGGAGAACGGCATGCTCGGCGTCGGCCCCTATCCCCGCGAGGAGGAGGTGGATCCCGACCTCGTCAACGCGGGCAAGGAGACGGTGACCGAGCTCCCGGGCACGGCGTTCTTCTCCTCGGCCGAGTCGTTCGCGATGATCCGGGGGGGCCACATCGACCTCGCCATCCTCGGCGCGCTGGAGGTCTCCGAGCGCGGCGACCTCGCGAACTGGACGGTCCCCGGCAAGATGGTGAAGGGGATGGGCGGGGGCATGGACCTCGTCGCCGGCGCGAAGCGCGTGGTCGTCATGATGGAGCACGCCACCAGGGAGGGGAAGCCCAAGCTTCTCCGCCAGTGCGCGCTGCCGCTCACCGGAAAGCGCTGCGTGGCGGCGATTTGCACCGACCACGCCTGGATCGACGTCACGCAGGACGGACTGGTGCTGCGCGAGCTCGCGCCCGGAATCACGGTGGGAGCCCTGCAGAAGCTCACCGAGCCCAAGCTCATCGTGGCGCCCGACGTGAAGACGATGGAATGAAGCGGCGAACACCCAGCGGCGGGGGACGAGCCCCCGCCCCACGGTGACGACAAGTGGCGTAGACGCTCGGGCAATGGCCTTGCCGCCCCTCATCACGCTCCTCACCGACTTCGGCGCGGGCTCCGGCTATCCCGCGCAGATGAAGGGCGTCATCCTCTCCATCCGGCCCGACGCCACCGTGGTCGACCTGTCGCACGAGGTGCCGCACTACGACGTGATGGCCGGCGCGCTCCTCCTCGAGGCGTGCGCACCCCGCTTCCCGGCGCATGCCGTTCATCTCGCGGTGGTGGATCCGGGCGTCGGCACCACGCGCCGGGGCATGTGCCTCGTGGACCCGAGAGGGAGGCGCTTCGTGGGGCCGGACAACGGGCTCTTCACCCCGTTCCTCGGTGGCGGGCGGGCGCACCTCATCGCGGCCCCGAAGGACGTGCCCGAGCGCCCCTCTGCCACCTTCCAAGGCCGCGATGTCTTCGCCCCCGTCGCGGCGCGGCTCGCCGGGGGCGGCGACCCCGGGGCCATCGGTCCCGCGATCGTCGACCCGGTCCGGCTGGACTGGCCCGCCGCCGAGTTGCGCGGGAGCGAGTTGCACGGTCAGTGCCTGCTGGCGGACCCGTTCGGCAACGTGCTCACTTCCATCCGCGAGGTCGACCTGGGCGCTGCCGCGCCGGTCGCGGTCGCCGTGGCCGGGCGTGAGGCGCGCGTGGTCCGCACCTACGGCGAGGGCTGCCCCGGCGAGCTGCTCGCGCTCGTGGGCAGCTCGGGCCGCCTCGAGATCTCGGTCAGGGAGGGTAATGCCGCGCAATTGCTAGGTTTTACACGGGGCGCACCGGTGGTGGCCCGGATGTGGTGAAATGCGGCGCCCGACCGCGGTCCCAGGATCCTGTAGAGTGAGAGCAGGAATGACGAAGGCCCGCGTCACGAACAGGCGCCAGGCAGAGCGCCTTCACCACGAGATTCCGGTGACATACCGGAGCGTGGGGACCTTCCTCTCCGACTGGGCGACCGACATCAGCCAGGGTGGCCTCTTCATCAACACGCGCAAGCCGCTGCCGGTGGGCACGGTAGTGAAGCTCATCGTCCAGCTGCCGGGCGCGGCGTTCCCCTTCGACATG
>MEMX01000021.1:34029-36043 GCA_001768075.1 Anaeromyxobacter sp. RBG_16_69_14 | reverse complement strand
GGTGCGGGAGAGTCACACGACGATGGCGCCGGGCATGGGTGTCGAGTTCACCGACCTCGATGCCTCGAAGCGGGAGCGCATCGACGCCTTCGTCGAGAAGCTCCGCAAGGATTTTGACGCATCGTGAATTAATGGCGGCGTCGGCCGGAGAAGGACCCGCGACCACGATCCGGCTGGCGAAGACGTCGCGCCCCGTTACCTCCTCGCCGTGCGCCACTCTCTCGACATCGTCGATCTGGCCCAGGGTGGCGAGGGTGTCGCCCGTGCCTGCGGCCGCGTCGTCTTCGTCCCCTTCACCGCGCCGGGCGACCGCGTCGTGGCGGATGTGCCGGGCGGCACAGGACCGGCTCACGCCACGCTGCTCGAGGTGCTCTCGCCGGGCGAGGCGCGGATCGAGGCGCCGTGCGGGCATTTCGGTCCGGGTGAGGACGCCGGGTGCGGCGGCTGCGAGTGGTTGCACCTCGCGTATGCGGCGCAGCTCCAGGCCAAGCAGCGCGCCTTCGCGGAGACGCTGCGGCGCGTCGGGAAGCTCGCCCCCCGCGGGGCTCCTGGCAGCGAAAGCGACTCCTCCACGCCGAGCGGGGGGACGTACCACGCCCGCCCCATCATCGCCTCGCCCTCGCCCCTGCGTTACCGCGCGCGCGCGAAGTTCCACCTCGACCGCGGCACCGGGCGGCTCGTCTTCTTCCGACGCCGCTCGCACGAGCCGGTGCGGGTGCGCGAGTGCCACCTCCTCGAGCCCGAGCTCGACCGGCTCCGCGAGGCGGTGGGGCCGGCGCTCGCTGCCGCGCGCCTCGAGCCGCGCGAGGTGACTCTCGAGTGGTCGCGCCACGACGGCCGAGGAGCGGCGTTCCTGCAGCTGCCATCGCTGGGACCCTCCGTCCGGCAGCGTGCGGAGGCGCTCCTCGACGCGCTGCCGGCGCTGGCCGGAGTGGTGCTCGGCGCCGACGGGGCGCCGCTCGCGCTCGTCGGCGACCCGGTGCTGCGCCACGCGCGGCGGCCGTGCGATCCGGCGGCGGGGATCCAGCGGTCGCGGCCCGACGTGTTCCAGCAAGCGAACCGGGAGGCGAACGCGGTGCTCGTGGAGACGGCGCTGGCGCTGCTCCGGCCCGATGGCGAGGACGTGCTCGAGCTCTTCTGCGGGGCTGGCAACTTCACGGGCCCGCTCTCCGCTCGTTCACGCAGTGTGCATGCGGTGGACGCGCAGGGCCCGTCGCTCGACCTCGCGCGCGCAGATCTCGCGGAGCGGGGGAGCAGCCCTGTGGCCGGGGACAACGTCCGGTTCTTCGCCGGGGACGCGCTGGCGCTGGCGCGGGCCTTCGCGCGCGAGACGGGCCGGTCGGCGCGCCGCTTCTGCGCAGCGATCCTCGATCCGCCGCGCGACGGCGCCCGCGGGATCGGGCCCGCCCTTCGCGACCTCGGCGTCCCGCGCGCCGTGTACGTGTCGTGCGATCCTGCCACCCTCGCCCGGGACCTCAAGGCGTGTGGCGAGGCAGGCTACCGGGTCGAGGTGGTGCAGGCGGTGGACATGTTTCCGCAGACGCATCACGTCGAGGGGGTCGCCTTGATCACAAGCGGTAGTCGAGGGCCAGGCGGTTCTGCAGCCTGCGCGCCTGCCGGAAGGCCTCCTTCAGGATGTGACGGTCGAGGTCGTTGAGGTCCTCCGGATCGACGCGGTTCATCCCGGCGTGTGCGCCCCGTGCCACTGCCGAGGCGCGCGAGGGGAGGACCGGGGCGTGGAGCCGGGCCCGGCCATCCTCGCCCTGGTTGCGCAGGCGCAGGAGATGGATGAAGTGGAAGCCGTCGATGATCGCCGCCAGGCCGTCCCTGCCGAAGTCCCAGACCTCCTCCGTCGCGCGCAGGCGCTGCGCCGTGCTCGTGTGCGCCACCCCGTGGGCCAGGCTGAAGATCCGGGCTGCGTCGACAAAGGGGCGCGAGCCGTGCAGCTTGAGATCGATGGTGTGCGGGAAGTCCTTCGAACGATCGTAGACGAAGTCGCGGATCGTGCCCAGCG
>MEMX01000021.1:32837-33858 GCA_001768075.1 Anaeromyxobacter sp. RBG_16_69_14 | reverse complement strand
CACCTCGAGAACGTGCGCCGCCACTCGTGCAGGGTGAGGCACCACTGCGGATTGCCCGCCATGATCTCGCCCTTGCACAGGGGAAAGCCGCAGGCGTCGAGCTTCCCGTTCACCGCCCGGGCGAACGGCAGGAGCGCTTCGCGGATGCGGCCTGCGTCGGCCTCCTCCGCCTCGAAGATGATGCCGTTGTCCTGGTCGGTGCTGAAAGTTTGCTCGAGGCGCCCCTCCGAGCCGAGCGCGATCCAGCACATGCGCACCATCGGCAGGTCGAGCTCTTCCACCGTCAGCTCGATGATACGAATGGTCAATAGGTCGTTCAGGGTCGAGATGAAGTGGGTGAGCGTCTCCGGGCTGATGCCCTGGGCCATCAGGCTCTCCGCCAGGCGATGGATCCCCAGCGCGGCGCGCTGGAGTTGCTCCACGTCGCCCGCTCCCTGGATCTCGTTGCTGATCTCCTTCACGCCGAAGCGCTGCAGGGCGAAGAGGTCGTTCTGGGAGACGATGCCCACGAGTCGCCCGTCGTCGTCCACCACGACCACGTGCCGCACGCCGTGCCGCGCCATCGCGAGCGCGGCCTGGTGAGCGGTGGCCTGGGCCTTCAGCGTGATGAGCCCGCTCGTCATCACGCAGGCGATGGGCTGCGTGAGGTCGCTGCGCGGCAGTGTCACGCGCCGCAGCAGGTCCTGCAACGTGAAGACGCCCAGCGGAACTCGCGTTCGCGGATCGGCGACGACGATGGAGCCGATGCGCATCCGCTCCATGGTCTCGAGGGCTCCGCGCACCGTCGCTTCGAGAGGCACCGTGATCGGCTCGCGGCGGACGATGGCCGAGAGCGGGCTGTACATGTTGAGCGGAGCTCGCCGGCCAGTGGCCGGCACCGCCCGTCCCGTGTCGTCAGCGCTCATCGGTGTCTCCGCTTCGCGAGCCTGATAGCGCATGCCACATGAACTGACGCTCGAGATGGGGGGCGCGGGGGGAGAGTTCTCCCCTCCGCTTGAGGCGCCGCAAGGGCGCGGGGACT
>MEMX01000021.1:27763-32800 GCA_001768075.1 Anaeromyxobacter sp. RBG_16_69_14 | reverse complement strand
CATGCCACATGAACTGACGCTCGAGATGGGGGGCGCGGGGGGAGAGTTCTCCCCTCCGCTTGAGGCGCCGCAAGGGCGCGGGGACTGGTCACGGTACCTGGCCGAGCAATTGCTTGATCCGTGCCACCAAATCACTCGTCGAGAACGGCTTCGTCACGTAAGCGTCGGCGCCGAGGCCCAGGCCCTTCGCGATCTCCCTGTCTCGGCCCCTGGCCGTGAGCATGAGGATCCTCATCCCTCGCCACCCAGGGTTCTCGCGGATCTGCTGGCAGACCTCGAACCCGTTCATCTTCGGCAGCATCACGTCCAGGACCACGAGATCCGGCACTCTCTCGGCCATGACCTTGAGCGCCGCCTCGCCGTCGGTGGCGGTCTCGACGGCAAATCCCTCCCGCTTCATCAGATATTCGAGGGAGATCACGATGTTGGGTTCGTCGTCCACGATGAGAATGCGCTTGGTCATCGCCCTCGCCGCCTTTCTAGGTGGTGGTGTGCGCTGCCTCTCGAGCGAGCTTCTCGCTGGCTTCCGAGGGTAGGCCGATCGGTAAGATGAAGGAGAACGCCGCCCCACTGCCGAGCTCGCTCTCCACCCAGAGGCGTCCGCCGAAGTGCTCGACGATCCGCCGGCTGATCGGCAGCCCGAGGCCGGTGCCTTCGGGCTTGCTGGTCAGCGTGTCGCCGACCTGCTTGAACCTCTCGAAGATCGTCTGGTGATCGGCCGGGCTGATCCCGGGGCCGTTGTCCCGCACGTCCACCCTGAGAGAATCCTGACCTCCCGACCTGGCCGTGCCGAGCCGGATCTCGACGCGCCCCTCGCCTGGCCGGCTGAACTTCACGGCGTTCGACAGGAGGTTGATGAGTACCTGCATCAGGCGGTCTCGATCGGCCATGACGCGGGGAACCGAGTCGGACAGGGCGAGCTCGAGCGCCACGCCCTTCTCGCGGAACAGCTGGCTCGTGGCATCCACCGATTCCCGGATCACCTCGTTCAGGTCCAGCTCCGTCGGGTGCCATTCCGCGTTGCCCGATTCGATTTTCGCCAGGTCCAGCATCTGGTTGATCAAGCGGGTCAGCCGTTCGGTCTCCTTGACGACGATGGCCAAAAAACGCTTTCGCTCGGCCAGGTGCATCCTGGGATCGTGGAGGAGCATCTCGGAGAACGCCCGGATCGACGTGAGCGGCGTGCGGAGCTCGTGGGTCACCGTGGACATGAAGTCGTCCTTCATGCGGTCGAGCTCCTTGAGGAGGGCATTGGCGGCGCGCAGCTCGGTGGTCGCGCTCTCCAGCTCGCGCGACTTCTGTTCCACCTGCCGGCTGTAAGCGCGCACCTGCGAGGCCTCGTCGAGGATGTCCATGACCTCGTCCAGGCCCGGCGGCTCCTCCTGCACCACGGAGGCGACCATGACGCGGGCCGAGGCACTTCCGATCGCGCCGGCGAGCTGCGTCTCGGCGAAGTGGACGAGGTCCGCGTCGGCGCGCAGCTCATCAAGCGACCGGAGACCCTGCCGGTGCGCGTAGGCGAGGAAAGCGTCGCGCGCCCGGTCCGGCCCGAGAAAGCGTCCGGTGAGCGGCAGGAGATCCTGGACGGAGGCGCTGCCGCGCCAGATGCGCGAACGGTCGAACCCGTGGGTGTGGCGGAAGACGTCCACGAACAGGGTGGCCTGGCTGGTCTCCGCGACGCGGCGCGCGCCGACGAGCGAGACACCCACGTAGATGCCGATGTTGGCGAGCATGCTCCAGAACAGGCAGTGGGAGATCTCGTCCAGGCCCGTCAGACCGAAGAGCTCCTGGGGCTTGAGCAGCGCGATACCGAGCGGCCCTTCGGTGAGCAGGCCCAGTGGCAGCCACCCCGACTTGGCAAACGAGGGCAGCAGGAGGGTATAGGCCCACACCGCGAACCCGGCCGAGAGCCCTGTGATGGCGCCGTTGCGCGTGCCTCCCGTCCAGTAGATGCCGCCGAAGATCGCCGGCGCGAACTGGGCCACGGCGGCAAAGGAGATGAGCCCGGTCGCCACCAGCGCGTAGGCTTCGCCCGCGGCGCGGAAGTGGGCGTAGCCCAGCATCAGGATGGCGGCGATGGCAAGCCGGCGGATGGACGGGAGCAGCCCCGAGACGTCTTGCCGCTCGTTCAGGCGCAGCCAGGTCTGCCGCAGCAGCACCGGCATGACGAGGTCGTTGCAGACCATGGTGGACAAGGCGATCGTCTCCAAGATCACCATGCCGGTGCCGGCAGACAGCCCACCGACGAAGGCGAGCAGCGCCAGCGCCTCCTTCTGCTGGGCCATCGGCAGGGTGAGCACGAAGGTGTCGGCGTCCACTCCGCCCGCCGGGGACAGCATCAGCCCGCCGAGGGTGATGGGCAGGACGAAGACGTTGATGAGGAGCAGGTAGAGCGGGAAGAGCCAGATCGCCTTGCCGAGGTGGTCCTCGTCCACGTTCTCCACGACGGAGATCTGGAACTGGCGGGGCAGGCACATGATCGACAGCATCGACAGGAAGGTGAGGGACGCCCAGGTGCTGTAGCTGCCTCCCGTCTCGGACACGGTCATCAGAGCCCGGAGCTTCGGCGCCTCCTGGGCGCGGCTGAAGATCTCGCCAAACCCCCGGTAGATGCCGAAGGTGACGAAGGCGCCGACGGCCAGGAAGGCGAGGAGCTTGACCACCGACTCCAAGGCGATCGCGGCGACCAGGCCCTCGTGACGCTCGGTGGCGTCGAGGTGGCGCGTGCCGAAGAGGATGGCGAACGCCGCCAGGGTCATCGCGATGTAGAGCGCGCTGTCCTTCATGAACGGCAGCGCGACCGCGCCGGCCGGCATGACGATGCGCGGATAGTGCAGCAGAATGGTAAAGCTGCTGGAGATCGCCTTGAGCTGCAGCGAGATGTAGGGGACGACGCCGAGGACGGCGATCACCGTGACCAATCCGCCGAGGAGCTGGCTCTTGCCGTAGCGCGAGGCGATGAAGTCCGCGATCGACGTGATGCGGTAGGCCTTGCTGATGCGGATGATCTTCCGCATGACGTACCACCAGAGCGCCACCATCAACGTCGGCCCCAGGTAGATGGGGAGGAAGCCAATGCCGCTCGAGGCGGCGCGGCCCACGCTGCCGTAGAAGGTCCACGTGCTGCAGTAGACCGCCAGCGAGAGGGCGTAGATGTAGGGGTTGGCGATGATCGAGCGTCCGGCCGCGGCCCGCCTGTCCCCGTAATAGGCGACGGCGAACAACACGCCGAGGTAGGCGAACGCGACGAGGACGATCACCCACCCCTGGAGCATGGCGCGCCGGCTCCTAGTCTCGCCGTCGTTCGATGACCAGGGCCAACAGCCCGATCAGCAGCGCCCAGGCGCCGAAGACGTACGCGTAGAGCAGCGGGATCCCCGCGATGACGCGGGGCCGGGTGAAGAGGGAGAGGATCGGGTAGTTGAGCAGGATGCAGCCAACCATGAAGATGGCGGCGAGGCGCTGGCCCGTCATGCCCGAGCGTTTCATGGTCCCTCTGCACTATAGCGCGTACTTTCCACCGGGTACCCCCCGCCCTGCGATTCATCCCTTGCCGGGGGTCGCGCGCGCCTGTAGAAAGTGGTGAAGCTCCGTCTCGCCGTGTCCATCGGGGCCAAGGCGTGAAGCCGAGGCGGAGTGAAGGACGCAGGGGGGATCCGTGAAGCTCGACCACATCGGGATCGAGGTGCGCGACCTCTTCTCGATGGAGCTGTTTTACCGGAAGGTGCTCGGTTTCCGTCCCGTCTATCACTACCTGAGCAAGAACTCGCCAGGACTCCGCACCGTCTTCCTCGAGAGGGACGGGGTCTCGCTCGAGCTCCTCGAGAGGCCGCGCCACGCCTCCTTTCTCCTGGATCGCTCCGTCTCCCCCAATCACATCTCCATCGAGGTCCAGAACGTCGACGGCTCCTACGCGCGCCTGGCGTCGCTGCACCACCCCGGAATGACCATCCGTCCTCCGCGCGACACGGGGGATGGTTTCCGGGAGGCGGAGCTTCGCGACCCGGAGGGCAACGTCATCGAGCTCTCCACCCGCGTGAAGCCACCGCCGCGGTGCCGCGTGAGCGCCGTGATCTTCGACGTCGACGGGACGCTGCTCGACAGCGAGGAAAACTACTACCTCGCCGACAAGAAGCTCCTCGAGCGCTATGGCATCACCTTCAGCAAAGAGGACAAGGAGCGCTACATCGGCGGCAGCAACCGCGACATGATGCTCGATCTCAAGAGGCGCTTCGCTCTCCCGGAGAGCGCGGAGGAACTGGGCGAGCTGAAGAACATGCTGTACCTCGAGATCGCGATGACGAGCACGCGCGTCTATCCCGAGATGAAGCGCTTCCTCCAGTTGGTCCGCGAGGACGGCACGCCCGTCGCCGTCGCGTCCGGCTCGTCTCCACCTGTCCTCGAGCGCCTGCTCGCCGCGGTGGACCTCGAGAAGGAGCTCGACGTCGTCGTCTCGGCCGAGGAGGTGAGCCGGGGGAAGCCCGCGCCGGACATTTTTCTGGAGACAGCGCGGCGGCTCGGCGTTCAGCCGCAGGAGTGCGTCGTGGTCGAAGACTCCCAGTACGGCGTCGAGGCCGCCAGGCGCGCGTTCATGCGGTGCATCGCGGTCCCCTACCTCGTCGAGAAGCCGCTCGCCGACAGCTTCATCATGGCCGATCTCCTCTTCGAGGGCGGGATGAGGGAGTTCAGCGCGGAGGAGGCGTTCTCGTGGGTGAAGGGGCTGGCGCTGCCGGACTGAAGAGTCGTGTAGAGATCCTTCAGCGCCGCGCGAGCACCATCTCGGTCTCGGTGAAGGCCTGCTTCCATCGCGCCACGTCGACGAAGCCGTAGCGCTCGTAGAGGCCCTGCGCGTCCCTGGTGGCGAGGCGCACCGTCTTCGCCACGCGAACCGCCGGGTGGTCGAGCACGAGCTCGACGATGCGCCGGCCCAGGCCGCGGCCTCGCCAGTCGCGCGCGACCACCACGTCGTAGATCCAGGCCGTCCCCGAGTCGGAGACGGCGCGGGCCGTCGCGACGAGGCGTCCGTCGCCGTCCCTG
>MEMX01000021.1:26184-27746 GCA_001768075.1 Anaeromyxobacter sp. RBG_16_69_14 | reverse complement strand
AGCCGAGGTGCACGGGAGGGATGAAGTCGGGCGGCACACCCACCCACCAGTACTCCTCCTCGAGGAGGGCCTTCGCCTCCTTCGCAGCCCGCGCCGGGAGCGCCGCGTGCAAGGTGGCGCCCGGGGGCGCGGCGAGGAAGTCCGGCACCGGCGTGTCGGGGCAGGCGGTGCGGATGGCTTCGATGGCTGCGGGGTCGCCCGGCTCACCGCGCAGCCAGAGCCCGTCCAGGATGCGCAGGCGATCCTCGGGTGAGCGGTTCTGGCCGAGCTTCGCCTTGCCGTCCACGCGCGTGAGCGGCACGCGAAAGACCAGCACGCATTCCAGCGCGGGGTCACCCTCGGAGACGGGAGCGTGGAAGCCCTCCGGCTGGTACTTCGCCATCAAGGCCGCGATCGCGCGGACCTTGGCGGCGGGCTCGTCCACGCGCTCCATCATCCCGTGCACCTGGGCACTGCGGTAGAACGTCGAGGCGGCGCAAGCGTCGCTGACATGCGTGAACCAGCTGGGGATGTGGGCGACCACTTCCTCCGCCGAGACCACCGCCGGGCGCCCCATGGCGCTCACCTTCTCGCCGGTGGGCGCGCCGTGGAAGACGATGGCGCCGTCCGCCAGCGCGCCGTCGAGCGCGCGCAGCAGCGGCGCGCCCTCGGGCGTCGTTCCGGCCAGGTGCAGCACGGGCGCGTGGGTCAGGAGCCTCACCGCCTCGTCCTCGGGCATCCGGTAGATCTCGCGTCGCATGCGGGTGAGGGTAGCGGTATGGCGGCGCGCGCGAAAGCTCTGCGCCACCCGAACAGGATTGACGCTAGCGGACGAACGCCTTGACGCCTCCGGCGACCGCCACGAAGATGCGGCCCTTGGCGAGGATGGCGTCTGGAGCGCACGCTGCCGAGCGCGTCTTCCGGCTTTCATGGGGGCTCGATGGAGAAGCCGACTCGGATCGCCGTCCTCTCCGGACCGTTGCTCGCGGAGCGCTACGGCGACGCGGGCGTGTCGGTGATCAGGGCGGCCGAGGGCCTCCCGGCGGCGAGGCTCGTCGTCTCCCGCCGCCGCGACGCCGAAGGGATCCGGCGCGACCTGCAGACGGCGCTCCGCGGCGCGACCGGCGCGTCGGTGCTCCTCCTCGGAGGCGTGGCGACCATGCCCTTCTTCGAGCTGCCGCTGCCGGGGAAGCAGTTCGACGCGGACGCGCTGGTGCCAACGGACAATCCGTACGGCGTACCGGGCGCGAGCGTCGAGGCGCACGAGGTGGCGCTCCCCGAGCGCGCGGTCGGCCGCATTCCCGACCACCCCGACGACACAGCGGCCTCCTTCGCGGCGCGCATCGGCGCGCTCTGCGCCGTGGCGCCGCCCGATCGCGGGGGCAGCGCTTGCTACCTGCTCAGCACGCAGAGCTGGAAGAGGACCAGCGCCAGCATGGCAGCGAGGGTCGCGCCGCCGCCCGAGGTAGATCTCGCGCCGCCTCGGGCACCCGGCGACTTCGCACGCCCCGCCTTCGTGCCTGCAGAGGTGCGCCGGCACCTCTTCAACGTCCACGGGAGCGATCGGGTCGCCCCCTGGTTCG
>MEMX01000021.1:6269-26159 GCA_001768075.1 Anaeromyxobacter sp. RBG_16_69_14 | reverse complement strand
ACCCTGCCGCCGTCGTGGCGCTCGCGGCTGCCCGCCGCGTCACCGGCGCAGCGGTCGTCTCGCAGGCATGTTACGGCGCGTTCCTGTTGATCCCGGGCGGGCTGCGCCGGACGAGCCAGGCCTGTTGCCTCCAGTTTCTGGAGCACGGAGCGGCGGCGTTCCTGGGCTCGACCTCCATCGCCTACGGCGGGACGACGGGTGCGATGGTCTGCTCGGACGTCCTCGCGGTCGAGTTCCTCCGCGCTGCGGCGGAGGGTCTTCCACTCGGCGCGGCGCTGCAGCAGGCGCGCAGGGTGCTCGCCGCCGCCGTGCGCTCGCCCCCGCCCGGGACCGAGCTCAAGACCCTCCTCCAGTTCGTCCTCTACGGTGACCCGCAGCGCGTCTTTGCGAGGCCCTCCCCGTCCGCCAAGGCGGTGGCTGGCGCTGGGGTGGGCGCGGCCGACCTGAGCGCGTACTCTCTGTGGAGCGAGGAGGCGCCGCCCGTGAGGAAGGGCGTGCGCGCCGCTCCGGAGGCGGGCTGGGCCGAGGTGGCTCGGTTCAGGTCCATCCGTTCACAGAGGGGTGTCGCGGCGGCGGTGCGGCAGGTGTACCGCTCCGTCGGCGGCCAGGCCGAGCCGGGCAAGGCCAGGGCGCACGACGAGCTCTTCTACTACCGGGAGTCGGTGACCTATCCGGACGGCACGACCTTCGAGGCCCGGAGCACGGGTGGGCGAGCGAGGAAGACGGTGCAGGAGGAGGAGTCGGGCGCGGCGCCGTGGTGGCGGCACGCCGTGGCGGGCCACCCGAGGCAGCTCGAGGCGCTCAAGAAGAAGCCCGGCCCGAGTCGCGGCGGTGGACGGCGCTCCTCGACCGCAGCCGTCAAGAAGCCCGGCAAAGGGACAGCCGCGCAGGGGCGCTCGTCAGGCGCCAGGAAGGGCGGTCCTCGCGAGAGCGGGGACCGACGCGGCAAGCAGTAGGACCTGGCGCATGTTAGAATGAGCCGCGGAAGGCGGTACGCCACAAGGTGGTACGACAGATGCGCGTGAAGGGCCGGCTCGTACGCAAGCGCTTGAACCGGGGCTCCAAGTCCGAGCACTGGGGCTTCGTGCTCGAGACCCCCGATGGCGCCCAGATGGCCGTCGAGAAGAGGGACGACAACCCCTTCGAGCAGCGCTCGCTCGAGCCGCTCAAGGATCGGCGCGTCGAGGCGCTGGGCGAGATGTACCGCGGCCGACTGCTCGTCGACGCCATCCACCGCATCGACTGATCAACACCTCCCTGAGGAGAGGTTACGCCTGGCTCCGGCGAGCAGACGACCCCGGCGCCGGCTGGGCGCGGTTGTGACGGATGGAGGACCAGAGCGAGAGGGCGATGAAGACGGCGCCCACCAGCCCGGTGATGACCTCGGGCACGGAGCGGATGGTGCCGAGCATCATCAAGAAAGCCAGTGCGCCGATGGCGTAGAAGGCGCCGTGCTCCAGGTAGCGGTAGGAGGCGAGCGTGCCCTCGTCCACCAGCATCACCGTCAGGCTGCGCACGAACATGGCTCCGGTGCTCAGGCCGATGGCGATGATGAAGAGGTTGTTGGTGAGGGCGAAGGCGCCGATGACGCCGTCGAAGCTGAAACTGGCGTCGAGCACCTCCAGGTAGAGGAAGCTGGCGGCGCTGGCCCGGTGCACGTCCCGTATCCGGTCCGGCCCCACTTCCATGGCGGTGCCGATGCCGTCGACGGCGACAAAGGTGACCAGGCCGAAGAGCCCGGCCACCAGGAAGGCCTCCGACTCGTGGTGGGGCACCAGCCGGGAGAAGCCGTAGACGGTGAGCATCATCAGCCCCAGCTCCACCGCCTCGAACTTGCCCAGCCGGGAGAGCTGGGCCTCGAGCGCGTGCGCCCAGTGGACCTCCTTCTCGGCGTCGAAGAAGTACTTGAGGCAGACCATGCCCAGGAAGCTGCCGCCGAAGGCGCCCAGCGGGACGTGGGCGCTGGTGAGGATGCGGGCGTACTCGCCTGGCTCGAAGGCGGCGAGTCGCAGGGCCTCGATGGGGCCGATGCGGGCCACGATGCTCACCACCAGCAGGGGGAAGACCAGCCGCATCCCGAAGACGGCGATGGCGATGCCCCAGGTGAGGAAGCGGTGACGCCACAGCGGGGTCATGTCCCGGAGCACGGTGGCGTTGACCACCGCGTTGTCGAAGGAGAGCGAGACCTCCAGCACCGAGAGCACCGCGACGATGAAGACAATGCCGGCCACGCCCGCGGCCGTACCGGTGTAGTACCAGCCCACTGCACCGGCCAGCAGCAGCCCGGCCGCGGTGACCAGGAGCGACCCCGTGAAGTAGCTGAGCTTCGTGCGCATGCGGTCTCCGTCCGGCGATGATCATGCCATTTCCAAGGGCAGCCCGGCCATCTTCGTCCAGTAGCCCGTCTCGCTCGTGCTGCTGCTGGGCGCCGTCACCTTCCTTGTGCTGCCGCCGGTTCTGGCGCGTTTGAAGGCTGGCAAGGCGCTGCGGGAGGCGCCGGAGGGCGGACGGACTCGACGCCTTCGATCTCGACGAGAGGCGTGCTCACCGCGTCGGCACTATAGTCGCCCTCCGTGGAGGCGCGCCTCGTCGAGTTCGCACGGCTTCTGCGCCAGAACGGCGTCCGCGTGTCCCCGGCCGAGGTTGCGGACGCCGGGCGCGCCGCCGCCATGGTGGGCGTGGCCGAGCGCGACGACTTCCGCGCCGCGCTCCGCGCGACCCTCGTGAAGCGCGCCGCCGACGTCGCGCTCTTCGAACAGCTCTTCGCGCTGTACTTCTCGGGGCTCGGGAGGGTCCTCGACGGGCTCGAGCGCGGGCTCCTGGCCCAGCTCGGTCCCCGGGGCGCCCAGGATGCGGGAGGCGCAGAAGGCGTCCTGGGCCGGCCGATCGGGATCCACCAGCCCCTCGACGGCGACGACCTGCGCGAGCTGACGCTGGCGCTGCAGGAGATGCTGGGGTCGCTCTCGCCCCTCGCCCGGGCGGCCCTCACCGGCGAGCGCGGTCTGGTGGGGCGCCTGTTCGAGGGCGCCGCCCGCGAGCTCGACTTCGACGCCCTGGTCACGCCTTCGCAGGTAGGCTTCTACGGCCGCCGCCTGTTCGGGGCGGCCGGCGGCGGCGCCGCGGTCCGCGACCTCGCGGCGTTCGAGGAGTCGCTGCGGCGGCGCGGGCTCTCGGCGCGCGCGCTCGAGCTCGTCTCGGGGCGGCTGCGGGCCGCCCTCGACGCGCTCGAGGAGGTGGCCCGACGCTATGCGGATCTGGAGCAGCGACCCCGCGCCGCGGCGCGCCGGCAGCGCAGCCTGGCGCCCTCGGGCTTCGCATCCCTCACGCGCGCGGACATGGAACGGATGGAGACCGCGGTGCGGCGCCTGGCGGAGCGGCTCCGGGCCCGGCTGGCCTCGCGCGAGCGGGCCCGGCGCGGCGCGCTCAACGTCCGTCGCACGCTCCGCCGCAACATGGCACTGGGCGGCGTTCCGGCGCGACTCGCTTTCCGCCGCCGCCGCCCCGACCGCCCGGACGTCGTCGTCCTGTGCGACGTCTCCGACTCGGTCCGGCACGTCTCGCGGCTCATGCTCGTCTTCCTGCACACGCTGCAGGGGCTCTTCACCCGCGTCCGGAGCTTCGTGTTCGTCTCGGACCTGGGGGAAGTGACGGAGGCCTTCCGCAAGCGAGACGTGGCGCGCGCCGCCCATCTCGCCACCGCCGGCCAGGTGGTGAGTCTCTTCGGCAACTCCAACTACGGGCGCGCGCTCAAGGTCTTCCACGACCAGTTCCGGAGCGCCGTCACCCACCGCACCACCGTCATCATCATCGGCGACGGGCGCAGCAACTACCACCCGCCGAACGCATGGGTGCTGGAGGAGCTCAAGCGCCGCGCCCGCCGCTTGGTCTGGATCTGCCCCGAGGAGCGCTGGGCGTGGGGGCAGGGCGACAGCGAGATGCCGCTCTACGCCTCCAAGGTGGAGCGCGTAGCGACCGTGACGAGCCTCGCCGAGCTGGAGGGCGTGGCCAACATGCTCATCCCCCGACCTTCACGGCATTGACTCCGATCGCCGGTAGCCCCTAGGTTCCTCACCTCGCCATGTCCGATCCTGTCTCCCTCACCAGCATGGTCGCGCGCGCCCGGGGTGCG
Organism: Anaeromyxobacter sp. RBG_16_69_14; assembly: GCA_001768075.1. Lineage (GTDB taxonomy): Bacteria > Myxococcota > Myxococcia > Myxococcales > Anaeromyxobacteraceae > Anaeromyxobacter_A. The sequence goes on along the minus strand of MEMX01000021.1, from coordinate 22,030 downwards.
ACGGCGGCGGAGGCGCGCGCCTGCGCGGTGACGCCGCGCAAGGTGTTCGTCCACACCTTCGGTTGCCAGATGAACGATGCGGACAGCGCGCGGATGGTGGAGCTGCTCGGCCGGTACGCCTTCTCGGTCACGCCGCACCCCGAGGACGCGGACCTCATCCTCCTCAACACCTGTGCGGTGCGCGAGAAGGCCGAGCAGAAGCTCCTCTCGGCGCTCGGCCGCTACCGCGAGCACAAGGCGCGGCGCGGCGCGCTCCTCGCCGTGGGCGGCTGCGTGGCCCAGCAGGAGAAGGACCGGCTCCTCGCCCGCGTGCCCTACCTGGATTTCGTCTTCGGCCCCGACAACATCGCGAAGCTGCCGGAGATGATCGAGCGGGCGCGGCGCGAGCGCTTCGCGGAGACCGGCTGGATGGCCTCCGAGGAGTACCTCTTTCCCCGCGCCGATCCACAGGCCGCGCGCGGCCGCGCCACCGCCTTCGTCACCGCCATGAAGGGCTGCGACAACGTCTGCTCCTTCTGCATCGTGCCGTACACGCGCGGTCGCGAGATCTCGCGCCCCTTCACCGAGATCGAGGAGGAGTGCGCCGCGCTGGCCGAGGTGGGCGTCCGGGAGGTCACGCTCATCGGTCAGAACGTGAACTCCTACGCGGGTGGCTGCGACTTCCCGACGCTCTTGCGCAGGGTGGCCGCCCTGCCGATGCTGGCGCGGGTGCGGTTCACCACCAGCCACCCGCACGACCTCTCGGACGCGCTCGTGGAGACGTTCCGCCACGAGCCCAGGGTGATGCCGCACTTTCACCTGCCGGTACAGTCCGGATCCGACCCGGTGCTGCTCCGCATGCGGCGCGACTACACGGTCGAGGAGTACATGGGGCGCTTCGAGAAGCTGCGCGCGGCGCGACCCGGCATGGCCATCACCACCGATTTCATCGTCGGCTTCCCGGGCGAGACGGACGAGGACTTCGAGAGGTCGCTACAGCTCCTCGAACGCGCCCGCTTCGACAACTCCTTCTCCTTCGTGTACAGCCCGCGGCCGCACACCGGCGCCGCGCGGCGGCTCGGCTCGGCGCCGGAGTGGAGCGAGATCCCGCGCGCGGTCTCCATCGCTCGGCTGGAGCGGCTACAAACAACGCAGCGCCGCATCTCCTCCGAGGCGATGGCCCGCGAGCTCCACAAGACGGTCGAGGTGCTCGTGGAAGGGGCGCTCGACGGTGAGGAGAGGCGCCGGTTCGGCCGCACGCCCGAGAACCGGGTGGTCCACCTCGACGCCGACGAGGCGCAGGCGCCCGCGGGCGTCCGCCTCGCCGTGCGCGTCACGCGCGCGCACGCGAACTCGCTCTCGGGCGAGATCGTGGGGCCCGCGTGAGACCGCCCGGTCCGCAGGAAGGCGAGGGCAATCCCGAACCTATTTCCCTGGAAGGGAGCGGGCAGGACGAGGGAAGTGGAACGTCCGGCGGCAAGCGCCGCTCCCTGCGCCGCGCCTGGCCCTGGATCCCGGTCGTCCTCTACCTCGCCCTCATCTTCCACCTCTCCTCGCTGCCGGACCCGCTGCCGGAGCTGACCATCCGGCTCTGGGACAAGGGAATTCACTTCGCCGAGTACGGAAGCCTGGGTGGGCTGCTCCTGTTCGCCCTGCGCTCGAGCGGAGTCGCGTGGCGTCGGGCGCTCCTCCTCGCCATCGCGGGGGCGAGCCTCTACGGCGCGAGCGACGAGCTTCACCAGGCCTTCGTGACGGGCCGCAGCAGCGACGTGCGCGACTGGGTGGCGGATACCATCGGTGGCGCCGTGGGCGCTGGCCTGGTGGCAGGCGCCTTGCGGCTGGTCGGGGCACGGGCTAGCATCCACCCGGCCGGGGGGGGCGGCTGACCATGGGGATCGTTCGTCCATTCGGGGGCAGGGCTCCTCAGCTCCACGACTCGGTCTTCGCGGTCGAGAGCGCCGTGGTGGTGGGCGACGTCGAGATCGGCGAGCAAGCCTCGCTCTGGTTCGGGACCGTCGTGCGCGGCGACGTCAACTTCATCCGCATCGGCGCGCGCACGAATGTCCAGGACCACTCCGTCCTCCACGTCACCAGCCTGACGCACCCGACCATCGTCGGGGACGACGTCACCATCGGCCACCGCGTCACGCTCCACGGCTGCACCGTCAAGGATCGCTGCCTCATCGGCATCGGCTCCGTGGTGATGGACGGCGCGGTGGTGGGCGAGGACGCCATGGTCGGCGCGGGGGCGCTCGTGCCGCCCAACATGATCGTGCCGAAGGGCACGCTCGCCCTCGGTTCGCCCGCCAGGGTCAAGCGTGAACTCACCGCCGACGAGATCGCCTCCCTCCGGACCTCGGCCCAGAACTACGTCCGCTGCGCCCAGCAATACTTGAAGGAAGGCTGGTCCGGCCGATGACCGTGCTCGAGGCGCTGCAGCAAGCGCCCCTCTTCAAGGACTTCAGCGAGGCCGGCCTCCAGACCTTCTCCCAGATCGCGCAGGAGAGGATCGTACCGGCAGGCACGCCGCTCTTCGTGGAGGACACTGCGGGCGACTCGCTCTTCGTGGTGATGGCGGGCTCGGTGCGCATCACGCAGCGCACGGCTGGAGGCGAACGGGAGATCGCGACGCTCGGCCCGGGCGAGCACCTGGGCGACGTGGCCCTCCTCGCGAAGACCGTGCGCCTGGTCTCGGCGGTGGCGGCCACCGACTGCGAAATCCTGGAATTGACGCGGCGCGAGTTCTTCAAGAAGGCACAAGAGAAACCGGTCACCTGCCTCAAGCTGGTGGCGGTCATCGCCGGCGAGCTTGCTCGGCGGGTCACCGAGAACAAGGACGCGCTGCGCGATCTCGGCGCACGCAAGGCTCAATGAAGACCGGGGAGGGCGGGGAGGCTTCGTCGCCCTGGCGAAGCAGGGGAACCTTGACGCGCTGGCGGCTTGGCTTCGCCGCGAGCTGACGGGGCGGCACGCCCCATCTGAAGGACGGGACGGATGCTGCAGCGGCTGGTCGAACTGCTGGGGGAGCGCTCGCTCGGCCTGGGCTACGCCTTCGTGTTTGGCGTGCTGGTCCTGTGCGGCTTCGGCTTCCCGATGCCCGAGGACGTCATCCTGGTCACCGGTGGCGTGCTGGCGTGGCTCGCCTCGCCGCTCGAGGAGCCCTCGATCCGCGCGATGGTCGATGACGTCGGGCTACGCTGGATGGTGCTGGTTGGCCTCGCCGGCATCCTGGCGGGCGACTCGATCATCTACTGGGTGGGGAGGCGCCTGGGCGCGCGCATCGCGGAGTTCCGTCTCTTGCGTCGGCTGGTCCCTCCGGAGAAACTGCAGGAGGTCGAGAAGCGGCTCCGGAAGAGCGGAAACGTCGTCGTGGTGATCGCCCGCTTCCTCCCTGGCCTGCGCGCTCCGACCTATTTCACGGTCGGTCACTCGCGGATGCCCTACTGGGAGTTCCTCCTCTTCGACGGACTGGCCGCGCTCGTCTCGGCGCCCCTGTGGGTGTGCCTCGGCTTCTGGTTCGGCGACGACATCGAGCGCGCCGCGGTCGAGGCCGCGCGCTTCGGACACTACATCCTGCTCGCGGTGACGGTGGTGGTGGCCGCGCTCGCCTTCCGCTGGCTGCAGCGCCGGCGTGCCGTCCAGGCCGCGGAGCGCGAAGGAGCGGCGCTGCGGCAGGAGGAGCCGGAGCGGTAGGCTACGGGCTTCGGTCCGCGGCATGAGTCCGGGTCCAAGTCGGTGGGTCGGCCCGTCGTTGAGCTATCGCGCCTCGCGCCCGAGCAGCCGGCCGAAGAAGCCGAGCACCCCCCCACGGCTCACGGTGGGGCGAGGCCGCGTGGGGAGGACTGCGGGCCTCGCCTCGCTGGTCCCGGTTGCGCCCTTGCCCGAGGGCGGTGCGCGGGCGACGAAGCTCGTCTTCACCACGCGGTTCGTCTGCAGCTCGCGGGCGGTCACCGTGAGGAGACACTCCACGCCCAGCTCGAACCCGACCGCGATCTTCACCATGCCGCGCGGGCCCGCGGGCAGGCCGTCGAGCCGCAGGGTACCCAGGTATTCGCAGTCCTCGGCGAGCGGGGCCTCACCCTGGACCACGACCAGCTCGAACTCGGTTTGCCCGTCCTCGGTGGTGGCGAGGCCGACCTGCTTGCGGGAGGGGAGGGGCGTGTTGCGCTCGAAGATCGGGCGCACCTTCCCGTTCGCCGCGGCGATCCCGATCGCCATGGGGAGCACGTCGATGAGCACCAGGCCCTCGGCGTTGCCCAGCGAGCGTGCCAGGAGCGCGGCGCCGATCGCGACCGCCTCGTCGGGGTGGACGGCGCGCGAAGGCGCCTTGCCGAAGAACGCCCGCACGCGCTCGTGCACGAGCGGCATGCGCGACTGGCCGCCGACCAGGATCACCTCGTCGAGATCTTCGGGCGCGAGCCCCTTCGCGTCGAGAACCTCGCGGCACACGACCAGCGTGCGCTGCACGAGTGGCTCCACGAGCTTCACGATCTCGTCCCGCGTCAGCGTGGCGTCGAGCGTCACGGGCTCGCCGTCCTTCATGGCGAGGAAGGGGAGCTGGATACGGAACTCCTGCCGTTCGGAGAGCGCGCACTTGGCGCGCTCGGCAGCGTCCACGAGGCGCGAGAGGGCGACGCGATCGCCGTCGAAGGGCCGCTTCACCGCGTGCTCGTAGAGCTCGAGCAGCCTCGCCACGATGCGGTTGTCGAAGTCGACGCCGCCCAGGAACGTGTCGCCTCCGGTGGAGACGACCTCGTACACGTTGTCCTGCAGCTCGAGCACCGAGGCGTCGAAGGTGCCGCCGCCGAGATCGTAGACGAGGATGCGCTGCCGCACGCCGCGTCCGTAGGCGTACGCGAGCGCGGCCGCGGTCGGCTCGTTGACGATGCGCTCGACGTGGAAACCGGCCAGCGCGCCGGCGCGCCGCACGGCCGCGCGCTGCCGCTCGTTGTAGTAGGCGGGGACGGTGATGACGGCGCGGTTCACCTCCTCGCCGAGGTGGTTCTGCGCGACCTCCTTCACCTCCTTGAGGACGAGCGCCGAGACCTGCTCGAGCGAGAGGCGGTGCCCGGCGAGCTCGACGGCGGCCATACCGCCGTCGCCCTCCACCACGTCGTAGGCGAAGGCCTCCCGGATCTGCTGTACCGGTCTCGATTCGAAGGTGCGGCCGATGAGCCGCTTCGCGCCGTACACGGTGTCCTTCGGGTTGGACAGGAGCTGCGCCCGGGCGAGGTGGCCGACCACGACGCGCTGCCGCGCATTGAGCGCGACGATGGAGGGCACCGTGTTGTAGCCCTCGCGCGACGGGATCACGTATGGCTTGCCGTCCTTGACTATGGCCGCGCACGAGTTCGTCGTGCCGAGGTCGATGCCGATGATGGCACGCGACGGCCGCGTCACTGGCGGTGGTTCGTGGGGCAACCCGAGGTCGAGCGCGATGGGCCCAGCGGACAGGCGCTGCACAACGTGCGAGGCGGAGAGGTCGGCCTGGACCGGGGGCTTCGAGGCCGAGGGGTCCCCGGCGTGCGTCTCCGCCTGTGATGGGGTCAGCACGACCGGTTCGGGCCTCTGTCCGGGTCCTTGCCCCGAGGACGCGCGGCGGGTCTCGTCCCCTCTCCCGGGGAGGGAGAGGGTAGGGAGAGCGTCGGCTGTCTTGGGGCTGGCGAGGGAGACGGGACTCCTGCCGGGCGTCTCGAACTCGAGATCACCATTGAGGGAAGCGAGACCGCCTCGTTTCTCTTGCAGCGCGACCATGCGCTCCACCAGCGCGCGGCTGGGCGCGTCGAGCGCGGTGAACTGGATGCCCATGCCGGGCACGGTCCGCGCACCCCGAGCGGAGGGAGCAGGCCGCGCCGGGCCAGGAGCCGGGGTGGAAGGGCCGTCGGGGCTCGGTGCTGATACCCACCGTACGACACCGCGCCCGTGGATGGCCCGCTCACCGCCGGCGAGCAAGAGCTCGAAGACGATCTCGGTGCCGGGCGGCTTCGGCGCTCGCGTGCGCAAGAAGAAGCCGCCGCGCGAGACGTCGACGGCGAAGCGCTCGACGAGCTCCTCCACCGTCGCGTATGCGAGCCGGGCCCTGAATCCTACTGCGATGCGGTCGCCGATGCGACGGTCGCCTTGCGCCACCCGCGAATGATGAGCCGAGGGCGGCCACCCCGACAAGCGCTCCTCTGAGTGACATACCAGCGGACCCTGCGTGGAAGTGGGCAGAGGTCGGAGCACCTGCGCCTGGCGCAGCGCGATTCCGCTGCGGCGGCGCGGTCCTGCGCGTCTTGACCTCTCCACCCCAGATCGCTATACGTCCGCATGCTCAACCGCGACGACCTGCGCGATGCGCTCACCTTCGACGACGTTCTCCTCGTACCCGCCGAAAGCGACGTCCTCCCGAAGACGGTCGAGACGGTCACCCGCCTCAGCCGCAACATCCAGCTCAACATCCCGATAGTGTCGTCCGCGATGGACACGGTCACCGAGGCGCGCATGGCCATCGCCATGGCCTCCGCGGGAGGGCTCGGCTTCATTCACAAGAACCTCACCGTCGAGCAGCAGGCCGCAGAGGTGGCGAAGGTGAAGCGCTACGAGTCGGCCGTCGTCGCCGACCCCTTCACCATCGAGCCGGAGGCGCGGCTCGCCCAGGCGGTCGCGCTCATGCGCGAGAACAACATCAGCGGTGTCCCGGTGACGAAGAGGGGCCGGCTGGTGGGCATCCTGACCAACCGCGACCTCCGCTTCGAGCGCAATCTGGAGCAGCGCGTCGAAGAGGTGATGACGAAGGACCTCGTCACCGCGCGCGAGGGGGTGACGATCGAGGAGGCGAAGGACCTCCTTCACCGCCACCGCATCGAGAAGCTCCTGGTCGTGAACGAGGCCTTCGAGCTCCGGGGGCTCGTCACCATCAAGGACATCGAGAAGATCCAGCAGCACCCGAATGCCGCCAAGGACCGGCTCGGCCGCCTGCTCTGTGGCGCCGCCGTCGGCGTGGGGCCCGACCGCGAGGCCCGCCTGGCGGCGCTCCTCAAGGCGGGAGCCGACGTCATCGCGATCGACACCGCACACGGTCACTCGAGAGGCGTCATCGAGGCAGTGCGAGCCACCAGGGCCAACTTCAAGGGTATCGAGATCGTGGCAGGCAACGTGGCGACGGGCGAGGGTACCGACGCGCTGTGCAAGGCGGGTGTGGACGGCGTGAAGGTCGGCATCGGCCCTGGGTCCATCTGCACCACCCGCGTGGTGGCGGGAGTGGGCGTGCCGCAGATCACCGCCGTCGACGAGTGCGCGCGCGCCGCCGACAACCACGGCGTACCCATCATCTCCGACGGCGGCGTGAAGTTCTCCGGCGACGTGGTGAAAGCGCTGGCGGCGGGCGCGTCGAGCGTGATGATCGGGTCGCTCCTGGCCGGCACCGAGGAGGCCCCAGGTGACGTCATCCTCTACCAGGGCCGCAGCTACAAGAGCTACCGCGGCATGGGCTCCCTCGGCGCCATGAAGGACGGGTCGAAGGACCGTTACTTCCAGTCCGAGGTCGAGCCGGACAAGTTCGTCCCGGAGGGGATCGAGGGCCGCGTGCCCTACAAGGGCAGCGTCCTCATGAACCTCTTCCAGCTGGTGGGCGGGCTGCGCAGCGGCATGGGCTACGTCGGCTGCAAGACGATCCTGGAGCTTCGCCGGAAGTCGAGGTTCATCCGGATCTCGGCGGCCGGCCTGCGCGAGAGCCACGTGCACGACGTCATCATCGAGAAGGAAGCGCCGAACTATCGGGCGGATTGAGCGCCGCCTCGCGTCGACTCCGTGGGGCGGGGGACAAGCCCCCGCGCTACCACATGGTGTCAATTCCGTAAGGGCGGGGCTCGTCCCCGCCGCAGCGCCAGGAGCCGCGCCGGTGGACATCCACTCAGAGAAGATTCTCATCCTCGATTTTGGCTCGCAGTACACCCAGCTCATCGCGCGCCGCCTGCGCGAGCTCGGCGTCTACTGCGAGATCCACCCCTGCACCGCCAGGGCGGAGCAGATCCGCGCCTTTGGCCCGCGCGGCGTCGTCCTGTCCGGCAGCCCGGCCAGCGTCCTCGCCGAGGGGAGCCCGCGGGCCGACCGCGCCGTGTACGAGCTGGGGGTGCCGGTGCTCGGCATCTGCTACGGACTGCAGCTCATGGCGCACGAGCTGGGCGGCCGGGTGGACAAGCCGGCGCACCGGGAGTACGGTCCGGCCGCCATCGACGTGAAACAGTCCTCGGCGCTCTTCCAGGGCCTCCCCTCGAAGCTCGACGTGTGGATGAGCCACGGCGACCGGGTCGAGGCGCTGCCGCCCGGGTTCGAGCCCATCGCGTCCACGCCCACGTCGCCCTACGCCGCGGTGGAGGACCGGCGCCGCCGCTTCTACGGCGTGCAGTTCCACCCCGAGGTCGTGCACACGCCGCGCGGAGCGGAGCTCCTCCGGAATTTCTCGCACCGCGTGTGCGGGTGCTCGGGCTCCTGGTCGATGCGCGCGTACGCCGAGATCGCGGTCGAGCAGATCCGGGCCCAGGTGAAGGACGGGCACGCCATCTGCGCCCTCTCCGGCGGCGTCGACTCGGCCGTGGCAGCGTTGCTCGTCCACCGCTCGATCGGCGACCGGCTGCGCTGCATCTTCGTCGACAACGGCCTCCTCCGCGCCAGCGAACGGGAGCAGGTGGAGGACGTGTTCGGGCGCATGTTCCACCTGCCGCTCGTCACCGTCGACGCGAGCGCCCGCTTCCTTTCGAAGCTGGCCGGCGTGACCGATCCGGAGGCGAAGCGCAAGGTCATCGGCCGCGAGTTCATCGGCGTCTTCGAGGAGGAGGTGGACCGGCTCGCGGCTGGCGGCGAGCGCGCCCAGTTCCTCGTCCAGGGTACCCTCTACCCGGACGTGATCGAGTCGGTGTCCTTCAAGGGGCCCTCCGCCACCATCAAGAGCCATCACAACGTGGGTGGGCTCCCCGACGTGATGAAGCTCGCCCTGGTCGAGCCGCTCCGCGAGCTCTTCAAGGACGAGGTGCGTCAACTCGGCCGGGAGCTCGGGCTCCCGGAGGAGATCGTCCAGCGCCAGCCCTTTCCCGGGCCGGGCCTCGCCATCCGGATCCTGGGCGAGGTGACCGGGGAGCGGCTCGGGGTGCTGCGCAAGGCCGACGTCATCGTGCAGGAGGAGGTCCGCGCCGCGGGCCTGTACGAGAAGCTCTGGCAGGCCTTCGCGGTGCTCCTCCCGGTGCGCAGCGTCGGCGTGATGGGTGACGAGCGCACCTACGAGCACACCTGCGCTGTCCGCGCGGTGGAGTCCACGGACGGGATGACCGGCGACTGGGCGCGTCTCCCGTACGAGGTGCTCGCCAGGGTCTCCTCGCGCATCATCAACGAGGTGCGCGGCATCAACCGGGTCGTCTACGACGTCTCGTCGAAGCCGCCGGCCACGATCGAGTGGGAATAGCGGAGCGTCGGGAGGGGGACGAGACCCATCCGCATACCCTCTCCCTTCCCCGGGAGAGATAGGACTCGGGCTCAGCACGGTGGCACGAGGAGGGATCTGTGTGAGGCCTCCCTACTTTGCCGCTAAAGATCTGTTTTCCGGCGCGCAGCCGGGCTTGTCGCGTTGTCCCGGGATCGAGGTATCATGATTGTTCGGAGGCACGATGCTTCGTCGCTCGCTTCGCCGCTCGAACATGGCAGTCGCGCTTCGCCGCTCGACCGTGGCCCTCGCGCTGTGCGCATTGGCCAGTTGCCAGGACTACAACTTCAACCCGGTGGGGAAGTGCATCATCCAGCCGGGGTCGGACCGCATCAAGCTCCTGGGCTCTGCGACCGCGGACGTCCTGTTCGTCGTGGACGACTCGGGGTCAATGACGGCGGAGCAGGCGAGCCTGGCGCGCAACTTCGGCAAGTTCATCGACGGCGTGGCGCAGCTGCAGGCGGACCGCGCCAAGGACGGCATCGACCCGTTCGAGTTTCACATCGCGGTCACGTCTACGTCGATCTTCGAGGCGTGGGTCCCGACCAATCCTCCGACGTGCTCCAACACGCCCTTGACGTGCAACGTCCAGACGGACCACTACGGCGCCCTCGCGCAGAGCGTCGCGTGCAGCACCCAGGGCGCACCATGCGACGACCTCATTCGGAACTACTGGTTCCAGAGCACGACCCCGGGGCTGACTTTCTGCCCCAGCTCCGCCGCCGGTGTCGGCGTCCCCGGTGCTGCGTATCCGGCGGGCGACTTCGTCGCGGCCTCAGGGAATCCGAAAGTCCTGCACTTCACGAATGACCTCGAGTGGTCCACCTGGGGGACGGTGTCGCCCGACCCGAAGATCACCACGCTCGTCGAGCAGTTCAAGGCGAACATCACCGTGGGGACCTGCGGTTCGGGCATGGAGCAGCACCTCGAGGCGGGGCGGCTCGCCGTGAAGAAGGCGCTGCAGCAGGACGGCCTCAAGCAGGTGGCGGGCGTCGATCCGAAGGAATGGCCGCACGACGGGGCGAAGATGGTGGTGGTGTGGGTGGGCGACGAGGACGATTGCTCCAACCCCAACGACCCGACGAAATCGCTCGCATTCACCAGCGCAACCAGCGGCCCCGGCAGCGACGTCTGCACCGAGGACGACGCCAGCCCGCTGGCGGACCAAAAGAAGTTTCCGGTCTCCGACTACGCCGCGTTCTTCACGAACCTGGACCGCCCTTTCGGCGCTGCCTTCATCTACTCGGCGGACCCCGACAGCTGCCAGGACGACGGGAACGGCAACATCGTGTGCACTCCGGGGAAGTGCACCTGCGAATGTCCGGCGTCCTGTCTTACCGGACCCGGCGCGGGTGGCTGCAGCGCGCCGACCGCGACGCCAGAGTGCCTCATCCCCGCGGACTGCGCGGGCAGGAGCGCCGGATCGCGCCTCCACGACCTCTCTCAGCAGGTGCGCGCCAAGGGGGCAGCGACGCTCGACGCCTCGGTGTGCGACGCCGACTTCGGCCAGACGCTGCAGCGCATCGCGGATCTGGTGAAGCCCCCGGCCGGCTTGACGCTCCCCACGAAACCGGCGTCGTCCCAGGTGGCGGTGCTCCGCATCGAGAGCGCCGACGGCTCGACGTCGCGATTCTGCGACGGCCCGGGCGCGGACCGCGACTGGAACTTCGTCGACTGCGACACCGGCGCGGCGGCGAGCGGGGAGACGAGCCTCTGCATCACCATCAACCATTCCACGGGCCACTGCGAGGCGAACCCCGGCGAGACCTACGTCGCGCAGTACCTGGGCCTCGTGCCGCAGCCCAGCGCGTCCAATCTCGAAGGAGGGTGCGCCACGGTGAGCGACTGCACCAGGGAGCTGGGTGGCGCGGAGACGGACTGGACGTGCGCGCCGGTGGGCTCGCGCGGCACCTGCGTCTGCGCCCAGTGAGCGGGTCAGCGGAGGAGGTGTCATGACGAAGGCCATCGCCGTCACCGTGCTGGCCGCGCTGGCCGGGTGCGGAGCCTTCGACTCGGTGCCGCGAAGCGCGGTGACGAACTGTCAGGTCGTGACGCTCGTGCCCAGCAAGACGGACATCCTGTTCGTGGTGGACGACTCCGGCTCGATGCAGCCCGTGCAGGCGAACCTCGCCCAGAACTTCGACGCCTTCATCGAGCGGCTCTCGCAGTCGGCGGTGCAGAGCGACTTCCAGATCGGCATCACGACCACCTCGGTGGACTGGCCCATCGCCGCGCCTGGCGGCTTCACGATCAGGACGGCCTACGACGACGGGATGCCTTACCCGGCGGGCGCGCTGGTCGCCGCCTCCGGCAAAGCGACGATCCTCGAGTCCTCCTCCCCGACGCTCGTCGAGGACTTCAGGGCCAATGTGAACGTGGGCACGCTGGGGGCCGCCAAGGAGCAAGGCCTGCGCGCGGCACAGCTCGCGGTCACCGATCGCATCGCCGACGGAAAGAACGCGGGCTTCCTCCGGCAGGGCGCGCGCCTGGCCGTGATCATCGTCACCGACGAGGACGACTGTTCCGATCCGGCCTCACCGCCGGCCGTCGTCTACCCCACGCGCGGTGACGCGTGCCACTCCGACGAAGACCAGGCCAAGCTGCCGCCCGTCTCCACCTTCGCGAAGGCGCTCCGGGAAGAGCTCGCGGGCCAGACGCGGAGCCTGGTGGTGGCCGTGATCGCCGGCGTCGATCCCGAGACGAGAGCGCCGGCGAAGCCCGTCTGCAGCCCGGGCGGTGTCCCGGCCAAGCGCTACAAGGTGCTCGTGGACGATTTCGGCGGCGCCGGACTCATCGACGACGTCTGCCAGCCGGATTTCACCGCGACGTTGCAGGACATCGCGGGCCTCATCGACCAGAATGTCGATCTCGACCAGGCGCTCTCTGACCCTGACCTGCTCACCGTTTCGGTCTCGCACGCCGGAGGCTCGACCGTTGCTTGCAGGCTCGCGCAGGCGGGTGGCGACACGTCAGCCGCGGATGCCGTCTACACCGGGCCCGATCCCCAGACGGGGCGGCTCCCCTCGCTCACGTTCCAGCGATCGTGCGCGCTCGGGGCCGGCGACCAGGTGCACGTGCAGGTGCTCTGCGCCAATTGACGTCGGGACCCACTCACCCGAGCGGGGGATCGATCGCCGCTCTCCCAACGCCCCCCACTGGAACACGAGTCCGAGGTGGCGCGGCGGTCGCCGTTCACATACGGTTGATGCGCCATGAGAGCTACGACCCGCTCCCTGATCCTGGCGGGGGCGCTCGCGATCGCCTGGCCTGCGGGGGGAGCCGAGATCGCCCCGACGGGGGATGCGCCTCCACCCCTGCCGCCCCCCCATGACGTGCGGGCCTTGCTCGGCCAGGTCGATGCGGAGTGGCACCGCCGCGATGAGCCGGGCCGCCTCGACGAGGCTCGCTCGCTCCTGACGAGGGCGGAGGAGGCGGCGCCCAACGACTACGGCGTCCTGTGGCGACTCGCGCAGCTCCATTTCTGGCTGTCGGACGATCCGACGCTGAGCGGCGAGGAGAAGAGCCGGCTCGGCAAGAAGGCCTGGGAGTACGGCGACCGCGCCAGCGCCGTGAACCCGAAAGGGGTGGAGGGCTGGTACTTCGCCGCCGTTGGCATGGGGAACTACTCGCTCGGCATCGGCATCCTCAAGGCGCTCGGGCAGGGCATCGAGGGCAAGTTCAAGGAGCGGCTCTCGAGGGCGGAGAGCATCTCGCCGAACTTCTACGCCGGTGGCGTCTTCAACGCGTGGGGGCGCTTCTACTTCAAGCTCCCCTGGCCCAAGTACGACGCTCGCAAGAGCGAGAGATTGCTCCAGAAGGCCCTTCAGGTGAACCCCGTTAATGTACGAGGTCGAGTGTTCCTCGCCGAGCTATACGAGAAGGAAGGGCGTATCAAGGAGGCGCGTGATCTGCTCGAGCAAGCCATCGCCCGACAGCCTGGTTCCTTCGGCTCTTACGATGTGCCGGAGGAGCGCAGGTCCCAGAGACGAGCGCGTGAGGTGCTCGCGGAACTGAAGAAGAAGTAGTCTCGAGGAGGGATCATGATCGCCCGCGAGGAGTTGAACCGCGGTGTGGAGCGGCCGCGCAGCCTGGTGGACGTCTTCGAGGCGATGGCCGTTCGCCAGGGTACCCGCACCGCCACCAAGCAGAAGCGCGACGGCCGCTGGGTCGAGACGAGCTGGGCCGAGCTGGCGCGACGCGCCCGCGACGTCTCGGACGGCCTCGCCTCGCTGGGTGTCGCCCCGGGCGACCGGGTCGCCATCCTCGGCGAGACGACCACCGAGTGGATCATCGCCGACCTCGGCGTCATGGGGGCCGCGGCCATCGCGGTGCCGATCTACCAGTCCAACAAGGCGCACGACTGCCAGTACATCCTGGCCGACTCGGGGGCGCGGTACGTCTTCTGTGACGGCGAGGCGCAAGCGGCGAAGGTCCGCGAGGTGCGGCACGCGCTCCCGGAGCTCGTGGGGATCATCCGGTTCGTGGGCGAGGCGCGCGACGGGTTCGAGCGCACCCTCGCCGAGCTGGAGCGCGCGGGAGCGGCCTGGCGCGCGTCGAACGGTGGGGCGCACGGCACGCGGCTCGCGACCCTGTCGCTCGAGGAGCCAGCGTCCTTCCTGTACACCTCCGGCACGACCGGCAACCCGAAGGGGGTCGTGCTCACGCACGGTAACTGGGTCTACGAGGCCGAGGCCGTGTCGGAGCTCAAGATCATCCAGGCGGACGATCTGGTGCTCCTCTTCCTGCCCATGGCCCACTCGTTCGCGAAGGTCATCGAGGCGGTCTGGCTCAAGACCGGCTGCGTCGCCGCCTTCGTCGAGTCGATCGACAAGATCGTCGACAACGCGGGGGAGGTTCGACCTACGGTGATGCCGGCGGTGCCGCGCATCTTCGAGAAGGCTTACAACGCCGTGGTCTCGAAGGGCCTGGCCACACCCGGGGTGAAGGGCAGGCTCTTCAAGTGGGCGATGGACAGCCTCGATGCCTACGTCCAGGGGCTCGAGCACGGCCGCGAGGACGGCGGCGGCCTGGGCCTCGCCGTCGCCAAGCGCCTCGTCTTCCCCAAGCTGGGAGCCGTGCTGGCGCAGCGCTTCGGGGGGCGCATGCGCCGCTTCGTCTCCGGAGGCGCGCCGCTGTCCACCAAGATCGGCTGGTTCTTTCGGATGGTCGGGTTCGAGATCCTGGAGGGCTACGGGCTCACCGAGTCGTCGGCGGGCACCTTCGTGAACCGCCCGGGCAAGGCGAAGGTCGGTACCGTGGGGCCGCCCGTGCCTGGCACGGAGGTGCGCATTGCCGAGGACGGCGAGATCCTCATCCGCGGCGGCGGCCTGATGAGGGAGTACTACCGGAACCCCCAGGCGACGGCGGAGGTGCTCAAGGACGGTTGGCTCTACACGGGTGACATCGGCGCGGTCGATCGAGACGGCTGCCTCAAGATCACGGATCGCAAGAAGGACATCATCGTCACGGCCGGTGGCAAGAACGTCGCGCCGCAAAACCTCGAGAACGAGCTCAAGACCCACCCGCTCGTCTCGCAGGCGATGGTGCACGGTGACCAGCGGAAGTTCCTGAGCGCGCTCGTGACGCTCAACGAGGAGAACGTGCGTGCGTGGGCGCGGGACGGCGGCGTCGCCGTGGACGGCCCGCTGCACGAGAACGCGAGGGTGCGCGCGCGCATCCAGGACGCCGTCGACGCGCTCAACGCCAGGCAAGCGAGCTACTCGACCATCAAGAAGTTCACCATCCTGCCCAGGGATCTCACGCAGGAGGCGGGCGAGCTCACTCCCACGCTCAAGGTGAAGCGGAAGTACTGCACGCAGAAGTACAAAGACGTCCTCGACGCGTTCTACGTCGAGGAGCGGCAGGAGTAGCAGCCGGAGGCGGGATGAACAGCGAATCCGGTGTGCGCGTGCTGCTCGTCGAGGATGACGACGACAACCGCGAGCTGATGAGCGAGGTGCTCCAGGCTGCGGGGTACGAGGTCATGACCGCCTCGGGCGGGGCGGAGGGTCTGCGCAAGCTCTCCGAGACGTCGGTGGACGTGGTGGTCACCGACGTGGGCATGCCCGGCATGGGCGGGCTCGAGGTGGCGCGTGCGGTCAAGGAGATCGCGCCCACGGTCCCTGTGGTGATCGTGACGGGCTATGCGGAGCGCGAGGACATCGCGAGCGCGCGCGGACGTGGGGTCGATGCGGTGCTGGTGAAGCCGATCGACCCGGATTCGCTCACGGCTGCCCTCGACGAGGTCATGAAGGGGAGGCGACGGTAGCCCCGGCCGATACCCTCTTGAGGCCCCGGGCTCGGATTCTCGATCGGACATCGGCTC
>MEMX01000021.1:1231-6234 GCA_001768075.1 Anaeromyxobacter sp. RBG_16_69_14 | reverse complement strand
CGGGCGAGCCACTACCTTGATTGTTGATTCCGCAATCAACCAACAACCTGCGCACGTCACTGCGCGTTCCCCCGCATCACCCCAAGGACGGAGCCACCATGGCGGGTCAGGCCGCGAGCGTGAAGGACGTATTCGAGAAGCACATGCCGGAGCGGCTGCACGACAAGCCGGACGTGGTCTCGAAGATCAACGCCGTCTACCAGTTCAACATCAGCGGGCCTGACGGTGGGCGGTGGTCGGTCGACTGTACCAAGCCGGGTGGTGCCATCGCCTCCGGGCAGGCGGCCGCTGCGAAGTGCACCGTGAACTGCACCGACGCGGACTTCCTCAACATCGTTAACGGCAAGCTCAACGCGCAGATGGCCTTCATGTCGGGCAAGCTCAAGATCCAGGGGGACATGGGCCTCGCCATGAAGCTCCAGCAGATCCTGACGTAGGTCGGCCGCCCCCGACCTCTTCCTCGAGCCCGGCGCCAAGGGAGGCGAAGTGCTCCCCCTCGAAGGCGTCCGCGTCCTCGACCTGTGCCGGCTCCTCCCCGGGCCGTACGCGACGCTCGTCCTCGCCGATCTCGGTGCCGACGTGGTGAAGGTCGAGGATCCACGCATCGGAGACGGCCTCCGGTGGCTTCCGCCGCTGGTCGGCATGCAATCCGGCGCCTTCCACGCCCTGAACCGCAACAAGCGCTCGCTCACGCTCGACCTCAAGGCCGAGGGTGGCCCGGCCGTGCTGCGCCGGTTGGCGAGCCGCTTCGACGTGCTGGTAGAGTCGTTTCGCCCTGGCGTGCTCGACCGACTCGGCGCCGGATACGCGGCGCTCCGCAGCGAGAACCCGCGCATCGTCTTCTGTGCTCTGAGCGGCTACGGCCAGACGGGGCCCTACCGCGACCTCGCCGGCCACGATCTCAACTACGGCGCGATCTCGGGCACGCTTGCGCTGAACGGGCCGGGGGAGGCGCCGATCCCGTACGGTGTGCAGCCGGCGGACATGGCTGGCGCCTGGGCGGTGGTGGCGGGCATCCTGTCTGTCCTTCACAGACGGTCGAGGACGGGCGAGGGAGGATACGTGGACGTGTCCATGACCGAGGGCGTCCTGGGGATGCTCGCGATGCAACTCGGGATGGCGTCGGCGCGCGGCGCGCCGCTGCGGCGCGGGCGCGAGCACCTCTCCGGAGTCGCGGCGTGCTACCGCGTCTACCGCACCCTGGACGGTCGCTTCGTTGCGCTGGGTGCGCTGGAGCCCCGGTTCTTCGCGCGCTTCTGCGGCGCGGTGGGCCGGCCCGACCTGGCCAGTCGCCAGCTGGAGCAGGACGGCCGCGGTCCGGTGGAAGAGCTCGAGGCGCTCTTCGCGAGCCGCACCCGCGACGCGTGGACGCGGCTCGGGCGCGAGCAGGATCTCTGCCTCACGCCCGTCCTCGAGGGCGACGAGCCGCGAGAGGATCCGCAACTCTTCGCGCGCGGGGTCTTCACGGAGTTGCCGACGCCGTGGGAAGGGCGCTCCGTCCTCGCGATCGCGACGCCGGTGAGGGTCGACGACGCGCAGGCGCCGATGCGACCGGCGCCGGAGCTGGGCGCGGACACCGACGCGGTCATGGCCGAGGCAGGGTTCACCGAGCAAGAAATCGCCGCGCTGCGCGAGCAGGGCGTGGTCTGTGCCAAGCGCTGACCGCGCCCCCCCCGACTCCCGACCCTTTGGCGACGCGCACGATGGGCTCGCTCGCGCGGGAGATCGCGGCGTGCCTTGACAGGTCCCCGGACCGCGATGAAACTGCGCCGGTGCGCTCCGTGCTCGCAGTCGCGGCGGCCTTGCTCGTCCTCCTGACGGTGATGGCTCCGCACGCGCACGGGAGCGCGTTCGGGACGCACGCTTGCGTCGCCTGCGCCCTGGCCGGCGGCGTGCAGGCCGCCTGCGAGACCCCGGACATCACCCCGCGCGCAGTGACAACCGTGGCGCTGCCCGATCTCCTCCGCGCGCGGCCCGACACCGGGTTCCCGCTCGGCGCCATCCCGGGCCAGTCGCCTCCTCGCGCGTAGCGAGGCAGCTCCGGAGCACGACGTCCACGCCGTGGCGCGCGCGCGCCGAGGTGATCCCACATGCACTGGCTTGTCGTGGTGACCGTTCTCGCGGTGAACCCGGATCTGCCCGAACCCACATCCCCGGCACGGGAAACGCCCGAGGAGAAGAAGAAGCTGGAGGAGGAGATCGCGAAGGAGCTCGGAACCCCTTCATTGAGAGCTCCTCCCCCGTCGGCTCCGAGTGCCGCACCCGTGCTCGCGGGACCGGCGCCCTCCGCCTCCGCTGGCAGCTCTGGAACGGGCCAGGCCGGTGGAAGCCCATTCGCGCGGATCCTGCTCCTGCCGGACATCTCTGCCGTCGGCAGCGGAGCGCTGGCATGGAACAGCCTCGACGTCGAGACCGCTTCGCCGCGGAGCGATCCTTTCGCGCCTGCGCACGAGCTCCAGCCCATCTTCCAGGAGCTCGAGCTCGGCGTGCAGGCCGTGGTCGATCCGTACGCTCGCGCCGACATCTTCCTCTCCTTCTCGCCCGAAGGCGCGGGGGTGGAAGAGGCCTACCTCACGACGCTGGGGCTGCCTCTCGGGTTCCAGATCCGCGCGGGCCAGCTGTACGCGCCCTTCGGCCGCCAGAACCAGCAGCACGCGCACGTGTGGGCTTTCGTCGATCGTCCGCTGGCGCTGGCGCGCTTGCTCGCGGCCGACGGCCTGGGTGGGCCCGGTGTGGACGTCTCGTGGCTCGCCCCCATCCCCTGGTTCGCCGAGCTCCACCTCGCCTATCAGTCGCTCGCACCCGCCTTCGACCCGGAGTCGCACAGGGGCGGCCTGGCCAGGCTGATTCAGTTCTTCGACGTGAGCGACGCCTCCACGCTTGGCGTGGGCGTCTCCGCGGCCCGCATCGACGAGGCCGGGGAGGACGCGTCGCGCGACGTCCTCGGCGCGGACGTCTTCGTCAAGATCCGGCCACCCTCGGGACGCTCCTACCTTGCGCTGCAGGGGGAGGTGCTCCTGCGGCGGCTGAGCGGCTCCGAGGCCGCCGGCGGCGCAGGAGACGTGCCCGAGCCTCCCGGGACGGAGTGGGGGGGCTACGCCCAGGCCGTGTACCGGGATGGCCCTTATCTGGCATATGGCGCGCGCTACGAGCGAGCCCCGGCCGCGACCGGCGGTCCGGAGCACCGTGCCTCCGCGCTGGCGACCTGGTTCCCCAGCGAGTTCGAGCGCATTCGAATGCAGCTTTCGTACGATCGGCTGCCGGGCGGTTCGAACGGATTCGAGGCGCTGCTCCAGCTCGAGTTCGCCATCGGCGCGCACGGTGCGCACCCATTTTAGATGCGAGGTGACATTCATGAAGACGCTCTCCATCGCCGCCGCCCTCGCGCTCGCCGCGCTGGCGCCCGCTCCCGCCGATGCCGCGCTCAAGGTCGTCACCACCGTCGAGGGGCTCGCCTCGCTCGCTCGCGAGGTGGGCGGGGATCGCGTCCAGGTGACGAGCCTGTCTCGCGGCATCCAGGACCCGCACTTCATGGACGCCAATCCAACCCTGGCGGTGAAGCTCCGGCAGGCCGACCTCCTCGTGGACATCGGGCTCGATCTCGAGATTGGCTGGCTGCCGCCGCTGGTGAACCAGTCGCGCAACCCGGACATACAGCCAAACGGGAAGCGCCGCCTCACCGCCGCCAGTGCCGTGGCGGTGATGGAGGTGGCGCAGGGGCCGGTCGATCGCTCCATGGGCGACCTTCACCCTGCGGGCAACCCGCACTTCATGAGCGATCCGCGTCGCGTGGCGAGGGTTGCCGCGGCCATCGCGGCCAAGCTGGGCGAGCTGGATTCGGGCGGGGCGCAGGCCTACCAGGCGCGCCTGGCTGGTTTCCGGAGCCGGCTCGAGGAATCGTCGGCGCGATGGCAAGCCCAGCTCGCGCCCGAGAAGGGCCGGCGCATCGTCGCCCATCACAACTCGCTCACCTACTTCCTCGACTGGGCTGGCCTGCGCGCGGCGGGGTATCTCGAGCCGAAGCCAGGCATCCCGCCGCCACCGAGCCACCTCGCCGAGCTGGTGGGCGTGGTCAAGGCGGAGGACGTGAAGGGCATCTTCCTGGAGAACTTCTACGACCGACGCTCCGCCGACATCGTCGCGAAATACACCGGTGCCAGGGTGGTCGCCATCCCCGGTGACGTGGGCGGGTTCAAGGACGAGCGGGGTGTACTCGACCCCAAGGACTGGTTCGAATACATGGGTGCGCTCGTGAAGCTCGTCACCGGAGCACTGAGATGAAGGCAGTGCTACGTCCCCCGTCCACGTCCCGCCGCCTACGAGGTGTCCTCTCCCTCGACGGAGGGAACGGGTTGTGATCCCTGTGCGCGACAGGGGTGACGGGCCATCCGGGCATGTCGCTTTCGAGGCGATCGATCCATGACGTCGGCTCCGGCGCTCGTCTCGGTCGAGGACGCCGGCATCGGCTATGGCGGTGAGCCGATCCTGCGCGGCGTCTCGCTGGTCGTCCCACCGGGCGACTTCCTCGCGGTTGTCGGCCCGAACGGTGGCGGAAAGACCACCCTGCTCCGCACCCTGCTCGGCGTACTGCCGCTGGCGGGTGGCCGGCGAACCCAGCCCGGGCCGCTGCGCATCGGCTACGTGCCGCAGCGCGACCATGTGGACGCTTACTGGCCCCTCACCGTGGCAGAGGTCGCCATCATGGGCCGGTACCGACTTATCGCGCCGGGCCGTCGGCCCGGAAACCCAGACCGTGAGGCGGTGGCGGCAGCGCTGGCGCGGGTGGGCATCTCCGACCTGGCCGAGCGAGCATTCCGCACGCTCTCCGGCGGCCAGCGCCAGCGCACGCTCGTCGCGCGCGCCCTCGCCGCCGACCCGGAGCTGCTCGCGCTCGACGAGCCCACCAGCGGCATGGACCCTGCCGCCGAGCTCGACACCCTGGACGTGGTGCGCGCTCTGCACAGGGGAGGGCGACTGGCGGTGGTGATGGTCTCGCACCGGCT
>MEMX01000021.1:0-1223 GCA_001768075.1 Anaeromyxobacter sp. RBG_16_69_14 | reverse complement strand
GGTCGCGAACTACGCCTCCCGCCTCGCCTTCGTGGACAAGGAAAAGCGCCTCTTCCGCGTCGGGCCGCTCGACGCGATGCTCTCGCCCGCGGCGCTCGGCGAGCTCTACGGCAGGGCCGTCACGGTGCGGGTGGAGAACGGACGTCGCTTCGTCTATCCCGAGCCGGGAGCGACCTCATGAGCGCGTGGCAGGATTTCCTGGCCGCCCGAGAGATCTGGCGAGGGCCGCTCCTCGCGTCCGTCATCGCGGGCGGGCTCTGTGGCTTCCTGGGCGTCTACGTGGTGCTCAGGCGCACCGTGTTCGTCTCGGCTGCGCTCACCCAGCTCTCGACCCTCGGCATCATCGCGGCGCTCATCTTCGAGGAGTCGCTCGGGGTGGAGGTCGAGCACGCCGGCGTGCAGCTCGGGGTGGCGCTCACGTTCTCCGTGGCCGGCTCGCTGGCGCTGGGGATGGCGCTGCACGGGAGGCGCCTGCCGGCCGAGACGGGCGTCGGCATGACCTACGTGCTGGCCGGTGCGCTGGTGGTGCTCGGCGCGAACCGACTCGTGCACGCGGCGCACGATCTCAATGCCATGGTGTTCGGGAACGCGGTGGCCGTGCCCCTGGGAGATCTGATAGCGCTCGCGGTCGTGGCGCTCCTGTGCGCCGTGGTACACGCGCTCTTCGCCAAGGAGCTCGTCTTCGTTTCCTTCGACGCCGAGACCGCCGCCGCCCTTGGCTTCGACACGTGGTGCTGGAACGGGCTCTCTTCCTGACGCTCGGGCTGGCCATCCCCGTGTCCGCGAGGGCGCTCGGCGCGCTGCCCGTCTTCGCGTTCCTCACCATCCCTGCGGCCGCGGCGCTCCTCCTCGTGCGCCGCCTGAGGATGGCCTTTGCGCTCGCGACCGCGATCGGGCTCGTGGCCGCGACCGGAGGGTACCTCATCTCGTGGTTCTGGCAGCTGCCGACAGGCGCGACCATGGTCGCCCTGGCGGGGGTCTTCGTCGCGCCGGTGGCCCTCCTGCGGCGGTGGTGAACCCGGATCATCAGCCAGGGCGCGGTAGCAAGCGGGCGGGAGGAGGCGTGCACGGCGCCCGCCCACCGAGTTCATCCGAGCCGCGAAGGCGGCGGGAAAAATCTCTTGACCCAAGGGGGCGTGCGTCGTAGAACCCCGCTCCCACTAGGCTGACGCGGGGTGGAGCAGCCAGGTAGCTCGTCGGGCTCATAACCCGAAGGTCGCAGG
>MEMX01000020.1:329-7149 GCA_001768075.1 Anaeromyxobacter sp. RBG_16_69_14 | reverse complement strand
GCTGGGCGCGCGCCATGGAGACTCTGCGCGACGCGCTTCTCCTCGCCCCCGTGATGGACCGCCGCGAAAGAATCCACAGCAGCACCTGACGAACAGCCCGCCGGCTATCCCCTTCTCGAATTGCGCGCAGACAACCTGAATGGCACCGCGGACCTGGCCGCAGGCCAACTCGCGTCCGGCCGCACCGAACCACGCCACCGGCCGCCGGCGAAGCTCTACCCGTTCAAGCGCGGGTCGGGTCTGCCCTTCCCCCCGCCGGGAGCGCCCCGCTGGGCGTCATCCACGGAGCGCGGCAACGGCTGCTCGAACAACTCCCGCGCGGCCTCCGGCGATGACGCAGCCGTGACCCGCGCTGGGAGCGGACGCGGCCTGCGGAGCGCGCGAGAGCCTCTCGATAGGGAGCCAACCGTCGTTTGACGCCGTAGCCAGGATCCGACTGCGTGCTTCCTGACATCCACCTTTCCCGTACTCGATGGGCTGCGCGGCGTGGCCGATCACTGTGCTCGCCTTTACTTGATCCATTTTTGATCCGCCTCGATGGCTGGGGGGTCAATTACCTAGGGCGCCAATGACCTAGGGCGCCACGCCTTGGAATGGAATTCACTTGCCCGGGCTTCGGTGGCCGTGCTTTGATTGGTAACCTACTCGAATTGATTTCCAGTCTTGTTGCCCCAGGGATCAGCGGCTCAAGAGCTGGTGGCAGGGAGAGTATTATGTCGTCGATTGGGCGCGCTCCGGCGCTTCTTGCGGTCGTTCTCTGCCTGTCAGCCTGCGGTCAGGGGAGGAGTGGCGAGGATCCGCCAGACACGGTCGCGAGCTCGAGCGCCGTGACTGCCTCGGTGTGTCCTGCTGCCGAGCCCGGAGTGGAACTCGCCGTCTACGGTGACGCGCTCGAGAGCTGCTTCTCGGACTGGAGCTGGGGTCGGCACGATCTCGCCGCGACGGAGCAGGTGCGCTCGGGCAGCCGCTCCATCCGGTTCGAGGTACGCCCTGGAGCTGGGCTCTGGTTCCACCGGGTCGGCCAGGTGGGCAAGCTGGCAGCCGTCGAGTTGTGGGTGAACGCTGGCGTGGAAGGCGAGCAGGTCGTCCTGTCCGCTTTCGCAGGGAAGCGTCTGCTCGTGGCAAAGCGGCTCTCCGACCTCATCGGTGGGCCGATCGCGGTGGGGACGTGGCAGAGGGTCAGGGCGGAGTTCAGCTGGCCCGCCAATGCCGGCAACACACTCGATGTCCAGCTCATCGGGGCGTCCCGCACCGGCATGCTCTATGTGGATGACGTGCGCTTCCTGGCGACCATCCCTAGCGGGCTCTGTGAAGGTTCGCCAGCGGGCACTTCCTGCTCTGATGGGAACGCCTGCAATGGCGAGAACGTCTGCGATGGCGCGGGGCGTTGCCTGCCGGGGACGCCGCCCACTGTGGACGACGGGAATCTGTGCACGACGGACAGCTGCGATCCGGTGCGCGGGGTCCAGCACGCGGCCTTGCCCGCGGGCACCTCCTGCACCGACGCAAACGCCTGCGATGGCGCGGAGGTCTGCGACGGTGCCGGAGCGTGCCTGGCCGGAACCCCGCTGCTCATCGAGGACGGGAACCCGTGCACGACGGACAGCTGCGATCCGGCGCTCGGGGTCCAGCACGCGGCGTTGCCTGCGGGCACCTCCTGCTCCGACGGAAACGCGTGCAATGGCGAGGAGGTCTGCGACGGCGCTGGTGTCTGCCCGACCGGCACGGCGCCGGTCGTCGACGACGGAAGCCCCTGCACGGCGGATAGCTGCGATCCCCTGGTCGGAGTCATGCATGTCCCGATGTCGGCGGGCGCGTCGTGCTCGGACGGAAACGCTTGCGACGGAATCGAGCTCTGCGATGGCGGAGGTACCTGCCTGGCAGGGATCCCGCCGGTCCTCGACGACGCGAATGCATGCACGGCCGACGCTTGCGACCCTGTTCTCGGTGTCGTCCACGCTCCCCTGCCTGCCGCTTCCTCCTGCTCCGACGGTAACGCATGCAACGGGCCGGAGACCTGCGATGGCGCTGGTCTCTGCCTGGCCGGCGCGCCGCTCGTCGTGGACGATGGCAACCCGTGCACGGGCGACGCCTGTGATCCGACCGGGGGCGTGACGCACGCCTCGCTGCCCGCGGGGAGCTCGTGCTCGGGCGGCAACGCCTGCAACGGCGCCGCCTGCAACGGAACGGGCGCCTGCGTCGCAGGGACGGCTCCCGCCCTCGACGATGGAAACCCGTGTACCATCGACTCGTGCGACCCCGCGCGAGGAGTGGTGCACACGTCAGCGGCGCACGGGGCCTCCTGCTCCGACAGTAACGCTTGCAACGGCGAGGAGACTTGCAACGGGGCGGGAGCGTGCGTGGCGAGTACGCCGCCCTCGGTGGACGACGGAGACGCTTGCACGGCCGATGCTTGCTACCCGGGAGTGGGGGTTGTCCATTCGCCCATCCCGAGCTGCGGAGCGTTGCCCCCTGACCCTGCGACCGTCGCACCGCCAACTGACAGGACCGTCGCGACCGACATCGCGAGTGCCACGGCCTTCCTCTACACCGGCTCGAACCCGATCCAGACTGGCGTCCCCGACGGAATGATCGAGCCGCAGCGGGTCGCCGTTCTACGAGGACACGTGAACGAGCCAGGAGGAAGCCCCATCGGCGGGGTCAAGATCAGCGTCAAGGCTCACCCCGAGTTCGGGAGCACGCTCACCCGCGCGGACGGCATGTTCGACATGGTCGTCAATGGCGGCGGCCAGCTCACGGTGGACTACCAGAAGGACGGCTACCTCCCGGCTCAGCGCCACGTGCAGACGCCCTGGCGCGACTACGTTTGGGTCGATGACGTGGTGCTGGTGGCGTTCGATACCCGGGTGACGGCGGTGACCGCAGGCGCCTCGGTCATGCAGGTGGCGCGCGGCACACCGGTCACCGACAGCGCCGGCACGCGAACAGCGACCGTGCTCTTCCCGGCCGGGACGCCGGCGTCGATGCAGCTCCAGGATGGCTCGACCGTGCAGCTCGGGACGTTCCACGTCCGAGCCACCGAGTATACCGTGGGCCCCGACGGCCCCAGGGCCATGCCTGGCCCGCTGCCCGCGACGAGCGGCTACACCTACGCGGTCGAGCTGGGCATCGACGAGGCGGTCGTGACCGGGGCGACGAGCGTGCAGTTCGCGCATCCGGTGGCATTCTACGTGGAGAACTTCCGGCACTTCCCGGTGGGTGGCGTCGTGCCGGCGGGCTACTACGACCGGGCGAAGGGCGCATGGGTGCCCTCGGACAACGGCCGGGTGGTGATGGTCATCGGCGTCGCCAACGGCCTCGCTGACGTGGACGCGAACGGTGACGGTGCGGCAGACGACGCGGTGGCGCTTGCTGTCCTTGGCGTGACGGACGAGGAGCGGGCGCGGCTCGCGTCGCTCTATGCCGCAGGGACGAGCCTGTGGCGCGTGCCGATCGCGCATTTTACGCCGTATGACTTCAACTGGCCCGTAGGCTGCGCCACGACCTGCCCGCAGCCGAGCTTGCCGCCGCCGGCGCCTAGGGACCCCGACCCCTGCTCGTCGACGCAGGCCGGCTCAATCATCGAGTGCCAGGGCCAGGTGCTCGGGGAGCGAGTGCCGATCACCGGGACCCCTTACTCCCTCCACTACCAGAGCGATCGCGCGGCCGGCTTCGTCAGGACCGCCACCATCCCGGTCATGGGACCTAGCGTTCCGCCCGACCTGAGGCGGATCGACGTTGTGGTGCGCATTGCCGGGCGCACGTTTCAGCAAACCTACTCTCCGCCCTTTGCGGTGGGCCAGAGCTGGGACTTCAGCTGGGATGGCCGCGATGCGTACGGGCGTCCTGTCAACGGAAGGTTGTTGCTGGAGTACGAGATCGGATACGTGTACGATTCCGTGTACTTGGACCCTATGGATATGTTCGGGGAGAGAGGCTTCTCCGCGCTCTCCTTTAGCGGGGTCAAGATCACGGGGAGCATCCCGGGAGAGCCCGTTACCGTTTTCCAGACCGGAAGCGAGTGGCTCGGGTCGCCGGATGGAGGAGCGGCGCAGCTGGGCGGGTGGAGCCTGAGCGAGCACCACGCCTATGACCCCGGCAGTTCCACCCTTTACATGGGAGACGGCCGCCGTGTCAGGGCTGACACCCTGGCGAAGGTTGTGAGCACGTTCGCGGGAGGAGGATCGGTTTCGACGACGGATGGGATCCCAGCCACGCAAGCCTGGCTTTCTACCCCGGAATCGGTCGTAGTCGGGCCCGATGGGGCAGTATTCTCCATGGGCACTGGGTGGGTCAGGAGCATCGATGCGAACGGTATCGTGCGAACCGTCGCCGGCTTAGTACCGCTACCATCGGACTGCAGCGAGAGAGGCGACGGGATCCCTGCTGCGCAGGCATGCGTACACGCGAGGGCGATCGCTATCGGCCCCGACGGCCTCCTGTACCTCGCCGACTACCATTACCAGGCTTGGGCTTCAGGTGGTGGCCCAGTGAGCCGGGTCCTCAAGATCACGCCGGAAGGGCTCATCCAGGTCGTGGCTGGAAACGGCACTCCCGGCTTCTCGGGCGACGGCGGCCCCGCCACGCTGGCACAGGTCGACACCGTTAACAGCATCGCGGTCGGACCGGATGGCAGCGTGTATCTGCTCGAGTCTTGGGGGCGAATCCGAAAGGTGGATCCGTCAGGGACCATCACGACCATCGCTGGAAACGGGACCTGCTCCCCCAGTTCGCCGGATGGCCCAGCCGCAAAGGCGGTATTCTGCGCGACAGAGATCGCGGTAGCGTCGGACGGCGCCATCTACATTTCGGACCACACTCATCGCGTCCGCAAGATCTCGCCGGATGGCATCATGCGGGCGGTCGCCGGTGCCTGGTCCTGGTGGACCGCGCCGCAGGGCGACGGCCTCTCGGCACTCGAGACAGGGCTCGGGGAAGTGCACGCGATCGCCCTGGATCCGGACGGGTCCATCTTCCTGGCAGAGGTGGATATAGACACCGGGTCGCCCAAAATTCGTCGCATCGCCCCGGACGGCACGATCTCGACCATGGCGGGCGGAAAGAGCAACGGCTACGGCTTTGCCGGTGATGGAGGGCCTGCCGCCAACGCGCAGTTCCACGGGCCGGAAGGGCTCGCCGTCGCTCCAGACGGCACTCTCTATGTCGCGGACTGTTGGAATAGCCGCATCCGAGCAATACGTTCGACGGTTCCGACCAAGGTGGGAGGGACCTTCCAAGTCCCGTCCACGTCGGGCGACCGCCTCTTCGTCTTGGACGCTTCGGGCCGGCACCTCCGAACGCTCGATGCGGTCACCAGGGTCGCCCAGTTCTCCTTCGCCTACGACGCATCCGGTGCGCTCGCATCCGTGACGGATCGGGATGGGTTCGCCACCACCATCGAGCGGGATTCGGCCGGCCGGCCCACGGCCATCGTGGCGCCGCACGGCCAGCGGACGCTCCTCTCGATCGACGACGCCGGCTACCTGAGCGGAATCACGAACCCCACCGGAGAGACGGTGGCGCTGGTAGCCGATGCCAGTGGCCTCCTCCGGAGCTACACGGACCCGCGCCGGTTCACGCACACGTTCGCCTACGACGCACAGGGCCGCCTCGTGAGCGACGCGAACCCGGCGGGCGGGCAGAAGGCGCTCACGCGCGTGGATGAGGGCAGGGGCTACACGGTGAGCCTCACGAGCGCGTTCGATGCCGGTACGACCCAGCTCTGGACCTACAAGGTGGACAACCTCGCCACCGGCGACCAACTCCGCACCGATACCCGTCCCGACGGCACGGCGACCACGACCTTGATCGGGAAGGACGGAACAACCACGACCACCGCTCCCGACGGTTCGCGCGCCGTCCTGAGCCGGGGCCCCGATCCGCGGTTCGGAATGCTGTCGCCACTCCTGTCCACCGCGCGGAGCGTCCCAAGCGGGCTCTCGTCCGCGAGCAACACGACGAGATCGGCCACGCTCGCTGATCCCCAGAACGTGCTGAGCCTGACAACGCTCTCGGAGACGACGACCGTGAACGGCCGCGCCTACACGAGCGTCTACGACGCCGCGACGCGCACCGTCACGAAGAGAACGCCGGCAGGGCGCGCCACCGTGGCCGTCGCCGACGAGAAGGGTAGGGTTACTCACCTGCGGCCACCGGGCCTCGAGCCGATCTGGCTGCAGTACGATGCGAGCGGCCGGCTCTCGGCGATGACGCAGGGAACACGCAGTTCGTCCATTGCCTACGACGCGCAGGGATACCCGCGCTCCGTCACGGACCCGGCGCTGCGCACGTCTACCTTCACCTACGACCCGGCCGGCCGGGTGGTGGCCGAGACCCTGCCCGGAGGGCGTGCGGTCGCCTTCGGTTACGACGCGAGCGGGAACATGACCTCGCTGTCGCCCCCCGGACGTCCGGCTCATGGCTTCGCCTACACGTCGGTCGACCTCGCGGCGAGCTACGCGCCGCCGGCGGTGGAGGGGAGCGGGAGCACGAGCTACCGTTACAACTTCGGTGGCGCGCTCTCGCAAGTGACCCTCCCCGATGCGACGGCGATCGTGCCCGCTTACGACAGCGCGGGCCGGCTCGCGAGCGTCACCACCGCCCGCGGCACCCTCCACGTTGGCTACGACACCAGCGGGCGCGTCGCAACGCTCACGGCAGCGGAGGGTGAGCAGCTCAACGTCGGCTACGACGGCTTCCTCCCCGTGTCCGAGAGCGCCACGGGGCCGGTGGCGGGCACCGTCTCGCGCACGTTCAACAGCGATTTCCGCCCCGCGTCGCTCGCCTTGAACGGCAGCACGGTTGCCTCATTCCAGTACGA
>MEMX01000020.1:0-190 GCA_001768075.1 Anaeromyxobacter sp. RBG_16_69_14 | reverse complement strand
CGGATCGATGAGCGCGTCGTCGAGTGGATCCGCTCTCTATTCCTACACGCTGAGCCGCGATGCGCTGGGCCGTGTCACCGGCAAGAGTGAGACGGTGCAGGGCACGACCAGCAGCTACGCGTACGGCTACGACGGCGC
Source organism: Anaeromyxobacter sp. RBG_16_69_14 (assembly GCA_001768075.1). Taxonomy (GTDB): domain Bacteria; phylum Myxococcota; class Myxococcia; order Myxococcales; family Anaeromyxobacteraceae; genus Anaeromyxobacter_A. Next base: position 52 of record MEMX01000020.1, on the reverse strand, counting down.
GGGCCGGCTCACAAGCGTCTCGGAGGGCGGAGCGGTTGTCGAGAGCTACTGG
>MEMX01000019.1:5355-25865 GCA_001768075.1 Anaeromyxobacter sp. RBG_16_69_14 | reverse complement strand
GAAAGCGGCGGTCGAAATGGACCCCCTCCACCACCGCGTCGACCGTCACCACCAGGTCCTCACCGCGCGGCGCACGGAGGACCGCCGCGTCGTCCCCGACGCCGACCACGACCCCCTCCCCCTCGCGCGGCGCGAATCGGGTGAAGAGGTCGATGAGGTCGAACTCGGTCATCCGAAGCAGGATCTACGACACCGCGCTCCTCGCCTGCGGCGAGCGCGGCGCGGCCGCGGCAGCGCCGCGCGCCGGGAACACCATCGTGAAGGTCGAGCCGCTGTTCGGCACGGAGCGCACGTGCACCTCGCCGCCGTGCGCTTCCACGAAGCTCTTCACGATGGCGAGGCCGAGGCCGGCGCCGCCGTACTCGCGCGTGGAGGACCCGTCCACCTGGTAGAAGACGTCCCATACCCTCGGCAGGTGCTCCTCGGTGATGCCGATGCCGGTGTCGGTGACGTAGAGGGCGACGCGCTCCCCCGGCGCCTCCCCGGCACCGACCGTGATGGTGCCGCCGGCCGGCGTGAACTTGACCGCGTTCGACACGAGGTTGATGAGGCACTGCCGCGCCTTCTCGCGGTCGCAGTGCACCTTGGCCGCGCCGGCCGGCTGGCAGACCAGCGTGAGGCCCTTCTTGCGCGCGTGAGGGAGCACCGTCGAGACGGCGTCGCGGATGAGCTGCCCGAGCTCCACCTCGGAGAGGACCAACCGCACGCGGCCCGCCTCGATCTTGGTGATGTCGAGGATGGACGTGATGAGCTGCAGGAGGTTCTCGCCCTTCTCCATGATGATGCCCAGGTACTCGCGCTGCTCGCTGGTGAGCGGTCCGCCCAGCCCCTCCAGCATCATTTCGGAGTAGCCGATGACGCTGGTGAGCGGTGTGCGCAGCTCGTGGCTCATGGTGGCGAGGAAGTTCGACTTGAGGCGGTCGAGCTCCTTCAACTTGCCGAAGCCGTCCTCGAGCTGCCGGTTCTTCTCTTGCAACTCGCGGTAGCTCTCCTGCACCGCCTCGATGTGAAGACGCGCGGTGATCAGGTTCTTGTGCCCGCTGAAGACGAGCACCTCGAGGATCTCGGCGAAATGGCGCAGGATCTTTTCTGCCGTCGCCTGAGGCACGCGCCGGATCTTCTGCATGTAGGACGTGGCCATGTTCGGGTCGAAGTCGGGCGCGATGGCCGTCAGCGTTCGCGGGAGCTGGACCAGATCGTCGGGGACAAACGGACCGAAGACGATGCGGCCGACGGCGTCACCCTCGTAGACGACAGGCTGGACGACGTAGCGGCACCCGGAGAAGCAGTCGAAGGCGGTGGGCTTCGCTTCCTCCGGCACGGCACCGCCCTTCACCCTTTGCACGGTGGCGATGCACTGGGCCCGCCCATCCGGCTTCTGCCAGATGTAGCCGCAGAAATCGGCGTTTCCGACCTTCACCTCGACGAGCCTATTTCCCGCCGCGTCGAACACCTTGAGGCCGACCCGGTACAGCTCGGCGAACGACTGGCACACCTCGGTGAACGACTTCACGTCGAGGAGCTCACCGAGTGACACTTCTTGCTGCAGGACGGAGGGGGGCAAACCGCTCATCGCGCTGCCCCCGCTCCCGTCAGGCGTGTCCCGCGCAGATCCATGTGCGAGAAGATCTGCGAGAGGAACTCGCGCTCCGAGATGTGCCAGCTACGCTCGAGCCCGACGCGCTGGTCGAGTGTGCGGTAGGCCAGGGTGAGGAGGATGTGGAGCGTCTCCACCACGCCCTCGCCGCGGATGGCGACCGCCTGGATGACGAGCGGCCGCAAGACCTGCAAGAGATCCTGCAGCTCGTCCTCACCGCGCACGTCCGCCAGGTCGCACTTGTTCATCTGGATGACGATGGGCAGCGTGCTGGGTTCGAGCCCGTTGGCCTCCAGGTTCTTCAGCATGTTGTTCCAGTAAGCGAGCGTCGTGACCGTCTCGGAGCGGCGGGCGTCGGCGACGAAGGCGACGGCGTCGGTACCCTGGAGCACGATGCGCCGGGTGGACTCGTGCATGACCTGGCCCGGCACCGTGTACAGCTTCAGTTTGACCTTCACCCCCGACGTGGTCCGGAAGAAGACCGGCATCATGTCGAAGAACAGCGTGCGATCGTCCTTGGTGTCGAGCGTCATGAGCCGCCCGCGCACCTTGGGATCGATCTTCTGGAAGAGCGACTGGAGATTCGTCGTCTTGCCGGACAGCGCCGGTCCGTAATAGACGACCTTGAGCGCGATCTCGCGCAGCTCGTTGTTAAAAGCGACCATTCGCCCTCGTCAGGTGAGTCTAGCCCCGACCCGATAGTAGATCCAGCATTGGCCTCGCGCACCGCCCTTGGCGATGGCGGCATGCTTCTTTCGTGACCTGAAAGTCGTGACGCGTGGCACGAAGTCGCCGGAGTCGGGCGGTGACCGCTGTGGTCGGGTGTGCCGAATTGGCGCCGTCGCCCCCCTCGGCGCGGAAGGGATGCGCACCTTCGACCTCGCGGATCGCGGCGATCATCGACCTGGCGAGCGGCCTCCTCGTCGCACGGAGGGCACGAGCCCGAAAGGCCAGGCTAAGCCCGCGGCACCTGGCCGGGCTCGTCCCACCACCTGCGCGCGTCGTCAGCGCTTCGCAAGAGGGGGGCGGGCGGGAGCGTCGCCAGGAAGGCGCGTCCGTAACCCCTGGTCAGGATGCGCACGTCGAGCAGGGCCACCAGGCCGCGATCGGTGCGGCTGCGGATGAGCCGGCCGAAGCCCTGCTTCAGCGCCAGCGCCGCAGCTGGCACGGAGAGCTCGGAGAAGGCGTCGCGTCCATCCTCCTCCAGGGCTCGCACTCGCGCAGCAACGACCGGGTCGCTGGGCGGCGAGAAGGGTAGCTTGTCGATCACGACCAGCGAGAGCGCCTCGCCCGGCACGTCCACGCCCTCCCAGAAGCTCTGCGTCGCGAAGAGCACCGAGGGCTCCTCCCGGAAGGCGTCCAGGAGCTTGCCCTTGGGCCGCTCTCCCTGCAGGAGCAGCGGATAGGGCAGGTCGGCGAGCGCCTCGCGCAGCGCGTTCATGCCGCGCACGCTCGTCGAGAGCACGAAGGCGCGGCCGCCCGTGATGTCCACCAGCGTGCGAACCGCGGCGGCCGCGGCGCGGAAGAAGCCGGGCGCGGACGGCTCGGGGAGGCCATGCGGGACCACCAGCGCCGCCTGAGTGCGGTAGTCGAAAGGCCCGGGGAAGACCGCCTCCGCCACGTCGAGTTCGGGCGCGAGCCCAACCTCGCGACGGAAGTAGTCGAGGCGGCCCCCCGCTGCCAGGGTTGCGCTCGTGAACACGATCGTGTCCACCCGGCGATAGAGGCGATCCGCCAGCTCCTCCGCCACGTTCACTGGGGCCGCGCGCAGGAACGCCCCGCGCCCGCGCACCTCGGCGTAGTAGACGCGCGACGGCTCCTTCATCGCCGTCACCGCCTCGAGCTCGACCCGCAGCTCCCCCGCCCGCCGCGCCAGGGCGGGAAGCGCCGTCCCTTCGGCATCTGCGAAGAGCTCGCGCACGTCCTCGAGCGCGGCGTCGAGCCGGGCCTTCTCGCTTGCCGCGGGCGCGAGCATCCGCTCCGTGAGCGCGACCCGGACATCGCCCTCTACTCCCTCGGCCTGGAACAGCGAGGGCCCTCGTGGTCTCCCCTCTCCCTGGCGGTAGGATGGCCCACGGGAGGGTCGGACCCAGCCCGGCGACCCCGCCCTCACCTGCCCCACGACCCCCGCGAAGAACCGCTCCCCGGCCGTTTCCAGCTCCCCCGTCCGCTCGCTCACCAGCTTCTGCAGATCGGGCCGGTCTGCCACCGCGCGCAGCGCGTCTCGCGCCAGTTCCTCGATCCGGTAAGACGACACCATGAGGCCGAAGTACCCGGTGGCCACGTCCTCCAGCGCGTGGGCCTCGTCGAAGATGACGGCGTCGTACGGCGGCAGCACCTCGACGCCGGCGCGGGAGGTGCGCATGGCGAGGTCGGCAAAGAAGAGGTGGTGGTTCACCAACACGAGATCTGCCTGCGCCGCCCTCGCTCGAGCCCGCGTGACGAAGCACTCCTCGTAGCGCTCGCAGTCCTTTCCGAGGCAGGTCTCGCCCGAGGCGGAGAGCTCGCGCCAGGCACCGTACTGGTCGGGCAAGTCGATCTCGCTCCGGTCACCGGTCGCGGTGTGCCCCACCCACTCCTGGATGCGGGGCCAGAGCGCCGCCTCGCCGTGGATGGCGAAGGTGGGCTTCTCGGTGAACTTGGCACCGCGGACGAGACAGTAGTAGTTGGCGCGACCCTTGAGGTAGGCCGCCTCGAGGCGTATCCCGGCCTTCCCGGTGAGGAGCGGCAAGTCCCTCGTCCAGATCTGCTCCTGCAAGGTCTTGGTCGCTGTGGAGACGACGACCTTCCGGCCAGAGAGCGCCGCTGGCACGAGGTAGGCCAGGGTCTTGCCGGTGCCCGTTCCAGCCTCGACGACGAGATAGCGCCGCTCGCGAAGCGCCAGCGCCACCTCGAGAGCCATGGCGAGCTGGTCCCGCCGGTGCTCGTAGCCGGGGAGCGCGCGGGCTAGTGCGCCGCCTGCGCCCAGCACCGCCTCCACGGCTTTGGTGAGCCGACCGCGTCCCGCCTCCTCGCCCCGGGCACGGGCACCCATCTGCGAAGCGGCCGAGCTTTCGGCCGATGAGCCCTCCCCGTTCCGTTGACGGCTCACGGCGCTCCCACGGAGCGCGTCATCCGCACCATCGCCCATGCGGCCGCGGCCATGCTCGCCGAGGCGAGCGCGAAGAGGACCGCCCTCCGCAGCCGGGGCGATAGCTGGCGAGCAGGTTTCTTCCGCGGCAGCTGTGCCAGAGCGAGCGCAGTGGCGCGCTTCACCACCTCGTCGCGCCAGCGCGCCGCCACCTCGTCCCCGGGGCGCGCGTCGAGCACGACCTTGTAGCGGCGCCCCGCCTCCGCGAGGCCGTCGAGGTCGGCGAAGCGACCCAAGAAGGCGCGGTGCGCGGCCTCGTCGGTCCAGCGCGCCAGCACCTCGGCCCAGGCCACCTCGATCTCGCTCGCGTCCATGAGTGGCGACTCTACCCCACGGGCCTTCTTGACTACAGGCTACAGGCTTCGGGCCGGACGTCCCTTCTAGAGCGCAACCGGCACCGGGATGAAGGTGGCGGCGAAGAGCAGGAGCGCCAGCACGGCCAGCGCCCGGCGGCCCGCACCGAGCGGCGTCTCCTCCAGCGCTGGCGGGTGGCCGAACCCGACCAGGAAACGCGTCACCGCCCACCACAGGAGCCAGCTCCAGGACAGGAAGAGGCCCGCCAGGAGGAGGCCCCAGGAGACGAGGCGAGAAAATGCGCGCGCCCGGCGCCGACCGAGGAGCGCGTAGGTGACGTGCCCGCCGTCGAGCTGGCCGAGCGGGATGAGGTTGAGGGTCGTGATGAAGAGGCCGATCCATGCGGCAAAGGCGACAGGGTGCAGGAACACGTCCGTCCCGGGGGGGAGCTTCCCGAGCACGAGCCGCTGCACACCCCAGGTCACGGCGCTGTCTCCGAAGGACTGCAGTCCAGTCGAGACGGCGTGCTCGTCCGAGAGCCAGGCACGCACCAGCGCGACGGCGCCCACGTTCGAGGTCTCGAGCACGGCGTCGCCGACCGGCCTCACCTCCGAGTGTGCGATGCCCCACGCCAGCAGGGGCAGCGCCACGACGAAGCCAGCGAAGGGGCCAGCCGCACCGATGTCGAGGGTGGCACGACGGCTGGGCAGGGCAGATCGGATCCGGATCACCGCGCCGAAGGTGCCGACCGGGCCCACCGGCATCGGGATGAAGAACGGCAAGGTCGAATCGACCTGGTGTGAGCGCGCGAGGAGGTAGTGACCCATCTCGTGGGAGAGGAGGATGCCGATGAGCGCCGTCGCGAAGGGGAGGCCACCGAGTGCGATGGCACCCGCTTCGGAAACGGCTCGGGCCAGGGCGCCGCCGCTCGCGGCGGGCAGGTGGAGGGAGCCCTGGAAGGCGCCGGCGCGCATGGTCGTGATGACCGTGGCGAGGAACAGGCCGAGGTTGAGGTAGGGGATCCGGGTCCAGGTGCGCGCGCGCGCCACGGCTTCGGGCATGGTCGATCCAATCTAGGTTGGCGGCTCGCCTTCCGCCCCCCCGGCGAAGCCGTCAGCCCCCCCCCGCGCCCGGCGCTGCCAGCTCCCGCGGCGTGAGCTCGCGCAGGGTGCCCTTGTCCACCGTGAGGTAGAAGAGCGGCTTCGCGATCTCTCGTCGCGCGTCGAAGGAGAGCGTCCCCGTCGCGCCGGCGAAGTCCTTCAGGGTGGAGAGCTGATCCCGGACGGCATCGCGGGTGGTGGCGCCGGTCTCCAGCACGCTACGGATCATGCGCGCGGCGTCATAGGCGCTCGCATCGAGGATCGACGGCGCGCGCCCGTACTTGGCCTGGAACGCCGAGGCAAAGGCCTTCGTGTCGGTTCGCTCCGAGCCAGGGAAGAAGCCGTCCACGAAGATGGCGCACTCGACGTATTTGCCCGCCTTCTCGACGAGCGCCGGGTCGTCCCATCCGTTCCCCCCGAGGAGCTGCACCGTCTTCAAGTTCTCTCGGCCGGTCACCTTCCTGATGCGCTCCACCTCCTTGGGATCGCAGGTCTGCGTGACCACGTCCTCGACCGCGAGAGCGGGCGCGACGAGCGCCACGTTCTTCGCGAAGTCGGGGATGAAGATGGCGTCGAAGTCAGTCACCGGTGGAAGCCGTTCGCGCAGCCTCTCGATCGCCTTGCGCCGCCGGTACGGGTCTTTCTCTTCCTTCACCAGATCCTTCACTTGATCGAGGTAGTCCTGCCTCTCGTCGAGCCAGAGCTTGCCCACCATGCTCTTCACGAGGGGCGCAAAGGTGGTTCGGTCGTGATCGTAGCTCTCCGCCGCGCGCACCTCCCCGCCGCGCGCGTCTACCTCGTCCCAGAACGAGGTCGCGAGCTCCTGACCGTAGGGGATCTGCGGGTAGAGCAGCGCGAAGCTCCGCATCCCGCGCCGTGCCATGGCGAGCTCGACGAGCGCCTTCGCCTGCGCCTCGGCGGTGAGCATGTTGCGGAACACGAACGTCCCCGCCTGCGTCACGCCCTCGATCCGCGCGAGCGAGATGAACGGCAGCCCCAGCCCCTGCGCCGCGCCGGCCGCGCGCGGCGCCTCCGCGTTCACCACGCCGCCCAGCGCCGCGATGACGCCCTCCGCCTGCGCGAGCTCCTCCAGCGCCGCCTGCGCCGCCTCGGGCTCGCCGCGGGTGTCCTTGACCACGACCTTGAAACCGTCCCCGTCGCCCAGCGCCAGCGCCACCCCCTGCATGATGGCCTCTCCCCAGGGCTTCTGCTTCCCGGAGAGCGGGACCGCCACGCCGATGGCGCGCGGGTTCACCTGGGCGCGGCGCGCGAGCCGATCCACCAGCGCCCGCGCGTCCTGGGCGTAAGGGGAGCCGGGCCATCGCTCGGCGACTTCGCGAGCCGAACGCTCCGCCGCGACCTCGTCGTGCAAGTGGAGCTGGACGCGGGCGAGCTTCATGGTCACGGCGGGGAGGAGAGGCGAGTCCGGAGGCAGCGCCTCCTTGAGGCTCGCCACCTCGGCGAAGGTGAGCTGGCCGTCGACGAGATCGATCGCCTTGGCCAGCTCCCGCGCGCCGTCCTCACCCTCGGTCAGCCGCGCCGCCTCGCCCCGCCAGCGCGCGGCATGCGGCCACAGATGAGCAGCCTCGGCCGCCCGCGCCGCCTCGCGCGCCGCCTGGGGCCGCTCAGGCGCCGGGAGCTTGCCGTAGAGCGAGGTCAGGCTGGCGAGCGCGTCCCTTGGCCGGCCCGCGTCGGTCTCGGCGATGGCGAGCTGGTACTTCGCTTGCGCGGCGCGCGGGGAGAGCGGCATACGCGTGAGGAGCCTCGAGAGCGCGGCCCGCGCGCGAGCGGGCTGGCCAGCTGCTCTCCAGCGCACCCCGGCCTCGTAGAGAGCATCAGCCGAAGCCGGGAGGTCGCCAAAACGAACCGCGATCGCCTCGAAGCGCTCCGCCGACTCCACCGGCGTCTGCTTGGCCGAGTCCGCACGGGCGCGCTCCACCTCCCTCGTCGCCTCGGCGCTAGCTGCCTCCTCGCTCATCACCTGCCCGTTCACGGTCACCCGTTTAGGGCAGGCAGCCAGAAAGAGAAAGAGGAAGATGGCGAGTCGGGACAGCGTGCGCATGGGGTGCTTTCTAGCGCAGATTGCCGCTCGCTGATCAGCGGCGCATCGTACAAGAGCCGGGAGCGGGAGCGGAAAAGCACGGGCTCGTGCTGAGAAATGGGAGCCACCCCCCTTTTTTGGAAGGTGGGGCGCTACGCTCTCCTGTTCCTGAGTAGCTCCCCGACCTTGTCCCAGAAGTTTCGGCTGGCGGGGTGCGTCTTCTCGCCGGACAGGTCGGCGAAGCGCTCGAGCAGATCTTTCTGCTCTTTGGTGAGGTGCGTCGGCGTCTCGACCAGCACACGCACGTGGTGGTCGCCGCGCCCCGAGCCTCCGAGGCTCGGAATGCCCTTGCCGCGCAGCCGGAAGACCTTCCCCGACTGGGTCCCAGCCGGGACCCTCATCTCCGCCGGTCCGTCCAGGGTGGGAACGTCGATGCGCGCGCCCAGCGCCGCCTGTACGAAGCTGATGGGCAGCTCACAGACGACCTCCGTCTCCTCCCGCCGGAAAATGGGATGCTCACGCACCTGCACGACCACGTAGAGGTCGCCCGGCGCGGCACCCGGCTGTGGCGCGGGTTCACCCTCTCCAGCGAGCTTCAGGCGGGTGCCGGTATCGACGCCGGCCGGGACCTTCACCTCGACTGTCGCCTCCTCGCGTCGCATACCGGCGCCGCCGCACTCCGCGCACCTGTCGGCGATGACGCGCCCGGCACCGCCGCAGTGGTGACAGGTGCGGGCGACAGAGAAAAAGCCCTGCGTGAGCCGGACCTCGCCCACGCCACCGCACGTGGGGCAGGTGCGCGGCTGGGTACCTGGCTTCGCGCCCGAGCCTTTGCAGGTGTCGCAGCGACGCGGGCGCGGGATCTGGATGCGGGAGGTGGTGCCGAAAGCCGCCTCCTCGAAGCCTATCTCGAGGTGGTAGCGCAGGTCGGCACCCCGGGGGCGGCCGCGCTGCCGCCTGCCTGCTCCGAACATCTCTCCGAAGATGTCGCCGAAGATGTCGTTGATGTTCGCGCCAGCAGCGCCGCCGAAGGGGAAACCACCCTCGAACGGATTCTGGCCGTTCACATGGCCGAAGCGGTCGTAACGAGCTCGCTTCTCCGCATCCGAGAGAACCTCGTACGCCTCGGAGGCCTCCTTGAACTTCTCCTCGGAGGCCTTGTCACCGGGGTTCTTGTCGGGATGGAACTGGTGCGCGAGCTTGCGGTAGGCGCTCTTCAGCTCCTGCTCACCCGCCTCGCGGCCAACGCCCAAAATTTCGTAGTAGTCGCGCTTTTCCACGTCCGCCCGCAGAGTTGACCATCAGGCCCTGACAGGCCGTCGTCGAATATAACGCAGCAGGGGGCGCTGACAAACGCGCAAGATGCGAAAGCGAGGAGCTCGACCTCCCCCCCTGCGCCCCCTTCTCGAGCGTCATTTCAAGTGGGTTGCGCCATCAGGGCATCCTCATGCTCCGCTGCCCCCCTGCTGGGCGTAGATGGCGTCGGCGATCCGGTAGGCGCTTCCCTCCAGGCGAACGAGCGCGTCCTTGATCGCAGGTGGGTCGTTCGAGGGCAAGGTTGCCTTGAGCACCTCCATGTCGGCCTTGATCTCTTCCAGGTCTTCCGCCCTGAGCGCGCTCGCGTACTCCTCGAGGCTCTTCTCGGTCGTGTAGATGAGCCCCTCGGCGTTGTTCTTGAGGTCCGCGAGCTCCTTCTTCACCTTGTCGTCGCTCTTGTTCGCCTCGGCGTCCTGGATCATCCGCTGGATCTCGGCCTCGCTGAGACCGGACGAGGCGGTGATGCGGATCTGCTGGGTCTTGCCGGTGCCGAGGTCCTTCGCAGAGACGTGCACGATGCCGTTCGCGTCGATGTCGAAGGTGACCTCGATCTGCGGCACACCGCGCGGCGCGGGTGGGATGCCGACCAGCTCGAAGCGCCCGAGCGTCTTGTCGTCGGCCGCCATCTCGCGCTCCCCCTGGAGCACGTGGACGCTGACGAGAGGCTGGTTGTCGACGGCGGTGGAGAACACCTGCGACTTCTTGCATGGGACGGTGGTGTTCTTCTCGAGGATCTTCGTGAAGACACCCCCGGCCGTCTCGACGCCCACCGAGAGGGGCGTGACGTCGAGGAGGAGGACGTCCTTCACCTCGCCCTTCATCACCCCGCCCTGGATGGCGGCGCCGACGGCGACCACCTCGTCCGGGTTCACGCCCTTGTGCGGCTCCTTGCCGAAGAAGCGCTTCACCACCTCCTGCACCTTCGGCATGCGCGTCATCCCTCCGACGAGGATGACGGTGTCGAGCTCCTGGGCACTGAGATCGGCGTCCCGCAGCGCGATCTTGCAGGGTTCGACGGTCTTCTCGACGAGGTCGCCGACCAGTTGCTCGAGGGTCTGCCGGTCGATGGTCTCGGCGAGGTGCTTGGGCCCCGAGGCGTCGGCCGTGATGAACGGGAGGTTCACCTCCGTCTCGGTTGCGGAGCTGAGCTCGTGCTTGGCGCGCTCGGCGGCTTCCTTGAGCCGCTGCAGCGCCATGCGATCGCCCTTGAGATCGATCCCGTTCGCCTCCTGGAAGCGCTTCGCCAGCCAGTCGATGAGGCGCTGGTCGAAGTCCTCTCCGCCAAGAAAGGTGTCACCGTTGGTGGCCTTCACCTCGAACACGCCCTGGTTCAGCTCCAGGATCGTGACGTCGAAGGTACCGCCGCCGAGATCGTAGACGGCGATCTTCTCGCTCCCACCCTGCTGCTTGTCGATGCCGTAGGCGAGCGCAGCCGCGGTGGGCTCGTTGATGATCCGGAGCACCTCCAGACCGGCGATGCGGCCCGCGTCCTTGGTGGCCTGCCGCTGGGCGTCGTTGAAGTAGGCGGGACAGGTGACGATCGCCTCGGTGACGGGCTCCCCGAGGTAGTCCTCCGCGGTCTGCTTCATCTTGGCGAGGACCATCGCCGAGACCTCGGCCGGCGAGTAGCGCTTGCCCGCCACGTCCACCCAGGCGTCACCCTTCTCGTTCGCCACGATGCGGAACGGCACGAGCGACGTGGTGCGCTTCACCTCCTTCTCCTCGAACTTGCGCCCGATGAGCCGCTTCACCACGTAGACGGTCGCCTCCGGGTTGGTGATGGCCTGCCGCTTCGCGATCTGGCCGACCAGCCGCTCGCCGCCCTCCGTGATCGCCACCATGGAGGGCGTGGTCCTCGAGCCCTCGCTGTTGGGGATGACGACCGCCTCGCCACCTTCCATCACCGCGACGCAGGAGTTCGTCGTCCCGAGGTCGATCCCGATCACCTTGCCCATGATGCTCCCGACGCGTTCATGGTTCGCCGTCGCGCTTCGTTTCGCCGGCGACTCTCACCGCCTCGGCGCGCGGTGGCGCGGCGGAAACAACGACCGCGGCCGGCCGGATGAGCCGGTCGTACATGAAGAAGCCGCGTTGCTGCTCGTCTACCACCATCCCCGGGGGGCCGTCGACGCACGCGACGCTCATGAGCGCCTCGTGCACGCGGGGATCGAACGGCTGCCCCCTCGCCGAGAAGCCCTTCACACCGAAGCGCCCGAGGGCATCCTCGAGCAGGCGCCGCGTCATCTCGACGCCACTCGCGAGCGGTTGGTCCGCTGTTGCGGGCGCGGCCGCGAGCGCGAGCGCGCGGTCGAGGCCGTCGAGGACCGGCAGGATCTCCTTCACGAGCCGCTCGTTTCCGTAGCGCAGGAGCTCGTCCTTCTCGCGCGCAGCACGCTTCTTGTAGTTCTCGTGGTCGGCGGCGGTGCGGAGCAGCCGCTCGTGCTGGTCCTTGAGCTGCTCGTAGACCTTGCGCGCACGCTCCTGGCTCATGTCGAGCTCGACGCGCAGCTTCTCCTCCTCGCTGGCGAACACGCTGACCTCGGCCGCGTCCTCGCGGATCGCGGCGGCGCGCTCGCCCTCGCTGTCCGGCTGCGCAGACTCAGCCACTCCCGCAGCTCCCGCGCTCGGCTCGCGCTTCTCGACCGCTGCGAGCGCCTCTGCGATGGCATCCTCGGGAATGTCTGCCGAGAAGGCGCCCTTGTTACCGTCCTGTGGCATGCATGCACCGCGCCGCGATGGCGCCCTCGACCCCATTGTGCCACGCAGTGGGCTGGCGGAACAAGGTGCGGCGGTTCCGGAGGCAAGGGGGTACGCGTGACCGGAGTCCGCGGGGCAGCAGGCGCAGGAAGTCTCGAAGTTCCGCAGGATGCGCCCGAGGCCACCCGGGGCGTCACGGGGAAGACGCTGTTACCCGCGCAGCTTGAATGTCGTCGCGATCGACGCGGTATACCAACGGTGAAATAGGGTAACCTTGTCGTTCGAAGTCTTCTCGCACCTTGTCGGCGAACTCGTCCGAGAATGCGTAGTCCTCCGACCAGGCGATCAGGAAATCGCGGTTTGGAATCGCCGCGAAGAACGGATACCCCAGAACCTTGGCGATGGCATCGCGCATCTCTTTCACCGCTAGTCGAGCAGCATCGTACCCATCTCGCGTGGCGATGACGAGGTACTTGCCGGTCAGGGCCGGATCCCCCGGGCGCTTGGCTTCGAGGGCAATCGCGCGCGAGGCCTCCCAGAGTGCGCGACTGCCTTGCTGGTGAAGCTCATCTGCCCCGAGATTCCACCGCCGCGACTGCGCCTCGAGCACGTAGCTCATGTGCTCGTCCGCATCGATGGCGAAGGCTTCCCAGACATCGCCCACGAACGGGCGCCCGGCAAGCCCGTTGCTCTCCACGAAGTGCCGGCCGACCAGCGCCAACCGCAACCGCGCTTTCGCCTGCTCGAGCGCCATGTGTTCGGTGCTGACAGCGCCCCCTCGAGCTGAGAAGGCGCCCTTGTCACTCTCGCGTGTCACGCATGCGCCGCGCCACAAAGGCGCCCTGAACCGCATCGTGGCTGCCCGTCAGAGTCCTCGAGAGCGGAGCTCGAAGATGGAGCTGCCGGTGCCCTGGAGAGGACTCCCTGCTCCGACAGGAGGCAGTAAGTATGGCGGCTGCAGCCCGCGGTCAATCGGTGGCACCCGACAGCACGCGGGAGATCTCGCGAGCGGTGAAATCGACGAGCGGAATGACGCGCGCGTAGTTCATGCGGGTCGGTCCGATGACGGCGAGCGTACCGAGCACCTGGTCGCCGATCCCGTAGGGCGCTGCCACCACCGAGACGTCGGGCACGCGCGCGAGCTCGCTCTCGGCACCGATGAATATCTGCACCTCCCGCGCGCGCAGCACCTTGTCGAGCACGCGCAGGATGTGGTCCTTCTCGGCGAAGGCCTTGAGGAGCGCCCGCGCCTTCTGCACGTCGGCGAACTCGGGTGCGTCGAGGAAGCTCTCCTCGCCGTCAACCAGCACCTCGCCTTCCCGCGCCGTGGGCCCGAAGTTCTGCTCCGCGAGCTGGAGCGCCTTCGCCACCAGCCCCTGCAGCGCGCCCTGGTCCTCGCGCATGTCGGCCAGGATGCGCTCGCGCAGCGACGCGAACGGCCCCTGGCGCAGCTTCTCGTTGAGGTAGTTCGCCGCGCGCTCGAGCTGGCCAGGCTCCGGGGCCGCCTCGAGCTGCATGAACTTGTTCGTCACGAGCCCCGCCTCGGAGACGAAGACCACGATGACGCGGTTCTCGCGCAGGCGCAGGAAGTCGATCTGCCGGATGGGATCGGCCATCGGGCGCGGCGTGGTGACCACGCCGGCGTGGTGCGACAGCGAATGGAGGACGTGGGCCGCGGACTCGAGCAAGGAATCGACGCCGGGCGCATCGTGCGTCGCTTTCTCGATCTGCTCGCGCTCCGCAGCTGGGGGCGGCCTCACCTTGAGGAGCGCGTCGACGTATAGCCGGTAGCCGGCCTCGGTAGGCACCCGGCCCGAAGAGGCGTGCGGCTTCACCAAGAAGCCGAGCTCCTCGAGATCTGCCATCACGTTGCGCACCGTGGCAGGGGAACAGTCGAGATCGTGGCGCGCGAGGAGCGGCTGACTTGCCACCGGTTCGCCGATGTGGATGTAGTCTTGCACCAGCGCGCGAAGGATGTCGCGCGCTCGCGTGGAGAGGCCCGGTGCTTCACCGATCATGGGGCGCGTTCTAGCTCCTCGAGGTGGCGCTGCCCGGTCTGCGCCAGCACCGGGAACCGGCCGCGCACCAGCTCTCTCCAGCGCGAGCTGGCGGTGGCGACATCGCCTGATGCTTCCGCCAGCAGGGCCTCGAGGTGCAAGCGTTCCTCCGTGTAGATGAAAGCTAGCTCGCGCCGGGCGACACCGCCACGGTCGGCCTCGAGCGCCTCCCTCAGGGCCGCACGGGAGCCGACGTGATCGCCCTGCTCGTCGGCGAGGAGCGCCAGGCCGTACGACGGCTCCGGCCGCCCCGGATCGATCGCCTTCGCCGAGGCGAGGTGCGCGAGCGCTGCACTGAGATAGCCGTCGAGGGCGTAGAGCTCGCTCAGGTTCACCAGCGCGGCCTGCTGCTCACGCGGTCCACCCCGGGCGAGCACCTCCTCGAGCAGATGCCGCGCGGCGTCGAACCGCTCCTCCATCGAGTAGCTCACCGCGAGGTCGTTCAGCGCGGCGATCTCGTCGGGGTCCTTCGCCAGCGCCTCCTCGAGCTGCGCCCGGGCCTCGGACAGGCGCCCCATCCTCAATTCTCGTATGGGGGGCGCCGCAGGCGCCGCCAGCACCCCGAGGAGTGGCGCACCATCCGAGCGGCGTGGCGACGTCTCTTGCTGGCCGCCGCAAGCCGCGAGCGCTACCAGGATCGCGGGTATGAGACGAAGCGCACGCATGTTGGGGAGCTTGGCGACCCTTCGAGGTGGTGGCCGGCCTGAGTGTAGCGATCGCTTCCTCGTCGATCAAGGGACCGAGAGCGCCGACGCCATCGGGGTTATGCGGCGCCGCGACGATCTCGGCGCTAGACTATACAAGGGCACCCGGGTGCAGCGTGGATCGGCGCGGGCGCGCCACTGAAGTCCCTGGAAAGCATGCTCGTCGTCGGGGAGAGGCCCAGCCGGCGAGTAGCCGTGACGCCCTGCAGCGGGGATCGACGACCCCCGCCGCAAGCAAGGGCCAGGCGGTGCGGGAACCTCAGCGACGCGGGCGCGGCGAAGGACGGCTCGCAGCCGGGTGCCCATTTCCTTTGGCCGCGTGGGCCTGCAGCGCACCTTGTTTCATACAGGGATGAGGGAGATCCCGTCTCCCTCCCGGAGCGAGGAGAAGACTCCTGGCGCATTTCCACGGACGAGTTCCTGCAGCTCCCTGATAGAAGGTCGATGGGGACAACGCACCCACCCACTCGGTAGGATGCCGACGGGGGGAACAAAGCCCCACCCTACCGATGCCGCCTCCAGTGGGCTCCCGTACTCCCGAGCCAGACGCCACCGTGACCGTGAAGGGCCTGCTCGCGCTCCTGACGGAGAAGCGGGGTGCCGACGTGAC
This sequence comes from Anaeromyxobacter sp. RBG_16_69_14, assembly GCA_001768075.1. GTDB lineage: Bacteria > Myxococcota > Myxococcia > Myxococcales > Anaeromyxobacteraceae > Anaeromyxobacter_A. The sequence continues at coordinate 10,318 of MEMX01000019.1, read as the reverse complement.
CGGGCTCGTCGGCGCGGCGCGGGGCTGGGTCGCGAAGGATCTCGTCGGCCCGGGAAGAGCGGCGCTGCTCCTGGCCGTCGCGCCCGGCGAGGACGAAGCGGAGCAACTGGCGCGGGATCTCGCCTTCTTCCTGCCATCTCCGGCGGGAGCGCCATCCCCGGTCCTTCGCGTCCCGGCCGACCCGGTCCTGCCCTACGACGACCTCTCGCCCGATCGCGGGCTGGAGATGGAGCGCCTGGCTGCGCTGGCTCGGCTGCACCTCACGGGCTCCTCGGTGCGGGCGGTGGTCGTCTCGGCGCGCGCCCTCGCGAGGCGGATGGTACCGCGCTCGGTCTTCGACCAGCATGCCGACCTCCTCGGTAAGGGCGTCACGGTCGATCGGGAGGCGCTGGCGGCGAAGCTCGTCGCGCTCGGCTATGCGCGCGTGCCGCTGGTCGAGGACCCAGGCACCTTCGCCGTTCGCGGCGGCATCGTCGACATCTGGAGCCCGGTCGACGAGCAGCCGGTCCGCCTGGAGCTCTTCGGCGACGAGGTGGAGAGCGCGAAGGCATTCGATCCTGAGTCGCAGAGGACCATCCGTGCGGTGGACGAGGTGGTCCTGGTCCCCGCGCGCGAGGCGCTCTTCACCCAGGAGGCCAAGGAGGCAGCGAAGCAGGCCGTGCGCGACGCCGCCGAGCGGGTGAACCGGCCGACCTCGCGCGTGCGCGAGGTGCTCGACGCCGTCGACGCGGGCACCGCGTTTTTCGGCCTGGAGGCGCTCCTCCCCGGCTTCCACCCCGGCGGCCTCGCCACGCTGTTCGACTACCTGCCGCGGCAGGTAGTCGCCTGGGTGGACGACGCGGATGCCGTCGCGGACGCGCTCCGCGAGCTCGAGGCCGACCTCGCGCGCGAGCACGAGACAGCGGTGCGGCGCGAGGACCTCGCCTTCCCGCCCTCCGCCCACTTTCTCTCGCCGGGGGAGGTGGAGGCGCGCCTCGCCCAGGCGCCGCTGGTGCGGCGGCACACCATATGGCTCGGCACCGCCGCGCCCGTGCGCTTCGACTTCGGCGACACCTCCAGCCTGCGCGCCGAGATCGAGGCCGCCCACGGCGAGGAGGGCGCGCTCACCCCGCTCTCCCGTCGGCTCGAGGACTGGCGCAAGCGCGGCCTCGCCGCGGTGGTCGCCTGCTCCACCCGCTCTGCCTCCGACCGCCTGAAGCGGCTCCTCGAGGACCGGCGGCTGGCGGCGCGCGCCCACGCCGGGCCGCTCCAGGATCCGGCCGATCTCTACGACCCGGGCGTCCACGCTCACATCTTCCAGGGCGATGTGTCGGCCGGCTTCGTGGACGCCGCGGGGCGCCTGGCGCTCCTCTCCGACGAGGAGATCTTCGGCCGACGGGTCAGGAAGCGCGCCCGCGCCACCAAGCTCGAGAACACCTTCGCCGCCGCGTTCCGCGATCTCAACGAGGGCGACCTGGTGGTGCATGTCGAGCACGGCATCGCCCGTTACCTCGGCCTCACCAAGATGCAGATCCGCGGGGTGGAGGGCGACTTCCTCGTGCTCGCCTACGAGGGTGCGGATCGCCTCTACCTGCCGGTCTCGAAGCTGCGGCAGGGGCAGAAGTTCACCGGCGCAGCGCCCGAGGCGATCCGCCTCGACCGCCTCGGCGGCAGCTCCTTCGCCCTGCGCAAGGCACGGGTAAAGGAGCAGCTGCTCAAGATGGCCGGCGAGCTCCTCGCCATCTACGCCGCCCGTTCGGCGCACCCCGGCTTCGCGTTCAAGGCGCCGGGCGAGGTCTACCGGGAGTTCGAGGCCGAGTTCCCATACGAGCTCACGCCCGATCAGGCGAGGGCGATCGAGGACGTGCTGGCCGACATGGCGAAGGGCGAAGCCTCTGCGGAGCGGGAGGAGGAGGTGAGCGTCGCCCGCCGGCGGACCGAGGCGCTGCCGGAGCAGAGCGTTGCACCCGGGGGGCCTCGTCTCCCGGGCGCGAGGCCACCCATGGATCGCCTGGTGTGCGGAGACGTCGGCTATGGCAAGACCGAGGTGGCGATGCGGGCCGCCATGCTGGCAGTGCTCTCGCACAAGCAAGTGGCGGTGCTCGTCCCTACCACGGTGCTCGCCGCCCAGCACGAGCGCACGTTCCGCGAGCGCTTCAAGGGCTACCCGGTCCGCATCGAGTCGATCTCGCGCATGAAGGACGCCGACCAGGTCCGGGCCGTGCTGAAGGACCTGGCCGCGGGCAAGGTGGACGTCGTCATCGGCACGCACCGTCTCCTCGCCGCGGACGTGTCGTTCAAGGACATGGGGCTCCTCGTCATCGACGAGGAGCAGCGCTTCGGCGTCGCGCACAAGGAGCGGCTGAAGCGCCTGCGCAAGCTCGTCGACGTCCTCACCCTCACCGCCACGCCCATCCCGCGCACGCTACACATGAGCCTGGCCGGCGCGCGCGACCTCTCCATCATCGCCACGCCGCCCGAGGATCGGCGCGCCATCCGCTCCTTCGTCATGAAGTTCGACCCGGCGGCTGTGAAGGAGGCCGTGGAGCAGGAGCTCCGCCGCGGCGGGCAGGTCTTCTTCGTCCACAACCGCGTGCGCTCCATCGCGGCCATGGAGAAGTTCCTCACCGAGCTCGTCCCAGGGGCGCGCATCGGCGTCGCGCACGGGCAGATGGCGGAGGGGAAGCTCGAGGACGTGATGGGCCGCTTCGTGGAGAAGGAGCTCGACTTGCTCCTCGCCACCTCCATCATAGAGAGCGGCCTCGACATCCCGAGCGCCAACACCATCATCGTGAACCGCGCCGACCACTTCGGCCTCGCGCAGCTCTACCAGATCCGCGGGCGGGTCGGCCGCAGCCGCGAACGCGCCTATGCCTACCTGCTCGTGCCGGCGCGCCGCCCCGTCACGAAGGACGCGCAGAAGAGGCTCGAGGGGCTGCAAAAGTTCTCGGAGCTGGGCGCGGGCTTCAAGATCGCGAGCCACGACCTCGAGATCCGCGGCGCGGGCAACCTGCTCGGCAGGGACCAGTCGGGGCACATCGAGGCCATCGGCTTCGATCTCTATGCGCAGCTCCTCGACGAGTCGGTGCGGGAGCTTCGCGGCGAGGCGCCCCGGGAAGAGATCGACCCCGACGTGCAGTTGCCCGTTCCGGCATTCATCCCCGACCCCTACATGCCCGATGTCCACCAGCGGCTCTACTTCTACAAGCGCTTCGCCCAGGCGGGCACGGACGACGAACTGGACGAGATCCGGGCCGAGATCGTGGATCGCTACGGCGACCCACCGGACGAGGTCGATGCGCTGCACGCCGTCATGCAGGTGAAGGTTCGCCTGCGCGCGCTCCGCATCCGCGGCCTGGAGGCGGGACCGGGCCGGCTCGTATTCACGCTGGGCGATGGCGCGGCGCTCGATCCTTTTCAGCTCGCGAAGAGGGTTCAGGCGAGCCAGGGGGCACTCCGCCTCACCCCCGATATGAAGCTCGTGGCCCACCTCGGACCGGACGGGAAGCTCTGTCCACCCGCGGCGGCAAAGGCGAGCGCCCGCGTCCCCCTGCCAGCTGCTGCCCGGGCCGCGCGCGCGGAGAAGGTGGCGGCGGCGGTGGCGAAGGCGGTCGCCCAGGCGCGCCCATCTCCCGCCGCCCCTCCTCCGGCACTCACGCCGGCCCAGGAATCGGCGCAGGGCCGCGCCCTCCTCGGTGCGGTGCGGCGCGTTCTGGAAGGGTTGGCACAGCTGGCGGCGTGAGGCCCGGGCCTTCCCAGTCCAGAAACGACTCGGAGTGGCCCGATATCCTTGATCCTTTTCGTTCACTGTGGTTCTTCTAAAACGCTTCTAGCCCAGGACACGTCGCCGGAAGAAGAATGCCGGTCCGCGCGTTGGTCGGACGCGCGTTTCTTTCCCCTGCCTTCTCTTCCCTTCATGAGGAGCACAAACTCATGCTTCGCAAAACCACCTTGGCCTTGGCCCTCCTCGCCGCCCTCGCCTGCTCCAAGACGACAGCCCCCGGGAAGAAGGGTCCGGTGGTCGCCCAGGGGGGCGGCGTCACCGTCACTGCCGACGAGCTGAAGGCGCGCCTCGACGAGCAGTCGCCGATGATCCGCGCCAGCTTCGGCAGTCTCGACCGCAAGAAGCAGTTCCTCGACAACATGTTGCGGTTCGAGCTGCTCGCCAAGGCCGCCGAGAAGGAAGGCCTCGCGAGCGATCCCGACGTCCAGTTCACGATGAAGAAGGTGATGGTCTCGAAGTACTACCAGCGCTTCTTCCAGGATCCGAACGGTGCCAAGAACGTCCCGGAGAGCGACATCCAGAAGTACTACGACGAGCACAAGGGCGAGTTCCATCGCCCGGCACGCATCCACGCGGCGCACATCTTCTTCAAGGCCGAGCAGGACAGCCCCGAGCGCGCCAAGAAGGCGGCCGCCGCTAGAAAGTTCCTCGCCAAGGTGCTCGCCGACGAGAAGAAGAACCCGACCGCATTCTCCGTGGCCGCGCGCGCGTCGTCGGAGGATGCCTCCACGAAGAGCCTGGGCGGCGACCTGGCGCTCAAGTCGCAGGACGAGCTCGAGAAGGCCTACGGCAAGGAACTGGCCGAGGCCGCCTTCAAGCTCGGCGACAACCAGACCTCGCCGATCGTCATCGAGACGCAGCATGGCCTCCACCTCCTCCGCGCGCTCGGTCGCCAAGCCGAGGTGAACCGAGACCTGGACGGGGTGAAGCCCCAGATCGCGGCCAAGCTGAACAGCCAGCGAAAGTCGAAGGAGTTCGACGATTTCGTGAAGAAGCTTCGCGAGGACGCGAAGATCACGGTGAACGACGCAGAGCTGGAGAAGGTCGCCGTATCCGCCCCCCCGGCCGGCATGGGCGGCGGCATGATGGGCCCGCATGGCGTGAACCCTGGTGCCGGTAGGGCGCCGCCCCAGGGCGCGAGCGCGCCCCCCGTGGCCCCCCGACCCCCGCCCCCGGCGGCGCCTTCGCCGGCCCCGCCCA